>CAVYAE010000031.1:0-191542 GCA_963766305.1 uncultured Bacteroidota bacterium
ATTGGATACGTACTCTGAATCAAATTTTCTTTTATTAAAATGTTCATGACAATAATTTTAAGCGCTATTTGAATGGCCTTATCACCACAAGATGGATAAAGAAATGTTGCATCAATTTTTTTGTCAATTACCATATCCACTCCACAACCAGGCATAGCCAATCCATCAATTCCAAGAATTTTAGGTCTTATACGTCGGGATTCACACGCCTCAAAAGCACCCAATGCCATTTCATCATTATGAGCAAAAATCAAATTAATATAATCTTCTGGCAGATGATGAAAAATACTGTCAGTTAAAACCCGGGCTTTACTTTTAGACCAATTACCGTATAAACAATGAATAATTTTTATTCGTGGAAATTTTTTTATTTCATCATCAAAACCAAAAGTTCGCTGATTAGCAGGCGTTGAACCTTTAAGTCCACTTATTTCTAATATATTTCCCTTTTCTTTTATCAATCTTGAGACATATTCACCAGCCTCCATGCCAATCTGATAATTGTTTCCACCAACAAAAGCAGTGTAAGAATTGACAAACCTTTCTGTCAACTAAAATTACCGGAATACCTCGATTGTAAACATCTGATATAACTTTAGTGAGACTTTCTGCTTCAATAGGTGATACAATTAAAACAGCAATATTTTGATTACATAATTCTAGAATATCCCTTTTTTGCGCGGTAATATCATCTTTAGCATCCTTAATTATGAATTTAATCCTTATATCTTGGTAAAATCCAATTTCTCGGATCATTTCTTCATTCATATTTTTCGCCAATCATCCTTACAGTTACATTGCGATAAACCGATTATAACTGTTCGATTACTCTTTTCACAAGATAGAAAAAGCATTAAAATTAAAATGATTAAAAAATATTTAATCATAATCAAAATAAAATTAAATAATTAATAAATCAATTTTAAATAAAATTATCAATCATAATAATAAATTTACTTATATAATAATAAATATAAGGTGATCAAAAATTAAATATTCAAACTAAAATATTTTTATTAATATTTTGTTAGATTATTTTAAAATATTAAATTGAAATTTAAATATATTTACTATCTTTCATTTCAATTACAATAATTAATTTGAAATATAATTTAAATAACTAGAAAAATTACTAATTAAATAGAAATAAATATTTCAAAATTGACATCAAATAAAATGATCATTTACTAATTATTAAATAATAAACTACTAATATTAAAATATTGATAAAATGAATCAAATTAAATTAAAACCATATAAAATAATTGTTAATTCAATATATTTATTATTTTTATTATCAAATACTTATACCCAAACACCATCGAATCAAATTCCACCTTTTCGTTTCTGCACCTTAGATAATACATCTTTTACAAATAAAGATCTGTTTTTAGGAAAAATGACATTAATCATATTCTTTGATGTGACATGCGACCATTGTAAACAAGCAATTAAAGTACTGAATGATAGATATAAAGAATGTGATAAATTAGCAATTTATTTAATTTCTCTTGATAGTAAATTCGAAATTAGACTCTTTTTAAATCAAAATGGCAGTAATTTAATGGATAAAAAAAATGTGACAATACTTCAAGACTGTAATAATGAGTTTATTCGAGATTTTGGGCCAAGAAAATATCCTTCTATTTTCATTTATTCTACTGAACAAAAATTGCAATTATATGATGATGAAGATTTAAATCTTGAAAGTTTTTCCAAATTATAAACGAATTCAAAAATTAAAAACACCAAATAAATCGCTCAAACATTCAATAAATTAGTTTCCAATTATTATTAATATTAGAATAAGGTAATTACTTTTCTTTAAGAAAATCTGAAAAATGTAAATGTTAAATATATTGAATATCATTCCTTTACTAAAAAAGCATTTTAATTTAGAGAGTAAAAAAAACTTTTGTTTCTATTCATTGAAAATCCGACGGAGAAATATTAAAAACATCCTTAAAACATTTTGAATAATAAGCAGGCGAGGAAAACCCACAACTGTAAGCAATTTCACTTATTGACATATTCTTAGCTTTCAATAAGGGTAAAGATTTTTTTATTTTATAAATTTTAAAAAATTCACTTGGAGATGATCCAGTTAATTCTTTAATTTTCCTATATAAATGAACTCGTGACATACCAATTTCATTGCTTATTTTTTCAATACTGATATCGTTTTCGCAAATGTACATTTCTAAAATATGAGTGACTTTTTTTAAAAACGTTTTATCCATTGAATCTTGTGGAATTTCCATAGGCGAACCTAAAAATTCCTGAATAAAGGAATCTCTTAATTTTCTTTTAAAAAGAATTAAATTTCTAATCTTAAGTTCCAAATGTTTAACATTAAACGGTTTGTAAAGATAATCATCAGCTCCGCATTGCAATCCATTTATAAGGTTTTCTTCACCTGTAAGAGCAGTCAGTAATATAACAGGAATATGACTGTATGCAATGTCATTTTTTATTTTACAACAAAATTCAAATCCATCCATTTCAGGCATCAAGACATCGCAAACAATTAAACTTACGCTATTATCCTTTAACACTTGAAATGCATCAACACCATTAAATGCGGTATAAATTGTATAATTATGATTTAAAGTATTCTTAAGATATAAACACATATCCACATTATCCTCCACAATCAGTAAACAATGTTCACCCTTTTCAAAATCAAGAGAATCACTATTTGGAGTTACTTCATTTTCTATGAATTTCTCATTAAATACCGTTTGATTAAATTCCAAATCATCCATAAAAGATATTTCATGTTGATTTAAATGATCTATACCCTTTTTTAAATGTATACTGAATGAACTTCCTTCGTTAATTTCGCTATTAACTTCAATATAGCCTTGATGCATTTCAATATACTCTTTTGCAAGGTTAAGTCCAATTCCGGTTCCACTATTGTAATCCTCTTTGCCTTGATAAAATTGTTCAAAGATTTTAGAAATTTGTTCTGAATCCATTCCTTTGCCTGAATCAGAAATCAAAATTTCAATTTCATTTGGATGATCTATCAGCTCAATGCAAATAGTTCCATTCTTTTTAGAAAACTTAAATGCATTGGAAAGTACATTTAAAAGAACTTTTTCAATTTTATCGTTATCTATATAAACATCCAATTCATCTATGTTATTTAAGTTCAATATATAATTAATTTCCTTTATCGTAGCTTGGTAATTGAATACAATTTTAATGTTCTTAATAAGGTTAACAATATTTGTCTTTTTAACAAATAATTTCAATTTACCATCTTCAATTTTCCTAAAATCTAAAAGTTGAGAGATTAATCTTAACAGCAAATCGACATTGTTTTTCATAACGACAATTTCACGATTAATCTCAGGATTTTTATTTATTTCAATTATTCGTTCAAGTGGAGATATAATTAATGACAACGGGGTTCTAAATTCATGTGAAATATTGGTGAAAAATCTAAGTTTTTGATTTGAAACCTCTTCGATTTTATTATTCATAATAACCAATTGTTCCCGTTGCTGCGATAATTCTTCTCTTTGCTGAATAATTTTATCATTCTTCAATTTTAATTCGTTATAAATTCGCCTGGTATGATGATAAGCTGCAAAAAGTAAAATTGCTAACAGAAAATTGATTAACATAAAAATAATAGAAAAATATAATAAGGTAGTTTGGTTGTTAAATTTATTATCAAGTTGGACTATTTTTCGAAGCTGTGTTTCAATTTTGTCCATATAATCATTAATTTCAATAGATTGCAATTGCAAAATTTCAGCATTAGAATTATCAACAATGGCTGTATTTAACTTATATTCCTTTTCAAATTTTTGGCCGCATAAAATCTTATAAGCTACCTGAATAGCTTTGCCTCCACCCGTTTGATACATCAAGGTAGCATTGAGCTTTTTATCAATAACATTTTGAATACCACCATCTTTACCTTTTAATGCATCAACACCCACAAATATTTTATGCCTGATATCTACGTTCCTTTTAAGAAACGCCTCATATGCTCCCAAAGCCATTACATCATTATGCCCAAATATTATTGAATACCTATTAATATCATTTATTTCCAAAACCTTCTTGAAAGCATCCTGTTTTGTCCACATACCCTTAACAGTTCCAGTAATGGATAAATTGGGATATAATTTCAATTGGTTTATAAACCCCTTATGTCTCTCCTGTGCAGGAGATGAACCATCCAATCCCCAAATTTCAAGAATTTCAGCCTTTTCTTTTACTAGATTTCCAAGAAACATAGCAGCATACTTACCAATAGCATAATTATCAGCACCAATAAATGCAGAATATTTATCAGAATTAATTTTTCTGTCAATCAAAATAGTAGGAATCCCATTTTCAAATGCATTTACTGCAACAGGAGTAATTGGTTCAGATTCATTGGGTGAAATAATCAGCAAATCCACCTTTTTATTTATCAAACTTTTAATTTGTTGAACTTGTAAGTTGCTGTTGCCATTTGCATCCTCAATTATTAAACGAATATTGTCGTAAAATGAAGCTTCAATCTTCATTTCATTTATCATTTGTTTTCTCCACAAATCATTTCCAGTACATTGTGAAAATCCAATAGTATATATATGTTCTTTTTTGCTACTACAGGACACTAATAATAAACTTATTAGTAATATTATGAAATAATATCTCAAAGTTTTGTTCATTCTTATAAATTATCTAATGAATGTTTTAGATTATCAAAAAGGTTTTAAAATATATAACAATGATTTAATTTGAGCACTAATAATATTCTTTAGAAAGCTATATATATAAAATAAAACTAATTATCTAATTGGAATCAGCAAGATTGTATTAATTTAGATATAATTTGATATACTGAATTATAATTCATTTAATTAATTGTAATTACCAATCTGTAAATTAGAAGACCAAAGGTTTGTCAAAAATATTATTATAAATCAATTAATTACATCGTTCCAATTAAAATGACCTTAAATTCATTCTATTTTGAAACGATAAATTTTTGGGTATTTTCTTCCCGATCATCTGCAATATGGAGAATATAAATCCCATTGGAAAGCATAGAAACATCTAAAGTAATATAATTTATAGGAAAATTAATCAATGTTACATTCTTACTTATTCGTTTAAAACCTGTCATATCGTAAACATCAATATTCACAGGATTTTCCAAAGAGGATTTCCATTCAATATTCAAAAATGAATTAGCAGGATTTGGGTAAACTTGTATATTACAAGGAGTCTGGTGAATGGTATTAATTCCAGTTTCTATATTATTTTTTCGAAATGAAGATGGTAAATTTTCTGGTTCACAAATTTCCGAACTTGTCAACATATTCATACTAGCCATAGTCCAGCTATCCAATTCAATAATATCAGCGCTCCCTTTGTTAACAATAAAATCAACTTGCTGACTTTGCAATAAGGTTGGATAAACACGTGCCGAAAACACAGTTAACTGATCAACAAAAACTTCTATGACGGAATGATCCAAAAATACATCAACGCGAATTGTATCATGAAAATCAAATACGTAACTCGCCGACCGAATATCTAAATTTGCACCAGTATTTAAAGATGAATGACTTCTGGATAGCATTATGGTATTTTCTGCCAGATCAAAAATAATAGATGTATATTCGGCAGAATCAGGACTTTTAAATACTTGTATTGTAAATCTAGAAGCAGAATCTGCTTTTACTTTAAATTGAAGCTCTGATTGGTTTCCTGAAACTTCAGGTAAGTTATTATTTTGCCCTGGAAGAATCGTCCTGTTAGAGATACTCACTTCATTCTGGTGTAGTCGACATAAATTAGGATGCGGAATTTGACCTATTTGGGTATCATTTAGCAGTCGAATTACTCGAGGAAGACTAAAAGTATTTCTCCAACCAGCATTAATCTGATCCGAAACATCTCTGTCCTCTGGAATTATACCAATGTAAGTTAATCTTCCTGCCGTATCGTAATTCAATGAGGGAGAAAGCAATTTTCCATTAATAAGTTCCAAGTTTGATGGAAAATTATGCAAAGGAGTAAAACTATTATTTTCCCATTTTCCTATCCAATATATAGTCGCTGCTGCTGTTGTTTCCGTAGGAATTGGAGTTGTCCCTAAAATATAGAGATTATGGGGTAAAGAAAAGAAAAATGGCATTTCCCAAAAATAACCTGATTCAGAAACATCACTACTTTGAAACAATGGATTCATTGCAGTCCAGTTAGTTAGATTTCGTGAGGAATACATAAATAATATTCCACCACCGTTATTTTGTAGTCCGGATCCTACAATCATATAGTAGATTGAATCAGATTTCCAGATAGTTGGATCTCTAAAATCCATTGTTTCATAACCTGATGGAGGAGAAGCTATAAGAGGATTATATTCATAATTTTCCCAATATTGCAAAGCAGAATCGTTTGAATTTGCTTTTCCGATACCTGCCTGAATGCCATTTACTCCAGTATAGAATAAGGTTGGGTTTCCCATGCTATCCTTAATAGAACAACCTGACCATACACCATAATTGTCAAATCCAATACCTGGTGCCAGAGCAATTTTTTGCTCGGTCCAGTTAACCAAATCTGAACTTATTAAATGACCCCAATGCATAAAAAAAAGTTGTGGAGCATTAGGGTTCTTTTGGAAAAATAAATGATAATTTCCTTGATAATAGACCAACCCATAAGGCTCATTTGTCCACACAGCATTAGGCATAGCATGGTATTGGGGTCGTAAAAAGTCTCCGGCATACGAACGGCTGGATTAATGTTTAAATCTGGAACAACGGTCGAATGCGCCTGATACATGGAACGGATAACACTATCTGTTAGAATATTCTTATAAATGTCAATTTCATCTATAGCTCCATTACTAGCTGAAATCAAAAATCCATTTGCCGTACTATCTTTACTATGCTTTCCAATATACAATGGCGTCTGACTTAATTCAAAACTGGAATTAGTTCTTATAAATCCAGTTGACCATTGTTCACCATTAACCCAAATACTTGCCTGATTATTAGGAAGATCTATTGTAGCAACAATGTAATTCCAGACATATTTCGGTATAACTTTTTCAGTTTCAACGAAATAATAATCTCCGTTTACATAAAATTCAAGTATTACATTGCCATATGGACCAACATCCAGTGAAAAACCTTTATTGGAATTTATTTGACTAATTATAGCCGGATTACCATAATTAAAAGCTTCCGTTGAATACCAAGTAGATATGGTCATTTGATTCACAATTCCATTCAACTGATATGTTTCGTTGCTTGCCCATGTGGAATACCCATCCAATCGAAGGGCATTACCAAATATCCCAGTTATTCGTTCAGGACGACTGAATTGATTGTTAATGTTAAAAACTACCTGTGATACCGAATCAATAGTTGTATTTACACCAGATTGTTCATCAAAGCAAAATTGAGCGATCCTTTGCCCATTTAAATTTGTTCCAACCAGGATTAGAAGTCCTGTGTACAGTAAAATAAGTATTTGCTTTGAATATATCATCTATCTATATATTATATAGTTGTAAATAAAAAGACGTTAATATATATCAAAATAATAAATTAGTTATTGAAAAACATCTTCCCTTTTTTGAAAACCATCCTTAATTACAGTACTATTTATATTCTCTTTGTCAACACATTCTGGTTGCAATAAAAAAATTGGGACATAGAATTTCCCATTAAATATTGTATCCCTAGCCTTCAAATTATTTTCACGTTTTAATATTTGAACAGCTAATTCTGCTGAGATATCTGCCAGTTTTTGAAAGGGTTTGTATATGGTCATGGATTGTTTGCCCTGAACAATACGTTTGCATCCTTCTAAATCCGCGTCTAATCCAGTTATCCAATATGATCCATTATTTTGATTCTCATCAAGGGCATGAATAATTTCTCCTGCCATTCCATCATTGGCTGATAAAACTGCATCAATACGTTCTCCACTTAAATCCTTTATCCTTTTAATAATATGATAGGCATTATCCGGCGCCCAATCTTCCACAAATGTTTGATAAATAATTTTAATGCTATTGGAAGCTATATGTGGGTTTAAAACTTTCATTTGACCTTCATAAATTAATTCAGCATTTCTATCTTGCTTATCACCCCCAATTATAATATAATTTCCTCTGGGACATTTTTCAATCAAATAACGTGCTTGTAATTCACCAACAATTTTATGATCAAATCCAACCATAAAATCCAATGGACAATTATCTATAATTCGTTCGTATGCAATAACCCTAACTCCATTTTCATGTGCATAACGTACTATTGAGGCCGCCAGATTCTGATTTACAGATGAAATAACAACAACTTTTACTCCCTTATCGATTAAATCTTTTACTTGTTTTTCCTGCAAATTAGCATCATTATCAGCAAACTGAGTTATCGCTTTATATCCAAGTTCATTTGCCTTCTCTGTAAAATACTGCATATCTTTTAGATACCTTGCATCTGTTTTATTTGGTAAGAAAAAACCAATTATTTGATTTTGCTTTTGACTACAGGAATAGCAAAATATTATTAAAACAAATGTTACAATATGAAAGGAAACATATTTTATAAAGGTGAAATTCATGATATATATAAATCAGAATAATGTTTAATTCCTGCTTAAAATAGTATAATGCTATTTTAAAGTGTCATTGAAAACCCAGTATGTTTAGGCATTGCCCCATAATTTTCACATACAAAGGATGATATCAATACAGCAAGTTTATGACAAAATTTAATAGGCTTATTTTTGAGCAATCCCATTACTAATCCAGCTGTAAAAGAATCTCCCGCTCCAATAGTATCTTTTACTTCAACTCGTGGAGTAGACATAAACGATGAATCATCTTCTGTAAACAAATAACTTCCATTTTCCCCACAAGTCAATGCAACCATTTTAAGTTTAAATGTTGCCATGATTCTTTTACATAAAAAAGCTGGAGTTCCAGTCCAACCAAATAATTCCGATACGATAGTCAATTCCTCATCGTTAATTTTTAATATATTAGCCAATATTAAAGAGTCCTCTATGAGTTCTTTGCTGTAGAAATTCTGGCGTAGATTAATATCAAAAACCCTTAAAGCATTTTCAGATGTCCTAGAAACAAAATCTCTTATTGAATTTCTTGAAATTTCATTTCGTTGAGCTAATGTTCCAAAACATACAGCATCAGTGCATTCTGCTAATAAACTATCTGAATAATTTAACTTGATAAAGTCCCATGCAACATTTCGAATGATCTCATAATTGGGAATCCCATTTTTAAGGGATACCATTACTGTACCTGTCGGATAATTAACCTTCTTAATTTTTAATTTTAAATTATATTCTGAAAGGCTTGAATACAATTCCTTCCCCAATGGATTGTCTCCAATAGCACTAATCACAAAGCCTTGAGCACCCAGCTCACCAGCATGATAAGCAAAATTGGCAGGTGCGCCTCCAATTGCCTTACCATTTGGAAGCATATCCCATAAAATTTCTCCAATCCCAACTACAATAAAATTCTTATTCATACACACCTTATTTTAAGAGTCCTAAATCCGCTTCAATCTGTTCTAATGATTTACCTTTGGTTTCAGGGATATAAAATTTAATGAATATAAAAGCTAGTAAACTAAAACCAGCAAATAATCCAAAACTTATCATTCCTCCCAAGTTATTTAAGAGCCAGGGGAAAAATTGAACTACCAACAGAGTAAACGCCCAACTTATTCCGGTTGAAAAAGACATAGCAATACCTCTTAAACGTGTAGGATACATTTCTGAAGTAACAACCCACATTACAGGAGCTAAAGAAGCAGCAAAAAATGCTATGTATGCCAAGAGTGATATCAATACACCTAAACTATTGGAAGCATTAAATGCAAAGGTAAGGGTCAGATAGATCAAGGAAATTGTCATTCCCGCAGATCCAAGAAGTAATAAAGTCTTTCGACCCCAAATATCAACTAACCGAACAGCAACTATAGTAAATATAAAGTTTACAAATCCAACAATAATAGATTGCAATAAAGCAGTATCTCCTCCTACACCTGTTTTTTGAAAAATGCTTGGGGCATAATTAACCACTGCATTTATTCCTGTAATTTGCTGAAAAACAGCTAATATAGTCCCTAATAGCATAATATAAGCAAATTTACCTTTAAATAACTCTGAAAACTTTGCATCATTTCCATTGTCATGTTTGTTTAATGATTTGGATACAGTTATTAATTCCTCTGCCGCATACGCATTACCTCCAATTTTTTGGAATATGGAATAAGATTCATCTGTTTTCCCAATTTTTGCCAACCAACGTGGACTTTCTGGAAAAGAAATATTCAATAATATAAGATTAAGCAATCCAAAAATAAATGGTACTGCAAGCATATACCGCCATCCATTTAACACATTTACTAAGCTATAATCAATTACATAAGCTAATAAAATTCCAATAACAATTGCCAATTGGTTATTTGAAACCAAGGTTCCTCTTCTTTCGGCAGGAGCAATTTCAGAGATATAGGTCGGACCTAATACAGATGCAGAACCAACAGCAATTCCACCTATAATTCTAGACAGTATAAAAAACCAAAGATTATGAGCCAGACTGCAACCCAATGCAGATATCATAAAAAAAATTGCTGTCACCATCATTAATTTTTTTCGGCCATATTTATCACTGAAAGAACCAACTGCCAATGCACCTACCAGACAGCCAATCATAATGGAACTCACAGCCATACCTAATACCAGATCATCAAGTAGAAAGTATTCTTTTAAAAATGGGATTGCTCCAGATATTCCAGCCATATTCAGTCCAAATAACAATCCCCCATTTTATGGCAACAAATGTTACCCAACGTAATAAAGAAATATTCATAGTAATAGTTTATATAATTAATAGCCTAGGTTTACCAAATCGAATTTAATTTCCATACTTTGCATTCAAAGACATTAATTTCACAATCTTTAGAAAAGACATTTAGTTGGTCATAATCCTCAGATGGAAAAAATGTATCCGTCATAATGCTTTTTCCATTCTGTCCAAATAACTCAACGGATGCTTTATCAATAAATAAATGCATAATGAGTGTGTCACTTTTTATAAGACAAGATGGAGCTTCAAATATTCCTCTATATGCATCATTCACTGCTATGTTACTAGATTTCGTACGATCTATAAAAAACACTTCCTTTGAAAGATCATACCCAATCTGAATCTTTTCTAATTTTTGATTGCTGAGTTGAATTCCTATTTTCCCATTATTATAATTGAACTCTCTATATTTTTTAAGGTTAAATTTTATGAGTATTTCAATAGGTGCTTTATTAAATGGAACAAGTTGACTAATATCCATATCCCCTTTCACTCTTAATATTTGAGGACTTACAACCATACTTCTTAGACTTTCAAGTTCCTTTACAGGATTTGAAATTAAGGTGTATAAATTGCTTTCATTAATTAGTTTAAGTTCCCTGGCCAACGTAAGTTGCACCTCTCCAAGAAAGTGTCGGTACCCTGTCTGCATATTGCCAGTTATTCATCCAGCCCATAAAAATACTCCGACCATCTTAAGATGGAATTCCAGACCATATAACACCAGCATAATTATCTTTACCATAATCAATCCACCTAGTTAAGGTATCGATGGGCTTAAATTGATGACCATCAAAATCCCCAATGAAATATTGAGTAGCTGAACCACCATTGGGACCGCCTGGATTAATACTTACCAATAATACCCATTTCACTTCTTTTGAAAGTTCAACTTTCAACGGGAAAAGATTTGGGCATTCCCAAACTCCACCATGTGATCCGTTTCTAACACCAAATTCACTTTCATAATTCCAATCCAGTAAATTTGTACTTGAATAAATTCTAACCCGGTCTCCTGCACCCAGAACTACATTCCATTTATTTGTTTTACTATTCCAAGTAATTTTGGGATCCCTGAAATCTCGTATCCCAGGATTACTAATTACAGGATTTTTTTTATATTTTATCCATGAACGACCTTTGTCCAAACTATACGCAATACCTTGATATTGAAATGATTTACTGCCATTTCTTTCAAGCAATGAATTGTGATATGTAAATAGAGCAATCATGGCAGGTTTGTCTATTGAACCTAAACCTGAAGCATTGTTTACATCCATTACAGCACTTCCTGAAAAAATCCAACCTAAACTATCTGGGTACAAAGCAATAGGTAATCTTGTCCAATGAATTAGATCTTTACTTACCGCATGGCCCCAATGCATCGGTCCCCAATACGTTGAATTAGGAAAATATTGAAAGAATAGATGATACTCACCATCGTAAAAAACCATCCCATTTGGATCATTCATCCAGTTTGCACGAGGTGTAAAATGGATTTGCGGTCGGTATTTTTCATTTGCACCAGTCGTATCTATTTGTGCCATTAAATTAAAACATAACAGTATATTAGATAAAACTAGTATCCCAATGTGCAATCTGGCTTTTTTCATAATATTATGCTTAAAGTATTCATTTGAAAATTGAAGATTAGTAAATGTTTTAATGTTATTATTAAACCATGTAATTTGTACATTAAATTAAAAACTTATATTACCGCTTTATACTTTGATTGATTCCTTTCAGACTAAAATTGCTTAAAGCCAAAGAATTAACATCACACGAAAGATTCAAGGCATAATATTGAAAATATGGGAAAAATATTGCTGTCATGACAATCGCTCCTTGGTTAGTGAATACCTCTACGGATGTCTTGTCAACAAAAATTTGAAAATTAGTTAGCTGGCCTGAAATAGGAGTAAACGGACAGGTCATTATCCCGGCAAAGGATGCATTAAAACCAGTCTGGCCAGTTCTGCTGCGATCAATTGTACCAATTGAATTCGTTTTATTAAAATTAATTTTTAATTTTTCCTCTGAATTACCAATTGTCAAGGTCATATTACTTGTTTTACTAAAATCAACGGAAAAATCTAATTCATAGGATGCGGTCTGAATAATAGAATTGTCGGGAATATTTACCGAATCTGCCATGGATGTATAAGTTACAGGTGTACCCGTTTCATAATTTTGAATTTCCGTTACTGGGTTTATAAGCAAACTTTCTCCACTGCTTGAAAGGGTAATAATGCGTGGTATAGTCATTGTACTTCTCCAAGTGGTTGTAGGTACAAACCTGCATAAAGCCAATTGCTCATCCATCCGATAAAAATCCTTCTACCGTCACTGCTTGGAATATTATTGTATGTATTCCCAGCATAATCATCCATTCCATAATCTATCCAAGATGTATTTGAATTGTCAGGAGTAAAAGTCGTTCCATCAAAATTGCCGATAAAATATTGTGTTGCAGAACCATTATTAGGACCCCCAGGATTACAACTAACCATTAATACCCATTTAGTAGTGTTTGTACCAGGTATAGTCAGGGGAAATAAATCTGGACATTCCCAAACACCACCGTGAGCACCATTATTAGCTCCAAATGCGCTTAAATAAGACCAGTTTTTTAAATCAGGAGATGAATAAAACATGATTTGATTGCCATCAGCTAATGCCACTACCCAGCAATTACCTTGGGCAAACCAAAAAACCTTGGGATCTCTAAAATTTGGTTGTGTACTATTAGGAATTACAGGATTCTGAGAATATTTAGTCCAAGTAGATCCTCCATCATTGCTATAAGCTATGCATTCATTTTGATAAACTATAGAACTGTTATCTGTAAACATTGCAACCATTACTGGTTGTGATCCCTTTTGAAATCCGGAAGTATTTAATGAATCAACTACTGCACTTCCTGAAAAAATACCACATGTATCCGAAGGTATTGCAATAGGTAAATCTTGCCATCTAAAAAGATCAGCACTGGTAGCATGTCCCCAGCTAGGTGTTCCCCAGGTATTTCCGTATGGATTATACTGATAAAATAAATGATACGTTCCATTGTTATATACCAACCCATTTGGATCATTCATCCAATTTACTGCGGGCGTAAAATGATAAAATGGTCGTAGATCAGATTCTGTTAAGGAAATTAGTTGTGGAATTGTATCTGAAGTACCTGACTGATTTATAGAATCATTTTTTTTGCAGGAACTAAAAATAAACATACAAAATAATATGAATAAGCATTCTTTGATCATAAATGATATTTTAGAAAATTGTAGAATTATTAATTAGGTAATTTTTTCAATTGATTTAAACAGCATTTTTATTTACTCTATATTAAATTTTAAAAACACTTCGATCATTAAAATCAATTAAAATATTGTTTACCAGAAAATATCCGTCCTTAAAGCATAATCAAAATTCAATTATTCATTGGATATTAATTATAATAGTCAAATTAGTTTGTATGCTTATATTTTTTTAAATCATTATTTAAAAAAAATGATCTTTCAGGAGGTTTACTCCTGAAAGATCTTATTTACTATTGATTTCTTAAATAATTAATAGCATTTGTATATAATTGTATAATATTACTTTGATATGGATTGCCTCCCGTGTCATCATCACCATCAAACTCAACTCCTCCGATTCAAACCAAAGACCATGTCCATTAAAAGTAGAGGTTGGAAGAAAATTCAAGCATACCTACCATCTGATAACCATTCCATTCGTACCATTGACCAAGCCAAACTGTATTATTAGCATTATTAAAATCAACATAGGTTGATTCAAAATAATAAGGAACATTGCCATAGTATGAATTCAAATTATTCAGAATAGCATTATGATTATGCTTCCATCCATTTCCAATAACTGGAAAATATTTCAACTCATTGGATACAGACATGGTAATATTATTGAATATTGGATGCCCACTTTCATCATGCAAAGTATCATTAAAGTCTGCACCGATGGTGGTTTCAACCGACCATACATCTCCATTATCAGATCCTGGACCTGTTCCAAACTGCAAGCAAGGAGAAATATAATTTTGAGATATGCGACCCATATTAAATAATACTGAACAGCCCAATTGCTCAATAAGAAATTACCACCGTTCTGATACCAACTTGTAAGTGCCGGGCAGGCAGTAACTGCATCTGCTGGAATGCTGATATTTGAATTATAATTATCGTAATCCCAGAAAATTACACGGTATTGCGTTAAATCAACCGTTCCATTATTAATCATTGCAAATGAAATGTAACTTGACAAATTCGGATAGGTTGAAAATAACCATTTGGCTGCTTTTGTAACTTCACCATCTCCTTGTGAAAGCATGGTCAATGAATCAGCAAATTCCCCTAAAAATCCGATTTTTATGGCTCCTACTTTGATAGTACAATATACTGTATTCGAAGATAATGTACTATTTGTTCCATAGGTTACAGCAGAAATTTTATACGTTCCAAAAGGTACATCTGGAATTAATAATAATGTATCAGATGCACTACTTGGATTTTTTGTATATGTTCCATAAGAACCAAATTGAAACACGATTTTGTTAACAGAATCTGTTCGGCTCCAAGTAAGTAATACACCTTGAAATGTTTGCTGAGCTGAAAAATTAGACATCGGATAAGCTCCTTTTCGTAATAAATGAATGGTGTTACCAAGAGAAATGTCACCTTTTGTATTGGCAACTTTAACAGTAAAGCTATAAGCTTGATTTGTATTGACAATCCCCCATTTAAACGAAGTTGAATTCAAAGGTAAATTATACGTATTTGTGCCACTCATTATTGAGACACTCAGTGAATCAAAACCAGAAGGTAATGTCCAACTTAACAAAACCGTATCTCCTGTTCCCTGAAGTGTATAGGCTAAATTCGTTACCGAAGGTACCTTGGTTGGAGTAATAGGGCCAAATTCGCTTTTCTGACAACTTATTAGACTTGTAGCAATAAGTGCCATAAATATGAATGTTTTATAAAAAATCTTCATGTTTCTTAATTTTAAGTATTTTTTAATTAATTACTTCCTAAAAAAATTCTCCAATTTAATAACCAACATTTTGCTTGTAAACATCATGGCTAAAATTAATTTGATTATAGGGTATAGGAAGATATTCATCACGGTTTGGTGTAAATTTACCAACGCTTAACCAAGAGAATACATTTTGTTCGGAAGCAAAGAATGCATTTAAATAAGGTGATGCAATTCCCCAACGAACTAAATCAAAGAACCTTGATCCTTCTTCAGCAAATTCTAACCTTCTTTCCCATTGCAAAGCTTGCATAGCATAGGATTCAGTTACACCATAGGGTGTGGTTACAGTAGAATTCCAATTACAATTTACACCATCTACATAATTACTCATATTATAAGTAGATTCATATGTGCCAGAACTTTGAAACATTAACATAGCTGTACTGCTGGCAGCTCGTGTCCGAATTTGATTAATAATTGGAAGAGCCTGGCTTGCTTGGTTTGTCTGAATCAATGCTTCAGCTTTCCATAACAATACATCAGCATACCGAATTACAATTCTATTTTTAGCATTTGGATAAAATGGACTCATATTAATATACTGACCCAATTGAACATTTTCCTTTAAGGAATTAAAATTACCATATAATGAAGGAGTTCTTGCCCAACTGTCTTCAAAAATAGCATTCTGTTCGTATTTCCACATATGAGTTGGGATTGCAATGGTATGATCCAAACGTGGATCCACGGCATTGCTTGCACTGAGTGGAGCCGAATTGTAGCTGGTAAATTCTGGCAATCCATTTGCATCTGTCTTATATGCATTTGCTAAATCCCATGTTGGTTTTTGAAAATCACAACAACCGACATACATAGGCGGTGACAACAAATCTCCAAAATTAAGTCTACCAAATTGAATGCCAGCAGCATCGGAAGTATATTGAATTGAAAAGAGTGATTCAATGCCATTTTCATATTGTCCTTCCATAAAATTATAACCAAAATCCGGTTGCAAGGCATATTGACCACTATTGATGATGGAATCAGTCAAAGTAATTACCTTATTCATTTCAGACGCATTAATGGATGTAATGGCATGGGCATCCAATGAATTATAAGTATTATCCTGATGATAAGCCTTATACAGATAGGTTTTGGCAAGATAAGCCATTGCAGCCCATTTGGTTGGACGTCCTAAATCCGTCTGAACAGCTGGAAGATTATTGGTCGCAAATTGAAAATCTTCAGCGATCTTAGCCCATAAAGAATCATTCGATAATGCCACATTGGAAACATTTGCAATATTTGCACCCGTTACGGATTCCGTCAAATAAGGTACAAATTTCCATAAAATCTTTAATTGAAAGTAATTATGTGCCCGTAAAAAACGCATTTCAGCCTGACGTTCAAGTTTTAATGGAAATTTACTGGTAGTTGTATTATCCAGTACCAAAAGTGCAGCATTAGCTCGTTGAATGGCAATATAAAAGGAATACCATAATCTATCGTATTCGCCAAAATTTACATTATTGCTTACAAATGTTTCCAAACTATAAAAGTCACCAATGTCGGAATTATCCCGTCCCCCTTTATAGGCATCTCCTGCCCTTACATTTCCGTACGGCCAAAGACTAAAGGGTGAATCATAATGATCGTTCCCAAGGGAAGCATAAGCAGCATTGCATAATGAATCAGGATTTTCATTGGATACTTCCGCCGATGTTAAGGATCCAATGGCTTGCACATTCAAACTTTCCTTGCCACAGGAAACAAGTGCAAGCATTGTTATGATAAATAATATGAATATATTTCTCATGTTATGGAATTTTAGAATAATTAAGTGAACAAATTAAAAAGTTAATTTAATACCACCAGTAAGTGCTAAAGGCAGTGGATACGATTCGCCAGGAAATTCAGGATCTTGACCAGTAAATGCAGAACTTTTAATAGTAAATAAATTCTGTCCGCTAACATACAGTCTTAAACTATTGATCTGAAATTTTTCCGTAAATGATTTGGGAATTGTGTACCCAATCTGGAAGTTTCGCATTTTTAAATAAGCACCATTTTCAACATAATACGTTGAAAACCGATCTTCTGCATTGGTATTATTGCCTGTTAATGCAGGAATAGTGGATTTCGAATTCGTTGGTGTCCATGCATTCAACAATCGTGATCCTTTGTTTGAACCAGTT
Organism: uncultured Bacteroidota bacterium; assembly: GCA_963766305.1. Classification (GTDB taxonomy): domain Bacteria; phylum Bacteroidota; class Bacteroidia; order Bacteroidales; family JAAUTT01; genus JAAUTT01. The sequence goes on from CAVYAE010000031.1 coordinate 18,073, forward strand.
TCAGAGACACACCAAAAATCAGTATATTCTTTTACAGTCTGAACATTGTCATCTACATGACCAACACCTTGGAATGCCATGCTTAAATCAAAACCGGCATAAGAACAACTGATATTGAACCCATACGTGAAGTCCGGATTGGGATTGTAAATCCAGGTTTGGTCATTGGTTGTTATATTTCCATCTCCATCCAGATCTTTATACCGTATACGCCCCAAACCTTTTCCAACCTGATTAGCTGAATTGTTCACTTGGTCTTGTGTAGTAAATAGTCCATCTGCTACATAGCCATACTTGGAACCCCAAGGATGTCCTAAAATATTATCAGTGGTTCCATTTCCTCCATATGCATTAACAACAGCTTCAGGAAGTGATATAATTTTATTCCGATTGGTGGAAATATTGCCTGTAAAATCATAGGAAAATTTTCCAATTTTTCCACGATATCCAACTATAGCTTCAAAACCTTTGTTGTCCATGGATGCTCCGTTAAACCATTCTGAACCACCTTCACCGATTGCACCAAGCCAAGGTGGATTTACCAACATACCGGTTGTTGACTTATCGTAAAAATCCAAGGAGCCATAAATCTGTTCTTCAAAAAGACCAAAATCTATCCCATAGTTATTTTGGGTAGTAGCCTCCCATTTTAGATTCGGATTTCCGATTTGAGCGATTAAATAACCTGAAGGCAATGCGGAACCTGATGAACCACCGGAGATATTATAGGCTGTACTGTTAGGAGCACCCCATGTTGGATTACCTCCTGCATAACTGGAATTATATAAAGTTTGGTTAGCAGTCATTGAATTAAAAGACTGGTTACCAGTTTTACCCCATCCATAGCGTAATTTAAGATCTGAAATAAATTTGAAATTATTCTTTATAAAATCTTCCTTACCAATTTTCCACCCTAAATTAAATGCTGGAAAAGTTCCAAAACGGTCATTTGCTCCAAAGCGGGAAGATCCATCTTCACGTACGGTAATAGAAGCTAAGTACTTGTCTGCAAAAACATAATTTGCTTTTCCAAAATACGACATTAGAAGGTATTCTGCACCACCTCCTCCAACTTCGGCTGGTCCAGTACCCGTTCCTAATGTCATATAACTCGGAGAGGTTGAAAGATAACCCTGGTTTTGTCCGTCAAAATTAACATCGTTTTCGCTGTTATATTCCGTGCCAATTACAGCATCCAATACACTATTTTTAAATTCCAATTTATAATTTAAGGTATTTGTCCAAGTCAATTTTACATTATGACCTTGATTATCAACTACCATACTGTAAGGAACTTTTAAAAATCCTGCCTGCCAAGCTGGAGTCATGACATGGTTGTAAATATTTTCATAATCCATTCCCAAACTGGTTTTTATATGCAAATTATGAATCGGTTCAATATCGGCAAACACATTTCCAAATAACCGGTAATTGTAATAGGTATTTTGAGTACTCATTTCTAGTTCTCGAACAGGATTATCACGGTCATTCATGCCACCATAAGGACCACCCCAACCAACTCCATCCACCGTATGAATCGGAACAATTGGCAAGGCCTGAAAAGCCAAATCAATTGGTGCAGATGGATTTACTTGAGAAGTAAGGGCAACAGTCATGTTTTCACCAACTACAAGCTTATCATTAAATTTATGAAAATCAGAATTCAATCTAGCTGTATAACGCTGAAATTCAGTTGTAATGATAATTCCTTTGTTATCTGTATATGCTATAGAGAACAATGAATTTCCATTTTCTCCTCCATGAGCAACTTCAAGATTATAATTCTGTTGCACCCCAATTTGTGAAATAGCATTAAACCAATTGGTATTAGCAATTTTCATGGTATTGGGTCCAGAATTTATTGCAATTGCAGTGGTATCCAAATATTCCGGTAATGTAATAGCTTGTAATGTTGGTACACCATTTTTCATGGTCCAATCATAGTTGTAGGAAAGATAATGATTCATGGTTGGTGATGGTAAACCTCCATAGAACATCAAATCATTTGCTTCTGCTTGCCATTGAGCCTGCCCAAACTGTTGTGCGTTCAGCATGGGTGTTTTTGTTGTATAAAATGAATAGGTTGTTCGTGCATCAAAGGTCACTTTATTTTCTCCCTTTATTGCTTTCTTTGTAGTTATAATTACAACCCCACCAGTAGCCCTACATCCATATATGGAGGCAGAAGATGCATCTTTTAATACTTGCATCGATTCAATATCTCCTGGATTTAGCTCGTACATGTTTCCAGCTGAAGTAGGAACACCATCGATAATAAATAATGGATCGACATTACCATTTATAGAAGACAATCCGCGTATTGTCAAAACTGTATTAGCACCACTGGGCGTTCCATCTTCAGATAAAGTAAGTCCAGCAACCAATCCTTGCAAAGATTGAAGTGCATTGCTATTTGGAACACTTAACATGTCTTTAACATTGACCACTGACACAGCTCCAACCAAATCCGCTTTTTTCTGGGTTTGATAACCAGTAACAACAATTTCATTTAAAGTTTCATTCGAAGGATCCAATGTAATAGTAAGCAATGCCTGACCGTTAATAGGAACAGTTTGATTCTGATAACCAATTACAGAAATTATCAATTCGGAAGAAGGTGAAGGAACTGTTATCTCAAATTCACCCTTTTCATTTGAAATTGTACCTGTATTTGTACCTTTAACTGCAATAGCTACAAATGGAATTACTTCTCCATTCGATTTATCCTTAACTATACCTTTAACTGCAATTTGTTGTGCATTCAAATTGAAAGGTACGAGGGAAAAAATTATACCCAAAAGCATAATTGCAAGAATTTTTTGATTAATTCTTAATAGTAGTTGTTTCATTTAGTGAATGATTTAGTTAGAAATTGAACATTAAAAAATTGATTTTAAATAAATCAACTGTTAGAAAGTGAATTTTTTGATGAATTACTAAAAACTCATCTACCCAAATCGACATTTATTATCCTTTTTCATAAGTAATAGGTATTAAATAAATTATTAAATTTTGGACTACATATTTTAGATCACTGATTTATTAAAGAATGACTGACTTTGAATACACTATTTTTAAGATCAAAAAGTGAGTAAATATATATTACATATTTAGCCACATTGCCTACTGGTGTTACAAGAGCAATAAACAATGTTACATTTTATGTACTATTCTAACCGGCTAGAAATTATGTTACTTGATTATTAAATATGTTACATGAAGGTATATTGGATTGATCATCATTATTGTTCGGATAAAATTCAAATGATACTTTATCCCTCTTAACCTCTTAATTAACAAATAATAAAATATGAATGGCAGATCATGTTAATTGAAGATAAAAATTTTAAATATAAACTAATATGTATTTAATAATCTAATATTTAAATTAAAGTATTTTTCTGATTCAACTGAACTTTTACTTTTTTTAAAGGACAATTTAAACTATTTACAGAAGTTAAATGTCAGTAATTTAATATAAAAGCAATTATATTAACGTAAATGTTTGAATTGATTTTTATTCTTCAACAATTTATGGATAATTCGATTTTACCGTAAGAAAAATCTATCGATATAATGTGATTTGAGAATAACATATTAAGCTTTCTCAAATAATATATGGAAAAATTTGCCATAACTGTAGACCGATAAAGTCCACATTTCAATCATTCAATAGATCGGTATGATGGATAAAAAAAAGGTGCCTCAAAAATTGAGACACCTTCCTTTAGAAAGAAAATCAATTGAATTAATGTTTCAATACTTTAAATTCTTGGTTTGTACCATCGTTAAATTGCACAAATAAAATATACATGCCGGATTCTAATCCACCAGCCTGTACACTATTCAAAGAACCTCCCTTTTGACTTAAAACCTCCTGTTTTCAGCGTTGCAACACCCTAGAAATTTTTATTGATAATTTGGTATAGTTCCGCTTGTTCTTCATCCATATTTAGCAATCTGGATTTTGTTTGTTTGGATTCAGGTAAAGTATATGTGATTTGATACATATTGTGCGTAATTTCAGCAGCCTTTTTTAGTGATAATGTTGATTTTTCCTGGTATAGAACACGTTCCAGCTCTTTATAAACACAATATGCAGTAAATGCAATACATATATGCGCTTCTATTCTCCTTTCCAATCGGTGGTAAATCGGTCTGATTCGAAGGTCTGTTTTGGACATTCTAAAAGCCTTTTCAATATGCCATAGATTTTTATAATTTTCAACTATTTCGTTTTCTGATAATTTGGTATTTGTAATGTATCCTTTCAACCCATCCCATTTTTGATCATCATTGTATTTTTCATAATCGATTTCAATGGTAACATCTCCAGTTAGTTTCAGATATTTATTGTAACCCTTGTTATTGATATTTGCTTTGGTAAGCCTGCCTCGGTTAACTTGTTTTTCCAGTCTGGTTAGGCCTCGTTTTCGATTGTAGCCATCTTTTGTTGCTCGGGTATTGGAATAGCTTACGATCAGTCTGGTTCCTTTCGATTTTGAATAACTTTTTGTACTCCCATCTGTAAATTCAGTGGATAAGATCTGTGTTTTTAATGTCGAAGATTCATTCTTTATTCTAGCACCCAGGATATATTCATAATCATTGGCTTCTAATGCTTTAATATTCTCTGTGGACAGAAGTCCTGAATCAGCAATTACAACAGGCTTGTTCAATTTAAATTTGGCACTGATTTTTTCAAGGAAAGGAATGAGTGTATGTCCTTCGTACGTATTGCCTTCGAAAATATCATATCCAATAGCATATCCTCCAAGCCCAACCAGTAACCCGATAAAAATTTGTGGACATTGATGTTTGCCATCTTTGCTAAATCCCGTTTTTCGAAGATCATCTTCATCGCTAGCCTCAAAATACAAAGTGGTCATATCGTAAAATACTACACTGATTTCGCCTTTCAAAAGCCTTTTTGTATGAGCAAATGCAATTTGTTCCACCTCTGGTTTAAGTTTACTATTTAGCTTGTCTAAAAAGCGGTAAATGGCATCAATATCAAGACTTACACCCTGATATCTATATAAATAATCGATGGTTTTGAGTTTGCTCAAAGGATAAGCCAAACGAGCAATGACCAAATGACGGAAAAGTTCTTCCTTGATTGCTGAAAACCCGATATAATCATAAATCTTTCCAAAAGTAATTTCTGGTCCAAGGGTTCGGATATTGGCGTTATTCAGTATGGCAAATGCTTGATCTATTGCTGTATCACTCGGGCCTAAAAACAATTTAGGCTGAGCGGTTAGCTTTTCTATCTCTTCTCGAGCTTGACTTTCTAATTGTTCAATTTCCTGCTGTGTAGTAGCAGAACCGATCGTTTTTATCACTTTATAATTACCTCGAACCTTCTGAATTACTTGAATTGAGAAGCTTCCGGACCTATTAGGCAATTTTCTTATGAACATTTTTTAAATTTTGCAACACCCAAAATTAAAAAATAATCTAGTATTTACGAGGGATTCAGAGGGTGTTGCAAAATACCGCGGAAAACAGGAGCAATTGGGATCCGTTTATTCCGGCACATTTTTCCTAGTCAGATTCTGGCATGAATTATTGGATGAGGTCAACATTTCATTTTTTTAAGAAATCGAGAATGATTTTAATTATTTCTATCTTTGTGATTAATCATAGAAACTTGAAGTAGCATTATTTAACACTCCTTGGTTACTATTTCCGGAATGCAAGGAAATAATGGAATGTAAAAAAGGGATATGCAACTGTTGACAATGATGTCAGTGGTATACGAACCATCAAAATGAAAAACTATTACGCATTATAAAATTTAGGGTATGAAACAATATTTAAATCTTTTGGATCATGTTTTGGCAAAAGGTGTTAAAAAGCCAGACAGAACGGGTACAGGTACCATCAGTGTCTTTGGGTATCAAATGCGGTTTGATCTTGCGAAAGGTTTTCCATTGCTTACAACCAAGAAGTTACATACTAAATCCATTTTGCATGAATTACTGTGGTTTCTACAAGGATCTACCAATATTCAATATTTAAAGGATAATGGAGTGACCATTTGGGATGAATGGGCTGATGATAAGGGTAATTTAGGACCAGTGTATGGGTATCAGTGGAGATCTTGGCCAACAACCAATGGTCAGCATATCGACCAGATTTCCAAAGTAATCGAATCTATCAAAAAAGATCCGGATTCAAGAAGACATATTGTTAGCGCATGGAATGTAGGTGAACTGGATAATATGGCTCTTCCACCATGCCACATATTATTTCAATTTTATGTAGCCGATGGAAGGTTATCCTGCCAGATGTACCAACGAAGTGCTGATATTTTTCTCGGCGTACCATTTAATATAGCCTCCTATGCCTTTCTGTTACATATGATGGCACAGGTGACCGGTTTAAAACCAGGAGAATTGATTATTACATTGGGGGATGCTCATATTTACCTGAATCATGTTGAACAGGTGATCCTGCAATTGACCCGGGAACCTTTGGCCTTGCCAAAATTAAAGTTGAATCCACAGGTTCAATCCATTTTCGATTTTAAATACGAAGATTTTTCATTGGAAAACTACAATTCACATCCCCATATTAAAGGAGATATATCAGTTTAAATGAAGCAATTAACCATAATTGTGGCAGTTTCTGACAATGGAGCCATTGGTAAAGAAAATCGGCTTTTGTGGCACTTGCCGGATGATTTGAAACGTTTTAAAAGGTTGACGGAAGATCATACCATTATAATGGGAATGAATACATATTTATCCCTGCCCAAAAGACCACTTCCACGACGCAGGCATATTGTTCTTTCCCATAAAACTAATTTATTGGAAGGTTGTCTTTTAGTTTCCTCTGTTGAGGAAGCCATCTTATTTTGTGAAGATGACAAAGAAAATTTTATCATTGGGGGTGCATCAATTTATCAGCAATTTCTCCCATTCGTGAATAAAATCCAATATACCCGAGTCCATGCCAGTTTTGATGGGGACACCTTTTTCCCGGTATTGAATCAGGATCAATGGATTCTGGTCGAAGAGGAATGCCATTCTGGCAGACAATCAACATCCATTTGCATTTGATTTTCTTACCTACCAAAGAAATAGGTAATCCAAACCATATTTGGAACTTTATAGGAAAGTTTTGAACCATTGAGTATTTTTAAAATAGATATGTCAAGGAATAGAATCAAAATGCAGTTATGTGATTGGTAGACAATCTGACTTCAGTAAATTCATTTGTCATTCAATCCCAAGGCGGAAAGATATCAGGTGCCTGAATATTTAAGGCATTAATTGTATAAGCAGCCTTGCTGTAAAATGGTTCCCTTTTGGCAAGGGATTGGTTTATATAATCCATTAGTTCACATTCTGTCTTACCGGCAATTAATGGACGTTTTCCTTTGGAAAAGCTCAATCGGTTATACAGTAGGGAAGGATTTGCTTTTAGATAGACAGTCGCTCCTGATTGTAACATAATATTCATGTTATCATAGAAACAAGGTGTTCCACCTCCGGTTGAAATCACAGTATCAGTTTGTTGAGAAATCTCCGACAGGAGATTATGTTCTAATTCCCGGAAATATGGTTCCCCAAATTGAGAAAAAATCTGGTTAACTTCCATTCCGTGCCTGGTTTCAAGTTCATGGTCCATATCTACGAACCGAAAATGCAAAATGGAAGCCAACTGCCTTCCTACAGTTGATTTTCCGCTTCCCATAAAGCCGATCAATAGATCAACATGAATAACTAGTTAAATATCTAAGGTTAATTGAGTGCCTTCTTCCGTATTATCTTCTGGTTCCTGACCATTTCCCGTATCATCGATTACCTCATTTTCCACTTCCGGCTCATCCTGTTGCAATGGTTCCAGTTCCTGAATTTGTGCAACCTGATAGGTTGTGAGTCTTTTGCCTTTGGCTTTAAGACCTTTGACAGCAATGAAAGAGTCAGCCTCAATAATATCGGTTGGTCTGGTTTTATGGGGACCTCCATACCGTATTTCAAAACGGCAGAATTGATGTGTACTGATGCAAATTAATGATGTTCCTTCATTTTCAACTGTAAAACAGGTAAGGTTCACAGTTGGGTCAAAGACAAAGCGTTTTAAATAATAGGATTTCTGCTCCTTTTCATAATAAATTGCCGTAAAAACTTTATTGGATCGGAATTTTTCCAATAAAAGCAGGTCATCTTCAAAATGTGCAGTCAGGTCATATTGATTCAATCGATAATAACCTCCTTTGGTCACTTCCAAAATTCTGTCACCATTTCTGAATTCACCAAGAAATTTACCTTTGCCATCCACATTCAGACGATTTACTGTCTCATCAAACCAGATTTTTTGACCACCTAAAGTTGAGACTCCCTTTTCCTTTAAAATAATTTTATGAATCGCATAACGAGTCAGAATATTGCCCTGTGCATCCCTGCCTTTTATGGCAACTTGTCCAAAATCCTGATCCAGAATCAGATTTTTTAGTCTGGGACGTGGTCGGAGGGTAATTCGTACTATTTCAGCCTCTCCATTGGGATTGGCAGTGAAATATAATAGTTGAGAATCCGATGCCCCTTTTGTTATCGAATATTCTTTGTCCCGTGTTATACCGGTAATGGCACAACGTTTTATCATGATGGGACCGTTTTTACCATCACGGTAAATGATGTTGTAAATTGTTCGATTGTCGTTTTTGCGAAAAACATTCACATGCAATAAATCTTTTCCCATAAAAGCTTTTTCGGGAACTTTGGTGATCAGATAGGTTCCATCTTTCCGAAAGACGATGATGTCATCCATATCTGAACAATCGCAGAGATAAGTGTCTTTCTTAAGTCCATACCCTATAAAACCTTCCTGCCAGTTTACATAAAGTTTTTCATTGGCAATTACTACCTGGGAAGCTTGAATAACATTAAAGCTTCGGATTTCCGTTTTTCGCTCCCTGCCGGCTCCAAATTTTTTCTTTATATTTTGGAAGTATGCAATGGTATATTTAACAATACCTTCTATATTCAGCTTTACCCTGAGCATCTCATCTTCAATAGACTTAATTTGCTCATCTGCTTTTTTAATATCGAATTTGGAGATTTTCCTAACCGGTTTTTCAGTCAGTTTCAAAATATCATCCCGAGTAATTTCACGCCGAAATAGCTTGCGGTAAGGATTAAATCCTATTTCGATGGCATCAATAGTTGTTTCCCAGCTTTCTGTATCTTTTTCCAGTATCCGGTAAATTTTTTGTTCAAAAAATATTTTTTCCAATGAGGATAAATGCCATTCTTCTTCCAGTTCCTGGAGCCTGATTTCCAATTCCAGTTTTAAAAGTCGAAGCGTATTGTCAGTGGAAATTCGTAGCATTTCATTGACACCCAAAAAGCGGGGTTTATCTGCTTCAATGACACAAGAATTCGGAGAAATGGAAATTTCACAATCGGTAAAAGCATATAAGGCATCGATGGTTTTATCCGGATCTACTCCAGGGGCAAGATGCACAACAATTTCAACATTGGCAGAAGTATTATCATCAACCTTTCGGATTTTAATCTTTTCCTTTTCATTTGCTTTCAGGATACTTTCAATCAACGAAGTCGTGGATCTGCCATAGGGTATTTCGGTAATTATCAAGGCTTTTCTCTCTTGTTTGGAGATCTTGGCACGAACACGAACAGAACCGCCGCGTAATCCATCGTTGTATCGGGAAACGTCAATCAGACCTCCTGTGGGAAAATCCGGAAATAATTCAAAGGGTTCCTTTTTCAAATAGGATATGGAGGCATCAATCAATTCGATAAAATTGTGTGGAAGTACTTTGGATGCTAATCCAACAGCTATACCTTCCACTCCCTGTGCCAGCAATAGAGGGAATTTAACGGGTAAAGTCACAGGTTCTTTATTGCGTCCGTCATAACTTAACATCCATTCGGTTGTTTTCGGATTGAAAGCAACCTCCAGTGCAAACCGCGAAAGTCTGGCCTCAATGTAACGGGGAGCTCGCCGCATCATCTCCTGTTAAAATATTTCCCCAATTTCCCTGGCAGTCTATCAGTAAATCTTTTTGGCCCAATTGCACAAGGGCATCCCCAATGGAGGCATCCCCGTGTGGATGAAATTGCATCGTATGTCCAATGATATTGGCTACTTTATTGTATCGCCCATCATCCATTCGGCGCATGGAATGCAATATTCTTCGTTGTACTGGTTTTAATCCATCGTGCAGGTGGGGAACTGCTCTTTCCAGGATGACATAGGAAGCATAATCAAGGAACCAGTCCTTATACATACCGGTCAGGGGCATGACCTTATGCATTTCCTCATTGTGCAGATCTTCAGAAACAGAACCATCCTCATTCAATGCTTTGTCGTTTAGACCTGTTTCCTCTATGTTATCGTTATTCATTTTAATTTGTTATTTTCCAGAGTAACTTCCGGAAAACGGTTAATAATTAGACAAATTCTTCTTCAACCACATCTTCTTCAATACGGAGGTTGTCAATGATGAAATCCTGTCTTTCAGGAGTATTCTTACCCATATAAAACTCCAGCAGTTCCGAAACATTATCTGCTTTGCGCAGCGTTACAGGTTCCAATCGGATAGAAGCGTTAATGAAGTGTTTAAATTCATCAGGAGAAATCTCACCAAGTCCTTTGAATCGTGTAATCTCCGGATTAGGACCCAATTCTTTTATGGCTTGTGATTTCTCAATATCATTATAGCAATAGCTGGTTTTTTTCTTATTGCGAACTCGAAATAATGGTGTTTGAAGGATGTACAGATGGCCATTTTTGATCAGATCCGGGAAAAACTGCAAAAAGAATGTAATTAGCAATAACCGAATATGCATTCCATCCACATCAGCATCGGTTGCAATAACAACCTGATTGTATCTAAGGGATTCCAGCCCGTCTTCAATATCCAGGGCTGACTGCAAGAGGTTGAATTCTTCATTTTCATATACAACCTTCTTGGCTTCTCCATAGGTATTCAAAGGTTTTCCTTTCAGGCTGAAAACAGCCTGGGTATTTACATCACGGGATTTAGTAATGGAACCACTGGCAGAATCTCCTTCCGTTATAAACAGAGTCGTTTCCAGTCTTCTTTCATCCGTTGAATTGAAATGAATTCGGCAATCACGAAGTTTACGGTTATGCAGGGAAACTTTTTTGGCTCTTTCGCGGGCCAGACTTTTGATACCGGCCATAGCTTTACGCTCTTTTTCAGATTCAATTATCTTTTGAAACAAAGCTTCTGCTGTATCCGGATTACGGTGGAGAAAATTATCCAATTCTTTTTTTAAGAAGTCCGTAATAAAATTTTTGACAGATGGACCATCGGGGCCAGTGTCTTTCGATCCAAGTTTTGTTTTAGTCTGGGATTCAAAAACAGGATCCTGCACTTTAATACTGATAGCGGTCACTAGGGATGTTCGTATATCGGAGGGATCATATTCCTTTTTAAAAAATTCCCGGATAACCTTAACATAAGCTTCCCTGTAAGCGGCTAAATGTGTTCCACCCTGTGAAGTAAACTGACCGTTTACAAAAGAGTAATATTCTTCTCCATATTGGCTTCCATGACAAATTGCCAGTTCTATATCTTCTCCTTTTAAATGAATAATCGGGTAAATTCCGGGCGAGCTCATGTTTTCATTTAATAAATCCAAGAGTCCGTTTTTTGAAAAGAACTGAATACCATTGAAATGAATAGTCAAACCAGTATTCAAAAATACATAGTTGCGACACATTCTTTCAATATATTCCAGCATGAAATGGTATTTCCCAAAAACTGTTTCATCTGCCTGAAACTGAACTAAAGTACCGTTGGGTTTATCAGTTGACTCTTCCGGATGCTCCTTGATTATATTACCTTCAGAAAATTCCACAATCCTTGTCCGATTGTCCCTGAAACTTTGAATGATAAATTGTGAGGATAGGGCATTAACAGCTTTGATACCAACACCGTTCAAACCTACTGATTTTTGAAAAACCTTACCATCGTATTTGGCTCCCGTGTTCATTTTCGAAGCGACATCGACCAATTTTCCCAATGGAATACCCCTGCCATGATCCCTGATCCTGACCAAATGATCCGTAATGGTAATTTCAATATTTTTACCAAACCCCATCATAAATTCATCAATGGAGTTGTCGATAACTTCTTTAATAAGAATATATATTCCATCATCCGGAGAGGTACCGTCTCCTAATTTTCCAATGTACATCCCTGGACGTCGACGAATATGTTCTTGCCATTCCAGAGTTTGAATGGTATCTTCCGAGTAGTTTGCTGCTGTCATAGAAGAAATTTTAGCAAAGATATATAAACCGCAAAGTCTTTTAGGGAGGTTTTATCAACAGTATTGTTGATGAATATTGTTAATTTATTCATTAACAATACATATAATGTCATCTCATTGGTAATAAAATTATATCGTACAAACCTCGTGTCTTCCTAGAGGTTTGTTTTTTAATTATTTAGCAGGTGGCATGGTAAATAATTCCAATACATCCATGCAAGATTTGTACTAGAAATAGTAATCAGACTCCGTTTTCCTGAATTGGTTTGTTATTTCGATGACTGGAAGGAATGCAACCACTGATTCATTTTTGACTGACTTAGAATTTACCTTCTTTTGATTTTTCAGTTCTAACCAGTATATTCTAACTGTTTAAGGGGTAATTCAATAAAAAATGAACTACCTACACCAAATTCGGATTCTACCCAAATTTTACCATTTAGGTTTTCTGTCAACTTTTTTGTGATATATAGACCTAACCCTGTTGATGATTCTTTTCCGGTCGGTTTAGCACTCAATTTCTGAAATTTTCCGAAAATTTTTAACTTATCCTCTTGTGTTAATCCAGGTCCTTCATCCCTTACTTCAATGAGGATAGATTGATTATTCTGCTTTAATTCTATAACGATTTGTTTTTCTTTGGGAGAATATTTTATGCTGTTGGATATCAAGTTTTCTATAATTTCCTGTACTTTATTTTTATCTGAATGAACCAGGATTGGTCGATTCACTTCAAATTGAACTGTTTGTTTTTTAAGACTGAGAGGAAATTGAAATAGGTGAAGTATTTCCGAAATTAATTCTGTCAAATTAAATTCAGAGAATTTCATTTCCAATTTTGTAGCGTCATGAAGTGCGGCATTTAAAAAATCATCCACCAGATTATTCATGATATTGGAGGAATCATAAATGATTTTTCCGAATTTTTTAATCTTGGCAACATCATTTGCATTATTGCAAATGATACTGGCACTGCCCATGATATTCCCAATAGGGTTTTTCAAGTCATGGGCCACTATCCGCAATACTTCATTCTTGAATTCATTGGATTCTTTCAATAAGGTTGCTGTTAATGTATGTACTTGATTTTCGGCATGAAGCAAGGAAAAATAATCCAATAATTTATAGTCATTTTGTCCAAATTCAACCAAAATGGGTTCAAAGCGTGTGAGATTATCGCGTTGCAATGCTATGGTCGAAGCTACCAATATAGGGATATGACTTTTGAGTACTAATTGCTGTTCTGATTTATTCTCATCAAAGAAAAAATATGCGGGTCTTTTGGCAAAGACATCAAACATAAATTGTTTGCTCATTACTTTGTAAAACCTTGATTTGCTTAGGACCCTGAAATAAATATTATTTTTTGTAAGAATGATTCCCGGTATTTTATTATTGCATTCAAACACTTCATAGACTTTTTCTAATTTTTCAGATGCATCCATCTTAATGATCTCCATTTCTAGATCACCTATTACTGAATCAATCTGAATATTTTCCAGCATGCTGAACTTTTTGATAGAACGTATAGATTTATAACCTTAAATGGGTATCATTTTTTGAAATTACAAAAAGGATGGAATACGGTTGTAAAATTTTAGTTAAATAATCCTATTATAATTGTGAATTTAATTGATTAAATTATTTAATTACAATTAAATAGATATATGATTGCAGAATTATGGGAAATGGATTCATAAAATCAATGTGTTCAATGCTTTTGATTTATCAGAAGGTGTTTTGGTGAAATGTGTTGATTTTAGGTGAAAGCATATGTTTATTTAATCCAAAAACTTCCTTTGATTATTAAAAAAAATACGTCATATTTGTTTCAATGGATTATAAACGCCTAGATTTACTTACTCTTTCTTGTTGATTGAAATAATTTTAAAAGGTAGTTCTTTTTTAATTTCATGTTATTTCATTCTAGAATATAAATAATGATAGAACGAGTTAATTACCGGAAGGTATTTGTGTTTTTGTTCTGTATTTTAATGACTGCTGCCTTATTTGGACAATCCAAAAGTACGACTGGCAAAGATTCATTGGAGTATTGTACCATAAATCAGTTGCTTTATAAATTGGAAAGTAACGGTAAGGTTAAATTCTATTATAATCCTGATTGGTTTACGGGGAAAAGATTTCCGGTTGCTTTAGCTGATTTGCCTATACAGGAATGTCTTGTTCGTATAAAAAGACTTACCGGTTATAGTTTTTTACGCATGGGTGAGACTTCTTATGTGTTGGTTCCTACCGAATCTGAGGTTTACAAAACCGATAAGACCAATTCATCCTTTTACATTGTTGGTAATATTCATGAATTCGGGAAATATGCAAAAGCAAATTTTTCAGGTAAAATCCTTGATGGTAAGACAGGTGAACCGTTGGTTGGGGCGATATTGAATATAGAAAAGCTTCATATAGCCGTGAATACCAATAAAGAGGGCGCATTTACTTTGGTTTTACCAGTCGGAGAATATGAAGTGTCGCTTAAATATTTTGGTTATGAGGATGATATAAAAAAGATCAAGTTGGTTAGCAATGGTTCTGTAAGTTTTGATTTATTCGAAAAATCCATACACCTTCAGGAAATAGTCATTTCAGCAGACAAGGACGAAGGAAATGTTTTGAGGACTCAGATGAGTGTCATTCAGATGAATGCAAAAACCATTAAAGAACTGCCTACGTCTTTGGGAGAAAAGGATGTCTTAAAGAGTCTGACACTGTTGCCTGGAGTGCAATCTGTCGGTGATTTTGGTGCTGGATTTAATGTAAGAGGGGGGACTACTGACCAGAATTTAATTTTAATTCAGGATATACCAATATTTAATTCATCTCATGTATTTGGACTTACTTCTGCCATTAATCCAGATAATATTTTAAATGTTAATTTGTTAAAAGGAGGAATTCCTGCCCAATACGGTGAACGTATTTCATCCATTATGAATATTGAATTAGGCAGTGATACGACCAAGGAATTCCGAGTCAAAGGAGGTATTGGACTTTATGATGCAAGGATTACCATGGAAACTCCTCTATTCAAAAAGAAACTATTCCTTCAGTTAAGTTGCCGTACTTCCTATTCCGATTGGCTACTGACCAATATGCCACAACAGGATCTGATGAACAGCTCCTGTCAGTTTTATGATCTAAATGGATTGCTGACGTATAATGTAAACGATAACAATAAACTCACTCTTTTTGGATATTATAGTCTGGATGGGTTTTTGTATAATGGAGATGTTAATTATTTATATAGCAATAGTCTGGCATCTATTAAATGGTATCATTCCTTTACAAAGAACATCAATAATTCCCTGGTTATCGGTTGGAGTGGATATAATTATCAAAAAGATTCCAGAGATTCTCTTCAGTTGGCATATGCTTCAAATATTACGTATTCGATCAATTATTATAAAATCAAGGATAATTTACATTGGTCCTTGGGGGAAATAAATTCCATTAATGTAGGATTTGATGGATCACTCTATCATTTAAACCCGGGTTATCAGACTCCTTACGGGAATTATTCAATTGTGGATATTGTTCAGGTTCAAAAAGAAAAGGCAGCTGAATTATCAACCTATATACAGGATGAAATTTCATTTAACAAACACCTGACAGGAGAATTGGGTTTGCGTTTTACCGATTATCTGGTTTTAGGTCCGGATAGTTTATATGTCTACAATCCTGATTTACAACGATCCAATTCCAGTGTTACCAATGTGTTAATCTATAAAAACAATGCAGTCATTGAAAGGATTCCCAAACTCGAACCAAGGGTTTCTATTCGGTATTCCTTTAACGATGAAAATTCTATAAAATGCAGCTATAACAGAATGGACCAGTTTATTAATCTTATTTCAAATTCAGCTGCTGTTTCTCCGGAGGATGTTTGGAAACTTTGTGATCCCAATACAAAACCTTTGCAATGTGATCAATATGCAATCGGGTATTTTCGGAATTTAAAAAACGATTCCTATGAAGCATCGCTGGAATTTTATTATAAAAAATTAAATCACATTATTGATTATGAGCAGGGTGCTCAAATACTAATGAATCCCAGACTGGAAGAATATCTTTTGGACGATGTAGGTTATAACTGTGGTGCGGAATTGTATGTGAAAAAGAATTCAGGTAGGTTGACCGGTTGGGTTAGCTATACCTTTTCGGTGGCAAGGCAAAGAACCACCAGCACTATATTGCAGGAACAAATCAACAATAATGCGTTTTATCCTTCTACCAATGATCGTCCCAATGATTTGGTAATTAATATGAATTATCATGCTACCCGCAGATGGAGATTCTCTGCATTGTTTACCTATTCTTCCGGGCGTCCCGAAACCTACCCTGAATATACCTATAATATTGGCGGATATCAGTTGGTTCAATGGTCAGCCAGAAATAAATACCGACTTCCGGATTATAATCGTCTGGATATTTCTGTTACCTATGATGAAAATTTACGTATTAAAAAGATACTCAAAGGATTTTGGACATTATCGGTTATTAATGTGTACGGTAGACAAAACATTTATTCGACTTTTTACCAAATGACTCAACCAAATGGTTTTGGTACTCCACCGCTATTTAGTATGTACAAAATTTATATTGTTAGCAGTCCGTTACCCATTTTGACCTATAATTTTGTTTTTTAATAATTTTGAGTTTGCAAGGATAGCCCTATAATGGAATAAACAAGAATGGTTATAAAATTCAATAGAAAGGCGTGTTTAAAGTGGCTACTCTTTTGAATTAGCCGATGTATAAATGAAAATAACCCATGAATAAAAATACGATATCAATTAAATTTTTTATGATCCTTTTATGGATAATGATTTTAGGGAATCATGATGCATTTGGTCGATTTCTTAGGTCGTTTCAGGGTACTGAAATTCCTGAAACGGAGAAAATTTTTGTTCATACGGATCGTTCGATTTATATCGCCGGGGATTATATTTTTTTTAAGGTTTATGTTGTGGACGAAGTCACACTAAAGCCTACTAACATGAGTAAAATTGCGTATCTGAGTTTATGCAATGAGAATAACAATGTTATATTCAATATTCGGGTAGATCTGGTAAATGGTACAGGATATTCAAGCATATATTTACCTGATACACTGAGTACAGGATATTATCAACTGAAGTCCTTTACCAATTTTATGCGCAATGGAAAGGAATCTTCTTTTTTTACCAGTGAAGTTTTTATAGCCAATCAATTTGATAAAGATCTGGATAAATTAATGAGAACCAATTCAAATAGTCCATCTTCCCTTAACTCATCCAAACCAGCTTTACAAGACAGTAAATTTATGCAGATATTACCTGGTAAGACTTCATATACCAATCGGGAAAAAATTTCCATACAGCTCCGTTTGACAGGGATGGATACCTCTGAAATAACCAACTTATCCGTTTCTGTATTTCAACAACCTCCTGAAAACATTCCGAATATTTCCATAACAGATTGTTTTTTAAATGGTATTATTCATTCTAGTTTGACAGGCGGGGATAGTATGGTCCGAAATGGCAATTTTTCCCATCGATCAAAAGTCACTTGTGATTACTTTCCTGAAACAAAAGGACAGATTTTACAGGGTTCTCTTTCGGATGCCGCTAACGGTAGTAAAATTATATCAACCCGTGTTTTTTTATCTGCCCTGGATACATTGACTAATTTGAAATATACGTATTCTGATACCAATGGAATATTTCGGTTTTTATTGGAATCGTATTATGATAATAAAATTCTTAATTTGAAAACTGTACCCAGTGATCCGAATCAGAAAGTAATTTTGCATATTGATAATAAATTTTCCTATACATCTTCTTTTATTCCGGTTTTTTGCACTAATCCGTATGAACTTAAGGAATTTATTCATAATTGTCAAAATATCACAGAAATACATAAAGCTTATCAAACTAAACTTTATTCAATCGATTCCATGGGAACAAGGAAGGTTAATGAGAAAATTTCATTTCCTATAGTTTACAGAACAGTTACACAAACATTTTATCCGGCAGATTACGTTCCAATGCCTGATTTTGATTATATCGCACGTGAAATTATTCCATTTCTGAGTGTTACAAAAAATGAGGGAAAATACGAATGTCGTTTTTCTGATTTTCTGTTTAACCGGCATTTTGAAGGTCAACCTTTGGTGTTTTTGGATGGGATCCTTGTGGATGATATAAATTCGATTATCTTTTTGGGATCAGAACCAATCAGCCATATTGATTGTGTGAGCAGATCCTGTGAATTGGGGGATTTATATTTTGATGGTGTCCTTTCCGTGTTTACAAAAAAGAAAGAAATTCTTCATGTAAATGAACCCAATTGTTTAACTGTCTTAAGCGATGCATCCCTTCCTCCTACAAAATTTTTGGGTTCCGATTATTCAGTTCCAAAGATTTCTGTATTGCCTGATTACAGAAACGTATTGTATTGGAATCCAAATATCAATGCTTATGGGAATTCGAATAATGGGATTAGTTTTTTTGCTTCTGACCAGATTGGAAGGTATATTATTCAGGTGGAAGGAATCACTTCCGATGGAAAGCCAATCAGTGCATCTGCGTACATTGATATAAAATCATCTGTAAAATAATTGAATATGAAACGGTTGTTTTTTTTAATTTTTGCCATTGTATTTTGGTTTCATACTGTTATTTGCCAGCCAATTACCAATATTTGCAGATGCGACAGTTTGGATAAATCCTTGTTTGAGCCTTTATTGACCGGAGAATTACTGGTTTCAGTTGAAAATATTTCTGGACAACAGTATTATTATGATTGGGGAAATGCTGATGTTACACTTTTTACTGGGGAGGTAGCCTATAACAAAACACTCCGCTACAATGGTTTTTTAAACGAAATGATTTGGCTGACTCCTGGCAAAAACAGATCCATTAAACTGGATAAAACCCGTGTTAAGGAAGTTTATTTTAAAAATAATCATTCGCTGTTCCGAAATATGACCCTTGAAAGAAAATCTGATATTTTAACAGGGAAGAAAGATTCTGTGATGATATTTGCTGAAGTATTATTGGACGGTAATATGGCGATGTATGTATATCATCGGGTAATTCACAATGCTTATCTGACGGAAAATATAAATAATCAATTAACTACCGTTCATTTAATTACAAATTCACCCGTTTATTATATCAAATTACCTCATTCAAGTTCCTGGATTGAGTTACACCATATAAATCGGTGGGTTCTGGTGCACCTTTTTCCGGAAAAAAAAGCCTTGGTTCGAAAATTAATACATGACACTAAAATTAAAATTAAGACTCAGTTTGATTTTGCACACGCACTTGATTTGGTAAATAAGAACTTATAAGAAACAAGTCTGCTGGACATTAGTGCAAAGTTCCTTCTGATACTTTAGGTAGACTAAAAGGAAGAATAAATTTTTGGGAGTAGGGTTTGATATATAATTTAGTGAGCTTGCATAATTTCTTTCAAGTGGCAATGCAGCAATTCATTTGTCATTTCATTTCTTAGATGCATACCGTTGCCTTGGCAGTAAATAAAAGATTTGCACTGGGCACAATCTCCTGTTTTTGTCCAAGTTCTGTCTCGAAAGGGAAGATATTTTTCTTCCCATATTTTCCGGAAATCATCCTTATAAATATTTCCCTGAATGAAATTTTCCCGAAGGTTTGGACATCCTGTAATGGATCCGTCTGCAAGAATAGATGCAACTTGGATACCTGCTCTGCAAAAAAAGAATTCATCTCTAACATCTCCTTCAAAAGACCCTAGAAACCCTTCACACCCGTAATTAAGATGAATCTGCTTTTCAATTCGAGTTTCCTTAATAAATTCCAGCAAGGATTTAAACTGATCTGGCAGTAATTTTAGTTCTGGATATTGTTTTGCACGGCCGACCGGAAAAACAGTGAATATTCTCCAGTTTTTGACTCCCGCTTGGAGGAGTTTTTCTTTTAGGTTTTTAATTTGGTGAAAGTTTCTTTGATGAACACAGGTTACCACATCCCATTTCAGATCTTCCACATGGGTCAGCATTTCAATGGCCTGCCAGGCATAATGAAAACTTTTGGGATTACCTCTTAACCAATTGTGCGTGTCCTCCAAACCATCCAGGCTGATTGTCATGGAACTCATTTCTGATGACAACAATGAATTTAAGCGTTCCTTTGTGAGCAGATATCCGTTTGTGACCAAACCCCATGGAAATTCCCTTCTATGCAGTTCCCGACCACATGTTTCAATATCCTTCCTCAATAGTGACTCACCTCCCGTAAATACAATCAACGTCTTATGTGGATTGACAATGGGCCGGATGGAATCAATTGCGCGAAGAAATTCTTTTACAGGCATATCAGGTACGGATGCCTCCTTTTTACAATCGCTTCCGCAATGCAAACAACTTAAATTACATCGAAGGGTACTTTCCCAAAATATATAGCATAAAGAATGCTCTTTTATAGCATTGCGCTTGTAAATCTGAAATAGTTGAAGGGCAATTTGTTTTTTTAAAGGAATCGCTTTATTCATTAATATTTAGGTATTAAAGCAATTATAAAATGATCAGAAACCGTACCTTCGTTCCATGATCCATTAGTCTGTGAAAATTGTGGATTTTGAAATGTCACAATGGTGTCTTTGGATAAAAAATATCCGCTCATTTGGACATTCACATCTTTAAAGCTTACCTCAAAGGTCTGTGAACTCGCAAATTCATTCAATTGAACAGAAAATTCGCCGTTTTTGTCAGTCAGACACGAATCTCCACTGGTAAAACTGGTATCATTCATTATGACCAGAATGCCTGGTATTGCCGAACGCAAGGAATCATTGACTACAGTTCCTGAAATCTTAAAGGTTGCATAGGGAATTCCATATTCCACTAGTGGTTCAGGGTTCACTATTTTATCACAGGCAGCAGAAAATCCAAGAATTCCAATGATAAAGGCAATGATTCTGTTTTGAAATCGTTTGATTGCATTTTTCATCCGTTAAATTTTAATATGGAACATATTCGGATTCACTAAAATATAGAATTATTTAAGGTTCATAAAATGATAAAAATAAAGATACAATCTAATTTTAATTGGTTACCGTGTATTAGATGCAAATTGATTAAAAAGGTTGCTTTGGATTCTTATTTGATTAGTATCCTAATGGAAATTTTTAATTTCTTTCTTTTATTACCCAACATAGGTATTGGGATAATTACTTTAATATCATATTTACAGGTAATTAATAAATTAAGGACCTGTTTTCTTTCAAAGAATTATTGACAAAACCTAAGTAGAAGGATAAAATAAAAAGAGGAAGGAATTATTATTATATGGATATTTACTGTCCGTAATTTTTGTTGATTATTTCAATATCTTTAAGAGTATGAAATATCCTCTTATTAAAAGTATATGTGTCATATTTCTGTACGCTGGGTTTATTCTGACAGGATGTACTGAATCATTTGATCCACAAGTTGATAGTGGACAAAAAATATTGGTTGTGGATGGTTTGATCACCAATTATGTAAATTATGTGAATTTATTCTGGGCGAACTCATACAATTCGAATCAGTCTGAAGTTCCGGTTACGGATGCTAATCTGAGTATTATGGATAACTTGGGTAACACCTTTGTATTGACAGGAAATAATAATGGCACGTATTCGTGTAATAATTTGTCCGGTTTAGTTGGACGTTCCTATACTCTTACCATTATTGCATCGGATGGAACTAAATATCAGTCATCTCCCCAAATAATGAATGGAATTTACCGTATTGACAGCATATACGGTAAGAATGTCGATATACCACTTTATTTGAATGATGGTGATGGCCCTTTTTTAATATATAATCAGGGAGTTAGTACGTATATTGACATCAATTTACCCAACGGTTACACCAATCAATTTCGATTTAAAGACACCCTACTTATAGAAAGTTTTGCCAATTCACCACGGTATACCAGTTCAGGAAATACATATTGTTGGTTAAAGGAAAACCTGGATAATTCTGTTCCTATAACTGGCTCAAATATTAGCACGAATACTTCCAATATTGTTGATTTTAACGTCAATGAAATTCCGCTGGATAATGCAGACGATTCATTATATGCATATGTTTTATGCATGCATCAATATTCCCTGAACAAAGACTCTTACAATTTTTATACATTGATGAATGAACAACTCAGTGGTGGGGAGCAATTATTCGATCCTATTTCTGTCCAGATTAAAGGAAATATTACCTGTATCAGTAATCCCAATATAACCGTTCTTGGAAAATTTGAAGCCTCTGCCGATACTTCGTATACGTATTTGTTAAATGTTGGAACTACAGATCAATACATTAGAAAAAATAATGCAGTAATTCCTGTCATAGGAGGACCAATGCAAAGACCTTCCTGGTGGTTCGAATGATCTATGGTTACCTTTTTGGACTTATCACAGCATTCGGTTGTTTATTATGTAACTGAATAATTGTGAATTAAATGATTATTTTCTTTTAAATTGATAAATTTAGTCTATTTGCACTTCAGCACCTGGATGGTTTATTTACGTTTATAAATTTCTGGTATTGCACGTATTGTTTTGGGAATAATTGAATTCCACAGGATTGATCAATCGGTATCGATTCGAAATTCAGATGGTGATAAAAATGAAAATTCCAATATCGTTATAAGTGGATTGTTAGCATTTCTTTTACCAACCAGCGGGATGGCAACGGAATGCATAGGTAATTCATTGCTTAATACGGATAAAATTGAATTTTTTAAAAACAATTGGACATTTTCAATACAGATGATGAATTCATCGAGTTTAAGCTGTAATTATATCCATAATAAACCTGCTATTATTCAAATTATCAAAAAGCAATTAGTTACCTATTAAATCGTAAACGCATGCCACGTTTTGTGTCATTCAGATTGCCTTGATGATAGGCAAGATGTCCGTTAACAAAGGTATGGGTAACTTTACCCTTAAAAAGTTGTCCTTCAAATGGCGACCACCCGCATTTATACAATAGATTATCTTTCTGAACAGTCCATTCACATTCGGGGTCTATAAGAACCAAATCGGCATAATATCCTTTTCGAATAAAACCCCGTTTTTGAATTTGAAATAAAATAGCCGGATGGTGACACATCTTTGCAATAACCTGTTCCAGGGAAATTTTTTGCTGGTTAACCAATTCCAGCATAACATTCAGGGAGTGCTGAACCAATGGGCCACCTGAAGGGCAGTGTGTATAGTTATTGTTTTTCTCGGAAAGGGTATGTGGTGCATGATCTGTCGCAATTACATCCAATCTGTCACTGACCAGTGCTTCCAATAACTGATCCCTGTCATTTCTGGTTTTGATGGCGGGATTCCATTTTATAAAACTTCCCAGTCTGTCATAATCACCTTCATGAAACCAAATGTGGTGAACGCAAACTTCACCGGTTATCCTTTTATGAACAGATGTTTTTCCTTGGAATAGGCCAATTTCTCTCGCTGTGGATAAATGGAGAATATGCAGACGGGTATTATATTTTGAGGCTAATTCTACTGCCATGGCACTGGAGCGATAACAAGCCTCTTCGCTTCGTATGACAGGATGACATTTTATGGGAATATTATCTCCATAGTGCTGAATATGCTGTGCTAAATTTTGCTGTACCGTTTGTTCATCTTCACAATGAACTGCTATCAGCATAGGGGAATGTTCAAAGATTCCTTTCAGGGTGTCAGGATCATTGACCAGCATGTTTCCGGTAGATGATCCCATGAATATCTTTATTCCACATACACTTGCCGGATCTGTTTTTAGCAATTCTTCCAGATTGGTATTGGTAGCCCCAATATAAAAAGAATAATTGGCCAGGGATTTTTCAGCACCGATTTGGTATTTTTCCTCCAATAAAGTTTGTGTTATGGTTTGCGGATTGGTATTGGGCATTTCCATAAATGAGGTAATGCCACCGGCTACCGCTGCACGGGATTCCGTATATATATCCCCTTTGTGGGTAAGTCCAGGTTCGCGGAAGTGGACCTGATCATCAATGATTCCAGGAATCAAATACTTGCCTTTACCATCTATGATGTCACATCCTTCAGCGGTACGGGGTAAGGTTTCCCCCTGAAAAATATCCGTTATAATTTCTCCATCCAGAAGGACACTGCCTAGAAATCGACTTCCTTCATTGATGATTGTGGCATTTTTAATAAGTGTCTGGTGTGCCATCTTATCTAGTATTAGATAGTATTTGGAGTAACTTTTTTATATCGACGGAACAAACTGTTGATTTTCATCATGATCACACCCCACAAGGCCTCATTGAATATACCTCCGCTCATTTTGGATGAACCTGCTTTTCTGTCTGTAAAGATGATAGGCACTTCGGAAATGGCAAATCCAAATTTCCAGGCAGTAAATTTCATTTCAATCTGAAAAGCATATCCTTTGAAATGGATTTTATCCAGATCAATGGTTTCCAGTACACTTCTGCGGTAGCATTTAAATCCGGCTGTGGTATCCGTAATATTCATTCCTGTAATAAACCGTACATATTTTGATGCCATATAGGACATTATTACTCTCCCCATGGGCCAGTTTACAACATTTACACCACTTTTATACCTGGAACCGATGGCCACATCCTTCCGCTTCGCAGGCTTCGTAAAGTTTTATAAGATCTTCGGGATTATGGGAAAAATCGGCATCCATTTCAAAAATATAATATAATTATGTTAAGGGCCCATTTGAATCCTGCAATATAAGCGGTACCCAAACCCAATTTACCTGCTCTTTCCAACAGGAATAACCTGTCTGGGAAATTGTTTTATAAATTTTTAACGATGGAAGCTGTGCCGTCAGGAGAGTTATCATCAATGATGAACAGGTCAAATCGATATAGACAAGGAGAATACTTTCCTGAATAATTTTTTCGGTATTTTCAGATTCATTATAAGTTGGAACGATTACAATACGATTTCCCACTGGTTTATATTTAAGATTTAAATTAATTTGGTTTATTTTGTAATATATAAACTCTCAATGAATCTATTGTACAGATATTATTCTATTAAGATAATTTAACAATAATTTATTAATTCAGATTCAATGTGAATTTAATATTAATTTAAAAATAAATATTATTTGTAAATTCAAAAAATCGAAGTTATATTTGCAACCCGATTTAATAATTAAAAAGTATTAAGGATCGAAAGTATTAAACAATAAGTCATTTATATATTTACTTAGTTGTATTTTCGTAAAAGATTTTAAATACATTGGGAATATAATTTGAGCATAGGTTAAAAAATAAATAGATAAAAAAGATTAGAAAAGATTTTGAAAGAGTAAAAAAAGGATTACTTTTGCGCTCCCTATAAATATAAAAATGATATGGGGGAAGTTCTTTGAATGATTAATGACAGACAATACAGGGATAAACTAGTCAAACTTTTGGGAAAAAAGGAAACCTGCTAGGATCAAATAAATTACAATGAAGAGTTTGATCCTGGCTCAGGATGAACGCTAGCGGCAGGCCTAACACATGCAAGTCGAGGGGCATCACGGGTAGCAATACCTGGTGGCGACCGGCGCACGGGTGAGTAACGCGTATGCAACCTACCTTTCACCGGGGGATAGCTCAGAGAAATCTGAATTAAACCCCCATAACACATATAATCTGCATGGAATGTATGTTAAAGCTTCGGTGGTAAAAGATGGGCATGCGTGCCATTAGCTAGTTGGTGAGGTAACGGCTCACCAAGGCAACGATGGCTAGGGGGTCTGAGAGGATGATCCCCCACACTGGAACTGAGACACGGTCCAGACTCCTACGGGAGGCAGCAGTGAGGAATATTGGTCAATAGGGGGAACCCTGAACCAGCCATGCCGCGTGAAGGAAGAATGCCCTAAGGGTTGTAAACTTCTTTTGTACGGGAGTAAAATTAGGTACGAGTACCTAAGTGAAAGTACTGTACGAATAAGCATCGGCTAACTCCGTGCCAGCAGCCGCGGTAATACGGAGGATGCGAGCGTTATCCGGATTTATTGGGTTTAAAGGGTGCGTAGGCGGGTTTGTAAGTCAGTGGTGAAAGACTGTCGCTTAACGATAGCATTGCCATAGATACTGCAGATCTTGAGTACAGTTGAGGTAGGCGGAATGTGTAGTGTAGCGGTGAAATGCTTAGATATTACACAGAACACCAATTGCGAAGGCAGCTTACTAGAGTGTAACTGACGCTGATGCACGAAAGCGTGGGGATCAAACAGGATTAGATACCCTGGTAGTCCACGCCGTAAACGATGATCACTGGATGTTTGCGATATACAGCAAGCGTCTGAGCGAAAGCATTAAGTGATCCACCTGGGGAGTACGTCGGCAACGATGAAACTCAAAGGAATTGACGGGGGCCCGCACAAGCGGAGGAACATGTGGTTTAATTCGATGATACGCGAGGAACCTTACCCGGGCTCGAACGTGAGAAGAGTAATGTGGAAACATATTAGCCAGCAATGGCTTCTTACGAGGTGCTGCATGGTTGTCGTCAGCTCGTGCCGTGAGGTGTCGGCTTAAGTGCCATAACGAGCGCAACCCCTATCGTTAGTTGCCAGCGGGTCAAGCCGGGGACTCTAGCGAAACTGCCAGCGTAAGCTGTGAGGAAGGCGGGGATGACGTCAAATCAGCACGGCCCTTACGTCCGGGGCTACACACGTGTTACAATGGATGGTACAGAGGGCAGCTACCCCGCGAGGGGATGCGAATCTCTAAAGCCATTCACAGTTCGGATTGGAGTCTGCAACTCGACTCCATGAAGCTGGATTCGCTAGTAATCGCGCATCAGCCACGGCGCGGTGAATACGTTCCCGGGCCTTGTACACACCGCCCGTCAAGCCATGGGAGCTGGGGGTACCTGAAGTATGCAACCGCAAGGAGCGTCCTAGGGTAAAACCGGTAACTGGGGCTAAGTCGTAACAAGGTAGCCGTACCGGAAGGTGCGGCTGGAACACCTCCTTTCTAGAGAAAGAAAAGCAGGTAATAAAAAGAAATCACAAAGGGGAGAAAAAGCATCTCTGTATGTTTGTCATTTTAATATAAATTGAAAACTGATTATCAATAAGGAGTTACGGAATAAAAGAGTAACAATAAAAGAGAGAGCATAAATAAAAATCAGACATCAACAATGTTCCGAATGATTGGAAGAGTCACGCGGGATTAGGCTGCATAGTCCCGTAGCTCAGTTGGTTAGAGCACTACACTGATAATGTAGGGGTCCGCAGTTCAAATCTGCGCGGGACTACACACCCGGGGGATTAGCTCAGCTGGCTAGAGCATCTGCCTTGCACGCAGAGGGTCAACGGTTCGAATCCGTTATTCTCCACAGAAAAAGAAGTGAAGAAGTGCATATGTGGAAATTTGCAGAAGAAAAGGCAGAGAGAGTAAGAGTATAAAAGAAGCAAAGGAGAAAGAGAATACAAAGAGCAGGGGATATATAATGTATTTTAAGTTATAAGGTATAGGAATTAGAAAAAGAGGGAATATGGATAAAGGTACAACAGTGGAATTAGTTTAGTGGGAAAACGCTCTTAGACAGAAGTTTAAGAGAGACAAGCCGTTCGGTCGGTTTATTTCAGCAGAAGTAGGATAAAATGAGAGTATGCAAATGATTAATGAGGGGAGTATTAGAATCCTGAATCAAAAATCAAAAGTCAAAAATCAAAAATTCTACGAGGTTCTTTGACATAGTGGGATAGAGTTTACTAGAGAAAAGAGAGTAAATAAAGAATACTTGAAGAAAGTAAAACAAGGGCGTATGGGGGATGCCTAGGCTCCAGGAGGCGAAGAAGGACGTGACAAGCTGCGAAAAGCTCCGGGGATGAGCAAATATCAATTGATCCGGAGATGTCCGAATGGGGAAACCCAGTGTGCTGAAGGCACACTACCCAGCAATGGGGGCAAACCTCGTGAACTGAAACATCTAAGTAACGAGAGGAAAAGAAAACAATAGTGATTTCCAGAGTAGTGGCGAGCGAAATGGAAACAGCCCAAACCATATCTGTTTAGGCAGGTATGGGGTTGCAGGACTATCATGATGGGTATAACAACAAAGTGGAACCAACTGGAAAGTTGGGTCAAAGAGGGTGAGAGCCCCGTACACGTACGAATGTTGTATCTTAGATAGTATCCTAAGTAAGGCGGGACACGAGAAATCCTGTCTGAAACAGCCGGGACCATCCGGTAAGGCTAAATACTTCCAGGAGACCGATAGTGAACCAGTACCGTGAGGGAAAGGTGAAAAGAACTTCGAACAGAAGAGTGAAATAGTACCTGAAACCATACGCCTACAAGCGGTCGGAGCCGAGAGATCGGTGACGGCGTGCCTTTTGCATAATGAGCCTACGAGTTACTCCTCACTAGCGAGGTTAAGGGTTTAAGGCCCGGAGCCGAAGCGAAAGCGAGTCTGAAAAGGGCGATATAGTTAGTGGGGGTAGACGCGAAACTTTGTGATCTACCCATGATCAGGTTGAAGTTCCGTTAAACCGGAATGGAGGACCGAACCAGTAAACGTTGAAAAGTTTTTGGATGAATTGTGGGTAGGGGTGAAAGGCTAATCAAACTGAGAAATAGCTCGTACTCCCCGAAATGCATTTAGGTGCAGCCTTGAGGTAAGTATGACGGAGGTAGAGCTACTGATAGGGCTAGAGGGCTTCACCGCCTATCAAACCCTGACAAACTCCGAATGCCGTTATATATACTCAGGAGTGAGCCGCTGGGTGCTAAGGTCCAGCGACAAAAGGGCAACAACCCAGACCATCAGCTAAGGTCCCCAAATACATGCTAAGTTGAAAAAACGAGGTTCGACTGCAGAGACAGCTAGGATGTTGGCTTGGAAGCAGCCATTCATTTAAAGAGTGCGTAACAGCTCACTAGTCGAGCGGTTGAGCGTGGATAATAATCGGGCATCAAGCATGTTACCGAAGCTATGGAATAGAGATATTGGTAGGGGAGCATTCCAGAGGCAGCGAATGCAAGTTGTAAGACGAGCTGGAGCCTGTGGAAAAGCAAATGTAGGCATAAGTAACGATAATGAAGGTGAAAAACCTTCACACCGAAAGACTAAGGATTCCTGATCAACGATAATCGGATCAGGGTTAGCCGGGGCCTAAGGCGCAACCGAATGGGGAAGTCGATGGATAACAGGTTAATAGTCCTGTGCTGGCGTATTACGAAAAAAAGTGACGGAGGGTTGAGGGTGCTAGGTGCTGACGGAATAGCGCGTAGAAGCAGAGGCTACGGTCGAAGCGAAGCGAGAGCAGACACTCCCGAGAAAAGCGAAGATACGCCACCCGTACCGTAAACCGACACAGGTAGTTGGGGAGAATATCCTAAGGTGCTCGAGTGAATCATGGCTAAGGAACTAGGCAAAATAGACCTGTAACTTCGGGAAAAAGGTCCCCTGCAGCGATGTAGGGCGCAGAGAAATGGTCCAGGCGACTGTTTAACAAAAACACAGGGCTTTGCAAAATTGCAAGATGAAGTATAAGGCCTGACACCTGCCCGGTGCTGGAAGGTTAAAAGGAGATGTCAACCGCAAGGCGAAGCATTGAATTGAAGCCCCAGTAAACGGCGGCCGTAACTATAACGGTCCTAAGGTAGCGAAATTCCTTGTCGGGTAAGTTCCGACCTGCACGAATGGTGTAACGATCTGGATACTGTCTCAGCCATGAGCTCGGTGAAATTGTAGCAGCGGTGAAGATGCCGCTTACCCGCAACGGGACGGAAAGACCCCGTGAACCTTCACTGCAACTTTACATTGTTTCTGGGCAAATGATGTGTAGGATAGGTGGGAGACAATGAATCGGTGTCGCAAGGTATCGAGGAGTCAACGTTGAAATACCACCCTTTATTTGTTTGGAATCTAATCCCTCGCGGGAGACAGTGTATGGTGGGTAGTTTGACTGGGGTGGTCGCCTCCAAAAGAGTAACGGAGGCTTTCAAAGGTACCCTCAGTACGAATGGTAACCGTACGCAGAGTGCATTGGCACAAGGGTGCTTGACTGTGAGAGATACAACTCGAACAGGTGCGAAAGCAGGACAAAGTGATCCGGTGGTTCCGCATGGAAGGGCCATCGCTCAAAGGATAAAAGGTACTCCGGGGATAACAGGCTGATCGCTCCCAAGAGCTCATATCGACGGAGCGGTTTGGCACCTCGATGTCGGCTCGTCACATCCTGGGGCTGGAGAAGGTCCCAAGGGTTCGGCTGTTCGCCGATTAAAGTGGCACGCGAGCTGGGTTCAGAACGTCGTGAGACAGTTCGGTCCCTATCTGTTGTGGGCGCAGGAAATTTGAGTGGGTCTAACCTTAGTACGAGAGGACCGGGTTGGACGGACCGCTGGTGGACCAGTTGTACCGCCAGGTGCACCGCTGGGTAGCTACGTCCGGTTTAGATAAGCGCTGAAAGCATCTAAGCGCGAAGCTAGCCACAAGATGAGATTTCCCTTAAGGGTCGTTGAAGACTACGACGTTGATAGGCTACAGGTGTAAAGGCGGCGACGTCAAAGCCGAGTAGTACTAATAACCCGAGACTTTCTAAAGGAAGATAGTAAACAATATTCCACTGTGTCAAAAATAATTGAGAATTGAGAATTGAGAATTGATTATTAGAAATACCAATAGACAATAATCAGTAAGCAATAATCAATTAAAAATTTAAGGTGACTATAGCGACAGGGTCCCACCTCTTCCCATTCCGAACAGAGAAGTTAAGCCTGTCAGCGCCAATGGTACTGCAATCGCGGGAGAGTAGGTCGTCGCCAAATTTTATAACAAAAGCCCCGGTATGTTTTATACCAGGGCTTTTTTATGCAGTCTTACTGAATAGAGACTTAAAGTGATTTATTAATTAATGTACTTCCAGTTCTTTCCATCCTGGAAGCTTGGGGAATTTGGAGTGAGGATCGATTTGATACCAGAAACAGACAGAAGATATATCCGACTTTTGTGCTAA
This sequence comes from uncultured Bacteroidota bacterium, assembly GCA_963766305.1. GTDB lineage: Bacteria > Bacteroidota > Bacteroidia > Bacteroidales > JAAUTT01 > JAAUTT01. Next base: position 49,345 of record CAVYAE010000031.1, read on the forward strand.
ATACCTGTGTCCGTCTCTCCATCCTAAATCCTGTATAGTTATTTTTAAATCTTTTTCAAATCTCACAGGATCACTGATATGCCAGCGGTATAATCCAAACCTTTGTTGGGATATATATGTTCCATCAGGTCGAATGACCTGCACTAAACCTGAATATGGGGAACAAAACTCGGTATACTTTCCATTCCTGTCGAAATTATACGATCCGCAGAAATAATCTTCGGTACCGGTACCACAGATAGTTGGAAACTGATTATCCCCATCAATATAAAATTTAATCTCACCTTCACCCCACCAGCCATTATTGTGTACTCCCCAGGCAAGATATACTCCAACAAACTGACCTTTTCCCTTTATACCGTCTACAATAGTATATACGGAGGTTTCATCCGGATCACAACGCCTGAACTGTGCATGAAAGTAACCCGCATCTTCAGGGACTTCCGTGAGGACATAATCTATCTGATAAAATAATGTTAATTGGTCAGTCTCATTAATATTCTCCATGGTAATTTTACATTTTTTATGGAAAGGCATAGTCCAGTAACAATTAAAGGCACTTCCCGGATTTACACATACAGCTAAAGAATTTAACGGAGCATATTCATTCCATCCCATGCAGAAAAAATCACCCACGGGACATTCAACGGAAGGCTCCGCTTCGTTGTCCCAATAAATGCGTATTATGGAATACCTCCAAATTCCTGAAGGAGTCATCCAAATGTGTTTTATTGCTCCTGAGCCGTTAATTTCAGCCAAGGTTACAACTTCTCCGGGTTTAATGTTAATAAATGGGTTTACTTTCCAACCCTGTCCAAGATCACGTGCTGCCTCTGCCGCATTTGCCTTATTTGGAATTCCTTTATCCTCAATACGTGCACCTCCTCCTTTACCTTTGTCACCTGAAAAATTTTCGGGACTTATTGAACGGGTTTGAGCATCTGATACCCTGAAAAGGTTACCCATGTTTGTTTCCAATCCGTCAAATTTAGCCTGCGTATATGCTGCAATAAACATATACATGGCTATAGTTGCCATTAAGCATCTTTTTTTCATAAATTGTTAATAATGAAGTAATAAATTAAGAAAAAATATGTTATTAAAAGTAAATATAATCAATTTGTTTGCACATGCACCCAAGGTGTGGCTGTTTTCTTTTCTCCAATTTTACTATATTTGCCCGCATGAAGAAACTCATTGTTTCCATTGTTTTATTATTTACTATTAGTTACACGGGTTATTGCTTAGTTATAAAAGATACCATTCCCGGTTTTAAGGTTATTTCCTATCGTTTCAATAATGATTACACAACAGTTGATTCGGTTCCAATAGACACCTTATTACGTGGATTTCAACTGTATAACCCTGCATTTCAGAACCTGGCATTTAATAACTTTCTGGGGAATCTGGCCTCACCATACCAGTCGGTACTTTTTGGTGATTATGTTCCTTTCGGTGACTTTATATTCGGGCAGTCTACTTCTTATAATAATCATAAACCAATAGAAACACTGTATTATAATGCACGACACCCATATACAATTATAACCTATTTTGCTAATTTCCCCAGTATGCAGGAAGAGCAAAAAATTAAAATTGTTCATACGCAAAATATTAACAGAAATTTTAATGCCGGAGCTTCGATTGATTTAGTTAATTCTATAGGTAATTATTCATATCAGGAAAATACTGCCAGTGCCATTTCTTTATTTTCAAGTTTTAAAAGTCACAGGTACAGTATTTATGGAAATATTAATTTCAACAATAACAAAATAACTGAAAACGGCGGGTTTTTAAACTCAACTCTTTATCAAAGCCTTAATTCTTCCGGGGAACCAACCCCTACCAACCTTACCGGTGCAGGATCCTTATTTAAGCAAACCTGTTTATTTGTATTTCAAAGGTTTTATTTAACAGGTTCATATGCTCTAGATTCATTAAGAACCAGCTCAAAATGGAATGACGCTCTTTCTGTTATACACAGGATGACATTCAGCCAGTCGACCAGGAGTTTTGCCGATAACTTAACTACTGGTGATTCTGCTTTTTATATAGAAAATTATAAATATGGTACAAATAAAAATTTTGGCTTTAATAAGGATACTACTATTGATTCAGTATTTATGCTAAGGTTTGAAAATATTTTCCAGCTGGCATTTAATGCCAATCAGTGGCTTAAGATTCCTGCTGAAATAAGGGTAGGAATAAAAAACCAAATTGACAGAATAAATACCTGGTCATTAGATTCAACATCAGCAATTACTCCGGGCCTTGAATATTTCACACAAACCACAGGTCTTGATTCATCAAAAAATCTTGCCAATCCAAGTTTCAGAAATATAATTATTAACAATTCCCTGATCGGCAGTCTTACAGACCGATTTTCAAAAACTATAAGCTGGGGTGCCTCAGGTGAGATTTATTTTACAGGATATAAGCAAGGTGATGTCATTTTAAACGGGGACATATTAAAATCTATTAAACATAATTTTATAATGAATCTTTCGGGCAACTTGTCAACAGTGAGGCCGGGGTATTTTTTAAATAATTACCTTTCCAACAGTTTTGCATGGCATAATAATTTTAATAAACAGCAATCAAGTACAGTTAAATTAGGTATTTATCATCTGAAAAGGAAATTATTCATTGATGCACGCTGGGATAACTACAATAACTTTGTGTATTTTGGACAAAACGCAAAACCAATAGTTGCCAGTTCTGCATTTCTTGTTTATTCTCTTACACTTTCCAAACTAATAGACTGGGGTATTTTCCATTCAAATATACGGCTAACATATCAAACATCTAGTAATGAGACAGCTATGCCACTACCAAAATTTTCCGAATATCTTTCTACATATTTGGCACTTGATTTGATAGGTAAGAATCTAATAGTACAATTTGGTACTGATTTATTTTATAATTCCCCTTATATGGCTAATAATTATTGTCCTGTTACTTCTGTTTTTTATTCACAGAACCAAACTCAAATAAATAATTTCCCTGATGTTGACTTTTTTCTGAATTTTAAAATAAAAAGAACGCGGTTTTTCTTTAAATACAGCCATTTAGACGGATATTTGCCCAATAGTCACAGTTATTTCATTCCTAATTATCCTGTTGATCCTCCACTTCTAAAATTTGGCATTTCATGGACATTTTATGACTGATAGTAAAAATGTTACAATATAGTTTACCTTTGTTAAAAGTAAGTATTAATATTGTCGATTAATTCATAACAAGTTTTTCAGTTAAGGTATTGTCAGCTGCCCCGTTCTATAAAATAATAGTTAAGTGATGAAAAAAATAGTTTTTATAGGTGTTATTACCTCCTTCCTCATATTTATATCAAGTGTTAATCCGTACGATATTTTTGTCCATAAAAAAATTTCTACAGATATTCAGCAAATAACATCCAGGGGAAGTCTGATTGTTTCTACAAACAAAAATTCATCGGATTACTTTTTATATAAAGGTGAACCTATGGGATTTCAATTGGAAGTACTTGAAGATTTGGGCAATTATCTTGGATTAAAAATCCGGGTCCTTGTTACCAATGATCCGGAGGAAAACATTGAAAATCTGCGAACAGGCAGATGTGATATGATTGCAAGTTCATGGAATTTATCCTCGTCTATATCTGATTTTGCTGCATATACGCTGCCTTTGCTTAAAACTGATTTAGTGTTAGTTAAAAAGAAAGTTACTAATAAACCTAAGAATAATAATTCCACAATATTTGACCTTAATGAATTAACCGGTAAAACAGTTTATGTACCTGTAATGTCAAAGCAGGCAGATATCATGAAGCATCTTAATGAAATAACAAAAAATAAAATAAAGGTTACAGAGCTGCAACAATATTCTCAGGAAAAACTTGTTGAACTGGTTTCAGAGGGAAGTGTTGAATATACTATATGTAACAGCATATTAGCGGATTCTTACAAAAATAATTATCCTGACCTGGATTTTAATACCATAATTAACAGTGACGAACCAGTGTCATGGATAATAAGACAGTCATCGCCCAATTTAATTCAGAAAGTAAATTCGTGGTTGACTAATTATAAAAATTCGACCCGTTTCGTAATGTTGAAGGATAAATATTTTAACCAGCAGAATAAATGGGCTATATCCTCAAACAGGTATCAAACAATTAAAGAAGACAGGATATCAGTTTATGACGATTTACTTAAGAAGTACAGTTCTAATATTAACTGGGACTGGAGACTGTTAGCGTCACTTATATATCAGGAATCAAGGTTTAATCCTTTGGTTAAATCCTACAGGGGGGCATATGGTCTTATGCAAATGATGCCTTCAACCCGGCATTATTTTGGAATTGATACAACCGCTTCTCCTGAACAACAAATAAAAGCCGGGGTACAATATATTAAATTCCTTGATAAAGAATTTGCAGATAAAATTCCTGATCCAAAGGAAAGAGTTAATTTCATTTTAGCTTCATATAATATTGGACCTGGACATATACTTGATGCACAATACCTGGCTTCAAAATTTGGGAAAAATCCTAAAAAATGGTTTAAAAATGTAGATACTTGTTTATTAAGTAAATCAAATCCCAAACAATATAAAGATCCATCAGTCCTGTACGGATACTGCAGTGGACTCGAAACATATAACTTTGTGCGTGAAGTATTGGACAGGTACCAGCATTATAAGAATGTTATAGCTGAAAAATAAAATAAGATTATTCATATCTCAGTGTGCTGTCAGGACTTATTTTGGATATCACCAATGACGGGATTATCATCATTAGTATAACGGCCAGCAGAGTGCCGGCATTGAGCAGAAGTATAATTATAATGTTAAGGTTAATTGGTACAGAATTTATAAAATAAGAGGCCTGATTAAGTTTAATTATATGAAACTGATATTGAAGAATACAAATAATTATACCTATTAAATTACCCCAACCTAATCCTTTAACAACAAGGAAAGCAGATTCATAAATAAATATTTTTCTTATACTGGCCGATTGTGCACCCATAGCTGTGAGTAAGCCAATCATACTTGTCCTTTCAAGGATTAATATCATCAGGCTGGATATTACATTGAAACCTGCAACCAAAAGCATAAGGGTAAGGATTATCCAAACATTTATATTCACCAGACCCAGCCAATCGAATAATTGAGGATATTTTTCCTTTATAGTCTGAATTTTTAAAGCAGACCCGTCAGGTTGAAATTTAGTACCCACTTTAGCGTTTATGTCTGCCTTTAATTCATTTATTTGTTCAAAATCTTTAACAGTAATTTCATAACCTGAGATCTGATCTCTATTCCATTTATTTAGTGCCTGAACATGTTTAATATCCCCTATTACTATTTTTTTATCAAAATCTTCTTCAAGACCTGTTTCATATATTCCGGCTATTCGAAAACGTCTCATACGGGGAGGATTTTTTACAAAATACATGGCTACATCTTCTCCGGTTTTAAGTTTTAGTAAACCTGCCAGTGATTTAGAGATTAATATGTTGTTATTTAATCCGGTATCTGAAATATTCAATAAATTACCTTCAACAAGATTGGACTTAAAAAAATTCCAATCATAATCCTTATCTACACCTTTTAAAATAATTCCCTGTATATCATCTTTGGTTTTTAAAATTCCGGCAGTTATAGCAAACTTTTGCATATGTTTTATACCGGTAAGTTTATTAATATCCTCAATATATTCCTGATTTTCTGTAATGGGGTTAGTTTCATAGGAATCATTACTATCAAGATTTTCAATAATAATGTGACCTCCAAACCCTACAACTTTACTAGTGATATTTATTTTAAATCCGGTAACTACAGCTGCTGAAATTATCATAACAGCCAAAGAAAGAGAAATACCAAATGTTGTAATATTAACTATTGAACGGGATACAAAACCTTTTCCTTCCTTTCCCGAAACAAGACGCTTTGCTATAAAAAATTCTAAATTCAAAAAGCTAAATTTTAATTATAACAAACCTACTAGTTTTTTAGGAATTTTCTTATAAGTATTATTTCGGGAATTGTACTATTTTAGAAGATTTATTAATAAAGCAGTACAGTAGGACAGTAGGTAGGTAAAAAAGGAAAACCACACCTAATTTCCTACTTTCCAAATCTCCTACTTAAACCAGTAATTGTGAATATTATAAGAATCTCATTTTCAAGCATTGTTTTATTACTTTATTTAATCAATCCAGTATTTTCCCAGAAGGTTAACAAGCCCATTATTACAGGCGCTGAACGAATATTTTTCATAAAAGCGACTATTAAAAACAAACATATTGCTGTTGTGGCCAATCAAACTTCCATGGTTGGGAAAACGCATCTGGTAGACACATTAGTTTCCCTTGGAGGGGATATTAAAAAAATATTTTGTCCTGAACATGGCTTTCGGGGTAATGAAGATGCAGGTGAGCAAATAAATAACAGTAAAGATATAAAAACAGGTATTCCTATTGTATCCTTATATGGTAAAAAGCTAAAACCCAGCAGTGCTGACCTTGCCGGTGTGGATCTGGTTATTTACGATTTACAGGATGTAGGAGTGAGGTTTTATACCTATATAAGTACCCTGACATATGTAATGCAGGCCTGTGCTGAAAATTTTGTCCCCTTGTTTATTCTTGACAGGCCTGACCCTAATGGGTTTTATGTTGACGGACCGGTTATGGAGATTAAATATAAGTCCTTCGTTGGTATGCACCCTATTCCCATAGTATATGGTATGACAGTAGGTGAACTGGCCGAAATGATAAACGAGGAAGGATGGTTGCCCAAAAACCTTAAATGTACAATAGGTGTAATTTACTGTCTGAATTATACCCATGCCATGCACTATAACCTTCCGGTAAACCCTTCTCCTAATTTACGTAATATGCAGGCTGTTTATCTCTATCCTTCCCTGGGTTTATTTGAAGGAACGGTTATCAATGTGGGCAGAGGCACTGCTTTTCCCTTTCAGGTATTTGGTAATCCTTCCCTTACCGATACTTCATTTTCTTATACCCCCGGAAGCCTTCCGGGCATATCAAATAACCCAATGCATAAGGGGAAAATTTGTTATGGGGTCGACTTACGATCTTTTTCAGCAGAAGAACTATCAGATACTCCACAAATAAACCTTCAGTACCTTTTATATGCTTATAAACATTTTCCTGATAAGGAAAGCTTTTTTAATAGTTTTTTTGAAAATCTTGCCGGCACATCTACCTTAAGAGAACAAATAATTCAAGGTTTAACGGCCGAACAAATAAAAGAATCGTGGCAACCGGAACTGCAAAAATTTAAACAATTACGTAAAAAATATTTAAAGTATCCTGATTATTGATATTATTTGGTTAGCTTTTCTATTCTTGCTGCCCAACCTCCGCCTGGAGCAATATGTATCCTGATTTTATCTCCTGCTTGTATTGTGGTTACTTCCTTTTTATAATCGGTAGCATCCCTGTCGGCATTTATACCATCGCTGAAAATAACTGCCTTATAATTTCCCTTTTCCAAAAATGAAAAGTCTAAATTTAAATCCCTGCTTTCCCAGTTACTCATTACGCCAACGTACCAGACATTATCTTTTTTACGGGCTATTGCTGCAAATTCTCCTACACTGCCATCCATTGGAACTGTCTCGTCAAATGTTGTGGGCACCGAAGTAATAAAGTCAGTACATTCCTGTTCCTTCATATATGTTGTAGGATTATCAGCCAGCATTTGCAGAGGTGCTTCAAATACTACATACATTGCTAACTGATTGCATCTTGTTCCCTGGCTCATAGGATTTGAATTTATGGGCCTGAAATTGGCTCTTGTGGCATTTCTCATTGCACCAGGTGTATAATCCATTGGTCCAGCCATCATTCGAATGTATGGAATGCTCGTAGTATACCGTGGCTGGTCTTCTATGGCCCATTTGTAGTTTTCCAGTCCTTTAACTCCCTCATATCCTATAACATTTGGAAAGGTACGTTGTAATCCTGTAGGTTTAAAAACTCCGTGAAAATCGACTAATAAATGGTTATCCGCCGCCAGCCTGGCAATTTCATATGTCGAGGCCACCGCTATCTGGTCGTCACGATCTATAAAATCAATCTTGAAACCTTTGATACCTATCCTTGAATAATAGGGAAAAACCTCATGCATTTGCCGGGTTACCGCAGACCAGGTAGCCCATAGAATTACATTAACTCCTTTATTCTTAGCATAATCAACAATTTCCTGTATATTTACAGGAGCTATTATTTTGGTAAGGTCATCAGTTGCCGACCATCCTTCATCCATTACAATGTATTTAATTTTATTGGCAGCTGCAAAATCTATGTAATACTTATAGGTTTGTGTGTTATACCCCGCCTTGAAATCCACATGAGAAATATTCCAGTCGTTCCACCAATCCCAGGCTGCCTGTCCAGGTTGTATCCAGGAAACATCTGTTATTCTAGGTGGGGAGGCAAGTTTTTGAACTATATCGATATTAAGCAATTCTTTGTCAGAATTACTGATTACTATGACTCTCCACGGGAATTGCCGTGTTCCATTGATCCTGGCAATATAGTCGGCTCTTCTGACCGGAATCAGATTCATATTTGCATAACCTCCCTGCTTTGATTCTAACGGATACTGGGCATAAACACCCATAAAACCTCTGCCGGTTTTATTAATATTCAGATACATTCCCGGATAGTCTTCCAGGTCAGCTTCTAAAATTACAACTTTCCTGTTATTCCCCATGTCGATTAATACCGGGAGGAAAGCCAGGGAATCACTGGCAAATTTTGATATATTAATTTCTTTATATAGGGCTTCAAAAGAGGAATTGAATATTTTACCTTCCCTGTAATCCCACATATAGGGTACAAATGTCTTATAATCCTTATCAAAGTTAAAGTTCGCCACTTCATTTTTAATAACAAGTTCACCTGTCTTTTTGGTGAAGAACCGGTAAGCAACACCTTCATTGTATACCCTGAATATTATACCGTAATCACTTTTAAACTTTATTGTAAGTTGATTATAATCATCCGTAATAATCGATTTCTTATAATTTAAAGGAGTTATAGTATTTTGAATTTTCTCGGTTTTGGAGTAAACAACACGTGTATTATAATCAGGATGGCTATCTCCTTCCAATTGCAAAGCAATTACAGACGGTACAATAATCATTTGTCCGTTATGTTGAACTGACCAGCTTATGGAACCTCCGACCTCAACATTCAACAGGATATTTCCATCTAAAGACTTAACCTCAAAATTTTTGATTTTCTGACAATAAAGTATGGAGGAATTTAATAAAAATAATGTTACACATAGAATAAAATTATTTTTCATGGTTTTGGAATTGATTTTAGACGAAATTACAGATTATATTCAACTTTTTAACCTTAAAAACGTAATACTTATTAATAATTTGCATAAATTGATAATAATTAAAATATTGTTTAGGTTGCTAATTCTTCTTATAAATGTAAATAAATAATTTTTATTGCAAAGAGATATTTATGTCGGGTAAAAAATTAAAGGTTTATTTATTTGCTTTTATTTTAATTGTTTTTAAAATACAATTATTTGGACAAACAGTTAATTTAGAATTTGACCATTATACTTCCAACGAAGGTTTATCAAATGCACACGTACTGGCTGTTACACAGGATAGCCGCGGGTTTATATGGGTGGGAACCCTTAACGGACTTAACCGGTTTGACGGATTAAACTTTAAAGTGTATCAGTTTAATTCCAATGATACAAATACAATACCTGGAAATGTAATTACTTTTTTATTGGAAGATACCCTGAAGAATTTATGGGTTATGACCAACTATAATTTTTGTTGTTATAACAGAAATACAGACAATTTTTCAAGGAAAATATTCAGGGCAAATAATATTATTTATAATGATTTATATATTTCAGGAAGTTTTATTGATAGTAAAGGCTTTATGTGGATTGGAACCACAAATGGAATATTCAGGTTTAAAATTTATAATAATCCACAAACACATAATAATATAATTAATGCAGAAAGGTACATTTTAAACGAACCTGACACAAAAGATGCAGATAAATCTACAGTTTATTCCTTTGTAGAAGATAAAAAGGGATTTGTCTGGGCATGCAGTTTCAGTAATAATCTTTTTTACTTCGATGATAAACTTAAAACATTTGTAGCTTATACTATTCAAAATCCTGAAAAAAAGCATTTTACCGACAAGCAAAAATCCATGATGCAGGATCGTGACGGGGATTTCTTTATCACCATTGACGATAATGGTTTATTAGTATGGTACAGAAAAGAAAACAAATTTATATTATACAAATATGATGGAACTGATCATGCACCAAATGACAACTATTTAATAGGACTGTTTGAAAGCAGTGACGGGATTATCTGGATAGGTAGCAGAAATAATGGAGGAATCAACTTATTCAACAAAAAAACAGGCACATTTCAATATAGTTACCATGATGATGAAGACAGATATTCCTTAAACTCAAATAAAATACAGGTTATATATCAGGACAGGCTTGGTACTATATGGGTAGGAGGGATAGATGGCTTAAACAAGTATTTTCCCGGAAATCAAAAATTTAAACGGTATTTTAGCAAAAACAGGCCCGACGCATTAAGCATGAACTCCACACTCTGTTTTGCTGAAGGTAAAAATAACACAATATGGGTTGGGACTGATGGGGGAGGATTAAATTTACTTGACAGAAATACAAATAAATTCATACATTATTTTCATGACCCACTTAATTCTAATTCTCTAAGTAATAATGCAGTTGTTTCAGTTTTTGAGGACAAGGATGGTATTTTATACGCCGGAACCTTTACAGGTGGCTTGTCTGTAAAATCAGGAGATAAATTTAAGAATTATCTTCCGGATCCCTCCAATCCCTACTCTATATCTGATGAAAGTGTGTGGTATGTTATGGAAGACAGCAAAAAGAACCTGTGGGTCGGAACGCTCAGAAATGGACTGGATCTTTTCGACAGGGAAAATGGGAAATTTTACACCTATTATTTTGATAAATCTGATTCAACCAGCCTTATAGCCAATGCAATTCTTTCAATGTTCGAAGACAGCAAACATAATTTGTATATCAGTACTTACAATGGAGTAAGTGTCTTAGATTTAAACAAATATGATTTTTCAAAACATCCGGTAAAAGTTAAATTCAAAAACCTTACTCATAATGCTAATAATAACAATAGCTTAAGCAGCAACGGTGTTTTTTGTGTCAACGAAGATAACAACAAAAACATATGGATTGGTACAATGTCTACCGGGTTGAATAAATATGATCCGCAAACAGGACGTTATACAAATTATTCTGTAAAAGACGGTTTACCTGGCAATGCAATTTATTCTATATTATTTGATTGTCATAATATATTATGGTTAGCTACAGATAAAGGACTTGCAATGTTTAATCCGCTTACCAGGGAAATAAGAGTATTTGACCGTTTTGACGGTTTACAGAATACTAATTTTCACGGCAGTGGTTTGAAAACAAGGGATGGACAAATGTATTTTGGCGGACCTGAAGGGTTTAATTCATTTTATCCCGACAAGATAAAATTTAATACAAATAAGCCGGTAATAATTATTGATGGATTAAAAATATTTAACAAACCCATTAAAATATTTGAAAAAATAAATAACAGGGTAATACTGACAAAGGATATTTCGGAAACAAAAAAATTAACTCTCAGCTACAAAGAGAATTTTTTTGCTTTAGATTTTATTGCATTGGATTATTCCGTGCCGGTAAAAAACCAATATAAATACATGATGGTTGGTTTTGATAAAGATTGGATAAACAGTGGCACTAAACACGAAGCTTCATATACAAATCTCGATCCGGGAAGTTATACATTCCGTGTTACCGCATGCAACAGCGATGGAGTGTGGAACGATCATTATGTTTCACTTGAATTGGTAATTGATCCTCCATTTTGGGAAACTACCTGGTTTAAAATTTTAGGCATTTTATTTTTTCTAAGCTTGTTAATCAGTTTCAACTATTTCAGGTTATTAAATATAAGAAGAAAAAATTATACACTTGAGCAGCTTGTAAATACCCGAACACATGAAATAAAGGAAATAAATGAAAAACTAAGAGTTCAAAGGGACCAGTTAAGCCTGATTAATGCCACACAAAGTAAATTATTCACAATTATAGCACATGATTTACGTAATCCATTTCATGTGATTGCTGGATTTACTGAGTTGTTAATTAATGATTTAAATAATTTACCTGACAATAAGGTAAAAAAGTATTTAGATTTAATATATGCATCGTCCGTACGTGGAAATGAATTGCTTGAAAATTTATTGCAATGGTCAAGGGCGCAAACAGGTAATATTAGTTTTGAACCCAGGAATTTATATCTCTCAATAATTGCTGATGAGGTATTAAATCTTCTGGAAGGTACAATCAATCAAAAGAATATTTTAATTAAAGAACTTATAAACAGTCAAATTGAAGTATTCGCTGATGAGAATATGCTGAAAACAATCTTCAGGAATTTAATCTCAAATGCCATAAAATTTTCATTTATTGGTGGAAATATTTCTATAACAGCAAATAATTCATCCAAAGGAGATTTTATTGAAATAGCAGTTTCAGATACCGGAGTCGGAATTCCCGAAAATACCTTAATAAATCTTTTCAGTATTGATAATACTGTTTCTACAAAAGGTACTGCACAGGAACCGGGAACAGGCCTTGGACTTATCATTTGCAAGGAGTTTGTGGAAAAACATGGTGGACTTATCCGTGTTGAAAGCAAGGAAAACCAGGGAACAACATTTTATTTTACTTTGCCGGGTAAACAATAAATGAATAAATATTTCAAATTAACATTATCTTAACATTATTTTAGAGTAGTTTCTAAAAAATAATATTTTTTACAATTAATAATATAAAATATTACCTGACAATTACTTTTATTATTATTTTTAATAAAATATTAACCACTTACTTATCCAAATCTATTATTCCAATATTTTACTTTTAACGATTTTTAAACAGAGTGGCATATGGGAAATAAAATTTCGACGATGGTGGCATCCAGATTAAGTTACAGAATAGGTATTTTTATTATTCTTTCTGTTTTTTTAGTACTGATCTCCAGTGGTTTATTCTATATTTCAAAATTCTCAGGTGAGACAAATCAGAAATTTGAAAATCAAATGTCTACGCCTGCTAAACTTATGTCTTCCGGAAAATTAAGTTATGATGCTGCTTTGGATGTCAAAACTCTTTCAAGCCTTGTTGGCGACACAGTTGTCAATTCAATGGTTATTGGAAAAGATAAGAAAGTCTATTATTCAAATGACAGCTCATTCATAGATAAATATGTAGCAGCCATCTCTATTCTAAGTAAATATAATGTATTTGATGAAAAAATTGAAAAACCTGTTATTTATAGTGAGGATAAGGGGAGGAAAAATATATGCATTGCACCGTTATTTTTTGATGATGGAACATACATAGGTTATTTATATTTGGCAATAAATACTAAAACTACCCAAAAAACAAAAACCACACTGACTTTAACTTTTTTATTGGTAACTATACTGTCTGTTATACTGATTTCAATTATTATTTTGTTCTTATTCAACAGATTTATAAGAGTTCCCATTCAACATTTAAAAGACTCCCTAAGTATTATGAAAGAGGGAGATTTGTCTGTTGAGGCAGAAATAAATACTCAGGATGAACTTGGACAAATTGCAGGTTTGATTAATGATTTTGAACTGAAAGTTAAAACTATTATTTCTGAAATTAAGGAAGAAGCCGGCCATCTGAATCAAACTAGTTATGAACTAAAGACTTCTGCCAATGATTTGTCCGGTGGAGCATATCAACTTACAACTATTTCTGAAGAAGTAGCTTCATCAATGGAGGAGATGGTTTCAAACATTCAGTTAAATTCTGAAAATGCTGAAAACAACGAAAAAATTACTAAAGTTGCAGTAAATGAAATGAATAAGGTAGGACAACAATCTGCCTTAAGTTTATCATCTATAAAAGAAATTACACAAAAGATATCAGTAATCAATGATATTGCGTTTCAAACCAACATCCTGGCATTAAATGCTGCAGTTGAAGCTGCCAGGGCAGGTGATGCCGGACGAGGTTTTTCAGTGGTAGCCAGTGAAGTTAAGAAACTTGCTGAAAAAAGCCGTGCTTCAGCCGACCAGATACAACAGCTTTCAAAAAACAGCCTTGAGCAAACCAGCATATCCGTGGAAAATATAAGTGCATTGGAAAGGGAAATATTAAAAACACTTCAGTATGTTCAGGAAATTGCATCCTCAAGTAAGGAACAGGCAATTGGGGTTAATCAGATTAACGATGCCATCCAGCAACTTAACGATATTTCCCAAAAGAATTCCGTTAATTCAGAACTTATTAGCGTAAAGTCAGGTGAACTGTTTAATCAGGCAGATAAGCTAAATAAAATAACCGAATTCTTTAAAATCTAAGATAAAATATTATTTGTTTACCTGATGGAGCACATTAGCTAAAGCTTCATTTGCTGTAACTTTTCCATTTAATACCTGATCAGCCTTTAAATCAATATTTTTACTTGTTTTAAATAACAAAACAGGCAAATTTACCATATCGAGATTGTTATTATATCTCTGAGCCAGATAATTTGCAAATGTTGTGTATTCGTCAGTTCCAAAGTTATTATAAGATATTCTGTTTTTAAGACCTGACGGACATTTGGAATATTTAATCCATTTACCGGCGGTTTTTTCGGAAGCAATAAATTGCATAAACATTTCTGCTTCTTTTCTATGCTTAGCATTAACCGGAACAACAAAGGTACAGTTGTAAAAACCAGAATAAGAGGTAGCGTGCTTGTCGGTTATTGAAGGTAATTCACAAGGATGCATAAGCTTAAATCCATTGGGGTTCGATTTTTCCCAAAACATGCTGATCCATGAAGGATACATTATAAACAGAATTTTATCCTGATAAAGTTTCCTTGATTCATGTAAGTCCGTATAAATTTGCAAAGGGTTGACATGGGAAAGCTTTTCCAGGGACTGATATCCCTGCCTTAAAGCCTCAACAGCTTCCTCCCTTGAATCCGGGGCATCCTTGCCCAATGCCGACATTACGAGCTGATTAAAAAAATGTGTTATATCATTATCATGCGGACTCCAGAGGAAGGTAATTTTATCCTCGTGAGTTTTGTTATATTCAACTACAGAGGTGGCATATGAATAAAAATCGTCCATGTTCATCCCCTGTCTTTTTATTTTTATGCCAAGACGATTTTCAGTTTCACTGCTGACATATAAGGCATCTAATAGTCCTTCGATATAATCCCCCGGGGCTATTCCCCCGAATACGGAAATATATCTGTCTGTTTTGAAGAAACCATCTTTATGAGCCTTGATATACCATGGCTCATTAATAAAATTCACAAGGTATTTCTTTCCCCAATCGGGATAATTCAAATCTTTACTTACACGTTCATAAATAAAATTATCGCAAAGCATTATATCATATGGCCATTGATTGTTCACGACCATCTTTTTAATAGTGTCTATTGTATAAGGAAAGGCATCTGCATCAGGCTTTATTTTAGCCATTTGGTATGGAAATTCCAGATCAATTTCTATATCCTGATGTAACAAATTAAATTCACGGGCCAGTTGCCTTATCAGCAGCTCCTTTTTACCTTCACCATACCATTGTCCAAGCCACCTTACTTTTATTTTGGAATTATTATCTGTGGTATTGGACAAATTATTAATTACATGTTCATTATTACGCTGACAGCCCCAAAAGAGTGAAATAATGAGGCAAAACCTGAAAAGCATGTATTTTTTATTCATTTTACGTAAAAAATGATTAGCTTAATTAAATTAAAGATATTAAATTAATTTCTCATTTATTATTATTTCCTGCCATACTCAGTAATTTATTTATAGTTTTCCAATTTCTGGTGGTAGCATCTATCTTAAGGTTTTTTTCGAAAAAACCGTTGTTTATCTTAGTTTTTCCATATCCGCTGGCTACATATAAATATGCAAAATCTGATTTGATAATAAATTCATCCGGATTTATTAAATAGCCCGATAGTTTTAATATATGTTCTTTATCAGGTATATCGGAAAAAAAAGTAACATATAATCTGTCTTTATCTTCGTTTCTTTCATTTATATAAGGGTTATTAGCTGATATTTCAGTAAAATGCATGACATTTTTTACAAATACAGTTACTTTATAACCAAATTGTTTATTTATTGCATTTTCGACAATTTTTTTTAATTCAGTTGTATCGGTATTTTCGGAATTAAAAACAAGGTTTCCGCTTTGAATATAAGTACTAATATTTGAAAGGTTTAACGAAGCTAAACATTCCCTGAGTACATCCATCTTCATTTTATTGTGTCCGAGAACGTTTACAGCTCTAAGCAATATTATATAAGTATACATTATATTTTAAATTAGTATTAATTCAAATTTACTACTTTTTACTTACTACTTACTACTTACTACTTTATTCATTACATTTACAACAAATCTCAGTTCCTTATGGTTAACAAGCGAAAAATTATTAATGATCCGGTATATGGATTTATTGATATCCCTTCCGCACTTATTTTTGATTTAATTGAACATCCATATTTTCAGAGATTAAGGAGAATTCAGCAGCTTGGCTTGACAAGTTATGTTTATCCTGCAGCAAATCATACTCGCTTTCAGCATGCACTGGGTGCCATGCATCTAATGCAGGAGGCAATATCGGTATTAAGATCCAAAGGAGAAGACATTGATGAAGCTGAAGCTGAAGCTGTTCTTGTTGCTATACTATTACATGATATAGGCCACGGACCTTTTTCCCATGCTCTGGAACATTCTGTTATTCCCGGAGTTTCGCATGAAAATATTTCCAGGTTATTTATGGAAGAACTTAATATACTGTTCAACGGATCCCTGAGTCTGGCGATAGACATTTTCCTTAACAAATATCATAAAAAATTTCTATATCAATTGATATCCAGTCAATTAGATATGGACAGACTTGATTATCTTCGCCGGGACAGTTTCTTTACAGGGGTTATTGAGGGTACAGTAGGTTCGGATCGTATTATAAAAATGCTGGCCGTGAAAAATGATGAACTTGTGGTAGAAGAAAAAGGGATATATTCAATTGAAAAATTTTTAGTAGCCCGACGCCTGATGTATTGGCAGGTATATCTTCATAAAACAGTTATCTCTGCCGAATATCTTCTTATAAATGTTTTAAACAGGGTAAAAAGTCTGACTTCTGAAGGAATAAGGGTTTTTTCAACTCCGGCAATGTCATTCTTTCTTGATCCGGCAAATAATTTATCGTTTTATGTGAATGCCGATTCAAGGGAGATAAGGAAGAAATTGCTTGATCATTTTGCACTGCTGGAGGACAATGACATTATGGCTGCAGCTAAAATATGGTCAACCCACAAGGATAAAACTCTGGCAATGTTAAGTCAAAATCTTTTGTTCAGAAAACTTTATACAATAGAAATTCAAAATGGCAGTTTTAATAAAATTCATGTAAGTAAAATTGAAGAAAAAGTAAAACAATTATTATCTATAAAAGATAAGGACCTTAAATATTTTGTTTTCGAGGGTGTAATATCAAATAGTGCTTACAATAACAATGATGATAAAATTAATATATTACTACGGTCAGGTAATATTGTAGACATTAAAGAAGTGTCTAATGTTTTGAATCAAAGTATATTAAATGAAGCGGTTAAAAAACATTTTTTATGTTATCATAAGGGTGTAATATTATAAAATAAATATTATCATTAGTTTTGTGAAAATTATAATATGGAATTTACAGCGAAAATAATAGCAGGTTTTATTCAGGGTACTGTAGAGGGCGATCCCGAGGTAAAAATTTATGATGTTTCAAAGATAGAAGAAGGTAAAGCAGGTACCTTGTGTTTTTTATCGAATCCAAAATATGAAAAATATCTTTACAATACCGGGGCTTCAGTAGTAATTGTTAATAATGATTTGGTACCTGCACATCCTGTTAATGCCACGTTGATTAGAGTCCCTGATGCCTATAAAGCCTTTGCACAATTATTGGAACTTTATAACTCATTCAATCCCGAAAAAAAGGAATCGAACAACCTTCATTCATTTCTTCCTCAGCCAGCCTGGGTGAAAATGTATACGTAGGGGCGTTTAGTTATATTGGAAACAATGTTATTTTAGGAAATAACGTAAAAATATACCCTCAGGTTTACCTTGATGATAATGTTAAAATTGAAGCCAACAGTACTTTATTTGCAGGGGTTAAAATATACCACGATTGCCATATAGGTGAAAACGTTACAGTTCATAGTGGCACTGTCATCGGAGCTGATGGTTTTGGTTTTGCACCGCAATCAGAGGATAATGTTTATAAAAAAATTCCACAGATAGGGAATGTTATTATTGAAGATAATGTTGAAATAGGTGCAAATGTTACGGTTGACAGGGCTACTATGGGATCAACCATACTGCATAAGGGGGTTAAGCTGGATAATATGGTTCATATCGCACATAATTGTGAAATAGGTGACAATACTGTTATGGCTGCTCAAACCGGAATAGCCGGTTCAACAAAGATAGGACGTGATTGTATGTTTGGAGGTCAGGTTGGCATTGCCCCGCATATATCCGTAGCTGATGGGGTAAAACTGGGAGCCAAGACTGGTGTACATTCTTCTATAAAGAAAGAAAATGTTATAATGATAGGTGCACCGGCAATGTTATACCAGGACTTTATGAAATGTTCAGCTGTCTTTCGTCATTTACCGGAAATGAACCATGATATTAATGAACTGAAAAAAAATAAATAACGATTATTTAAATATTTTATAATTTCGTCAAATTTTTTTTAAGCAATTCTAAATTTAAATTATGACAATTAAGCAGAGAACAATTCAAAAACCTGTATCTGTTAGAGGAAAAGGTCTCCATACCGGCATTGATGTAGAATTGACATTTAACCCTGCTCCGGAAAATTTTGGATATAAATTTAAACGGGTCGATATAGAATCAAATCCAATAATATCTGCTGTTGCAGAAAACGTTGTCGATACTTCCAGAGGAACTACCATAGAGGAAAAAGGGTTTAGAGTCAGCACAATAGAACATGTTATGGCTGCTTTGGCAGGAATGAAAATAGATAATGTCCTGATTGAAGTTAATGGTCCTGAAACCCCGATTGCAGATGGAAGTTCAATGATTTTCGTTAATGCTTTGAAGGAATCCGGAATTGTAGAACTTGAAGCAGACAGAAAATTTTATGTTATAAAAGAAAAAATAGTATATTCCGATACTCAGCGTGGTGTCGAAATAGTAATATTCCCTGACGATCATTTAAGTATTGATGTAATGATTGATTATAATTCAAAAGTATTAGGGCATCAGTATGCATTGATAAATTCACTGGATGATTTTGAAACTGAAATAGCTCCCTGCCGCACATTTGTTTTTTTGCATGAAGTTGAGTTTTTACTCAAGCATAATCTTATAAAGGGCGGTGACCTGAATAATGCCATAGTTATTATGGACCGTCAGGTTACACAGGAAGAACTGGACAGGCTGGCTGAGTTATTCGGTAAACCTAAAATTGCAGTTAAACCCGAAGGTATCTTAAACAACCTTGATATTCATTTTTCTAATGAACCTGCAAGGCATAAACTGCTTGACCTGATTGGTGATCTGGCACTTATAGGTACCGGAATAAAGGGAAGAATTGTCGCAACCCGTCCGGGTCATTCAGCAAATACAGAAATGGCAAAAACACTTCGCCAATTAATTAAAAGGGAAGCACTTAAAGGAGAAGTACCCAGATATGATCCAAATAAGGCACCTTTGTTTAATACCAACCAGATAAAACAGTTTCTTCCTCACAGACCGCCTTTTTTATTGATAGACAAGATTATGTCTATGGATGAAAAAACCATAATAGGTATTAAAAATGTAACTATTAATGAGCCTTTTTTTATGGGTCATTTTCCGGATGAACCGGTTATGCCTGGTGTTTTGCAGATAGAAGCCATGGCACAGGTTGGTGGCGTATTGGTTTTAAATACTGTTCCTGATCCTGAAAATTATATTACGCTGTTTTTAAAAATTGATAAGGTAAAATTTAAACGCAAAGTTGTACCAGGTGATACTTTAATTTTTAAATGCGACTTAATAGGGGACATTCGTCGTGGTATAGCAACGATGTGGTCGCAGGCATTTGTAGGGGATACGATTGTTTGCGAAGGTGAAATGACAGCTCAAATAGTTAAAAACAAAGTTTAAAAATATGATTAACCACCTGGCTTATGTGCATCCTGAAGCTCAAATCGGCGAAAATGTAACAATCGAACCATTTGCAACAGTTTATAAAGATGTCATTATTGGTGACGGTACATGGATAGGACCTAACTCTGTTATAATGGATGGGGCACGCCTTGGCAAAAACTGCAGGATATTTCCAGGAGCAGTTATTTCAGGCATTCCACAGGATCTGAAATTTGTAGGTGAGTATTCTACTGTTGAAATCGGAGATAATACTACAATAAGAGAATGTGTAACAATAAACAGGGGTACAAAGTCTAAAGAAATAACTGTAATTGGGAATAATTGTCTTTTTATGGCTTATGTACATGTTGGACACGATTGTATTATAGGGAATAATGTGGTAATTGTAAATTCAGTCAATTTAGCCGGTGAGGTGGAAGTAGGTGATTGGGCTATTATAGGAGGTGGGACTAACGTTCAGCAATTTTCAAAGATTGGGGCACATACTTATATAGGTGGTTGTTCACAGGTAAGAAAGGATGTGCCTCCTTTTGTTAAAGCTGCCAGGGAACCTTTGTCTTATATTGGTATCAATGCAGTAGGTTTAAGACGCAGAAATTTCCCCAATGAGATTATTTATTCAATTCAGGAGATGTACAGGTATTTGTACCAGAGTGATATGAATCACTCCGTTGCCATAAATTATATAGAAAAAAATATACCTCAGACACCTGAAAGGGACATGATTATTAATTTTGTAAAAGAAGCTAAAAGAGGTATAATGAGGGGATTTTCACCTCTGTCTGAAGATGATTAATAATTAGATAATACTACTATTTTTCAGAGGCTTAGTGCTAATGTTCCGGCCAGCCCTGAGCCAAAATTGTAATTTCCTGGTTTATTTCAGTAATAACTTTACACCCCGAATCTTTTTCAGTTATATATCCTATCACTGATATATCATTGCAGGTCAGCAAAATATTATGGAACCGCACAGGAAAAGTGAACAGCAATTCATAATCCTCCCCACCGTTAAGAGCACAAATAGCAGGTTCCAGGTTGAATTCCTTTGCAGTTAATACTGTCTGGGCATTTAATGGTATTTTATCCTGAAAAATTCTGCAACCTTTACCGGATTGCTGGCATATATGTTTAATATCAGATGCCAATCCGTCAGAGACGTCAATCATGGAAGTAGGAACAATATTATTATCCTTAAAAAAATCTGTAATGTTTTTCCTGGCTTCAGGTCTGATTTGTCGCTGAAGAACATAATCATATCCTTCCAGAACAGGTTGAGCTCCATTGCTTTCCTCAAAAACCTTTTTCTCACGTTCCAGGACTTGCAGGCCAAGGTAAGCAGCACCTAAATCGCCTGATACACATATTAAATCATTATCCTTCGCACCGGACCTGTAGGTGATTCTGTCTTTCTCAACCTCACCTGTCACTGTGATGCTTATAGCCATCCCCGTTATTGAAGAGGAAGTATCTCCTCCAACCAGGTCGACATTGTATTTATCACAAGCCAGTTGCAATCCTTTGTAAATTTCTTCAATTGCCTCAACCGAAAATTTTTGTGAAACTGCTATTGAAACCAGCATTTGCATTGGTTTAGCATTCATGGCAAATATATCAGAAAAATTAACTATTGCAGCTTTATATCCTAAATGTTTTAATGGGGTATAAACCAGATTAAAATGAATACCTTCCATCAGCATGTCCGTAGTTATAACAAGATATTTGTCACCGTAATCCATAACTGCAGCATCATCACCAATACCTTTAACTGTGTTCGGGTTTCGTACATCTAAATTTTTAGTAATACGCTCAATAAATGAGAATTCTCCTATTTCACCTATAGTGGTAATACTTTTTTTTGTCTCACTCATGGTTTAAATAAACTTTATACAATGCTTTCCTCCAAGCTTATCTTTGCTAACAACCAAATAAAAATCCCTATTGACAAAAATGAAACACATGAAACTAATGAGGGTACATGCAAATCAGCAGAATTTAATAAAAAAGTATAAGTCTGGTTTAGTAAAAATTTGCCTGAACCAGAAATTATCAGGACAATTATACCTAGTGTATAAGCAATATATAAAATCCATTTATGACCTGATTCCGGAAGGTTTGTAATTACTTTATCAGTAAATTCATTATCAACAATTTCTGTTTTGTTATATTGAAAATAAGTATGTAAAGAATTATCAAATTTATCTGTCATAGCCTGAATTTTTAAAATATAATGCCAGCTTATCCCTGCCCCTTAAAATATACGATTTTACTGTTCCGACAGGGCAGTTCATTATAAACGCAATTTTTTCATGAGACATATCTTCCATATAGAACAAAAGTACAGCAGTTTTTTCAACTTCCCTCAATATTTTCAAAGATTCGTTTATGTCGATTTTTATATTTAAATTTTCTGATATTTCATTATATAAGTGACCTTCATACTTATAAACATCATCCTCGGGATCTTCATGATTTGTTTTTTTCAGGTAATCATTAAATGTATTATATGATATGCGGTACAGCCACGTGGAAAACCTGGCTGTACCCCTGAAACTGCTTAGGTTCAGGTAAACCTTAATAAATACTTCCTGGGATAAATCGTCACTTAATTCTTTATTCCCTGAAGTTAAGTGAAGCAGGAACCGTCTTATTTTACTTTGGTACATTACCACCAATTTTTCGAAAGCCTTTTTGTCCCCAAACAATACTACTCTGGTAATAAGTAGCAAGTCATCAGGCTGTTTCATTTTTACGTTTCGATTTATTTTCCAGATAATTTATTATCAGGTAACCTATTCCAATAAATATAAGTATCAGACCAATTGACCACAGACGGCCATGTAAGGATAATCCAAGACATACAACCAAACCAACACCCGTACCTGTTAAAATAATACCGGTATTTAAATTGGATTTCTTTTTTGGTGATCCAAGAAATATTTCTTTTGGAAGGTCTTTCCCTAATTCTGCAAATTTAATAAGTAATTGGTGCCTGCTGTATTTGGTTTTATAGGCAAAATAAAATACTATAAATATTACTAATACTATCATACCAAATGCAGCTATCGGAATTAACAAAGTTTTAGGGTTGTTCTCCGGTTCCATGGCATCATCCTGTACATTAAGCTTTTTCTTTTCCAGTTCAAATATCTGATCAGCACTTAATTTGGAATAAACTGAGGTAGAGTCGGCAACCTGTTTCTTAAGTGAATCGGCCGGATGCTGGCTGTAAACAGATACTGATCCTAACACAAACAGTATTAAATAAATCAAAATTTTTTTCATAATTATTATTTTTAGGTTTAACATCTAAAGCATTAGACTGAATGGGATATGATTTTGGATTCAAAAGTTTAACTATTTTGTTAATTTTGTGTTTATTTAGTATAATTCTAAAATAATGAGGTAAAGTGTACAGGTTTTTAAGATTATAAATTTGTTAGGTTACAGAATTTATTTCAATTAAAAATCTAAAATCTAAATTTAAAGATTAAAAGGTTATTTAAGATTTTTTAATTAAAATCTAAAATCTAAAATCTAAAATCTAATATCTAAAATTATAAGGCTATGAATAATACAAACGATATAATATTAAATGAAGTAACGGAACAGGATTATAAATATGGTTTTGTTACCGATATTGATACCGAAACTATACCCAAGGGCATAAATGAGGATGTAATAAGGCTGATCTCTGATAAAAAAGAAGAACCCGAATTTATGACTGAATGGAGGTTAAAAGCTTACAGGCACTGGCTTACAATGAAAATGCCACATTGGGCACATCTTACCATTCCGGAAATTAAATACAGTGATATTATTTTTTATGCTGCTCCAAGGCAAAAGGCCAGGTATACCAGTATGGATCAGGTCGATCCTGAGCTGCTGGCTACTTTTGACAAACTTGGAATTCCTCTGGGGGAAAGGGCACAACTAGCAGGTGTTGCTGTTGATGCCGTAATGGACAGCATTTCTGTTAAAACTACATTTCGTGAAAGTTTAGCAGAACTGGGAATTATTTTTTGTTCTATGAGTGAGGCTATAAAGGAGCATCCTGACCTGGTTAAAAAATATCTGGGCTCGGTGGTTCCTTATACAGATAATTTCTTTGCATCTTTAAACTCTGCTGTATTCAGCGACGGGTCATTTTGTTATGTTCCCAGGGGGGTGCGCTGTCCCATGGAATTATCAACTTATTTCAGGATTAATGCAGCCAACACGGGACAGTTTGAACGGACATTACTTATTGCCGATGAGGGGGCATATGTATCATATCTTGAGGGTTGTACTGCACCAATGAGGGATGAAAACCAGTTGCATGCAGCAGTCGTTGAAATTGTTGCTCTTGAAGATGCACAGGTAAAATATTCAACTGTGCAGAACTGGTATCCGGGTAACAAAGATGGCTTGGGAGGGATATTTAATTTTGTTACAAAACGTGGCATTTGTAAGGGCAATAACTCAAAAATCTCCTGGACTCAGGTGGAAACAGGTTCGGCTATTACATGGAAATATCCAAGTTGCATTCTGCGGGGAAATAATTCATCTGCAGAATTTTATTCAGTTGCAGTTACTAATAATCATCAACAGGCCGATACCGGCACTAAAATGGTGCATATTGGCAAAAATACAAGAAGCCGTATAGTTTCCAAAGGTATATCTGCAGGTAAAAGCAACAACAGTTACAGGGGTCTGGTTAAGATAAACAAAACTGCTGATAATGCCCGTAACTTTTCACAGTGCGATTCACTTCTGATGGGGAGTCAATGTGGTTCACACACCTATCCTTACCTGGAAGTTGAAAATAACTCAGCTAAAGTTGAACATGAAGCAACAACTTCGAAAATAGGAGAAGACCAGATATTTTATTGTAACCAGAGGGGCATAGGCACTGAAGATGCAGTTGGTCTTATTGTTAATGGATATGTCCGTGAGGTTATTAATCAACTTCCGATGGAATTTGCCGTTGAAGCTCAGAAATTGCTTCAGGTAAGCCTGGAAGGAAGTGTTGGATAAATGATACTTTAATGTTTTCCTGGAAAATTTCAAATGAAGTATTTAGATTTTAAATTTTAAGAAAAATAAGTAAAATGTTACAAATTAGGGACTTAAAAGCGTCCATCAATAATAAGGAAATTCTTAAAGGTATTAACCTTGAAGTAAATGCCGGGGAGGTACATGCTATTATGGGTCCGAACGGATCGGGAAAAAGTACACTGGCCTCAGTGATAACAGGCCGTGAATATGTTGAGGTTACCCATGGTAAGATAATATATGCCGGAGAGGATTTGCTTGAGATGAAACCTGAAGACAGGGCTCTTAAAGGGATATTTTTAAGTTTTCAGTATCCCATTGAGATACCTGGTGTTAGTATGGTTAATTTTATAAAAACGGCTGTAAATGAACAAAGGAAATATAAAGGTCTGCCTCCTCTTTCTGCATCAGATTTTCTCAAAGTAATGCGTGAAAAGAAAAATCTTGTTGAGATCGATTCTAACCTTACCAGCAGGGCAGTTAACGAAGGTTTTTCAGGGGGAGAAAAGAAAAAGAACGAAATATTCCAGATGGCAATGCTTGAACCCAAGCTGGCTATCCTGGATGAAACAGATTCAGGCCTGGATATAGATGCTTTAAGAGTGGTGGCAAACGGAGTGAACAAACTTAAAAATAAGAATAATGCAACCTTACTCATAACCCATTATCAACGGTTACTTGATTATATTATTCCCGATTTTGTTCATGTACTTTTAGAAGGCCGCATTGTAAAATCAGGAGGCAAAGAACTGGCTTATGAGTTGGAGGAAAGAGGGTATGACTGGATTAAAAAGGAAATAAGTGCATAAATTTTTCCTGATTATTAGTTCTATAAAAATAATAGACATAATAAGAAAAATAATACAATGGAAAGCTATAAAAATAATATATATACAAACCTATACCTTGAAAACAAAAAGATGCTGACGGCATCGTCTCCCGGGTTTAGGAACAAACTAAGGGATGAAGCTAATGTTCATTTTGAATCCGCCGGATTCCCCGGTAAAAAAGATGAAACCTATAAGTACACTTATTTGGAACCTTATTTTAATAATGGTTTTAAAAAATATCTTTCTCCCGAACCTATAATTTTTGATACCGATTATATTTTTAAATGTGATGTACCTTATTTAGATACTCATGTAATAATTTTATTGAATGGTTTTTATTACGATAAACTTAATCCTTTAAAGGAATTATCCGGTAATATCATTGTGGGCAGTATGCTTGCTGCCATGAAGAAATATCCTGATTTGGTTGCCAGCCATATTGGTAAATATGCCACTTTGAACGATAGCTTTGTTTCTTTGAATACAGTTTTCTCTGAAGATGGAGTATTTTTATATGTTCCCAAAGGTAAGGTTCTGGACAAGCCCATACAGGTTATTAATATTTTACTTTCAGAGGAGAATATTATGGTTCAGCACAGGAATCTGTTTATTATTGAACAGAATAGCCAGGCCAAAGTTATTATTTGTGATCATAGTTTAAGCCCGCAAAAATTTCTTACTAATTCTGTTACTGAAATTTATGTTGGAGAAGATGCAGATTTTGATTATTTCAAAGTACAGAATGAACACAATGATTCGATACAGGTATCCCATACATTTGTTAATCAGGAAGCCGCAAGTAATATGCAGTCCAGTACTATAACACTTCACGGTGGAGTTGTAAGAAATAACCTTTTTGTAAAATTAAACGGCGAGAAATGTCAGAGTAATTTATATGGGCTATGTGTAAGTGATCAGTCTCAGCATGTGGATAATTTTATCTTTGTGGATCATGCCAAACCCAATTGTATAAGTAACCAGTTGTTTAAAAATATTCTGGATGAAACTTCCACAGGTGCATTTACAGGTAAAATTCTGGTTGAACGTGATGCACAAAAAACAAATGCATATCAGAGGAACAGCAGCATATTGATGAGTTTGGACGCAAAAATGAATTCAAAGCCCCAGCTGGAAATTTATGCGGATGATGTAAAGTGCAGCCATGGAGCCACAGTAGGACAAATTGATGAGGAAGCCTTATTTTATTTGAGGTCAAGAGGCATAAACGAAAAAGATGCCAGGCTTATGCTTATGTTTGCCTTTACACGTGAAATTTTGGATGAAATAAGGATTGAACCTTTGAAGGACCGCATGATAGAATTAATTGACAAACGCCTGAGAGGTGAACTTACAAGATGCCATAACTGTGCGCTTTACTTAAAGTAATTTTTAAGTTTCTACAAATAAAAAAACAAATTTATATAATAATCCATGGATGATTTTAATTTAGATAAAATCCGAAAGGACTTTCCAATTTTATCCAGGGAGGTTTATGGATACCCTTTGGTTTATTTTGACAATGGGGCCACAACTCAAAAACCGTTATCAGTTATTAATAAAATAGAAGAACTTTATAAATTTAATAATGCAACTATTCACCGGGGTGTTCATTTTTTAAGTGAACAGGCCACGGAGTTATATGAAGATGCCAGAAAAAAAGTTCAAAAATTTATTAATGCAGCAAGTTCAAGAGAAATTGTATTTACTTCTGGTACTACCGGTTCAATCAATGCAGTTGCATTTTCTTTTGGAGAGCTTTACGTTAAAACAGGTGATGAAATACTTTTATCCGGGATGGAACATCATTCAAATATAGTTCCATGGCAGATGATGTGTGAGAGAAAGCAAGCCGTTATTAAAGTAATACCTTTTAACGATGACGGAGAACTGGAGATGGACTATTTTAAGAACCTGCTTTCGGACAAAACACGGTTGGTAGCTGTAAACCATGTATCAAACTCCATGGGAACAATTAATCCCATTAAGGAAATAATTGATTTAGCACATTCTGCAGGTGCAAAGGTACTTATAGACGGAGCACAGGGTATTCAGCATCAAAAAGTAGATGTGCAGGAACTGGACTGTGATTTTTATGTATTCTTCAGGGCATAAAATTTATGGCCCTACCGGAATAGGAGTTTTATACGGCAAGGAAGGATTATTATCTGACATGCCTCCTTACCAGGGTGGGGGAGATATGGTTGACAGGGTAACTTTTAAAAAAACAACCTACAATGTTTTACCATTTAAATTTGAAGCAGGTACGTCAAATTATATCGCTGCCATAGGAATGGGAGAAGCTATTGATTATGTCATAAATACAGGGTTGAATAATATTTCCGGGCATGAACACAAGTTGTTGCTTTATGCCACAGAAAAAGTCTTCAAATCGAAGGCCTTAAAATTTATGGAACAGCAAAGAACAAAATTTCTATATTGTCCTTCCTGGTTGACAATATACATCCTTACGATATGGGTATGATAATTGATAAAATGGGAATTGCTGTAAGAACAGGCACCCATTGTACCATACCCGTTATGGATAGGTTTTGCATTGAGGGCACTGTTCGGGCATCACTAGCCTTTTACAATACTTTTGCAGAAATTGACAGGCTGCAGGAAGCTGTGCTTAAAGCCAGGAAAATGCTGGAGTAGATGACAAAATTTCAGAACCGGTAGCCGTCTGCCTGCAAACAGAGACCTACAACCGCACACTAACAACCAACCACTATATTCCTTATATTTGTGGCTTATTGACTATGTTATGAGCTTGGACGAAGTACAGGACGCAATTATTACAGAATTTGAACAGTTGGGGGGCGACTGGATGGAAAAATACAATTACTTAATTGAATTAAGTAAGGACCTTGAACCACTTGATGTAAAACTAAAAACCAGCGAAAATCTAATTAATGGCTGCCAGTCAAGAGTTTGGCTTTACGCTGAACTAACCGGAGATACAGTTGTTTTTAAGGCAGACAGCGATGCCATAATAACTAAAGGTATAATTGCTTTGTTGATCAAGGTGCTTTCCGGACGTACACCTGAAGAGATTATGAATGCTGATCTTTATTTTATAGATCAGACAGGTTTACGTCAGAACCTTTCGCCTACCCGTTCAAATGGATTGCTCTCTATGGTTAAACAGATGAAGATGTATGGTTTGGCGTATCATACAAAGATGAACGGTAATTTATAATTTGATAATTTGAAGATTTGAAAATGTGCAAATGTGTAAAATGTTGATTGCGAATTACTAATTAAAAGCGAATAAACAAATTAAAACAATGGAAGACAACAATATACTTCATATAGAAACAGAGGTGGTAAAGTTATTGAAAAATACCTATGACCCTGAAATTCCGGTTAATGTTTATGATCTTGGCCTTATTTATAAAATAGATGTCAATGATGATAAGCACGTTGATATTACCATGACGTTGACAGCTCCAAATTGCCCTATGGCTGACGAACTGGTAGATGAAATACGAATTAAAGCAGAAACTATTGAAGGAGTATCCGGGGTAACTGTTAATTTGACTTTCGATCCGCCCTGGGATAAAAACCTGATGAGTGAAGAAGCTCTTTTAGAGCTTGGTTTGCTTTAATATTATGGAAACGACTTGTAATAAGTCTGATTTGACCAAAAAAATCAGGCAATATGCCCTGGATAACGGTTTTACAGATTGTGGTTTTTCAAGGGTCAGGGAATTAAAGGAATATGAAAAGGCATATCAGCAGTGGCTTGAAAAGGGTCATAATGCAGGTATGCTGTATATGGAAAGGAATGCAGATAAAAGATTAAATCCTTCCCTGTTGGTCGATAATGCCAAAACAGTTATTTCATTTCTTGTAAATTATTTCACAAAGGAACACATCAGTGGTTCACCTGTTAAAATAGCAACATATGCCTATGGGACTGATTATCACAAAGTGATAAAAGCCAAGTTATTATTAATTGATAAATTTATTAAAAGCTTTACAAATGTTAACCAACGCTGTTTTGTTGATTCAGCTCCGGTTTTGGAAAGGGCATGGGCACAAAATTCAGGACTTGGATGGATAGGTAAAAACAGCTGTCTTATATCCCGCAAGCATGGATCCTTTGTTTTTATAGCGGAAATAATTACCTCACTGGAACTCGATTATGACGAACCTTGGAATGATTATTGCGGAACATGTCATAAATGTGTAGATGCCTGTCCAACCAAGGCTATTAACAATAACAGAACATTAGACAGTAAGAGGTGCATTTCATATCATACTATTGAAAACAGGGAAGAAATTCCCATGGATATGAAGGGAAAATTTGAAAATTTTGTTTTTGGGTGCGACATATGCCAGGATGTTTGTCCATGGAACAAAAATTCAGAACCACATTCAGAACCTCTGTTTAATCTGCGGGATGACATCAATAATATGAATCTGCAACAGTGGCGAAACCTGGATATTGACAAGTATCAGAAAATTTTTTCCGGATCTGCCATTAAAAGAACAAAGTATAATGGATTGAAAAGAAATATTAAATTTGTTTTTGATTAATAAGTTTTTTTTGTAATTTCATAATAATGATATTATTGGAAATAATCTAACTTGTCAGATGTGGAGGCGTTAAAACTTAAGGAAGCTGGCATCACTGCTAAAAGTTATTCCGGTGAAGATTATATAACTGGCTTTGATAGAAAGCAACTGCATCTTGAATCATGGATTCCGGAAAATAAACCATGGGCGGTGATTCTTATTATTCACAGTGCAGGGGATCATGTAAACAGGTATAAGCATTTAGCTCAGTATTTTACTGAATATGGACTGGCCGTTATAGGTCTGGACATGCACGGGCATGGTAAATCACAGGGTAAAAGAGGAAAAGTTAAATATCAGAACCTGTTGAGTGACGTAAAGAGACTTATTGATATTTCAACTATACGGTTTCCTAATTTGCCAAAGATCGTATATGGACATGGTTTAGGAGGCAACCTGGCCTTAACCTATGCTACCAGGAATAATTCAAATTTAATGGCTATAATTTCTTCTTCACCTTGGATAAGAATAGTCAATAATTATTCACCTTTTGTTATGTCAATATTTAAAATGGCAATGTTCGTGTATCCTCGACTTACTGTAAAAAACAGATATATTGTTGAAGATTTGACCCGCAAACAGGAGAATATTAATGAATATAACAATGACCCGCTGGTTCACAAAAAAATATCTGCAAGATTGCTTTTCAGCATTGAGAAATCGGGTGATTACTTGCTTCATAACAAACATAAGGTAAACATGCCATTATTGTTAATGCACGGAAGTAACGATAAAATTGCATCCTGGCATGCTACTTTTGATTTTGCAAAATATACCAGTCCCAGTACTTCTTTAAAAATATGGAAAGGTGCTTTGCATGAGCTTCACAATGACTCTGAATGTGAAGATATGTTTGAATTTGTTTTGCATTGGATAGAGCAGCTTCCCGGAATCCATTAATTTTATATTTTCTATTTTTATTGAAAATGGAAATATTCAGAACACAGGTTGAAGTACCGTTATCTCCTAAACGGATCGACTATAATTCCAAAATATTATTTATGGGTTCGTGTTTCTCTGAATACATGGGAGATAAGTTTTCTGAAGTTAAATTCTGTATAGAAAACAATCCTTTTGGAATCGTGTATAATCCTTTTTCTATAAAATCAGGCTTGTCACGGTTGATTGATAAACAATTGTATCAACCATGGGAGTTGTTTCAGCAGGCTGACCTCTGGAGTAGTTTTGATCATCACAGTAAGTTTTCCGGATTAGATAAAGCAATAGTTCTGGATAATATTAATGAAAATTTAATAAATTCATCTTTATTTTTAAAAGAAGCTGATTTTCTGTTTATTACTTTTGGCACTTCTTTTGTTTATGAATTAAAAAGAAATGGGAAAATTGTATCCAACTGCCATAAAGTACCTGATAGTGAATTTATTCGCAAACAAATCAATATTGAGGAAATATGCAGTGAATATATAATTTTACTTAAAGACATCTTTTCATATAATCCGGATGTTCAAATAATTTTTACAGTAAGTCCTGTCAGGCATTGGAAAGATGGGGCACACGGGAATCAATCCAGTAAAGCGGTTCTGCTGTTGGCTATTGATAATCTGTGCAGCCTTTTTAACAAGACCATGTATTTTCCTTCTTATGAAATAATGTTGGACGACCTGAGAGATTACAGGTTTTATGCCGAGGACATGCTGCATCCTAATAAAACTGCTGTTAATTATATATGGCAAAAGGTAAGGGAATGTTTCATGGATTCTGAAACAATTATTATAATGGAAGAAATTGAAAAAATAAATCAGGCTTTTAATCACCGCCCTTTCAACCCTAAATCAACAGGGTTACGTTCTTTTGCAGGTAAATACCTGGATGAAATAAAGCGAATTAAGGATAAATATAATATAGATTTGTCTGCCGAAGAGCAACATTTCAGGTCGTTTATCTGAATTAACAAATTAACAGGCACATTTGATTGTCAAACCATTAGAATTTTCAGATCCTTCCGTGGCGTATCCGTCCAATTTCCACCACTGAATGCCACCTATCAGTTCCTTTACCTTAAAACCTAATTTTGTCATTCTTAGAGCTCCTTTAGTAGATGCATTGCATCCTATTCCGTCGCAGTAGCAAACATAAGTAAATGATTTGTCCAGATGCCCGGTTGTATTTTCATCCATTTGTCTGTAAGGTAAATTTATCGCACCGGGAATATGCTCTTTCTCATATCCAAATGATTGCCTGCTATCTAATGGTACTATTTTTTCACCATTTTCAAGTGCAGCGAATAAGTCCGAGGGATCTATTTCAAAATCAAGCTTGTGCTGGTAAAATTCTATTTGTGTGTCCATAGATTAAATCAAAAATTATTATTATTTAAAAATATTATAATGCAGATAGATCAGTAGCTATTGTAAAATAGCTCGATGTGCCTGCCAGAGAATATGTGGCCCTTGCAAAATTTATCTGGAACCTGGATATACTAAGGCCAAATCCCCATGAAAAGCCAACCATTGCAATATCTGATGGAATTTTTAATTCCTGCCTCCTTTCATAATTATATCCTGCTCTCACGCAAAAATTTTTAAATGGAATGAATTCAGCACCAATAATTATGTGCCTTAAAATGTTATCAGTAATACGTGAAGCCACAGTCCCCTGGTTTTGAGTAGTGTCAAGTCCTAATGCACTGTTATAGGCAGTATTCATAGCCACTGACATGTCAGGAGTTTCAAGATTCTGAGCTGTAACAGAGAACCTGAAGGGGGCATATCTCAGTTGTTGGGTGTAACCAAGTTGTATTTCAAACGGAAGCTTTTCATAGGTATTTGCAGTATATGGAACAATCATAGCTCCCAGGTTACGAATTACAAAGGCAAAGGTTGACAAATTCCTGGTATTATGATAGGTTATTCCCCAGTCTGTCGAAATTCCGAACGATTGATAATGCTCATAAACAGAAAGAATCGGACGGATATCAGCTCCAATTGTAAAACTACTGTCTAATTTATGGGAAAAAACTAAATTAAAGGCATATTCAGCAGCTGAAAAAGTACCTGTTATATCTCCTGAAGGGTCAGCTGCTGTAAATGTTCCATAGTTAATATATTGGATACCTAAAGCAGCGTTGTTGGTGTTGTTGATATTTCTTCCGTAGGATGCATAACCATATCCAATACCTGCAAAATAGTTAATATAGTTAAAGGACAGGTGCTGGTTCATTTGCCCATTTAATAATGAGGGATTGAAATAAACCACCGAAAGATCTTCATCGGCATAAGAAATAAATTTACCGCCCAGGGCTGCTACTTTTGCCGAAGAAGTGAGGTTTAGAAAGTCGTAAGCATATCTGCCGCCTATTTGAGAATAACTGTTAACTGTGTATAATACAAAAATGATTAAGGCAAGCTGCTTGTTCATTAAATAATATCTTTTTTCAAAAGTATAATTATAAATATTATTAACGATTAAAGACTTTAAATATTATGAAGTAACATGTCTTAAAAAAACTGTTTCTGCATTTTTAATCCAGGTGGTAAATTGCTCATTTTTTGTATATTTTGGAATATATTCAATCAGCTTATCCAATTCAAAACTTTGGCTGACTATTCCTGCACCGGCCCTTGAAGCATCAAAGGAATTGCAAAGTTGTTCAAAATGACCACCGGTAGGTACCATTAGAATAGGTTTACTCAAAAACATTGCTTCACATACTGATTCAAATCCTGCAGTACTCGCATATCCCATACAATTTTTCATGTAAGACAGGAATTTAATATCGCTTATTTTGTGAAAATATAAATTTTTTTCAACCTCTAAGTCTTCAGGGGCATCACTTTTATCCCAGAAAATATGTGCAGGTATTTCAGGGTTGTTTTTATGCCAGCGCATAATTTCTTCGCTGTAACCAGCATTTAACATGTATCCAAGTATATAATTGCCGTTTCCGGGAGTTAAACCCAGAACTTCCTTTCTTAATAAGGGAGGTACGACATAAACCTTTTTTCCGGGGGCATCACCCATTGGTACAAATGAAAGTGCCAAAAATTTTTTTGCCCTGAATGACGTCATGGTAGTATTAAAATTCAGCATAAAACTTTGAAATCTTTGGCCTTTAGGGAATACAAACTCAGGATGCAAAAATAAATACTGATGTCCTATGCATATATATGGAGAATGTGGTCTATGAAAAGCATAGGTAAGACCTGCCAGGAGTTCATAAAAATTTATTACCAAATCTGGTTTGGTTTCATTAATGCGCTGTTTAATAAAAGCCATGCTTTTAAAATACCTTCTGCATCTTTTTAAATTGTAAAGGATGGATTTAAATAACAATATGCTTTTATTATTATCTCCCACCAAAAAATTAGGACTTTCATAAAGTTTAACGGGAGCTTTTACTTTTTCATAAAAAAACTTTGGTATTTCACGTCTTTCACTTTTACCAACAAGGACCTCAACTACTTCGTGACCGTTTCTTAATAAAATGTCCTCCATGGAAATAGTCTGTGTCATATGGCCGCGGCCTTCTCCCTGCACTATAAATAGGAATTTCATAAATTTTTATCCTTTTTCCTCCTTTAACAGGTCAGTGTAATAAACTATTTGCCATTTTCCTTTATAATCTTCAACAAGGGCAGTTAAGGATTCAACCCAGTCACCTGAATTCATATACATTATTCCATCGTAATTTGTAAGGGCAGGGTGATGTATATGGCCACAAATTACTCCATGACAATTTTTTAATCGGGCAATTTTTACCAGTTCATTTTCATAATCAGAAATATATGACACGGCACCTTTAACCTTCAGCTTTATTGCCTGTGACAGGGAAAAATATGGCAGGCCCTTTTTTAATCGCCTGTTATTATATAATTTGTTAACCCATAAAAGTAAGGTATAACCTATGTCGCCCAATTTAGCCAACCATTTCAGATTAGTAGTAATGGCATCAAATATATCACCATGAATTACCAGGTAATTTTTATTATTACTTGTATAT
Organism: uncultured Bacteroidota bacterium; assembly: GCA_963766305.1. Taxonomy (GTDB): domain Bacteria; phylum Bacteroidota; class Bacteroidia; order Bacteroidales; family JAAUTT01; genus JAAUTT01. Next base: position 85,090 of record CAVYAE010000031.1, read on the forward strand.
ATAAAGTCTTTCACAATAGAAATATTACCAAATACAAAAGGTAATATATTATCAAGAAAATCGTCGTGGTTGCCTCGCACATATATTACCCGTGTGTCGTGCTTTTCCATCATTTTTAAAACTGTCCGGAAAAAGCGGGTATGTTTTTTTTTCCATTTCCCACCTTTACGAAGTTGCCAACCGTCAATTATGTCTCCATTCAGGATAAGCGTTTCACAAGTGCTGGTTTTTAAAAACCTTACCACTTCTTTTGCCTTTGAATTCTTAGTTCCTAAATGAATATCAGAAAGGACAATTGTTTTGTAATGAGCATTATTGAACATTCTGTATATTATAAAATAATTTAATTGGAATTATCTGATTATTATTTTAAAGGTAAGAAAACTTAATCTAAGATAAAACATTGTGAAAAATATTTATTAATTTATACATTTAGAAAAGATATTTATTAAAACCCCATGTTAAAAATAGCCTTTATAATAAACCCGGTTTCAGGAACACATCAAAAAATAACCTTACCACAGCTTATTGAAAAAAAAATTGATACTACTCAATTTGAAGTCGAATACTTTTTCACAACAAGTGCCGGGCATGCCTCAACTATAACACAAAAACTTGTAAATAATAATTTTAGCAGAGTTATAGCTGTTGGTGGAGATGGAACTGTAAACGAAATTGCCAGGGTTCTTGTTGGCACACCAGTTGCATTGGGTATAATTCCTTGTGGTTCAGGTAACGGGTTGGCACGTTTTTTAAGGATTCCACTTAAAATTGAAGAAGCAATAGAGCTTCAAAATAAAGGTAAAATTCAGGAAATGGACTATGGAACAATAAATAATCAGCCTTTTTTCTGTACCTGCGGAGTCGGATTTGATGCTCACATAGGCAATAAATTTTCCCATAGTGCAAACAGGGGTTTTATTAGTTATATCAGGGAAACCATTCATGCTTTTTTCCATTACAAACCACAGAAATATACTATAAAAATAGATGGTGAAGTAATAAAAACAAAAGCTTTCCTAATTACTGTCGCTAATGCCGGGCAGTATGGCAATGATGCATATATTGCCCCACAGGCTGATATTAAGGATGGCAAACTTGATCTGTGTATAATAAATCCGTTTCCAAATCATAAGGCACTTGAACTGGGGTTCAGGCTATTTAACCGTTCCATTGACCGGAGTGAATATATAAGGACTATTCAGGGACAGGTAATTACAATAAAAAGACGGAAAAAAGGAGAAGTTCATCTTGACGGGGAGCCTGCAATAATGGGGAAAAAATTAAAAATTAGAATATTAGAAAAGGGGTTAAGGGTAGTTGTACCAGGTATATAGGCAAGATATTTTATATTTTAGATTTTAGATTTTCAATTTAAGATTGCAGGTTTAAAATTTATTACATCAGATTTCAGATATTTCCTTGTTAAATAGTTAAAAATCAGTTATAAGTTTTTTCTGTTTTTTAGGGAGGTGATGCATATCACCTAAAATAATATATATGAAATATTTTATTTGTTAAATTTAGTAATAATAATTCATCGTTAATTCAAATTTATTTTAAAGTTGAAACATATCACTATTACAGCCGAATATTGGGAGCTGGTAATTTTTTATATGGAAAATGCAATTTTTTTCTTTTTGAATTAAACCTTACTATACAAATCAAGTCTTAGTAGCATAAAAACAAATTGAACAAATTATAACTATTCATTTAACCATTTAATATTAAAATTATGAAAACAAACAAATTAACAAATTTTCTCATGTTGTTTGCAATCGTTGGTCTTATTTTTACAGGTTGTAAAAAAGACAATAGTTCCAGTTCGTCATCCTCTTCAGGTGTTACTTCAGCTCAAGCTTCTCAGGCACAAAACTCCGATGAACAGGATGCTGTATCAGACAGAGCTGAACAAGACGCTGATAATAACGTTGATCAGCTACAGGCTAATAATTATACAATACCAGCCACAAAAGGCGATGGCAGTATCACTATAACTTTAACTAAAGGTGTTTCTGACAGCTCTACTTTTCCAAAAACATTTTCTATTGTTTATTCAAACTATGCGGACAGCAGTGCACTTGAAAAATTTGTATTTAACGGAGAAATAGACGTAACAATATCATTAGCCCCCAATGCTAAAAATGCATTATACACTGTTCGTGAATATACATTTAAAAGTTTTTCAGTGGAAACCGATAGCCTTTCAAGTACAAGTACTTCAAATGCTACTACAATTACAGTTAGCGGTACAAGAACAGTGACAAGAACAAGTGTTCAATATTATATAATTCCTCCTTTAAAAGGAATAAGGCTAGTTGCTGTAGACTCTATTGATGCAAATACAACATGGGCAATTACAAATACCGGATCGACAGATACTCTTCATTTTACAAGAATAGTAAGAAGACAAAGAACATCTGATATAAACTTTATTAATATTAACACTACCGCAACAAAGTGGAAACAAATTGTATTAGTTTCATATCCACATTTAGACACTATATTTTGGACAGGAACAGTTAAAGGAGTAAATGAAGCTGGTGATAACTATTCAAAATATATCACTACTGAATTACAAGGAACATGGTATAGTGGCACTCCGGTATTAATTGCAGGTGCAATTACAGATACAATAAAAACTACAACCCCTTCAATTTTCGGGATTACATTTAAACGTGATCTGCCCGACCATCCGTTCAGAACACTTGTTACAATAACAAATGAAGCTAACGGAAAAACGCATAGCTTCGATCGCAGATTCTGGGGGTTCTTTAATAAATGGTGGTAGATTTTAGCTCCATATATATTCAAAAAAGCCTCAGTAATGGGGCTTTTTTTATTTGGTGTGCCTTCCAATGAACTTATATTAATTTAAAATAAAAATATAAAATGTATATAGGTATTTAGTTTAATTATGATAAACAACAAAAAACCTGTAAAATTGTTATAACATAATAAATATCTATTATTCAAAATTATAAATTACTAAAAAATGAAAACACTTTATAATATATCCTTTTTGTTATTAATATTTATAAATAGTATGAGTCAGACTGTAAATACAAACAATAAAGCAACTTCATTTTATGATTATACAACCAAAACCATTGATGGCAAAGATTTTCCTTTATCCTCACTTAAGGGTAAAAAAGTGTTGGTTGTAAATACTGCGTCATTATGTGGTCATACTCCCCAGTATAAAGATCTGGAATCACTTTATAAACAATATGGAGGAGATAAGTTTGTTATTATAGGGTTTCCGGCAAATAATTTTTTGAATCAGGAACCTGGAACAAATGAACAAATTCACGAATTCTGTACAAGAAATTATGGCGTTACTTTTCCCATGATGTCTAAAATATCTGTTAAGGGAAACGATATGGACCCAATTTATAAGTGGCTTACAAAGAAAGAGTTAAATGGTAAAATGGATTCAGATGTGAAATGGAATTTTCAGAAATATTTAATAAATGAAGATGGTCAGTTGGTGGCAGAATTCGATCCAAAAGTTAACCCGCTGTCTGAATCTATAATAAATATGATTAAAAACTGAATTTTCTTACCGGATATTTTTTACAAACTCCTGAATATCTGCTTTCCAGTTGGAATTATTATTCAACATTTTAACGAAAGCAGTACCTATAATAGCGCCGTTTGCATAATTACATACAAGGTTAAAGGAATCTTTATCAGTTATACCAAAGCCCACTATAAGTGGGTTTTTAAGATTAAGAGCTTTTGTACGTTCAAAATATTTGAGATGTGTATCATTAAATATTCCTTTTTTTCCTGTGGTAGAAGAGGATGAAACCATGTATATAAATCCATTGCTTACATTGTCAATAATCCTTAATCTTTCTTCACTTGTCTGAGGGGTAATTAAAAAAATAAATTGAAGATTATACTTTTCAAAAATTTCCCTGTAATGCTCCACATATTCTTCCAGTGGTAAATCGGGTAAAATAATACCATCAATACCTGCTTCATTACATTTTTTACAAAAATTTTCAACTCCGTAGTGTACCACCGGATTAAGATAACCCATCATTAAGAGAGGAATATTAACCTTTTCCCGTATTTTACAAAGCTGGTTGAATAAAACAATCAGGTTCATGCCATTCCTTATAGCTTGCTGGTCACTGTCCTGAATTACAGGGCCATCCGCCAGAGGATCGGAGAATGGCATCCCTATTTCAACCATATCCACTCCGCAATTTTCCAACCCTTCAATTATATCTACGGTGCTGTCAAGCTCGGGATGCCCAGCGGTAAAGTATATAGATAAAATATTTTTATTTTTTTCTTTAAATATTTTTTGTATTCTGTTCATTAGCCTGGAAATTAGCTTTTATATTTTTTATTTACAATGTACTTGATAATAATTTATTTGCACATTTTTACACTTTGACCTATATATTCTTCTACTCTCCCGGATACTTGAGGTTCCATTGGGCCCTGAGCTTATCCATAGTTTGCATTATTTCAAGACTCTCATTCATAGGCATTATTGAGCTTTCGGTATGTCCTTTATTAAGGCAATTCATTACTTCTTCAATTTCAAATTCATATCCATTACACCTGAATGGATAATCATAAGTCACAGGATTTTTATTATCCAGTTCCACTACAAAATTTTCAGCTATCCAAAATGATGGTATGTGAATAATTCCTTTTGTGCCAATAATCACTGCCATTTGAGAGTTCTTATAAGTCAATGATGCATTAAGTAATGCAGTTGCAGAATTATCGTAAGTAAAAAGGTATGAAGAAAATTCATCTACTCCTGTAGGTCCGATATAAGCATTGCTTTTAATATCAACGGGTTGTTTTCCAAAGACAAGAGAAGCAAGAGAGATGGGGTAAATGCCAATATCCAGAAGTGCCCCGCCTGCAAGGTTAATGTTAAAAAGCCTTTTTTCTAAGTCATAGGGTGCATTAAAACCAAAATTGGCATTTAATAACCTGATTTCACCAATTACATTTTTATCCAATAATTCCTTTACCTTTCTCATTACGGGCAGAAATCTTGTCCACATGGCCTCCATCAGGAATACCCTTTTTGAAAAAGCTGCCTGAATTATTTCAGAAGCTTCCAAGGCATTTACAGTTAAGGATTTTTCGCATAAGACTGCCTTACCATGGTTAATACACAACAAAGCACTGTCTTTATGAAAGTTATGGCTATTAGCTATATAAACTGCATCAACCTCAGGGTTCATAACCAGATCAGAGTAATTGTCATAATAATATGGTACATTATATTCTATGGCATATTTTTTTGCATTGTCTCCCGATTTTGAAGCTACAGCAAATAAATTAGCATTCTCAACCGATTTCAAAGCTTTTATAAATTTTGTTGCAATGTTACCGCATCCGATAATTCCCCAGTTTATTGTTTTCATTTGTATATAATTTTGATAAGAAATAATTTGATTATTAAGGTGATGTTCGATTCATATATTTATTTTAGACAGCTTTATCTGGTTCCTGATTTTTAAAATACTTCAGGTATGTTTCCATATCTTTATCACCTCTTCCGGAAATATTAACCACAACAATATCATTTTTTTTGAACTTTATTTTTTCCAATGCTGCAAGTGCATGCGCAGATTCCAATGCAGGGATTATCCCTTCCATCTGTGTTGTTTTAAAAGCAGCATTTAAAGCCTCCTCGTCTGTTGCGTTTAAATATTTGCAGCGGCCGGTATCAAAAAGATGGGCATGCACGGGGCCAATACCTGGATAATCGAGGCCAGCTGAAATTGAATAAGGTTCAGTTATCTGACCATCTTCATCTTGCATCAGCAAGGTTTTACTTCCATGGATTATTCCTAAACTTCCTTTCACAGTAGTTGCAGCTGTTTCTCCTGAATTAATGCCCAGACCTGCTGCTTCAACTGCTATAAGTTTTACTTCAGGGTTATCCAGAAAGTAATAAAAAGCACCTATTGCATTACTACCACCACCAACACAAGCTATTATATAATCAGGAAGCTCTGACCCGGTATGCTTTTTTAACTGCCAGCGAATCTCTTCACTTATAACTGACTGAAATTTTGATACCATATCCGGATAAGGATGAGGCCCAACCACAGACCCTATAATGTAATGTGTGTCTTCGGGATGGTTAATCCAATCGCGTATTGCCTCATTGGTAGCGTCTTTCAAAGTTTTATTTCCACTATGCACGGCCACTACCTGTGCTCCCAGCATGTTCATTCTTGCAACGTTGGGTGCCTGGCGTTTTATATCTGTGTCGCCCATATATACGATACATTCCATACCCATTAAAGCGCATACTGTGGCAGTGGCAACGCCGTGCTGACCAGCTCCTGTTTCGGCAATTATCCTTTTTTTACCCAATTCACGTGCCAGGAGAATCTGACCTACAGTGTTGTTAATTTTATGTGCCCCGGTATGATTAAGATCTTCCCGTTTCAGATAAACATTTGTTCCATAATAATTTGAAAGACGTTTTGCAAAATATAAAGGTGAAGGCCTTCCGACATAATCTCTTAGCAAAAGCTTAAATTCTTTTTGAAACCTGTCGTTATTAATGATTGTTAAATACTTTATCCGTAATTCTTCTACATTAGAGTATAACATTTCCGGAATAAATGCCCCGCCATAATTACCAAAATACCCCCGTGGATCAACGAAATATTCCATATAGACAAATTACTGATTACAAATTACTGACGACAAATTACAAATTACTAATGGCAAATTATGATATAAAAATTAAAGAATTGAATATTTACGGTATTTAATTACATCTTGGTTAATATTATTGTTTACCTGGGGATTTTCTGAAATCATATATAAAACTTTTAAGTAATTCAGTATCCTTTAATCCAGGTTCTTTTTCAAACTTACTATTGATATCAATTCCTGCCAGGTATGGGTTTTCAAGATTTTTAATTTTTTCGGCATCATCTTTTCCTATGCCCCCACTTAAAAAAAATGGTTTTGACAGTTGATAATTATCAAGATTATTCCAGTTGAATTTAATACCGCTTCCTCCAAATTCCTTAGTACCAGTATCAAATAAAAAGTAATCACATACTTCCTGATAAGGTACAACAGTGGACCATTCAAATTTATCATGAATTCCAAAAGATTTTATTACTTTACATTCTATCCTGATTTTTTGACAATAATCAGGTGACTCAGTACCATGAAGCTGAACATAATTAAATTTGTATAGTTTTATTTTTTTAATAATACTTTCCTGAATTTCATTGACAAATACCCCTACAGTATTTATAGATGGTCTTATTGAATTGACAATTTCCGGATTAAAATTATCTCCAACATAACGTTTTGATTTATTATAAAAAATAAATCCCATCATTTCGGGCTTTAAATTAGAAATAGCAGCAATATTTTCACGGTTTCGCATACCGCATACTTTAATGAGCATAATATAATAATTATTGAAATATTTCTGTTTATTATAATCAATAAAACTTAAATAGTTGTAAATTATTTACTTACATTAATTTCTCTATAAATTCCTTACATGCCAAACCAGGATCTTCATGTTTCATAAATGATGTACCTATTAGAAAACCCTTGTATCCAAAATTTTTTAGCAATTTAATTGTTTCATGGTTATCTAGTCCGCTTTCAGAAATTTTAATAAAGTTTTCAGGTATATGTTTTGACAGTTCGGTTGAAATACTGGTGTCTACTTTAAAATCTTTAAGATCACGATTGTTTACCCCAACCATATCCATCTTTATATTTAGTTTTTTAAGATCGTCGCGGGTATGGACCTCAAATAATATTTCCAGTCCTAAGGACTTTGCACATTCTGTAAGCTTTTTTATCTGAGTCAATTCAAGAACAGCAGCAATTAAAAGGATGACATCTGCACCCATAGCTTTTGATTCAATAATCTGGTATTCATCAATTATAAATTCTTTTCTCAGAATAGGGATATTATTAATTTCCCTGGCTGCTATAAGATCGACTGCTGATCCACCGAAGTATGGCCTGTCTGTTAAGACAGACAAACCGGCTGCTCCTGCCAGGGTGTATCCAGATGTTACATCTTCGACCCGTAAATTGTTATTAAAAGTACCTTTGGAAGGGGATCTTCTTTTAAATTCGGCAATAATACCTGAAGAGCCTGGTGCTGCGAGAGATTGTTGCATGGATATCACTTTTTTTTCAAACCCAACCCTTTTTTCAAGGCTCCTGGTGGTAACCAGTGACTTCTGGCTCTCCACTTCCTTGTATTTATCTGCAATTATTTTGTCCAATATTGTCATTTGCTGTATTAAGAATTATAAAATTTAACATTTAAAAACCGAATAACCTTTTAAACGCCAGTAATGCTTTTTTACTTTTAAGTGACTCTTTAGCTATTTCCAAACCTTCATGTATGCTGATGTTCGGGAAATAACATTTTAATGCAAACGCAGAGTTGATAAGAACAACGTCATTTTGAGTATTTGTACCCCTTCCTTCCAGTATAGAGAAAAAAATATCTGCAGCTTCTTCTATTGTGTTACCGCCATCGATATCCGCCGGATTAATATTTGAATATCCAAGGGAATTTAGGTTATATAAAATTTGATTCCCTTTGCTGTAAACAATAAAGTCTCCTGTTAAGGAAATTTCGTCATATCCATCAATACTGTGAACTATTTCATGATGAATATCAGTCATTTGATATACCTCTGCATATATCTTCTGAACCTCAGGACTAAAAACTCCGATAAACTGGTAATTAGGGCGGGCAGGATTAGTCATTGGTCCTAACATATTAAAAAATGTTTTCACTTTAAGGGCTTTTCTGACCGGACCCACATGTTTCATAGCAGGATGAAACAAAGGAGCGTGAAAATAACATATCCCGCATTCATCCAATTCTTTGCGTAACTTATCGGAATCTGAACTGAACTTATATCCAAAATGCTCGAATATGTTTGACGAACCACAAGGAGAAGATAACCCGTAATTACCATGTTTGACGACTTTAATGCCAGCTCCGGCGAGTATAAATGCAGTTACAGTTGAAATATTAAATGTATTTTTACCATCACCTCCGGTACCGCAAACATCAATTGTAGAAAAGTCATTCAATTCCACCTGTATGGCCATTTCGAGCATTGCGTCCCTGAATCCCAGCAATTCTGGCGGGGTAATTTTCCTCATTAAATAAACAGTAAGGAAGGATGCTATTTCTTCATTTGAAATTGCGCCTGAGGCTACTTTTGTAAGCGCATGCTTCGCTTCTTCCCGATTAAAAATGTTGCCTTCGGTTAAATGAGTTAATATTTCTTTCATATATGTCTATTTGTTTATTCGTTTATTTGTTTATTCGATTATTCGATTATTCGATTATTCGATTTATAAGGTTTAAACTGAATTCCATAAACTTTATCAACCTTTTCAAATCAAAAGCTTTTCCACAAGTGATCAGTCATTTGTCATTACATTTCAAGCCAGTTTTCGATCATCTTCAATCCATTTTCAGTTAAAACTGACTCAGGATGATATTGAACACCACGTACATCGAATTGTTTGTGGGATAATCCCATAATCAATCCCGCCTCGTCGACTGCAGTAACCGACAAACAATCAGGAAACCCGTCATTATCAACTACCCAGGAATGATATCTTCCAGCCATAAACTCATCAGGTATTCCATTGTATAGAGGATCATTACCAGTCATAACCTTTATTTTGGATGCCACACCATGGTACACTTTGTCCAGATTTGTGAGTTTGCCGCCAAAAGCCTCTCCAATTGCCTGATGTCCCAGACATACTCCCAAAATACTATGTGTTGAGGAATATTTTAATATAATATTACGTATGATACCTGCTTCGGAAGGAATTCCAGGGCCTGGTGATATCAGAATTTTTTCATAATTTCCAACATCTTCAAGAGATATACCGTCGTTTCTATAAACTTCAGGTCGTTTTCCTGTTAGTTTTTCAATGTAATGAACCAGATTATATGTAAATGAATCGTAATTGTCGATGACTAATATTTTGTTTTTGTTCATTTTAAAATGAGTTTAAATATTATTATTACTGCTTTAGCGTATTTCAAAGTTTTGCGGCCATATCGATTGCCTTTTTTAAAGCTCCCAGTTTGTTCTTTACTTCCTGCAGTTCGTTTGCTTCATTTGAAGCAGCTACAATACCTGCTCCAGCCTGATAAAAGAGAACATTCCCCTTACTCAGGAATGTCCGGATCATTATTGCATGGTTAAGGGTTCCGTCAAATCCAATGTAACCAATTGCTCCTCCATAAAATCCCCGGGCCTGGTTTTCATACTTGTCAATAAGTTGCATGGCTTTATATTTTGGAGCTCCTGAAAGAGTTCCTGCAGGAAAGGTGTCCATAAATATATTAATAGCATCAGTAGCGGAGTCCAATTTAGCAGATACTGTTGAAACCATGTGTAATACATGAGAATAAAACTGCACTTCGCTATAACTTTCAACCTTAATTTCGGTCCCATGGCGACTTAAATCATTTCTTGCCAGGTCGACAAGCATGACGTGTTCGGCTTTTTCCTTAGGATCAGCAGCCAGTTGTATAGCCAGATTCTTATCTTTTTCATCATTACCCGATCTGGGGAAAGTACCTGCAATAGGATTTATATATGCCTTATTTTGTATAATTTTAATTTGTGCTTCCGGGGAAGAACCAAAAATACGGTATTGTCCAAAATCGAAATAAAATAGGTAGGGAGAGGGGTTTATTGACCTCAGTGATCTGTAAAGGTTAAAATCATCTCCGGTAAATTCCTGTGAATATTGTCGTGAAAGAACTATTTGAAAAACATCTCCCCTGTAACAACTTTCTTTTCCCCTGGTAACTAAGTTCATATATTCTTCGTCCGTAATATTGGATATTTCATTGTCGCAGGATGAAAACCTGGTGCCTGTAAGATTCATAGTAAACAATAACCGCTGGACACGATCTATATTACTATCTTCATTTTCAAATAGATTTTCAAAAATGTACATCAGGTTTTTAAAGTGGTTTATTGCAATAATATATTTAAAGTACTTGTAACAAATCTCCGGAATCTTATACTGGCTTTTTTTTGGGGAATTTATATTTATTGATTCATAGTATTTAACGGCATCGTAGGATGAATATCCAAATAAGCCATTTACAGGTAAATGGTCTTCATTGTCATCTGTTTCAAAATTTTGCATAAAGTCTTTAAAAACATTAGCAAAATGAGCAGGATTGTCAATTTTTTGATTTGTAACTGAGCCATCGTAAAATGAAGAAGTTGCAATGCCATTATCGACCAGGAATGTTGCTACAGGTTGCAGACAAATAAAAGAATAACTATTTTCATTTCCATGATAATCAGAACTTTCGAGTAGGAAGGCTCCAGGGTACATATCCCTCATTTTTATATATATACTAACTGGCGTTAATGTATCTGCCAATATTTTTTTTGTTACTGTTTTAATTTTATACTTCATATTCCAAAGTTTTAACAATCATTACATTAAATTCAATCTTTTTGTATTACAGCCAAAGTCGATGTACCGGAGTACACAAAAAAAAAGCTCACCGTTTTTCGGTGAGCCTCTGTATATATTTTTATTTATAGAAACAGCATGACGTCCTACTCAACCCGTATGAGAGTTAATTTATTACGCCACCACCAATTTCTAAAATCCGATAATTTCATTTTTATTAACCAAAATTTTCTGTTGAAACAAAAAAAGGAATAATATTTTTAATATGCAAACATAATTAATTAAATTTTAAGCTACCTTAAGACGATGAGAAGTATCAGCTTCTATTTTCAGTCGTGCATAATCGAGAGTAATAATTAAATCTTTTTCCAAAGGTACTTCAAACATAATATCCATCATTATAGACTCACAAATAGAACGTAGTCCCCTGGCGCCTAATTTAAATTCAATAGCCTTATCAACAATATATTCCAGTACCTCAGACTCGAACTCAAGGTCTATTTTATCCATTTTGAATAATTTGATATATTGTTTAATAATTGCATTTTTTGGCTCAGTCAGAATGGCTCTCAAGGCATTACGATCCAGTGGATTGAGATAGGATAAAACTGGCAGTCTGCCTATGATTTCAGGGATAAGACCAAAAGCTTTAAGGTCTTGTGGAGCAATATACTGTAACAAATTGTTCCTGTTTATTGCTTCAGAATTTTGTGAAGCATTATATCCTACTACTTTAGTATTTAACCTTTGTGCAATTTTCTTTTCTATACCATCAAAGGCACCTCCGCATATAAATAGTATATTTTTAGTGTCTACCTGAATCATTTTCTGGTCGGGATGCTTTCTGCCACCTTGGGGAGGTACATTAACCACGGAGCCTTCAAGCAATTTCAATAATCCCTGTTGTACGCCTTCACCGGAGACATCCCTTGTAATTGAAGGGTTATCACTTTTCCGGGCTATCTTATCAATTTCATCTATGAAAACTATACCTTTTTGAGCGGCTTCAACATTATAATCGGCAACCTGCAATAAACGAGAAAGAATACTTTCCACATCTTCTCCTACGTACCCTGCTTCGGTAAGCACAGTAGCATCGACTATGGTAAAAGGAACATGAAGCATCCTGGCAATGGTCCGTGCCAATAAAGTCTTACCTGTACCTGTTTCCCCAACGAGGAGTATATTGGATTTTTCAATTTCTACATCATCATCGCTATGCTTATCCTGCATAAGGCGCTTATAATGGTTATATACTGCGACGGAAAGGTATTTTTTGGCATTGTCCTGGCCAATAACATATTGGTCAAGCATTGCTTTAATTTCAACTGGTTTAATTAATTTAATCTTATTAAGATCAAATTCATTACGTTTTTTAAATTCTTCCTCAATAATACTATGTGCCTGTTCAGCACATGTATCACAGATGTGACCTGATATACCTGCAATTAGCAGATTAACCTGGTTTTTAGCTCTTCCGCAAAAGAACATTTGTCTACAGCCATTACTTTTTATTGTTTTTGTTCCTGATAAGTATTTCATCAATGATACCATATTCTTTGGCTTCAGATGAAGTCATCCAGTAATCACGATCAGAATCCTTTTCAACTTTATCAAAGGAATTTCCTGTATGGTCTGCTATTATACTGTATAATTCTTTTTTAAGTTTTAAAATTTCCTTGATGGTTATTTCCATGTCACTGGAAGTACCCTGAGCACCACCACTGGGTTGATGAATCATAATCCGTGAGTGTTTAAGGGCTGTACGCTTTCCCTTTGCACCTGCACAAAGAAGCACAGCACCCATAGATGCAGCCATACCTGTACATATAGTTGCAACCTCCGAGCTAATCCATTGCATGGTATCATAAATGCCTAATCCTGAATGAACGTTACCTCCAGGAGTATTAAAATAAATTTGAATATCCTTGTGAGGGTCTACTGAATCAAGAAAAAGTAACTGTGCCTGAATAATATTGGCAACATCATCATCAATAGGCAGTCCCAAAAAAATAATTCTATCCATCATCAATCGTGAAAATACATCCATTTGAGCAACATTTAACTGTCTTTCCTCTATAATGGTAGGAGAAATATAACTGTTTGTTGCAGTTTGGAACCTGTATACGTTAAGTCCACTGATACCAAGATGATGTGTTGCATATTTTTTAAATTCTTCGCTATGATTCATTATTATTTCGATTAATTTATTAAGTATTTTTAAAAATTATTAGTAGAAGGGATTCATTCATGAGGCATAAGTTTATGAAACTCCTCACTATTTATTTCAATTGTTTCAAGTGAAACAGATTCACGTATAACGCCGAAAACTTTTTCTTCAAGTTTCTGTTCAATTATACGCCTCCTGTAATCTTCCTTACCTAATGCTGATTTGGCATAATTTTCTATTTGTTCATCACTAACATTAGTTTGACCATATTGTTCAAAGAACATTTTTGTTTCAAAAAAAGCATGCTCAACAATTTCAGATTCAGATAATTCTAACTTATTTTCATTTATTATTTTATTTTTAATCAATTGCCACTTCAGGTCATTTTCAAAGTTGTCAAAGTTATTTTCTATTTGTTCCGAATTTGATTTTCCTTCATTGGATGATAATATCCATCTTTTTAAAAATTCAACAGGTAATTTGAAATCTGCTTTTTGAAGCAAAAATGATTTTGCCTCTTTTTTGAACATCATATCACTGTCACCTAAGAGATGTGCTCTTATATTATTTTCCAGTTTGGAAAAATATTCTTCACTTGATGTTACAACATTTTCACCAAATAAATTATCAAAAAGTTCCTGATTTAATTCAGCATTTTCAAATTTGGAAATGCTTTCAACAGTAAACTGAAAATCTGAATTTATATTAGCTGTTTCTTCTTTCTTCATATGAAGAATGGATGCCAGTTCCACATTATTTGGAAAAGCGTTACGCAGGTTAAATGAAATAACGGCATTATTTCTCAAACCAATAAAAGAGTGTTTAATTTCCTCATCTTTCATAAATTCAAGATAAATAGTACTATCATGAGTATGGATACCATTTTCTGCTATATTACCTGAGGAGTCAAGTTCAGCAAAGGTACCCTGCAACATTTCATTACCTGTTTCAATAACCTCTGTTGCAGTATATTTACCAAACCGTTTGGTATAATTGTCTGAATATGTTTGAACAAGTGTAGGCTCTGGTATTATATTATAAATTTTAATCTTATCCTTTTGAGATAATTTAACTTCAAATTCAGGAGCCAGCCCAAGGTCAAAAGCAAATTCAAAATCTCCGGAATTATCCCAGTCATTTTGTTTTTGTTCGCTTTCACTCGGAAGAGGATTACCCAATATATTAAGATTTTCATCGTGAATATATTTATGTATGCTTTCTGAAAGAATATTATTTATTTCATCGACCAGAACAGATTTCCCATATAATTTTTTAATCATACCTGCGGGAACCTTACCAGGTCTGAATCCGTCTATTTTGGCTTTTCGTCTGTATTCGGTCAGTTTTTTCTCTACATTAGGTTCATAATCATCTTTATTAACTATAACTTTTAAAACCGCATTTAATTCATCTTTTTGTTCTTTTGTAATAACCATTTTGTTTGTAAATTATTTGCCTGAAAATAACTTAATTATTTTACATTAAATAGTAAAAAGTGCGGATGAAGGGACTCGAACCCCCACGCCCGAAAGCACAAGATCCTAAGTCTTGCACGGCTACCAATTACGCCACATCCGCTTTTTAAATCCGTGCAAAGGTATTGAATTTTTATTTTTATTAAACATTATTTTGAAAAGATATGATTTAATACATTGGCTAAACGTAAACCAGATATATAAAGCTGTTTTTCAATAACCGGAGTATTTTTTTCTATATAATTTTCATCTATTGTATAGTTAGTAAAATCATAAACAGCAGGTAACAACGATTGTGCATTACTTACCCAGCTAAGGATATCTGTTTTTGTCAATTCAGTTACTTTTTGCTTTGGAATATTTTTACCAAGTGCCAAACATTGTTCGGTGGTAATATTTTTAAAAACAATTATATCAGTATCCCACACGTGATGTAAATTAACTTTTCTACCTTCGAAATTAACCTGCACGGTATTGCCGCCTTTATCATCTGGGTAACCTGCATGTAATGGCATCCCCAGATCTTCAACCAGGTGGAAAAGTACTTTTATATCTGTAGAAATTTTTTCTTTTGTTAAAGAGGATTTTGAATTAAGCTCATTGATAACTCTTTCTATTTCAGTAACTACATTTCTTTCCCCTGGTTTTGGGGAATATTTCTGACCTTTTTCAATATTAACATAATGCCAGGTTTTCATATAATCATAGGAAGGGTCACTTCTCATATCATCCATCCATGTAGAAGCATCTTCAAATGACATGGCTCCAAGATATTTTTGAACAGAATCGAGAGTAGCTGCCGTCAATTGCGATTTTGCAATTTGCCCGGCAATATGATGACCAACGGGTCCCCAGGCATACATTTCAATTGGGTTAAATAAAAACCCAATTGAAATGAATAAAAATATTTTGGTCAGATGAAACCAGTTGAAAGTGATTCTGAATAAGGACAGTTTCATATCTAAAAAATTTACTTGTGGATATTAAAAGTTAATTTCATGAATTTTCCGATCATTTTATTTGTGCTGCCTGAACAGCCATTCAGTGATTAGTGGGTCGCTGTATGCAGCTATCCAGGAAAAGTGACCGGTTTCAGGGTAAAAGGTAAACCCGGGATGTACTCCCAATTTGTTTAATGCAATGAGCATATTAAGAGAAAAATTGGGGTTTACTGTTGCATCTTCCGATCCATGAATAATCCACATAGGAATATTTGAAATTATATTGGCTTTTGAAACATCACCTCCTCCACAAACCGGAATAGCAGCAGCAAACAAATGAGGATATCTTTCAATTGCATCAAAGGTTCCAAAACCTCCCATTGACAGACCAGTTATATAAATCCTGTTTGTATCCACTGGCAAAGTTTTTATAAGTTCGTGAATCATAGCAATAACAAGTGTCATTGGTTTGGATGGTTCAGGATTTAATTTTATTTCGTTGTTTTCAACGTGATCTGATGCCCATCCTTGATTTTGGGACATTGGGGAGCAGCTACAAAAGAAGGGTGTAAGGCCATCGTTTTTTCTGAGGCATAATTCATAACACCCCATTTAAGCTGAGCATCATTATCTTTTCCCCTTTCACCTGATCCATGCAGGAAAATGATAAGCGGTAACTTCCGTGAGGGGTTGTAATCAGGTGCCAGCAATCTGTAATTTAAGGTGTCACCTTGTGCATTAATAAATTTGTTGTAGCTAAAAAGTGAAGGCTGTGAATAAGAATTTTTCAGACTATTTACTGAGAAAATAAGAAAAAAAACAATAATGGATTTTGTTGAAGTCTTCATAGGTTTATTTATTTAATTTATGTATTTAATTTATTAAGAATGATTTATAAGGACTTATTAATTATCTTAGCCTGGCTGTTTATTTTAAAGCATTATACAATATTTCAACAGGATGCAAAGCCTTTACTTTTGTTCCATCTTCAATCTGGTGCCGGCAACTTGTTCCCTGAGCTGCTATGATCGTTTCGGTTGGTAATTTTCTTACTTCTTTAAATAAAACTAATTCACCTATTTTATTTGAAAGTTTGTAGTGTTCGTTTTCGTAGCCAAAGGAACCTGCCATGCCACAACATCCTGAAGGTATTTCACCAACCAGATAGTTTGCAGGAAATGACAACATGGAAATGGTTGGTTTTGAAGATGCAAGAACTTTTTGTTGACAGTGACAGTGTAATTTAATTTCTTTTTTTTCTGATGTAAATATATCCAAATTTATATTTCCGGACTCTTTCTCCTTTACAAGAAATTCATCTATAAGATAAGTATTTTTAGCCAACTCATAAGCCTTATCCTTTAGTGAATTGTTAACCAAATAAGGGTATTCATCACGAAAAGAAAGTATTGCAGACGGTTCAATTCCAATTAACGGGCTTGCAGAAGTAATCACCTGACTAAGTAAATTTACATTTTTCCCTGCAATTTTCGCGGCTTGTCTTATTAATCCTTTTGAAAGGTAAGTACGGCCACTTTGATAATGTTTAGGTATAATAACATTATATCCTAATTTCAGAAGTAATTTTACCGCAGCTATTCCTACATGTGTATCAGTATAATTGGTAAATTCATCATTAAACAGGTATACTGTTTTAACAGGTTTCGCATCAAGTTTATTTAATTCCGGTAAATAGTTAATCTTATACCAGTTATCTAAAGTTTGAGCTGTTAAAAGAGGAAGATTTCTTTCTTTGGCAAAACCAAGTAAAGAAGTCAGGTGAACCTGCTTTAAAAAGTAATTGGTAACCGAAGGTAAAAAAGCCCCTAATTTGTAGATTCGGGTAATATTTGCAATAAGTAGTGTACGTAACGGCACACCATTGGCATCATAATAATGTTGTAGAAATTCCGCCTTAAGTTTAGTCATGTCAACATTTGAAGGACATTCTGATTTACATCCTTTACATGACAGGCATAAATCCATTATCTCATATATTTCTTTATGATTAAAAGGATTTGATTTTTTGGATTCAGTTAAATACTCCCGTAAAACATTAGCCCGGGCCCTGGTAGTATCTCTTTCATTACGAGTAGCCATATAACTGGGACACATTAACCCGCCTGTGATTACTGATTTACGGCAATCACCTGAGCCGTTACATTTTTCTACTGACCTTAAAATACCCCCATCATCTGAAAAGTCAAAAATCGTAGGTATGTTTTTTATTTTTCTCCCCGGGCTTATAACGCAATGAGGTATTCATTACAGGGGTATCAGTTATTTTGCCAGGATTAAATAAATGATTTGGGTCCCAGGTATTTTTTATTTGTTGTAATAGCTTATAGTTCTTTTCTCCTAACATTATTGGTATAAACTCACCTCTCAACCGGCCATCCCCATGCTCACCACTGAGTGAGCCGTTGTATTTTTTAACCAGTTTAGCTACTTCAAATCCAAGAGACCTGAATATTTTCACATGCCCGGGATCTTTTAAATTCAATACCGGCCTCAGGTGCAATTCTCCTGAACCAATGTGGGCATGGTAAACACACGAAAGTTTATAATTTTCAATTATTTTATTAAACTCTTCAAGGTAAGCAGGAAGTTTTTTAACTGCCACAGCTGTATCTTCTATTAAACTTACGGGTTTTGAGTCGCCTTTCATATTTGATAGAACACCAAGACCTGATTTTCTAAGGTTCCACACTTTAGCAATATCATTACCCCAAAGCACGGGAAAATGGTATCCTAATCCCTTACTTCTCATTGTATTTTCAAGGTCAGAAATAATATCAGTAATTTCTTCCCTGCTGCTTCGTGCAAATTCAATTATTAATATTGCTCCCGGATCACCTTCCAGAAAAAAACGGTTTTTATCCTGTTCTATATTTCCTTTGGTAAGGTCAAGAATCGTTTTATCCATTAGCTCTACTGCTCCGGGGCTGTATTTCAAGGCAATAAGGTTAGCAGCAAATGCCTCTGACAATAAATTAAAATGCACGGCAACTATAGCTTTTATTTTTGGAGGAAGGGGTACGAGGTTTAATGTAATTTCCGTGACTATAGCCAGGGTACCTTCAGAACCGGCTATGATTTTGCAAAAATTAAAAGGTATATCATTGTCTGTAAAAGGAGCAGTTTCAAGCAAGAGGTCAATGGCATAGCCAGTATTACGCCTGTGTAGCTCCTTATCAGGAAATTGATTTCTTATTTCTATCTGGCTGGTTGTATTTGTAAGGATTTCTTTAATTGAACGGTAAATTTTGTTTTCCAAGGTATTTCCTGAACATTTACTATCAAATTCATTATTACTTAGAGCTTTAAAATCAACGACAGAACTGTCACTTAAAACCGCCCGTACAGAAAGAAGGTGATCCCTGGTACTTCCGTAAATTATTGAATGTGAGCCACAGGCATTGTTCCCAACCATGCCTCCTATGGTGCATCTGTTGGAAGTAGATGTTTCAGGACCAAAGAAAAGATCATAAGGTTCAAGATATTTGTTTAATTCATCGAGAACTACTCCTGGTTGTAATTTTATCCAATGCTCCTCAACATTAAGCTCTATGATTTTAGTCAAATACCTGGATATATCTACTACCATTCCATTTCCTACAACCTGTCCGGCAAGTGAAGTACCTGCAGCTCTTGGAATTAATGGTAATTTATTGTTTTTAGCAAATAAGATAATTTTTTTTATATCATCTTCATGTCTTGGGTAAATTACAGCTCTGGGTTTATCTTTATATGCAGATGCATCTGTAGAATATATTATTCTATGAGTTGTATCAGTATATATTTCTCCCTCAATTGAATTTCTTAAAGGTTTGAAGATGTCATCAGTCATCAGTCATTAGTCATTAGTCCTTAATCTTGTTTTCTTTTTCCAAATCCAGCAACCACTTTTTTCTCCAAAGTCCGCCACCATAACCTGTAAGATTGCCGTCCTCTCCAATAACCCGGTGACATGGTATAATTATGGCAATTCTGTTTTTCCCGTTTGCGTTGGCAACTGCACGAACGGCATTTGTATTATTAATCAATTGTGTCTGCTTTTTATACGAAACTGTTGATCCATAAGGAATAGTCTTTAAGGCTTCCCATACTGACATTTGAAAATTTGTACCGAATGTATATAAAGGAACTGAAAACTCCTTTCTTTTACCATCAAAATATTCGTCGAGTTGTTTTTTTAATAAATCAAAATGAACGTTATTACCTTGAATAATACTTGCATTTAATTTCTTTGTCAAAGACTTTAATTCAGTTTCAAGCATTTTTCTGTCGGTAAATTCCAGTAAACAAATACCTTTTTCAATTCCGCAGGCCAACATTGTACCAATAGGTGTTTCAAAGCGGGTCATATTTATAATGTTCCTGTCTTTACTGTTTGCAGGAGACACTCCTATAATAGATTTAAAGGAGTCACCAAAACCGCTTAAAGATTCGTAACCTGAATCATAAGCCACGGCGGTTACCGGTTCCCCATTCTGTATTTTTTTAAAGGCGGAATTAATCCTGTTCATTCTTTGAAATGAATGAAAAGTTATCCCATGGTTTTTTAAGAACCATCTCCTTATTTTGCTCGGTTCTATACCTCTTTGCACGAGGTCCCAATCTTTTAATTTCAGGGATATATTATTGTTTAATTCCTGAAGTACATTCTTTATATACTCTGGCGTTTCACCTGATTTTTCCATTGGGTTACATATTTTACAAGGCCTGTAACCTTTTAAAATAGCTTCTTTGGCTGAACTGCAAAATTCTACGTTCTCAGGTTTTGGTTTCCTCGCTGTGCAGGTAGGACGGCAGAAAATTCCGGTTGTTTTTATTGCTGCAATGAAAGTTCCTTCAAATGAAGCATCTTTATCAACAAGCGCCTTATACATTATTTCATTGGTAAGCATAATATTTTTTGATTCAAAATTAAAAATGTTATGTAATCATTGCAACCGATAAATTGACATATATATTTTATATGTTCTGTTCACTAAATTTAAAAGTTAATTTAACCAGTTTAACCCTTAAAAAAACCTTTTCACCGATAAACTGTTTATTGATTTTCTCAAAATGAATAATTTTACTCAGAATTCATATCATTTTGGGGAAGTTATTAATAGATCTAAAAAATATATAAGTTAAATTTTATTACAAGTAAATTTAACATTATGGGTAATATTTTAATTAAGATATCATCAATAATATTTATAGTTGTAATATTTTCAGCAGATTTGTATGCCCAGGCTAAAATAATCGGGCAGATCAAAGATGATAAAGGCAAGGTTTTGCCATTTGCAAGTATTTATATTGAAAATACAATAGATGGTACTACTACCGATTCCCTGGGGAGGTATTCATTTAAAACCAGATGTAAAGGGAAACAGGTAATTGTTGTTTCTTCAATAGGTTATGAATTAAAAATAGACACTATAAGCATAGAAGGTAACAACATTTTGCATAATATGACTGTTAAGGAAAAATCCGTTTCCGTGGAGGAGGTTGTTATTACGGCCGGAGCCTTTGCAGCAAATGACGACCAGAAAGTAGCCATTCTTAAGCCACTGGATATATATACCAATGCAGGTGCCGGAGGAGATATTATGGGTGCTATCAGAACCTTACCCGGCGCCCAGCCGCAGTCTGACCAGACAGGACTCTTTGTCAGGGGCGGGGATGCGAGTGAAAGTGTTGTAATAATTGATGGGATGGTGGTTCAGAATCCATTTGGAAGTAATGTTCCGGGCATTTCATCACGAAGCAGGTTCATGCCTTTTCAGTTCAGGGGTATATCCTTCAGCAGCGGAGGATACAGTGCCAGGTATGGTCAGGCACTCTCATCAGTACTTGAACTGAATACTTTTAACCTTCCGGAGCAATCTACATTAAATTATTCTATGGGTTTGAGCGGAATAGAATTTTCGGCTGTTAAAAAAATTAATAATTCGGCCTTTGAGTTAACCGGACATTATGATAATCTCAGTCCTTTTTTCAGTTTTGCAAATACAAATTATCATTTTTATGCTCCTCCGGTTGGAGGAGGGTTTTCCGGTAAATATACCCTTGCCAATACCGACAGGGATTTATTAAAAGTGTTTCTTAAATATGATATTATATCAAGTGGTACTGACGTTCCCAATCCTTTTACATTTGATACTACTCAGTTCCTAAATCTTACAGACTCAATAATTCCTTTTGGTCTTAAAAATTATAATCTTTATTTTAACAGTTCCTATAGTCATATAATAAATAAATTAATCTTACGAACTGCAATATCTGCAAGTAATAATATTGATAATTTAAACTGGGGACCTGTTCCCGGAAATAATAAAGACTGGAGGCTGCAATGGAGAGGTGAAGGATCCTTTATTTTTTCTGAAAAAACAAATCTGTTAATTGGCAGTGAAATACAACGTTACCAATATAATGAAGGCATTTCCACCTATAATTCTGAATTTAATGAGTTGATAGTTGCAGGATATGCCGAACTTGAGTGGAAACCTCAGAAGTGGTTTGCCATTAAGCCGGGTTTCAGGTATGAATATAGTCAGCTCCTGGAGAGGTACAATGCCGCTCCCCGCCTTTCATTGGCGATAGGAACCGGTAAATACAGCCAGGTTTCTTTTGCAGGAGGGCTTTTTTATGAAAATCCGGATAATAAATATTTATTGTCGGGATACCATCTTAATTTTCAGGAAGCAACTCATTATATAGGTAATTACCAGTGGATTAAAAACGACAGGACATTTAGATTCGAAACCTATTATAAGTCTTACAATCAATTGGTTATGGAAAAACTGAATAGTAATGTGCCTTATGACGGTAATCCATACAGGTTTGTTTTTCCCGGGGAAAATATTGACAATTCAGGATATGGTTATGCCAAAGGCCTGGAAATATTCTGGAGGGATAAAGCCTTAATGCATAATTTTGATTATTGGTTATCATATAGTTATATAGACACCAAGAGATTATACGATAATTACAAGGCTTTTGTAACACCTGGTTTTGTTTCTAACAATAATTTAAATTTAATAGTAAAATATTTTATTGAACCATTACAGGTAAATATTGGGGCATCTTATACCTATGCCACAGGCAGACCTTCATATAATCCGGATTTTCAGGTAAAATATGCACCAGATTACAGTGATTTAGCTTTAAACCTAAGCTATTTAACTACTATTGGAAAAGTTTTTGGTGTTGCATATATATCTGTAGATAATGTAACTAACAGAAAAAATATTTTTGGATACCAGATTTCTTTAAATGGAACTCCGAACCCTATTGAACCACCTATTTACAGGTATATTTATGCAGGATTTACTATTTCTCTTACGCAATTTAAAAAGGAGGAACTGTAGTAATTGATTATTGATTTAAATGGTATCATTGAAAATTGACAATGTAATAATTGATTTTTAAGGTATTGTCGATTTCCCATGATGAATTTATTGATTTTAATGGTATCATGGGAAATTGAATAAAATATATTCCTTTTATAATTAGTAACTTATTGACTTAATACTATGAAAAACCTAAGACGGATAACATTAGTTTTTGCAGGAAGTGTGTTTATTGGAAATTTGTGCTTTGCACAGCAGGTACCTGATACAATTAATAAAAGTAAGAATGATACCACTTTATCAAAGCTACCTTTTGATGAATACAAGGATGATTTAACAGAGGGTTTTGTTGGTTTTGATACTTCCGGTAATTTAAGTAACATGTTGTCAGCAAGTAACCATCTAGTACTCATAGCAAAAAAATGGCCAGACAGATGGGAGTCAAATTACTATGCCTGTTACAGCCTCATAATTTTGTCATATGTGGAAAAAGACAATAAGAGAAGAGATTTGTATCTTGATGATGCAGAGGTGTTTTTAAACAAGTTTAAAAATTTATACAAAACAGAATATGATGAAATGTATGTATTGGAAGCCATGTTCGACAATGCAAGACTAGCAGTAAATCCTATGAACAGATACAAAAAATATGGAGACTTGTTTAATTCCAATATTGAAAAAGCCAAAACACTTCAGCCAAATAACCCCAGAATATATTTTCTGCAGGGAAACAGTATATATTATACACCTAAAATGTTTGGTGGAGGACCTGTAAAAGCACTCCCGTATTTTGAAAATGCTGCCGTGTTATATGATAAGGAGTCGGGGACAGATATATATAAACCATACTGGGGTAAAAAACAAAATTCATTTATGCTTAATAAATGCCGGGAAGCCGCAAAATGACTGTAACTCGTTGATGATTGGTGATCTATGTTATACATTTTGAAAACATATCTCATAGGTTCCATTAACAAATCTCATAAATATTTTGTATAAAATAGTAATATCCCAACGTATATTTGTATATACAAAAAAGGATAAAATTATTTCAAAATAAAAACCGACGTGATGTCGCTTTCATAGGTTTAGTAGTTAGTTAGTTATTTTAGGGGTATTCTCCGGAGGTGGTTCTTCGGAGAATTTTTTTTAGCTCTTCTATGAAATATTATAATTCTTAGAAATTAATCTTTTTGTATTGACTTATATGAAATAGTAAAATAAAAAGTACTCCCTTTTCCAGGTTGAGATTCAACCATTAAATCGCCTTCCAGTAAATTTACGAGGCCTTTTACAATAGATAATCCCAACCCATTTCCTTCGATATTTATTTTAGAATTTTGATTCAACTGGATAAACCTTTCAAATATAATATTTTGTTTTTCTACTGGTATTCCAATACCTGTGTCTGAAACGTAAAAAATTAACTGACCATCATCTCCATATTTACATCCGGCTTCAACATAACCTTCATTAGTAAATTTAAAAGCATTACTAATAAGGTTTATAAATATTTGTTTTAATTTAGCCTTGTCTGTTAAAATAATATTTTGTGAATGACTTATATCATATTTAAACGAGAAATCAATATGTTGTTTTCCTAATCGTTTTCTAAATTCGACGTAAAAATCTGTTAACTCAGCAAATAATTCATTTAAATTACAAATTTCAGTATTAACAGGTAACTGTCCGGTTTCTATCTGAGATACATTGAGTATATTATTTATAATATCCAGTAATTGTAAAACTCCATTGTTTATAATTTTACAGTAGCTATCAAATTTTTGTTTGTCATCAAAACATGTATAAAGTAATTCTGAGAAACCCATGATAGCATTCATTGGAGTGCGGATTTCATGACTCATATTTTGAAGAAAAGCTGTCTTAAGCTGATTACTTTCTTCAGCTTTTTCTTTTGAAATAATTAATTCTTCGTTAGTTTGTCTTAATTCTTCATTTAATTGCTGATATTCTTCATTCTGGGCTTCAATTTCTTCCTGTTTTTCCTTTAATAGCAGTTCATATTCCTTTCGGTCTGTTATATCCCGTCCAATACCTATCAAACCAATTATATTTTTATTATCATCGTAAAATGGAATTTTAGATGAAAGTAACCATCGTTTCTTACCATTATCATCAATTATATATTCTTCCCTGTTTATTACAGGTTTACCGGATTTCATCACAAATTGGTCGTCAGCATAAAAACCTTCAGCAAGATTTTTAGGATAAAAGGCAAAATCATCCTTGCCAAGTACTTCATCTTCCGAATTTACTTTAAGAAATTTTATTTCTGCAATGTTGGCTAAAGTTTTACGACATTTTAAATCCTTACAATAAATTGAATCAGGAATATTATCTATAATAGCACGTAACAATAGGCGTTCATTTACGGGTTTTTCTTCTTCAATTTTATCGGCGGTTGTATAGTCATTTTTAAAGTCCTTTAAGAATGGATATTCTTTTTCCATTTCCAAAAGTCTTGATATCAGCTCTTTTTTGGTAAAGTTTTGATAATCCATTTAATTACTACGTTTATATTTAGTTAGTTGTAAATTATTATTACTTTAAAGATTCAAAAAATCCATAAAATTAATTTTTTGTTTTATTAATAACTATATATTCTCTAAAAATCCTATTCAATTAGTTCTATATCTAAGGCATAGATAAGAGAAACAGCCTCAGGAAGAGAAAATCTGGTTTTTGATATTTTATTTATAGTGACATCGATATGATAATTTTTTGACCTGCTGAAATCAGTTTTTATTAAATTGCAATTTTTAAATACACTATCTTTCAAATCAGTTTCAGAGAAATCAGCTTCATTCAGATTTGCTTCCTCAAAATATACATCTTTTGCCATGCAGTTTAAAAACTTTGATTTTGTAAGATTTAAACCAACAAATATTGAATAATTAATTATACAATCATTAAACTCTATAGGGAACGATTTTTTATTTATTGCTTTACCCCAGTTTGCAACAGTCCAGTCTATTCCTGCCAGTTTTGAACCCTTGAAAACTATTTCATAAAATTGACAATCAGGAAATTTGACAAGAGAAAAATTACATTTTAAAAAAGAACATTCATGAAACCTGCAACTTTTAAAAATGCTTTGAGAAAAATCACAATTATCGAATGAGCAATTAATGAATTCTTTCGAAAAAATATCTGTCTCAGTAATTTCAATATTTTTATAAGTTTCATTTTCGAATTCGTCCGTATTTGCAAATATTATATTTTTATTATTCATTTTTATTCTATTAAATACACAAAATAAATTTTCAACGAAAATAAAGATAAGCCTGACTAAATATTTGAATTAAATATACCAAAACAGCATCAATATTCTCAGGTAAACAATTAATATTAGTATATTGTAATCTCAAAAAGGTTATAATTAATTGATTAATTTGGGAATTATTTATGAGACATAGCATTTTTGGCATATTGCTGGTAATTATATTAAGCTGTAATCATAATCCTTCAGTTCAATTAGATTTCAAAACGCTTTGCAAGCCAGTTGAAAATCCTATACTCTCACCTGATTCAACTTATACATTTCTTTGTCCTGTTAAAAATAAAATAATACATTGGCAAAAAGCTGATGTATTTAATCCTGCAGCGATAGTGAAAGACAATAAGGTTTTTTTATTGTACCGTTGTGAAGATAATCCTGCTGCCACTCTTGGCGGAAGGACTTCCAGAATTGGGTTAGCATCCAGTTGTGACGGAATTCATTTTATAAAATACCCTACTCCGGTTTTATATCCCGATAGCGGTAAATTTATACAATATGATTATCCGGGTGGATGCGAAGATACAAGAATAGTTCAAACTGAAGAAGGAATGTATATAATTACATATACATCATGGAATAATATAATCGCCCGGTTGACGATAGCCTTTTCGGTTGATTTAATTAATTGGGAGAAAAAGGGACCTGCATTTGAAAAAGCCTATAATGGCAAATTTCTTAATTACTGGTCTAAATCGGGTTCGATAGTTACAAAATTAATTAAAGACAAACCGGTTGCCGCAAAAATTAATGGAAAGTACTGGATGTATTGGGGAGAGAGGTTTATTAACCTGGCCTGGTCGTATAACCTGATTGACTGGAATCCTTTATTGGACGATAAAGGAAAACTTAAAATTATAGTTGCCACCAGAAAAAAAAAATTTGACAGTTTTCTTACGGAATGTGGACCACCTGCATTAATTACCGATGAAGGGGTTGTCCTTTTCTATAATGGTAAAAATGCTGAAGATGAGAATGCTGAACCTAAATTACCCAAAGGTACATACTCGGTAGGAAAAGTGGTTTTTGATATCCACAATTTAGAAAAAGTATTGTACAGGTCGGATACCTGTTTGTTAAAACCAACGCTGGCTCATGAGCTTTCGGGTCAATACAAATCCGGAACAACTTTTGCTGAGGGGCTTGTTTATTTTCATTCCAAATGGTTTCTATATTATGGGACTGCTGATTCATTTGTAGGAGTGGCAGTTATTAAATAAAATATAAAGGTATATGATGAATACCAGACTGGAATATTTTATTAAGGATGGATACAGTGAAATGGATTTCGATAAAGTAACAGCAATGTTACAAAATGCTTTCTGGAGTATTGGAATTAAAAAAGAAGAAGTTATAAAGGGTGCGATAAATTCTGCTCTTGTAGTTGGGTCGTTTTCTTCTTACAATGAGCAAATAGGATACGCAAGAGCAGTATCGGATAAAACGCGGTTTGCTTATATAATGGATGTTTTTGTGGATGAAAGATTCAGAAAGCAGGGTATAGGCCAGTCGATGGTGAAATATATTTTAATCCATCCTGATATGCAGGATGTTTCTCACTGGTTGCTTTCTACTAAAGATGCTCATGGAGTATATGAGAAGGTAGGGTTTAAAAAATTAGGAAATCCTGAAGAGTGGATGCACATAAGGTATGAAAGAACCCGGTAATTGAACAATTAATAGAGGCCTTAGATTCTTGAATTCCGGCTTTACTATTTTTTAAAAATTTAAAAATGAATTATAAAGTTTCACTAATTGATAAAAATATTTCAGAAAAGGATTTCAAACAATGTTGTGACCTGCTGTTAAGGCAAATGAATTTTATAAATTCAAAATCGGATGTTGAAAGTGTAAATAAAGGTGTCTCCACACAAATCGTAAAATATATTGATGAATGGTGCAAAATGGGAAAATTTACAGGCATTTCTTTAATAAGCGATGTGGATAATGACATAGCTCAAAGCCTTTATCAAAAATTTGAATTTGAGGCCGAAGAGGTCTTATTATTTGAAAAGATTTATTGATTTTGCAATCATTTGTCAGTAGGATGAAAAAATGCAGAGTGTTTTGGGGGAGGACAGGAGCTGTTTTCACCCTTTACAGCCACCCAGATAACTTCATTTAGATCTTTTTCAGGTGCCAGATCTTCCTTGCTAAAGTCGAAACCTGCACTCTTCACAGACCATTTGTTTTGAGCTGTATTTTTCTGGTTAAGATCTACCAGGCATGGTTTTACATTAAAAGGTTCATGTTTTGATGAGTCTGTAAAACATCTCCACATTGGAGTAGCCGAGGCATCATACTGGCTCATCGGTGGTATATCAAGAATTAATTCAATAGTATGAAGTATGGAAGAAGTTGAATACATCGTATGGTCTGTAAATCCTTTTTTTACAAACTCTCCTGCAACAAAGGCAATACTGCGATGTGCATCAACATGGTCAGGACCATCCTGAGCATCGTCCTCAACAATAAAAACAGCAGTTTCATTCCAAACCGGACTATGGCTAAGATGGTCAATAAACAGACCCACTGCAAGATCATTATCCGCAACTGAAGCAAAAGGAGTTGCCTTACCTTTAGTTAAACCTGATGTATGATCATTTATAAATCTAACTGTATTCATATGTGGCAGATTTCCAGCAACAACTAATGAATCGAATTCACGCTTCCATTGGTAAAACCTTGTTGTATCTCGTATTTCCTGATTCCACTCTGAAAAGTAATGGCAATAATGATCTTTAAGTGCCGGTATAGTCGGCTTACCATTATAAATAAATTCCCCATAAGTTCTGTAGCTTACTCCGGCCCTTTTACAGAAATCCCAGATAAACCCGTTTTTGTTATTTGCAATTTCCCTTTGTCCTTCTGAATCATATTTTCCGCCCCTGCCACCATAAGAGGTGGGCCAGGTTTTTTCAAGATAATCAGTTGCGTAAGCTCCTGTGCTCCAATTATGTCCATCAGCACTTACTTCTCCATCACAATAGAAATTATCAAGAAGGACAAATTCTTTTGCTAAAGCATGTTGGTTAGGAGTAATATTTTCTCCAAACAAAACAAGGCTTGTATCACCGTTCCCTTGTGGTAAATCTCCCAAAACCTGGTCATAGGTTCTGTTTTCTTTGATAATGTAATAGATATATTTTATTGGGGAGGTGCCACCTAGTTTCAATGGAACAGGATCACCGACCTTACCTTCAGCAATCGTTTCTTTTTCTTTTGTATATGGTGTATTGTTATAAACAGCCTGGCTGTATATTGCAAGTTGTTTTTCATCAGGAGAGTTAATAATACTGAGTTGTCCTTTTAATATACTGCCAATATATTGTATAGGTTGTTTATTTTTAATTGCCTGCTGATATACGGTTTCATCATAAAGTGGACTCGGTCCCCTGGGAGTTGCCATTGAGGTAAAGCCTTTACCATTTGTAACGTAAATTTTGTTGTTGACAACCCTCACACAGGTAGGATACCAGCCTACAGGGATAAATCCCTTGCCTTTACTTTCACCTGGCTGGCTAACATCAAAAACTGCCAGACAATTGTTGTCAGCATTGGCAATATAAAGTGTTTTATTATCAGAGCTTAAAGCTACGCTGTTAGTAGTGGAACCAGCTAGGGAATTAGGATAAAGAGCTGCGTTTAGAGTTTCAATAAGCTTCTCTGGTTTAAGGTCAATAACAGATACAGAATTATCATTTGCATTGGCAACAAAGAGATATCGTCCATTTTTTGAAATACAGATGTCATTAGGGTTACTACCGACATCCACAGATTTTATAAAAATCTGCCTGTCAGTGTCGAACATAAGTATTTTTCTGCATCCCCAACACGAGACATATAATACCTTCTTATCCGGTGATAAAATACAGGTGTAAGCCTCAGCTCCAAGAGAGAGTTGTTTTATAATTTTTTTTGTTTCAGTGTCTATGATATACAGGCATTTATTGTCTTTTGTAACTACATATAACCTGTGTCTTTTATCATCAACAGTTAATCCGGCTACAGATATCTGCACTGGCCATGGTTTACCCAACACAAATGTATCTTTAGAAACCAGATGGTTGTTAATAATAGCAAATTTGACTATCCAATTGTCGTTACCCCCGGAAGCATACAAGAAATTTTCATCATCCGAAAAGCTTAATCCCAGCCATGATTTGGCTATTAAAACTGTGTCGAGCTTAACCTGCTTATTAACATCTATAAGATCAATAGTCTGATCGCCTACTCCGTTATTCGTAACTGCGATATATTTTCCCGATGGAGAAACAGCTATATTTAATGGTAAATCACCTACGGGAATACTTTCGCCCAACTTTGTTATTTTCCAGCCGTTTGGAAGTAAAACCCTGTGAGATTCTATTTCTGAAAGTGATTGGCTGTTTGTGCATACTGAGTGAAAAGAAATAAAATAAATTAAGGGGAATAAGAAGAAATATTTTAAATGCATATAATTCATTTTAATGATAATCAATAATTTCTACTTAATTTGTGTTCAATTATCTGTATTAATGTTAAAGGTAAAATTCAGCATAATTTATCAAATATGTTTTATGTCAGATAGTACAATAATTGCAAAAAAATTTACAATTTGTCAGGACAACTGCTTTTTGTATCCCTTATAACTGAACTATAATTTTCCTGTATACTTCAATTTCTCCGGTATTTATTTTAATAAGATACATTCCGTTGCATTTGAAACAATTGGTATTTATGATTAAATTACCTGTTGCAAATGAAGTTTGTTTAAATATGACAACTCCTTTTAGATCTATTATTTCAATAGTAACATTTTCAAAATTTTGTAAACCGTCTATTTGGAATTCATTTCCATGGACAGGATTTGGAAAAACCAATATTGCATTATCTTGGATTGAAGCTAATCCTGTCAAGATTGTGGAAACTGTCAGAGCTTTACTCTCAGATGACACATTACCCGCTGCATCCTTTGCAGAAACTGTAACTGAATAATTTGTTGAGGCTTTTAATCCTGTAACCAGTATGGAAGTATCTGTTACTGTGGTAAGAAGGCTGCCATTGATAAAGACATTGTAACCTGTAACCCCAACATTGTCGGTTGCCGCATTCCAGCTTAACGTAAAACCTGATTCAGTAATGTTATTTGCGGTTAAACCTGCAGGGATAGTGGGAGGCTGGGTGTCGGGTGTAGTGACATTCAATGCCATGCTTAACGATGAAACATTATCTGCTGCATCCCTGGCTGAAACTGTAACTGAATACAAGGTTGAAGCGTTTAATCCTGTAACCTGAACGGAAGTATCTGTTACTGTGGCAAGAAGGCTACCATTGATAAAGACATTGTAACCTGTAACCCCGACATTATCGGTTGCCGCATTCCAGCTTAACGTAAAACCTGATTCAGTGATGTTATTTGCAGTTAAACCTGCCGGGATAGTGGGAGGCTGGGTGTCGGGCGTTGTGACATTCAATGCCGTGCTTACCGATGAAACATTATCTGCTGCATCCCTGGCTGAAACTGTAACTGAATACAAGGTTGAAGCGTTTAATCCTGTAACCTGAACGGAAGTATCTGTTACTGTGGCAAGAAGGCTACCATTGATAAAGACATTGTAACCTGTAACCCCGACATTATCGGTTGACGCATTCCAGCTTAACGTAAAACCTGATTCAGTGATGTTATTTGCAGTTAAACCTGCAGGGATAGTGGGAGGCTGGGTGTCGGGAGTAGTGACATTCAATGCCGTGCTTACCGATGATACATTGTCTGCTGCATCCCTGGCCGAAACTGTAATTGAATACATGGTTGATGCGTTTAATCCGGTAACCTGTAAGGTGGTACCTGTTACTGTAGCAAGAAGGCTGCCATTGATAAAGACATTGTAACCAGTAACCCCGACATTATCGGTTGAAGCATTCCAGCTTAACGTAAAACCTGATTCAGTGATGTCATTTGCAGTTAAACCTGTCGGGATAGTGGGAGGCTGGGTGTCGGGCGTTGTGACATTCAATGCCGTGCTTACCGATGAAACATTATCTGCTGCATCCCTTGCTGAAACTGTAACAGAATACAAGGTTGAAGCGTTTAATCCTGTAACCTGAACGGAAGTATCTGTTACTGTGGCAAGAAGGCTACCATTGATAAAGACATTGTAACCAGTAACCCCGACATTATCGGTTGATGCATTCCAGCTTAATGTAAAACCTGATTCAGTAATGTCATTGGCAGTCAAACCTTCAGGGATAGTAGGAGGCTGGGTGTCGGGAGTTGTGACATTCAATGCCGTGCTCACCGATGATACATTGTCTGCTGCATCCCTGGCCGAAACGGTCATTGAATACATGGTTGATGCATTTAATCCGGTAACCTGTAAGGTGGTACCTGTTACAGTAGTAAGAAGACTGCCATTTATAAAGACATTGTAACCAGTAACCCCGACATTATCGGTTGAAGCATTCCAGCTTAACGTAAAACCTGATTCAGTAATGTTATCAGCAGCTAAACCTTCAGGGATAGTGGGAGGCTGGGTATCTGGAGTAGTGACTTTGAGGGCAGTGCTCACCGATGATACATTGTCTGCTGCATCCCTGGCCGAAACTGTCATTGAATACACGGTTGATGCGTTTAATCCGGTAACCTGTAAAGTGGTACCTGTTACAGTAGTAAGAAGACTGCCATTTATAAAGACATTGTAACCAGTAACTCCGACATTGTCAGTTGCCGCGTTCCAGCTTAACGTAAAACCTGATTCAGTAATGTTATCAGCAGCTAAACCTTCAGGGATAGTGGGAGGCTGGGTATCTGGAGTAGTGACTTTGAGGGCAGTGCTCACCGATGATACATTGTCTGCTGCATCCCTGGCCGAAACTGTCATTGAATAAATGGTTGATGCGTTTAATCCGGTAACCTGTAAAGTGGTACCTGTTACCGTAGTAAGAAGACTGCCATTTATAAAGACATTGTAACCAGTAACTCCGACATTGTCAGTTGCCGCGTTCCAGCTTAACGTAAAACCTGATTCAGTGAGTTATTTGCAGTTAAACCCGTAGGGATAGTGGGAGGCTGGGTATCTGGCGTAGTGACTTTGAGGGCAGTGCTCACCGATGATACATTGTCTGCTGCATCCCTGGCCGAAACGGTCATTGAATAAACGGTTGATGCGTTCAATCCTGTTACCTGTAAAGTGGTACCTGTTACCGTAGTATGAAGACTGCCATTTATAAAGACATTGTAACCAGTAACACCTACATTGTCAGTTGATGCATTCCAGCTTAACGTAAAACCTGATTCAGTAATGTTATCAGCAGCTAAACCTGTAGGGATAGTTGGAGGCTGGGTATCGGGTGTAGTGACATTCAAGGGCGTACTAAAATATGAAACATTACCTGAATTATCTATAGCCGAAACGGTCATTGAATACACTGATGAGGCATTTAATCCTGTAACCTGCGCAGAGGTACATGTTACTGTAGCAAAAAGACTGCCATCGATAAAAACGTTGTAACCTTTAATCCCAACACTGTCAGTTGATGCATTCCAGCTTAACGTAAATCCCGATTCTGTTATGTTATTTGCTAGTAATCCTGTCGGAACGCTTGGAGGGTAGTTATAGGCAGAATCGTATTCCCCTATATACCATGTCGACAAACTGTCAAAAACAACGGCTTTTGCTGCATTTTGAATATTAACTGCATCACTTGTATTTAAGTCAAAATAATAGGTTGACTGGGTAGGGTCTTTTCTAAAAATGGCTGAATAGAATGTACAAGCTATAGCATAAGATCCTGCTTCTGATGGATGGTTCTGATCTGACTGATATAAATCTATTGTTGGATAATTTTGTCTGATATATCGCCAAACAGGGCCGGCGGGTGAAACTTCCGTATTGTACGTTGCTGCCATATACATATATGACAATCGTGTCAAAGCATCCATGCCTAAATATGTACATACATCAGGGTATTCCGGACATCTGGCTGAATCGCCATATTCTCTTCCCCAGGTCATATAAAGCATAGTTATTGCACCCGGATTATAAGTCTTAATATAATTGTTTAATAAATTAACATATGGATAAACATTCACTTCCTGAAAGGAGTCCGGATAAGAAGGATTCTGACTGTATTCCTGTAAAACGACATAATCCCAACCTCCCTGCCTGATTTGTTGTAGTGTTGTACTGTCGTTCCAATGTTGTTCAAGGCTCCAGCCACTAACAGCGTTCATGCCGAATATTAATGTATTGCCTGTAGAACTTGCTATATTGGAAACCAATTGAGGCATATTATTTGTATAGGTATAACTGTTACCGATGAACAAGACTTTTTTTGTCTGGCTTTGTGTCGCAAGATCGAAAAAAATAAAAATTAAGATCAGAATCTTCTTCATAGATTATTTTTTTTATTAATTATATTACTTAAAGTACGTTAAAAGTTAAAATTTTCCAGAGACACCAGCTATTGTAAAATCAAATTTCAGCGATAAATTAGTTTTATCAAACAACAATAGATAGAATGCTGATACAATATTAATTAACTTAACAATAATTAATTTGAAATTATGACAAAACGATCCATTTATTTGATAGAAACAGGAATTTTTAATTCAGCTATTTTATCATCTTTCTAAAATAAATTTCCTGGTGTTTCCAACCAAAATGTACCGGAAATATTACCAGATAATTTTGATAATATTGTAATATCTTTTTGGCAAGGGATATGAATAAATAAATTTTTAATTTACAATTAATGATTGTTTTACATTAACAAAAGAATAAGTTATTTAAATATTCATACATTGATTATAGGTATTTTATTAATTTTTTAAGCAGAATCTCAGGAGTATAAGGTTTTGATACGTAATCATTAAATCCGGATTCACGTATCCGCCTGACATCATCAGCCATCACATAGGCGGTTTGTGCTATAATAATCTGGGACGGAGATATGTTTCTGATTGTTTTTAATGCAGAATACCCATCCATAACCGGCATTTTAATATCCATTAGTACCAGGTCATATTTTTGAACCTTTTGAAATTTTTGAACCGCCTCCATACCATTTTGAGCCCAATCAAAATTTATATTTGTTTTTTTCAGGATTACTTTTATATAATTAAAATTAGATTCTTCATCTTCAACTATAAGAATTGATTTTTTGTTCCATTCGAGGTAATTTAATTCCATGGCTCTGGAGTGCACTTTTTTCTCCTGATCGGATGGCTCAATAACAGGGATTGATAAATAAAAAGTTGACCCTTTATTTTGTTCCGATTCAACCCATAATTTTCCATGTAATAATTCTGCCAGATGTTTTGAAATTACCAACCCCAGACCTGCCCCCCTGAATAACTTATTATTATCCTCAATTTTTGAAAACCTCCTGAAAAGTTTATGAATGTTTTCTTGAGAGATACCGATACCTGTATCCTTTACAAAAAATAAAACTTCATTCCTTTTTATTTTGCACCCGAATTCAATACTTCCCCGTTCAGTAAATTTTATGGCATTGCTTATTAAATTGGATAATATCTGGTAAAGCCTGTATTTATCTGAAAATAACCTTATATTTTCAATATTTTCAGTATCCGCTAACCTTATAACTACATTGGCATTTGGATTTAAACATAAAGACCAGTAATTCAATAATTCAATTAATAAGTCTTTAACCAGGAAAAAGACATTATTAACTTTTAACTGATCAGCCTCAATAAGTGAAAGATCCAATATATCATTTATTAATAACAATATAGAGTCGGCACTGTTATTAATAGTTTTAATAGCATCCTGTTTTTCAGGTTCAGTTAAATCACCCTGTACCAGAATATTGGTAAAACCAACAATTGCGTTCAGGGGAGTACGTATTTCATGAGACATGTTTGCGAGAAATGCTGATTTTAGACGGTCGGATTCTTCGGCTCTGAACTTTGACTGTTCAAGTTCATATGTTCTCTCCTTTACCCTGTTTTCCAAATCAAGACTGTATTTTTCCAGTTCTTCATTTTGTTTAACTATCCTTTCATTTTGTGTTTCTATTTCTTCCTGTCTTTCAACCAAAGATGTGTTAATAGAATATAATTCCTTAGTTTTTTCAGCTACAAGTTGTTCCAGCAGAATATTTTTTTTCCTGATATTTGTTACATATTTATAATAAAAAATAATTAATGCAAAAATAATTACTACTATAACAAGACTTCTGAACCAAAGCAACTTCCAGAATGGAGGCCTGATTGTAATTTCAATAATTCTTGAATTTGTTACCCAGGATTTATTATCATTGGTATATTTTATATTAAGCCTGTATTCTCCCGGAGGTATATTTGTAAGATTTATTGTATTCTGACGGTTCAGGTAAATCCAGTCTTTATTGAAGTTTTCAAAGTAATATGCATACCTGTATTTTTGTTTGTTCCAGTAATCAAGGACAGTAAAACGAAAACTGATAAAATTTTCTTTATAGTTTAATACCAGTTTGTCGGTTAAATCTATAGGTTGTTGTAATATTCTATTTTTGATTCCCGGTACAATAACTAAATTTTGGATCTGAAATTCAGTTAATGCCAAACGAGGCATAAAGGATGAAGAGTCTATTTTGGTTGGATTGACTATATCCAGACCGTCTATACCACCGAAATAGAGATTGTTTGAAACAGGAGATCTGAATGCCGAACAATTTGTATATTCATTGTTTTGTAATCCATCATTCCAGTCAAAATTTTGAAATGATTTATCTTTATTTATAAGGCATAATCCATTGTTTGTGGATATCCATATATTACCAAGACAATCCTCTAAAATTCCATGAATTGTATTGTTTGGCAATCCGTCATTTTCAGTAAAACTTTTGATTTTATATGGTAATACACCAAGGTTTAGGCAGTTTAAGCCTCCACTGGTACCTACCCACAAATTATTTTTGGAGTCTTTAAAAAGTGAAAGTACGTCGTTATTAATTAATGAAATTTGTTCTGAATTAGAATTAATTATTGTTATAAAATTTTTTTTCGCGGAGTTATATTGATATAACCCTCCATACCTGGCACCGAACCATAAAATATCATGCTTTTCTTCAATGATTGAATAAATAATATTACTCTTTATTACTTTATTGTATGGATCAATACGCTCATAAGATTTAAGATAATATTTACGATAACCCTTTTTTTCTACTTGTAAATGAATGACTCCATAACCACTTGTACCAAGCCAAATGTTATCAAGGGAGTCTATGTAAATTGAATTTACTGAACCAAACCGAATGTTATACCTGATTTGAAAATCTTTAGGGAAATGAAATATATGATTTGAACGTGCCTCAAGCATTTCAATACCTTCACCATCCTCTCCAATCCATATATTTCCTTTATGATCCTCTTTAATTGCTATAACAGTATTGTTGGAAAGGCCTGATACGGTATTATAAATTAAATGCTTCCCGGTTTTTTTGTCTAAAATGTCCAAACCTCCTCCACTGATGCCAACGTAAATCTTCCATTTATTTTCAAAAACGCTGCGTACTACGTTATTAGAGATTTTGTCAAGATCGGTACCTCCGTTTATCGAACTAAATGGTCTTCCTTTGGAAAGAAACTTATAAATACCATCTCCGTCTGTACCGATCCACAAAATATTCTGTTTGGTTTCAGTTATTGATAATATTTTCAACTTTTTCTGTGCAAGGATTGATATGTAGGGGACCATGGGTAAAACCGTAAAACCATATTTATTACCTGTGATTTTAAAAATATTACCTGCTTCAGTGCCAGCCCATATGGAATTATTACCAATATTTTGTGAAATACTTGAAACTTTAGAAGTTCCAAAAATGAGGAGATAGGGAACTGCATATTTTTGAGATAAATTATATAATAACATTCCCTTATTATCTAATGGGACAGCCAGATAATATTTTTTGTTTAAAAAAAGAAATTTGTTTTGTTGTAAAAGAGCGTGGCCATTAATCCAGAATGAATAAATAATTTTATTATTCGATAAACAGATTACTTTGCCATTATCACCTATAAGATAGAGCAAACCATTAAATGAACCAATGCCAATAATATTTTTTTGCCAGTTTACGTCAAGCTTATTAAATTTTACCTGTACAAAGTTGTCATCACTTTTTATATACCGGGCAATTCCCCAACCGTTAATAGCGACCCAGATCATTGAATCAGGGCCTGTGCATGCTTTTAAATTATAATCTTTAAAAGGAATATTAACATTATTAAAATAGGATTTAAAAGAATCTGCGTTTTGATTAAATCTGTTTATTCCAAGCTGTGTAACAACCCATAACCTGTCCTGGTTGTCTTCAATGATGTCCTTTATAATATTATTACTTATTGTTCCAACTCTATAAGGATCGTATTTAAACGGTTGGAAAGAGCTTCCGTCATATTTGGTTAATCCGTCCCCTGAACCGAACCACATAAAATCAAGTTTATCCATATAAACAGAATTGATGGAACTATTTGGCAGCCCTGTTCTTCTGTCAATATGCTGATACGGCCATTTCAGAGAATCCTGGCCAGATACTGAAACGTTAATGCAAAATATAAGGATAAGCGAAGGTAAACAGTGTATTCTCATTTATCATGAGTATTTTACTTCATTTATACATAAAATTCAATATAAAGTTACAAATAATAAATTTTCATTATTTTTATCAAGTAATTAATATACATACAAATTATTAACCAATGACAACACGGTATCTTTATTTTATAGTCCTTATTTTAATAGTTTTTACCAGTTGTAATAACAAAACAGGAAAAATGGAAAAAACATTTAAGGACTTTCTTATTAAGTATGATTCTGAAGTAAAGCCTTTAAGTATAAAAATGAATCTGGCATCGTGGAATTCCTCAATTACAGGTAAAGATGTAGATTTTGCAAAGTTTGAAGCAATTCAAAAGGAATATACTTTATATCATTCCAATAAAAAGGCTTTTAATCTGCTTAATGATATTAAGAACTCAAATGCCATAAAAGATTCAATTCTTGCACGGGAATTAGTATTAATATATAATAACTACCTCTCTAACCAGGCTGATACTAGTCTTCAGAAAGAAATTATTGATATGCAGACCAATATTGAAAAAAAGTACAATAATTTCAGAGCTGAGGTTAATGAAAAGAAATTGACAGATAATGAAATTGAAGATATTCTCCAAAACTCAACAGATTCTAAATTACTTGAAAAGGCGTGGACGGAACATAAAAAAATTGGGCCATTAGTTTCATCAGATATTATCAACCTGGTAAATAAAAGAAATAAGGAGGCCAGAGAGCTTGGCTTCTCAAATTTTTATGAAATGACATTAAAGTTGGAGGAACAGGAACCAAAGGATATTGAAAATATATTTAATGAATTGGATTCATTAACTAAAGGTACCTACATCAAGCTGAAAGGAGAAATTGATTCTTTCCTGGCCTTAAGGAACCACATCAGTAAAAATGAACTTATGCCGTGGCATTACCAGAACAGGTTTTTTCAGGAAGCCCCAAAAATTTATAACATCGATTTTGATAAGTATTATAAAAACACCAAAATTGATGAACTTACTTCAATTTACTATTCAGGGTTGGGTATGCCCATTAATGATTTGCTTGTAAAAAGCGATTTATATGAAAAACCCGGGAAAAATCAACATGCATTTTGTACTGATATAGATTATAATGGAGATTCACGAGTGCTTGGAAATATAAAGCCAAATTTATACTGGATGAATACTATGTTGCATGAATTTGGTCATGCGGTGTATTTCAAATATATAGACCGTAATCTTCCTTTTATTCTTCATCAGCCGG
Source organism: uncultured Bacteroidota bacterium (assembly GCA_963766305.1). Taxonomy (GTDB): domain Bacteria; phylum Bacteroidota; class Bacteroidia; order Bacteroidales; family JAAUTT01; genus JAAUTT01. The sequence goes on from CAVYAE010000031.1 coordinate 125,588, forward strand.
CACATACCTTCACAACCGAGGCCTTGGCAATGATGTTTGGCAGGCAGGCTTCAAATCCAGAGTGGATTAAAGACATGACAGGTATTTCTGAAGATGAGAAATCTAAAATATCAAAGGACGGATTTAAATCTTTAAGGTTGGAACAACTGGTATTCAGCAGGTGGGTCCAGGTTGTTTATCGTTTTGAAAAGGGTATGTATGAAAATCCTGACCAGGATTTGAATAAACTTTGGTGGGACCTTGTAGAAAAATATCAAATGATTAAAAAACCTGTTGGGAGAAACCAGCCTGACTGGGCATCAAAAATTCATATTGCCACTGTTCCCTGCTATTATCATAATTATCTGTTGGGTGAAATAATGGCATCACAAGTACATTATTATATATGTGATCATATCCTAAAAACTTCTGATTACCATAGTGCTGATTATTATAATAATACTCAGGTCGGGGAATATTTAAAAGAAAAAATTTTTAAACCCGGAGCCAGATATTACTGGAACGATTTAATTGAAAAAGCAACCGGTGAAAAGCTAACTGCTAAATATTATGCAAGACAATTTATAGAATAATATAAAATTGATAAATTTATTTTAATATAATATTTACCAATGTGAACTTAACTTTCGGCTATTTTTTTTATAGCTTGAAGAAATTCATACATACCATTTTCTGAATGTTTATAGCCTTCTTCACTTGCAAATCCTTCCTGTGTCCATGTAAATTCTGTCTGATCTGAACCAAGGTCTTTCAATGTATATGTTATTACCGAATAATTTTCAGCTTTATCTTCAACTCCGGAAAAGGCAGACCAATAAGTATAAACAATTCTTGTTTCAGGTGTAAATTCAATGATACGTCCCTTGTCTTTATAAGCCTGGTCATTATATACACCCTGAAATATTATCTCACTTCCTGGCTTCCAGGTTGTAATAGTTTCAGTTCCATATAAATATTGTTTAATATGATCAGGGTCTGTGAGTATAAACCATACTCTTTTGATACCAGTATTTATTATTACTGTTTTTGAAACTTTTAAACTGAGAAGCATGAGTTAATTTTAAATTTTTCTACTTTCCTTCTAATAAACTTTACTATCAGGCTAATGACCTAATAACTATATTTTCAAAATGAAAATCCAAATCCGATATCTGCCAAAATTCCGCTTTTAATCGGAAAATTAACATTTTCTGATTTTGAAGATCCGTCCGAATAATTTGCAGTAACAGAAAATGGTTCATTGCTTAAGGCAATCCTGTAACCAACTTCCCATCTGAAGTAAAATAATCCCCCATGTTTACCTCCGATTTTCAAATTTAACATATTTAAATCCACACTACCTGTTCCGGATGCAGTCTCACCATCATTAGTAACATTTTCTGTTGCTTTAACATTCATGTTATCGTAACCGGCACCTCCATATATTCCTCGACCTTCATGAAAAAAATAATAATTGATGCCAATAGCGTAATTTGTATATGTTAGTGTTTTATTAGTAAGATTTAACGGTAAATAGCTAACATCCAAATCGGCAGAAAGTTTCTTCTGCAACAATGGTGTAACATACTCGAGGTTAAGTCCTGCAATTTGCGGAAATCCAAATTTCAAGCCAATTCTGAAAGGTTGATCCTGTGCTTTTAAAACAGAAAATGCGGAGTCAGCAAAACAATAAAAACAAATCACCGAAATAATTAAAAATATCTTTTTCATAAATTGGGGTTTTAAGGGTATTGTTAATTAAAATCAGAAAAACTTATTATTAAGTTTTTCAAAATATAAAATCACCGTATGTTTTACAATTTAAGCAGGTATATTGTTCATATTATTCTTATTTATTTTAAATAGAGAAGAATTACCTGGAAACAAAAATCCTTGCATCAACGACGGTAATTCTGTCCTTATTACCTATAAGTGGGTTAAGGTCAACTTCTTTAATTTCCGTGGCAAACCTTAAAAGTTTTGAAAGGCGTACTATAATGTCAACGAAGAAGTGTTCATTAATACCTTCCTGTCCACGTATACCTTTTATTATTTTATAACTTTTTAATGACCTTATCATAGATGTTGCTTCTTCGTCAGTTAAAGGTGCCAGTCCTGAGGATATATCATCCAGTACTTCAACAAAAATTCCACCCAGGCCACATAATATTATATGGCCAAATTTTGGTTCATATTTAGCTCCGAGGAAAAGTTCCATTCCTTTTAACATAGGTTGTAAAGTAACTCCAACTGCTCCCGGAATTGCCATTAATCTGTCGAATTCAGCAGATAACAGTTTTTCATTTCGTATATTTAGTGCCACACCACCTGAATCTGATTTGTGCACCAGTCCTGCTACCTTAGCTACTATTGGATAACCAAGGTTACATGCCTGAAACAGTAATTCATCCTTGTCGCTGGAATATTTCTCCTCAACCATATCTATACCTGCTATATTTAACAACTCGTGTATTTGCCGGGGTGGTACATAACCATCTTGCAGTTTATCTACCACCTTTCGTATTTTATAGATCTCAGATTGTTCAAAAGAATGATCTTCAGCTGGTTTTGGAGTGTTGATCACTTTAACTATTGCCGATCCGAGCAATACTTCATCCGGAAAATTAACATGTCCCTTACCAATAAAAAATTCGACTTCTTTTTTAGCTGTAATTACCGACGGTAGAATAGGAAATATAGGTTTCAGGCATGTTTTCATTTTTTTATCAAGAATTTCGTAAGCATCAAACACTTCAACCAAACCCGGGCTTCCAAAAATGATCATCATTGCATTAATATTACTGAACCTGTTTTCACAAAATTCGATTGCCAGTTCCAGTTGTGCACTTGTTCCGGTTGCCAGAAGATCTATTGGGTTCTGAACTGAGGCTCCCGGCATAAGTAATGTTTTAAGCTCATCTGCTTCCTTTCCTGAAATAACAGGTATTTCGAGACCTCCTTTGCTTAATGCATCGGCAAGCATTACAGCCGGTCCGCCAGCATGTGTAATAATTGCAATGTTTTTGCCTTTTATTTCAGGATGCATAAAAACAGATGCAACTGTAATCAGTTCCTCCCTGCCGGCACATCTCACAATACCAGCTTTTCTGAATATAGCCTCCACAGCCAGGTCAGAACTGGCGATAGCCCCTGTATGTGACATTGCGGCACGGCTCCCTGCCCCTGAAACTCCTGATTTAATTGCAGCTATTTTGCATCCTTTTTTTATTAAAGAGGAAGCGTGATATAAAAGCTTATCAGGATCTTTAATACTTTCTATATAAAGCAATTTAATTTTTGAACTTTTCCCATGCAAGTAAGATGTATCAAAATATTCCAGTACATCTTCAACTCCCAGTTGAGCACTGTTTCCTACAGAATAGACTGATGCAAATCTTAACCCTTTAATAATACCTGATTCCATAATAAATACGGCTGTAGCCCCGGAACTGGAAATCAAATCACAGCCATTATCATCAATTTCAGGTACAGGAGAAGTGAAAATACTGTGATGGTAAGGAGTTAACACACCTATACAATTTGGTCCAATAAGACAGCCGCCAGCGGCATTGATTCTTTCGGTAATCCCTTTTTCAAGTTTGGCTCCTTCGGCCCCTTCTTCACTAAAACCAGCTGATATAATAATAAAAGCCTTTGTGTTTTTTTGAAAAACCAAAATATCTACTATTTCAGGGCAAAGTTTAGACGGTATGGCCAGGATAGCCAGGTCAATATCAGGTAGCAAACTGACATCAGTAAGACATTGTACGCCTTCAATTTCATTTTCTTTTGAATTTACTGAATATAAAACTCCTGAGAAGTTCCCGTTAATTATATTCCGTAGAATTTTCCCTCCTGGTTTATGTATATTACCAGAGCCTCCAATCACTGCTATACTGCGCGGGTTTATTAACTGTTGATTTATCATTTTAGCCTGATATATTCACCAGAAAATTACAAAATATTATCCTGACTTTTAATTGTACTTTATGTTGGATTATCAGCTTATTTGAATTATCTTAATTTAACTTTTATTATCTTTATTATCCCCATAATACAATATTTCTTCAATTATGCATTATATCGCCGATCCGGATAAATATGATTTTAATGAAACGTCCTTTGATCTTCTTATGCAGAAACGCATAGTTAAAATTTTACTTATCTGCAGCAGTTATGATGCTTATATGCTTGAAGAAGATGGTCGAATAGACGAACAGATATTTAATGAATATGTAGCATTAAATCTTCGTCAACCGCCTAGGTTTTATTCATGCAGATACTGCTAAAAAGGCATTTGAGATTTTAGAGACAGACAAGATAGATCTGGTAATTGAAATGTTAAGCATTCCTGATACAGAACCTTTTGAGCTGGCGCATAAGATTAAAAGCAGGCATGCTGGCATACCTATCGTTATGCTTACACATTTTTCAAGGGAGGTGTCTTTAAAACTGATAAAAGAAGATCTGGGCGGATTCGATTATGTATTCTGCTGGCTTGGAAATGCAGATCTTCTTTTGGCTATAGTTAAGCTGATAGAGGATAAGCTAAATGCGGAAAATGACATTCAAAATATTGGTGTACAGGCTGTTTTGCTTGTTGAAGATTCGATAAGGTTTACCTCAGCATATCTGCCCGACCTGTACAAGGTAATATTCCGGCAAAGCCAGGAATTTATGAAGGAGGCATTAAATTCTCACCAGAGAAGAATTCGAATGCGGGGACGGCCAAAAGTATTACTTGCTACAACCTATGAAGATGCCATAAACCTTTATAATAGTTATAAACACAATATGCTTGGTATTATATCAGATATAAGCATTAAAGGTTTTAAGCACAAACCTGATATTATCGATGGAGGAATAAATTTGTATCATTTTGTAAGGGATGAGGATGAATTTCTTCCTTTTTTATTTCAGTCCTCCGATAAAGAAAAAGAAAGATTAGTCACAGGTACCAATACCGGATTTTTATATAAGTTTTCCAAAAGCCTTTCCACGGACCTTAAAAACTATATAGTAAGCAATTTTGGTTTTGGCGATTTTATTTTTCGTAACCCGGCCACCATGAAAGAAATCGCCAGAGCTTCTGATCTTAAATCATTGCATCAGCATATAGCTTCAATTCCGGATGATTCCCTGGTTTATCATACATCCAGAAATGAAATTTCAAAATGGCTCAATGCCCGCTCATTATTTCCTATAGCACAATTATTTAAACAAATCCAAATAGATGATTTTCAAACAATTACTCAAGGCAGAGAATATATTTGTAAAACAATTGGTAATTATAGGTTTAACAGATCACGAGGGGTAATAGCCAAGTTTACACCTGAAAATTATGACGATTATATTATTTTTTCACGAATAGGCAACGGATCAGTAGGAGGGAAGGCACGAGGATTAGTATTTATGAGCGGGTTAATAAAAAAATACAAAATATACAGATCCTTTCCCGGTATTCGAATATCAGTACCAAGAAGCATAATTATAACAACTGATATTTTCGAAGAATTTATTGAAAGTAACAAACTTTATAAAATTGGTCTTTCAAATCTTCCGGATGAGGAAATCCTGAATGAGTTTTTAAGAGCGAAACTCCCGTCACGAATTCAGGATAACTTAAAAGTAATAGCCAGGCATATAAAAAATCCAATGGCAGTACGATCATCCAGTAAATTAGAAGATTCACAATATCAACCATTTGCAGGAATTTATTCAACTTATATGATTCCTACAGGTGAAAAAGATCCTGTAAAAAATTTTAAATACCTGTGCGATGCGATAAAAGGTATTTACGCCTCTGTGTTTTACAGGACTAGCAAAGCATATATGAATGTCACCTACAATATAATAGACGAAGAAAAAATGGGGATTATACTCCAGGAAATCTGTGGCAATCGTTATGATGACTGGTTTTATCCCACCTTATCAGGTGTTGCCCGCTCAGTGAATTTTTATCCCATAGGACCTGAGCAATATAATGATGGAATAATTAATATTGGATTCGGATTGGGAAAATATATAGTTGATGGAGGTTTATCTTTAAGATTTTCACCTAAACATCCGGGAAATATTCTGCAGTTATCTTCCCCGGATATGGCTCTTAAAGGTACTCAGAAATTTTTCTATGTCTTGGATTTGTCTAAACCTGATTTTATTCCTTACATAGATGATAGTGCTAACCTTTTGAAGATTAAAATAGATGAAGCGGGAAAAGGTAAAGGACTGAATTTGGTAGCATCCACATATGATTATGAAAATAACATAATCCGGGATGGAGTTGATTATCCGGGCAAGAAGCTTGTTACTTTTTCTAATATACTACATCACAATACTTTCCCATTGGTGAAAATAATAGATACTATGATGGAGAAAAGTCAGCAGGAAATGGGAAATCCAGTTGAAATAGAATTTGCCGCAAATCTGGATATTCTGGAAGGCAGCCCAAAAATATTTAATTTTTTACAAATTAGACCTATAGTACTTAACGATCAGAGAATTAACATTAAAACAGAAAATATACCCAGGGAAGATACCATTATTTCATCTCGTCAGGCACTTGGAAATGGAAGAATAGATAATCTTGCAGATTTGGTATATGTAAAACCCGACTCATTTAAAAGCACATTAACCAAGCAAATAGCAGTAATCCTGGAAAAATTGAATGCAGGGTTTATAAAGGAATCGCGCAATTATGTTCTTATAGGTCCCGGACGATGGGGGTCAAGTGATCCCTGGCTTGGAATTCCGATTAAATGGCCACAGATTTCCGAAGCAAGATTGATAATAGAATCAGGTTTGCAAAATTACAGAATAGAACCCAGCCAGGGTACTCATTTTTTTCAAAATCTTACTTCATTCCGGGTAGGATATTTTACTATAAATACATATCTTAATGATGGATATATCGATATGGACTTTCTGACACAGATTACACCTGTCTACGAAGATGAATATGTCAGGCATGTAAGGTTTTTTAAGCCGATTCAGGTTTATATAGATGGAAAAAAGAATTCAGGTGTAGTTCTTAAGCCAGGCATAGAGTTGTAACAGTGTGAAATTATCATAACGAATAAACGAATAAACGAATAAACGAATAAACGAATAAACGAATAAACGAATAAACGAATAAACGAATAAACATCCTTTACAGTATGAATATACATGAAGTATTATCCGATGTGGAGAGAAGAAATCCTGGTGAACCTGAATTTTTGCAGGCTGTAAAGGAAGTACTTGAATCTATTGAAGAAGTTTATAATTCCAATCCACAGTTTGAGTCATCAGGCATTATGGAAAGGCTTGTAGAGCCCGACCGTGTATTTTCTTTTAAAGTTCCGTGGATGGATGACAGCGGTAAAGTACACGTAAACAAAGGTTTTAGAATTCAGTTTAACAATGCAATTGGTCCGTATAAAGGAGGATTAAGATTTCATTCAAGTGTTAATTTAAGTATACTGAAATTTTTAGGTTTTGAGCAGATATTTAAAAACAGTCTTACCACCTTGCCTATGGGAGGAGCGAAAGGAGGATCGGATTTTAATCCAAAAGGAAAGTCAAATAACGAAATAATGAAATTTTGCCAGTCATTTATGCTGGAACTTTGGAAATTAATCGGACCTGAAATTGATGTTCCTGCAGGGGACATAGGCGTAGGAGGACGTGAAATAGGGTATTTGTATGGAATGTATAAAAAATTGACTCATGAACATACAGGTGTGCTGACCGGTAAGGGTAATCATTGGGGAGGAAGTTTGATAAGACCCGAAGCAACGGGCTATGGAGTGGTATATTTTGCAGATGAAATGCTGGCAACACAAAACAAAAATTTTAAAGGTAAGATTGTCGTTGTCTCAGGATTTGGAAATGTAGCATGGGGGGCCGTAAAAAAAGTTACAGAACTTGGAGGTAAAGTTGTAACACTATCCGGTCCGGATGGTTATATCTATGACCCAGAAGGCGTCTATGGAAATAAAATAGATTTCATGCTCGAGCTTCGCGCTACAAATGAAGATATAGTTAAACCATACGCTGATGAGTTTCCCGGTGTGACATTTGTTGAAAATAAGCATCCGTGGGAGGTAAAATGCGATATAGCCTTACCTTGTGCCACTCAGAATGAATTAAATTTAGAAGATGCACAAAATCTTATAAATAATGGTTGTATTTGTGTTTGTGAAGGAGCAAATATGCCATGCGCCCCTGAAGCTATAGAGTTAATTCAAAAAAACAAAGTATTATTTTCACCTGGGAAAGCCTCTAATGCAGGAGGTGTAGCAACTTCAGGTCTTGAGATGTCGCAAAACTCCATGAAGCTCAACTGGCCAAGGGAAGAAGTAGATAATCGCCTTCATCAGATAATGAAAAGTATACATGAATCGTGTTTGTTGTACGGAAAACAAAAAGACGGATACATAGATTATGTAAAAGGGGCAAATATTGCAGGATTTTTAAAAGTTGCCAATGCCATGCTCGACCAGGGAATAATATAGTGAAGGTTGCCTGAGTAATGTGATAAAGTGATTAAATTGATCGTGGGAAATTCAATATTTACACCAATAACGGATACCTATGCGGATAACTGGTGAAATATCAACATATGGTATATGATAAACGGTGCCATTAAAATAGTTTTTGACAACAAATAATTCTGAGTCCTCTATAGATTTAATACTAATAAGTGATGGAGAATGATTTAACCTGCTTTCATTATTGGTGACCCAATCTCCTTCAAAAGATATGTCGGTGGTAATTTCATCAGCATTTTTATTTAATTTATAATAAATTAGTATTCCATTATTAATAAATCCAATTGAATCGCATATTTGACCTTCTTTTAAGAAATATTCATTCTTTTTAATAATTTGAATTTCAACAAAATCAATTAAATGTACCCAATCATTATTGTTTAGGGGAACTAAATCAGAAATGGATTTTTTTAATTTGTCAAAATTTTCCACACTTCATTTAATTATTAGGGGATTTAACAAAAATAATAATATGTAATTGATTATATATATTTTATATAAATAAATATTTATTGTTTGGAAGGAATTCGAGCAAATTTATAAAAAAGTTAAAAAAATATTTTTTTGTTACGAAGATATTCGTACATTTGTTACGAAATAATTCGTAGTAAAATGAATATAACAAATTACAGTCCTTCAGATGCTGAACTTGAAATACTTCAAATTCTTTGGGATGTTAAAGAAGCCAGAGTAAAAGAAATTGCAGAAAAACTTAATTTACAAAGAGAAGTAGGGTACACTACAGTTCTTAAAACCATGCAGATTATGCATGAAAAAGGAGTGCTTTCACGTGAAGCTGAAGGTAAAAGCCATATATACCGAAGCCTGGTAGAAAAAAAAGACATACAGGAAAAGTTTCTTGACAAAATATTAAACAAGGTATATCATGGATCAGCATTTAATTTAGTAATGAACGCATTGGGAAATTATAATGCCTCTCAGAAAGAGCTGGATCAAATTAAAGATTTTATAAAGAAACAGGAATCAGAAAATAAAAATAAACCTTAAATACTATTTTATGGAAATGCTGTACAAATTTATCAGACCTGAAGTAATATATGCACTTGGAGTTATGATAATTAATTTTCTGTGGCAGGCAATAATTTTAGCTTTATTTTTAGGATTTTTCATGATTTTTACCAGAAAATCGAGTCCTGTATTACGATATTATTCTGCCATATTTTCATTATTCCTTTTGCCTGTTATGGCAATATTCACTTTTGTAAATGCTTTACACAGCATTGAAATTGCTGTTATTACAAGTTATGGCAATCCAACAGATCCAGGGATTCTATTATCACATCAGAATATACTTGAGAAATTCTTCAGTATATATGCCTCATATTTACCAATTATTGTGTTTTTATGGTTTATAGGAATAACAGCCCTTTTACTGAGAAACCTTGGTAAATTAATTATTATCCAAAGGTTAAAGAGTTATTATATTGAACCAGTAAGTGAATCCATAAAAGAATTAATTGAACAGATAAGACAACAATTTTTTATTAAAAAGTCTGTTGCCTCGTATGTTTCTCATAAGGCTCCCGGTCCTATGGTGATAGGGCATTTCAGACCTGTTTTGCTTATACCCAAAACTTTGGCAAAGCAACTATCAGGTGAAGAAATCAAAATAGTTCTTCAGCATGAGTTAGCACACATTAAAAGGAATGATTTTCTTATCAATATTCTTCAATTAATTATTGAATCGATATTCTTTTTTCATCCTGTCACATGGTGGATATCCCATCTGGCGCGAATAGAGCGGGAGGAATGCTGTGACGCATTTGCTGCTACAACAAGCGATGAGAAAATTATTTTAGCAAAGGCTTTAACATCTATTCAGGAATATAAACTTAAATCTAATACTATGGCTATGGCATTTTTAAACAAAAAATCGGGATTATATAACAGGATTAAAATGTTATTCGGCAACAGACCAACTGTACCTTCATTCAGAGAAGGAATTTTTGTCATGCTTTTTTTATTTATAAGCATTGTGGTAATGTCATTTGTAGTCAATGATAAAACGTCACTTTCAGAGCGGAAACACTGGAAAACAGTGAATGGAGAATTATCCAACGGTGATTATATGTTTGCAAAAATAGACAGTATAGGTACAATTCGGGAACTGTTTGTTAATGGAGCAAAAGTTACGAGGAGTAAGTACCCGTATTATAAATTAAAAGCGGATAGTTTGTATTCTCAGGAATATAACATTTCTAATTCCAAGCAAATAAAAACATCAGACGAAGTAATGGATAATTCAGAAAAGCAGGAATTAAAAGAAGGATTAGAAGGATTGAAGGGGCTGGATGGTTTGAAAGGATTAGAAGGGTTGAAAGGATTAGAAAGTTTGAAACAGCTTGGGAATAATGTTCCTGAAAGTTATAAGGATGAAGATGACAAGGCTTCAATGGATTATTTGAAGAAAAAAGATTTAATAATTAAAGCTGATTCGACTGGTTTTAAAATGAATGTAGGAGATGGAAAAGACGGTGTTAAGATGAATTTTGATGATAAGGGTAATGGTTACATGGATATTAAAGAAAACGGGAAAACAAAAGTTCATATGAAAATTGGACCAGGTAGTTTTGAGATGAATATAGATACTACTGCTAAAGACGACAAGTCAGTTACCAAAAATGAAAAATGACTCCATTTTATCCAAAAGCCTTTAAATTAAAATACATTGAAAAAAATCCGTCTGAACAATTCCAGATGGATTTTTTTTACATTTTACTATTTTTTTTCCATAACTAAAAGTCGGCCATTGCTCTAATCAGTAACTTTAAAAAATTCTATGGAATTTTTTAATAGTTCAGCCTGACCGGACAATTCTTCTGCAGTACTGGCCAATTCTTCAGATGTTGCAACATTTTGCTGGGTTACTGCGTTGAATTGTTCCATAGCTTTATTTATCTGATCTGAACCGGAATATTGATCCATACTTGCAAAGCTTATGCTTTGCATTAAGTTGGTGGCTTTCTCAATTATAGGAATTGTTTCAGACATTTTAACCTTGCCGGAGGATGACAATTGATTACTTTCATTTGTTAAACTAATAATCTCATCAGCAGCAATCTTACTTCGTTCGGCTAGTTTTCTCACCTCTGCTGCTACTACAGCAAAGCCTTTTCCATGTTCTCCTGCTCGTGCTGATTCTACAGCTGCATTTAAAGCTAAAATATTGGTTTGAAAAGCAATATCATTAATTATTTTAATTTTACTGGTTACAATATCATTTACAAGTCCTGCCCTTTGAGCCAATTCAGCTACTGCATGAATATCCTTAAGGGCTTTTTGCGAAATCTCCTCTGTCTGCTGGGCATTATCTTTATTTTGCTTAATGTTAGAGGTCATTTCCATCAAAGAAACTGATACCTGAATTATTGATGCCGCCTGTTCCGAGGCACCATGTGATAGCACCTGTGACTTGTTGGTTAAAAGGTTACTTGTTATTGCCACGTTATCGGCCCCGGTTATTACATTGCCAATAACATCTTTCATTTTCTCACCCATATTAACCATGGCTTTTGCCAAATCCCCTATTTCATCTTTTATATTCTGATCTTCCCCTGATAATGTTGCCGTTAAATCTCCATTGGAATATGTCTCTGCCAGTTTTGCTACTTTCTTTAACATTGTTGTCATATACCCTGTAATCAGAAAAGTTGCCAGAATACCGATAAACAGTGTTATAGCCGGAAATACAACAGTTTCAAAACGCGTCCAGCTTTTTACTTTTTTAACATATGAATCTACATTATTTTTAATATTATCTGCTAATAATATTAGCTTGTCCGCTTCTTCAGATTGTTTTAAGATAAGGTCTTTTACAGAATTGGCAGTTGAATAATAATCATCAATGGTATTTCCATATTCTTTCAAATCACTTTTAAGTCTTTCATTGTTATATTTATCAGTTGTCTGAAGAGCAGTGTTTAAGTTTTTCTTTGAGTTATTGTAATCACTCTCATTATTGGCAGATAATAAATAAACTGCATAGAGGCGGGCCTGATCAAAATAATATGTCAAGTCGTCCTTATTGCTTATTTTTGATATTTTTGAGTCTTCCAGAAATTTGTTACGGGTTATTTTTCTCAGTTTTGCTATATCGTGTTTTTGGTTTATTTTCTCATTACTAAGCCTTAATATATCTTCATAATTTGCAACTGCCTTTTCCAGTTCATTTATCAGGGAAGTATCAGAATTTATTGACATAGAGGCTTTAAGTTCCTTAATGGTTTTAATGCAGGTATCAAACTTATTTTTTGATTTTTGGTAATACAGACTATCTTCAGTGTCCAGATATGTTCTTACATTAAGCTGTATTTCAACAAATTGTTTTTGAATATTTTGGATAAGAATAATACATCCTTCACTATTAATAACTTTATTAAAATTTATTATTGAAATTATGGCAGTAGTAGTTGTGAGTATAAGGATAATGCCAAAACTCAGCAATAACTTTTGACCTGTTTTTAAATTTTTAAGTTTCATGGATTCAATGTAATTTAAAAATTAAAAAATTTCTGATAAAAATTATTCATTTATCATTTAAGAGTTAAAAAGCTAAACCTAATTCCATTTTTTTCTCTTAAGAGCCGGTTTTATTTAAAGTTAATATAATATTTATTTTATTGTTCACTGAATAGTAACATTTTATTTATCATTCCTGTATCTGAAGTATTATATAAAAGGACCTTAATTTAACCCTGAAAAATCGTATATTTGATAGCAGTTCAATCTGATAAAATAAATAATTATTATTGTAAATTATGATCAGAACCATGGCTCCGGAAGATTTCACCAGAATACTTGAAATTTATAAAATGGGTCTTGATTCCAGGAATGCTACTTTTGAGACAGATGTTCCTTCAATAGAAGACTGGGACAATAAACATCTGAGACATTCAAGGTTGGTGTATGTCGAAAATAAAGAAGTTATAGGTTGGATTGCATTGTCACCGGTTTCATCCCGCAAGGCATATGAAGGTGTGGCAGAAATTAGTGTATATGTTGATAATAAAGCAAAGGGTAAAGGGATTGGGTCACAGTTAATGTATGCATTGATAAATTCGTCCGAAGAACATGGTATATGGACTTTATTTTCAAGTGTTTTTTCTGAAAACATTGCCACTTTAAAACTGCATGAAAAATTCGGATTTAGAATAATAGGATACAGAGAAAAGATTTCCTGCCTGGATGGAATATGGCGCAATACAGTTTTATTAGAAAGAAGAAGTAAAATAATATGAAAATATCAGTCATTTTATTACCATTGGCAATTATTATACCGGATAACAGATTAATTTATTAATTTACCAAATACATATTGTGGGTTATAACCAACCATAAAATTAAAATATAAATTACAGATCTATATGAGGTTACGCCTAATTGTTTTTTTGCCTGTCCTTATAATTGTCCTTTTTTGTTGCACAGAAAATAAACATCAAAAGCCAGAGAATATTTATGTCTCCTGGGCAGCCCACGATGACCTTTCAGATACAGTTAAACTTACAGAAGATTTGGCTAACAAAGAACTGGATGCCTTCCTTTTTCTGCGTTCAAAAGGAGTGCAGCTTGATTATTTTCTGATGGATATGTCCTGGTTTAGCAAGCATAGCTTATATAAAAGTTTTAATGAAAATTGGAAAAATGGCCATAACCCATTTTTTAAAAAGGCAATGGATCATCATGTAAAACTTGGTTTGTGGTTGTCAGCAAATGTTTTAGGCTGGAATGAGAATATGAGATGGCTTGACTATCACGATACACTGTACAGCAGCATCAGTAAAGATAAGCTTTCGATGGTCATGAATGAAGGGATGTGGCCACAATATTTTAATTCTGTGCTGGAGTACTGGTACGGGGAAGGAGTCACACTATTCAAAATTGATTTTGCAGCTTTTTATACTTCAAGGGAAAGAACTGACGGTAGGAATAAAATTTTAAAGAGTCAAATAATTGAACAGAATGAGCAGGCCTTTTATAATATTGTTGATTCTTTTAAAAAGAAGCATCCGGATTGCCAGTTTATTGCATACAATGGATTTGTTGATGAAGTAAATCTAAAAAACGGACAAGCAATTCACTGGCTGAATATATTTGAATCCTTGTTTTGCGGCGATCCTCAGCCTGGCCTGGTTCCATGTTTCGATTTCTGGCATAGTACAGAGCTTTATTCTGATGAGATGTTCTGGATTTTTGCCAGTCACAACATTCCTGTATCACATATAGATAACAGCCAGTTCATGTTGAGTAAAACAGGTACTGGATATAAAAGAGGCAAGAAAGAGTGGAAAACTATGTTAATTTCTACACTGTCAAAGCATAGTAAGGTTCAAACCTACTACGGAAACATAGACCTTTTGGATGGGAAAGATGCTGAATGGATGGCTAAAGCACAAAAGTTATTTTATCAAATGGATTCCATAAAGTTAACAGGAGAACACCCCTATAATCAACAAATATTATTATATCATCTGAAAAATGAAAAAGGCGGATTAGTTTATATTTTAAATCCCTGTCAACAGGTTAAAAATGTAAAACTTCCTGAAGAATATATTAATAAAGCGAGTCGTATAATTTTTTCACAAAGAGGACATCTTAATACAATAAAAGGAAATTCGGTAAGCGTTGCCCCTGAACAATCCGTTCTGGTGGGATTCAAGGAATATGCCAAAGAGAGATATTCGCTTGGGGTGGATGAAGACGTTCAGGTGCCTGACACCATTTCTGCCATTCAAATTCAGGAAAAAAAAGAACTCACCGGGCATGTTTCCTTTATAATATCCAAACCTGCAAAGGGTAATGTCAGGCTCATTTTTCAATTGGCAGACAATAGAAATAATCCTTTAAAGGTTCAGGGAGGAGCACCTCCAAAAGGTAAATTTATGGACAGGATATTAATTATTTCTGCAAAAAACGGGAGCAGGCAACTTCCTGTATCATTAAGCTACGGAATTCAGATCTGGTCAGGGCTGTCCTGGGCTTGCGGAGAAATAGAAGAAAAATATTTGCAGAACTTAACTGGAAGCATTGAAGTGACATTCGACATCAAAGATGATCATTTCAAAGGTAAGATTATAGAAAATTGCTACAATACCGTATATATAAAACAAACATAAATTATTCTAATCCGGACTCTTCCCGGATGCCTGATATTTCGCTATTCCTTCCCATACGTATACAAATATTGGCAATATATAAAATACAGGAATAACCGTATAGAATATCAAAGGAATCAAAGTACTCACAAAACTGAGGCAAATGGCAATGGAATAGGCTATTGGAGGAAAAATAAACCGATTTTTTGCAAAACATATAATATAGGCGGGTAAATCCCGGTCGGTTAACCTGTAACCACTGGTGGCGTAACTCCATTGCCAGTACATTGTCAAACTAATGGCAATGAGGTTTAGCCCATATAAAATTATCGCACCCTGGTCTTTATAATATTTAGCTATCATGGATGCAGAAAATGGAACTATGGACACAAACATTAATATTATAATACCAAGCCAGTGGAAAACATGATCGGCATTTTTTATATAATGAAGAGCCGTTCGGTGTCCAAACCAATAAACCCCCAATAACAAAAAGCTTCCGAAAAAAGTTAATAAATTAGGCCAGATCTCAACAATTGAAAGAAAAACTGATTTATCCGACGTATCAGGTATTTTAAGATTTAATACCAATAACGTCATCGCTATTGAAAACACTCCATCTTCGAGGGCTTCAATCCTTAACGTAGTGAGGTAAGATGTTACGTTGGGAGCTTTTTGTTTCATAAAATTTGCCAATGTCGCAGGAAGATTGATTTTACTAATTCGTTGTCCTTATCGAAATGTCTATTATATTAAATTATTAATTAATATCATATTATTAAATTTGCTATACATATGTTATAATTCCCAAATTTAATCTGTCTTAATTTGTTTTTCAAATTTTGTCCAACTTTTTTCAGGTTAAGATGAAAATCATATAAATTAACAAGTCAAAAAAGTCCCGGTATCTGATGCCAATGAACCTTGGAGCAATATTCTGCATAGCCTGACAAATTCCTGGTGAGTAGTTTTTCTTCGTCGATCAAACGCCAGATAAGAGTAATTAGTTCTAAACTAAATGATTGAATAAACTTTTCACTAACAGTTGCATCAGCATTACTTTTGGATTTGTCATGGGAGGTAATGCTTATCTGTTTATAATTTCAAATTCAGAATTAAATTTTAAAGGTGAAAATAATGTATTCATATTTTCCATTTTGTTTATTTATTGAATTGACGAATTCTTAAAACTCATTACCTCAATCAATATTCCCCTTTAATGACAAAAAAAGAACCACGAATTGTTCCAGCCAATTTTGACTTCTGTTTCGCAAATTTAAACTTGCTTTCTAACTCTTTTGGCACTTCCATGTCCTCAGAAAGTTTAAATCCCACAGCTCGTTTCTTTGGGTCATTAAGCGTATATAGAACATTTATTGAAAGCCCATTTTCATAAAAAACATATACCCATTTTATACCTTCTACTTCAAAACTCGCTGTTTCTAGTGGCTTGGCAACAATTACCAAATTACGTTCTTCTTTCAAAATTTTGTTTACCCAATTCAGTGCATCTTCTCTTTCAGCTATAGGTAAAACAATAAAGTCATGATCATATTTATTTTTAAAATACCGGGCTTCGTTTGCTCGTAAACCTGCAAGTGATTTTGCAACCGGAGATGATTCTAATCCTTTTACCGATACGTTATTAAAATCTACTTTATACGACATAGATTATTAAATATTTTATTTATTTCTATTATGTTATGTTATTTTAATTTGTTTACGATTTCCTGCAATCGGTTATGTGCCATATTTATACCTTGTGAAAATGGTAATTTCAAATTTTGGTCGCGAAGTGCAACCGATTCAAAAATGGTATGAATGTTTAATTTACTTGTATTTTCAGTAAGCTTTTCAAATTCATAAATTTCCAATTGAATTCCAAATGGTGAGTTCTCCATTTCAAATGTCCGTGCAATTTTTTGGTTGGGAATAAATTCATGTATAGCGCCGTTGGCACGAAACACTACTTTTCCGTCATACATTGTTTCAAACTGATAACTACCGTGCTTTTTGCTTTCAAGTTTCAACACCTTGGTTCCCATCCATTGCTCAACAAGCCCGGGATCTGAATATGCTTTGAAAAGTAATTCCACAGGCAGATCAAATTCTCTTGTGATTATTAAATCCTGTTTGCCATCTTGGGCATTGACTTTTGTCTTTTGTTCCATATTATTATTTATTTGTTTTATAGTTTTTCATTACTGTTTCCAGTTTTTTGAACCTCTGTTCCCACATATTGCGGAATGGTTCAATAAAGTCAGCTACTTCTTTTATTTGGCTTGGATTGATGTGATAGTAAATTTCTCTGCCTATTTGCTCTTGTTTAAGTAATTCACATTCGGTAAGTATATGCAAATGTTTTGAAACAGTTGGTCTTGCTGTGTCAAAGTTGGCTGCTATTGCACCTGCTGTCATTGATTGAGAAGCAACCAACAACAGGATGGCCCTTCTTGTAGGGTCGGCTATTGCCTGAAAAACATCTCGTCTTAAATTCATTATGTAGTTATATGACTACAAATATATATGAAGTTATTTGACTACGCAAATATTTTTCGAAAAAAAATATTTAAAGCTGATAAAACACACCAATTTATTCAGTATACCGTACTTTTAATATGATACTTAAACATATTTAGATTTACTATACAGGTTTTCCATCACACTGTTTGATGTGATGTATTGTGATGTTTTATTGAATCAATAATAATTGTAAATCTGATTTCAAAGAATTTCAGAATTTTACTAACAGGTTTCTTTATAGATACATGGTGTTAAAACTTAAGAACCCTGTCCTTAAAATGGTAAGAAATATTGTTAGGTAAAGTCCCGGGTTAATAATTACACTGCAGAAATTGATGTTTGTATAGAAGTAACGAGTTGAACAATAAATACCAAATGGCTGTTTTTTAATATACAGTATTTAGAAAAAATTGTCTAATAAATAAATAGACATATGAAAAATACAAACTATATTGCTAAATCCATCATTGTATTGATAATCACGTGCTCCTTTACTAGTTGCACTCATAAATCACAGGACATTACAAGAAACGAAAAGATCGTTAGAGAGTATTATACATCTTATGAGAAAAAAGATTGGAATATGCTGGAGTTGATTCTCGATGACGGGTTTACTTTTACCAGCCCGGCTGGCGATGATCATATTAATTTGAAGCTATACAAAGAAAGGTGCTGGCCAAATTCCGTTAATACTAAAAAGTTCGATTTGGAAAATGTCATCATTAATGGAGATATAGCCTTTGTATGTTACAATGGCTGGACAAATGACGGTAAATTGTTTCGGAACACTGAGCGATTTAAATTTAAAGACGGAAAAATAGTGGAGAATGAATGTTTTTTTGGAACCGGGGTAAATTTTCCTAATTCAGGTAAATAAAGGATGATAAAGTATTTATAAGAACCAATGTAAAATTAAATTTTTGTTGAATAGTCAGTTTATTGTAACTTATTATTTGATTATTAATTAAATTATTTTTACTGTTCATACTTTTGCATCATTGTTTAACAATATAAATTAGATATATTTTATTAAGTAAAATATATAAAAAATTTTACTTTTTCTTGTTGGTGTCCGGAACATATCTTTCAAGATAATTATTAACAGTATTGACCCAATCATTATTTATTGATTTTCTGCTTTCATTCAGAGAATTGTTAACTGAATTAAATTTATTGGATGCAGAGTTTATATCTTTAACTGCCAGGTTATATTGGTTAATTTCATCCTGTGTGCGACTTGATGGTTCCTTGTCATCAAATGTTTTTTTAACTTTTTCAAAGTTTTCATTTTTCATCAGGAAATCGATTAAACCCGGAGTTTTATCTATAGCTTCGGTTTTATAGAATTTAATGGCCCTCAGGCAGGCTAATATTAATGATTTGTCATTCAGAAAAGCTTTAACAGTATCTAATTTGGCAAGACCTTCATTGGCCACAGAAATTAAGGCCTTCCTGTTTTGTTCAATACCACTGAAATCTTTTTTATTCATGGAATTAATCATATAAGCCTCTTGTTTATTTACTTTAAAAAATATCAGGTATACACAATCATAATGTTTAAAAACTTTATTTATTTTATCAATTTGCATAGAAATTTTGTCTTCTCTGTCAGATAAAAGAATGTTATGTTGTCTGGCAAATACTTTATATATTTCATCAATTACCTCACCGCCGTGCTGAATTAGTTCATTGGCCTTTGAACGGGCATTCATATAAGCTTCCATATTATCATACGATTCTTCGGCGATTTCCTCCATATTTAAAATTTTATCATAATCTGAATTAAGTACGTAATATTGCAATTTTAAAAATGATACCAGAGAATCTCTTAAAGCACAGTCATTTGCAAAGCAAGGCATAGCAGCAATTTTATTTCTCGATTCTTCTACTGATTTAATAAGGTTTTTGCGACGAAATTCTACTTTTTTTGCACTATTGTCATGTACTAATGTACTCGTAAAACTGATGAATCGCTTTGAAATTTGTCTTTCATTTTCTGTGATTGTAGAAAGATAAACTACCGCTTCCTTTGTATTTTGAGCATTTAGATTGTTGCATATTACCACGATTAAATAAAAAACCAGTGCAAAATGTTTCATAAATATTTATTTTAGATATTGATAAGCGACAATACCTGTGTATTTGTATAAAAATTTATTTTATCCCTTTCAATTCCCGTAAAACATTATAAGCTTCGTCCAAATAAATATCCTTTTGTGCAGTATTATAAAAATCAACATCTTCATCTGACTTGACTGCATTAACCATATTATTGAAATTGAGGGGAATTGCCTTATAATCGGTAATTTCTTTATTAAGAACTTCTTCAAAATTATAAATTATTTTTTTCTTCTTTTTATAAAAATTATAAAATTCATTGAAGTTCTCAGGGTATTTAAGATTAGATGACATATAATATTTTAAAGAATCATACAAACTTTGAATTTGAAGAAAATCATCTTTATGTGTAAGACATTTTTTGCCTGAATTTTTTAAGGCATTTAAATTCATGTCAGTTAATGGAATAAAAATTGATTTTTTTACACTGTCATTTTCAAGTGCATAATTTTCATTAATCTCGCCATCAACAAGCAGGTCAGTAATGTCTGTAAGATAAATATCAGGTTTTATACCTTTTTTCTGATTACTCAGGCCGGTAATTCTGTATATCTTTTGGACTGTAAGCTTAACGAAACCGTTAGAATTATTTTTTGAACCGGATACTGAATCACAAGGCAATATCACTTGTGAAGTAGCTTTACCAAAAGTATTGCTTCCAATTATTATTGCCCTTTTATAATCCTGCATTGCTGCAGCAAATATTTCTGAAGCTGAAGCACTTCCTTTATTAACCAATACTACCAATGGTCCGTCATATACCGTTCCCCTGTTAAAATCCTTTTTAACAAGAGGTTTCTGGTCTTTTTCTCTTACAATGCAAATTGGGCCGTAATCTATAAATAAACCAGATAGATCAATTGCTTCATTTACAGAGCCTCCGCCATTACTTCGTAAATCAATTATTAATCCTTTTATATTTTCCTTTTGAAGTTTTATACATTCCCTTGCTACATCATTTGCGCATCCAAGTGGATTATAATTTTCGAATTGTGTATAAAAAGAAGGAAGCGAAATATAACCAGCCTTAAAATCCCCGTTTAAAATACAACTCCTGACTTTATTATCTTCATTTTCCAATACTGATTTGGTCAGTACTGCAGATCTTACAGATCCGTCTGATTTTCGTATATAAAATTCTATTTTTTTATTTTCGTCGGAAAACATTATATCACTTGCCTGATCAAAACCAACAGAATCAATATTAATTTTGTTTTTGCCTTCAATCTTAAACCCGGTTATAATATCGCCCTTATGGAATGCATTAGATTTCCATGCCGGACCTCCTGGTTGAATACCTGCCACAACCAACTCATCATTTTCATTTAAAGCTAATTCAAGTCCAAAAGATAAGTTCTCTGATTCAATTTCATTTTCAAAAGACTTTTTTTCAGAAACTGACATATAACTGGTATGTGGATCTGTACATGAAGTTATAGCATTCATAAATGATTCAAATACAAAATTTTCTAGAAATTTCTTCTGATTTAGCTTTTTTGCAATCTTGCCTGATTCCAGCCTGAAAATTTTTTTTCTTGCAGATTCTTCAATTACAGAATAATTTCTAAAATTGAAAGTATCGACCGATAAAAAGATTTCATACATTACCTTAATAGTAAACCATTGTCTGGCTTTAACTGCTATTTCATTTTCATTTACAGGAATATGGGTGATGTCAAAATGAATACTGTCGATACTTTTAACATATAATGGCACTAATTTAAAAATATTAATTAAGGAATCCATATACTCAAGCCTTTTAAGGTATATTGACTTAGTTAATTCATAAAAATTCCACGATTTGTTATTCAGGCCTGTAATTATAGAATATTTATTACTACTTAGGATATTATAATCTTGCTGAGTAAAATAGATTTTTTTAGGATCAAGAGTAGTAATAAAGTTATTAAATACCTCATCTTCAAATACAGAGTCGATGACCGGCGGTTTTACATGAAATTTTTCTATTATATCTATTAATTTGAGGGCATTAATTCGGCAAGTTTCGTTGGTTTGGCTTTTTATTAAATTAATTATAGAAATATGAAATAATAAAATAAACAAAATTTTTCGCATACAAACATACTTTTTGAGGGGCATTTAAATATATAAAAATAGAAATAAAAACAATCGGTACTGGAATTTTAATCGTTGATCATCCTAAAATTTATGGCACATCTTTTTACAATTTATAGCGATTCTGCGGTTTTTATTAATTATGTTTACTGGCAGGAATGAAAGGAGGTTCAGATAAAATCCGGGAGGTATTGTACTCCGATTTTATCTGGCTTTTGATACCGATATTTCCACACAAGGATTAACAAATACTGCAATCAAGTAGTTTTGACAAATAAAACAAGGCTTTTCAACATGATAATAGGCGGAAATCTTTTGATTTGAATATGACTCACCATAATGATGATGAGTAGCCTTGATTGCTAGTAGGGCTATAAAAACAAATAGGTGAATAATAACTATATATCTCTATATATAATTTTTTTTCTTCACATGGTTTCGTTTTTTAGATCCCATAACATACCCTAAGTATTTTTTATTTAAAACAACCTGGTTTGTTAAACAACCTATTGATACTAGAAGATTACTTAAAGTTGACCTCAAATTAAGAAATAAGGTTATATTAATTTCCTAATAAACAGAATATTACATTTTGTCAAACTAAAAATCATTTTGTATTTATACAAGATATAAATTTTTAGCCCCTTAATTATCAAGGGGTATAATCAGGAAAAAATATTTTAAAAAATATTTGCGTAACTTAAAAGTTACTTATATATTTGAGTAACTTTTAAGTTACCTATTATGCAAAAAGATATTTTTAAAACCTGGTTTTTTCAACAACCACCAATAGAAGTTTGGAAATATTTAACCAAACCCGAACTTATTGAACAATGGTTGATGAAATGCGATTTTCAGCCTGTTGTCGGACACAAATTTCAGTTTATAAACAAATCTAAACCCGATGCGTATTGCGAGGTATTGGAAATTATTCCACTAAAAAAACTTTCTTATTCATGGCGAAAAGGAAAAAGTGAAAATGATATTTCTGTCGATTCGGTTGTTATCTGGACTCTTACAGATAAAAACGGTGGAACAGAATTGCAATTACGACACAATGGGTTTACAACTTTGGAAGATTACAATGATCATAATGGAGGATGGGATTATTGCATGAACAGAATGATCGCAATTATAAATTCCCTTATTCAATGAAAACACTTGACCCATTTCAGGTAATTGCCGACCAAAGTCGCAGACAAATGATGCTTCTTCTTTCAGAAAACAGTATGACGATAAATACCTTGGCCGAAAATTTTGATATAAGCCGGCCTGCTGTCTCAAAACACATAAAAATAATGTTTAATGCCGGTTTCATATCTATCACCGATATCGGAAGAGAACGCTATTGCACTTTGAAACAGGATGGATTTAACGAGTTGCAGGATTTCATCAATTACTTTGACAAATTTTGGACTGTCAAACTAAAAAAATTGGAAATGATTTTAAATAATAAAGCTAAATCATAATAGAAAAATTAAAACAAATAATGATATTAATTTTAGCATAACTTCAAAATTCAGTCCACCGATTAAGCCACCGTTTCCTACAACGGCTGCAAGTATCTTTAAGTAAAGTTAATTAAAATAGGTATTTTACAACAAGGCATTGAGATGGTTCATAATTTATAAGTAAATATTAAAAATAAGAACCTTGGTTTTTAAGGAGAATTGTGGTAATTTCGAAAGAAAAAAGAATGAATGACTGGATATTACACATTGAATCGAATCCTGAAAAATTATTTGTTAAACCTTTAAAAAGTATGCCAGGATACCAGTTGATTAATTCTTGAGAAGTTAGCTTACGGTGATACAATGGATAAATTAATTGAGACTTATTTTAACTGACAAATCATTATGAAACGAATTTTTATCAGGGTTATATCTATTATTATTATCTGTTCTGGAACTAATCTGAATTCGAATGCTCAGATAAAAAATACGCAACCATACATCTGGAAAAATGTTCAAATCGTTGGCGGTGGATTTGTCGACGGAATAATTTTCCATCCTTACGCAAAAGATGTTAGGTATGCCCGTACAGATATGGGTGGTGCTTATCGTTGGAACGTCGTAACAAATCTCTGGGAACCAATTCTTGACTGGATTCCTTACTCTGATATGAATTTATTAGGGGTTGAAAGTATTGCCCTGGATCCTCATAATGCAGACAAAGTTTACTTAGCATGCGGAACATATACAAATCCAAGTACTCCAGATGGTGCAATACTCATTTCGAACGATCGTGCAAGAACTTTTACCCGGGTAAATGTTCCATTTAAATTTGGAGGAAATGAAGATGGGCGGGGAAATGGTGAACGAATGATGGTTGACCCTAATTTCGGGAATATACTTTATTTAGGAACGCGCCATGCCGGTTTGTGGAAAAGCATAGATTCCGGTGCAAGCTGGAGGAAAATAGAAAGCTTTCCTGTAACTGAAAAAGATTCTGATATAGATAATTGGAAACGAAAAGGTTGCGGAGTAAATTTGATAGTTTATGATCCAAATGAAAAAAGACAAAATTCTTCAACTGTCTATGTGGGAGTTTCGGTAATGAACCAGGCGAATTTATTTTGTAGTAAAGATGGAGGAATTACATGGCAGGCTGTTGCTGGCCAACCGGTTTGGTATCGTCCAACCCATGCTGTACTGGCTTCCAACGGAGTAATGTATATTACCTACGGTAGCAGCCCTGGTCCATCACGAATGATTAACGGTGCCGTATGGAAATACGAATTAAAGAGCGGCATATGGACTGAAATTTCACCTGTAAAACATAATCCCAAAGATACTGATGCTTTTGGATATGCGGCAGTTTCTGTGGATTCTTCCGACCCTGATGCTCTAATTGTAAGTACTTATTCCAAGGGGAAAGACGAAGATGAAATATACCGGAGTATAAATGGAGGAAATACCTGGAAAACCACTTTCCTCAAAGATGCAATCTGGGACAGAACCAAGGCACCTTATACCATCAACACCCCAATCCATTGGATGTTTGATATTGAAATAGATCCGGCAAATCCCGATCATGCTATGTTTACAACAGGTTATGGAGGTTGGGAAACATTCAACCTTAGAAATGCTGATAAGGATAAGCCTTTGAAATGGAGCATTATGAGTACAGGAATTGAAGAAACTGTCTCTCTTGAGATTTGCAGTCCTGCAAAAGGCGCACAATTACTCACAGCAGTAGGTGATTACTGCGGATTTCGCCATGATGATTTAGATAAACCGAATCCTGATGGCTGTTTTGGCGCTCCACACATGAACAATACAAGTAGCATCACATGCGCTGAGAATAATCCGGAAGTTGTATTAAGATGCGGCCATTTTTCATATCACAAACCTGGCAAAAATATTGGCTATTCGCTCGATGGTGGAAAAACCTGGTTTGAACCTGCAGCAGTTCCCCCGGATGACCCACAGTCTGGATTCGTGGCAGTATCATCCGACGGTGCAAACTGGATTTGGGCACCACGAAAGAAACCTTCATACAACACCACCGATAAAGGTATAACCTGGGTAAAGGTGAATGGTGTTCCTGATAACACAAGGATAATTGCAGATCGGGTAAATCCGAAGAAATTCTATGCCATAGATTTATTTGCCGGCAAATTATTTACCAGTATCGATGGCGGATTAAATTTTTCTGAGAACTTACTTGTACTTCCGGATGGTTTGCCTGTAAAGGAAAGTAACCGTGGTGATAGTCGCGGGGGTCAGGATAAAATATACGCAACTCCCGGAAAGGAAGGGGATTTATGGGTAGCTGCCTTTAATGGCCTTTATCATTCAGAAAACTCAGGATCAAGTTTTGTGAGGATGCCTGCTGTTGAACAAATTCATGCTTTTGGTTTTGGTAAGGCTGCCGACGGAAGCAATATACCTGCATTGTATTTGGCAGGTAATATTGGTAGTTTACCCGGAATATTCCGTTCCGATGATGGAGGTAATGTCTGGATTCGCATTAATGATGATGCCCACCAATGGGGATTAGTTCTCCAAGTGTGTGGTGATCCAAAACGCTTTGGTCGTGTATATGTTGGAACACACGGACGTGGAGTGCAATATGGTGATATCAAGTAATCAGATGGTAGATATTAATCCTGAAGTCAAAAACCAAGAAAATTCAATTTCATCTGAGGAAACAGAACCAGCTGACAAGCTTTTGCCGGCTTCTATAAATAATTGTTAACTGGTTGGAAGGAAGGGCGTTTCAGACAAGATGAGCGGTGTTATTTTGGGATTACCAGGTTATTAGCACCGATTGTTTCATAATAGTCTTAAATTTTTTGTTCACTGTTTTGTTCACCGGTGGTATAATCCATCAAGTATATTATAATAATTGTAAATAAACTTAATATTAAAGCTTGTTTATACAGCTGTTGTTCAGTATATATAATTGTCATGTTATTAGATTAATATTAATATTGTTCAAATGAATTAATGTTCCAAAAATGTAATGAGGTACATTATTGTTAATCCTAAAAAGATTGTCAGTAATTGTAAAAGTGATCTGATTAAGGAATTACTTTTTTTTAATTCCGGGATAAGATCGCTTCCAGCCAGATAAATAAAACAACCACCAGCAAAAGGAATTATCGCATTAGAAAATCCATAAAACTTTTCTCCAAAAAATAAAGCACAATAAGTTCCGAAAATAGCTGTGCATGCAGTTAAAAAATTCAATAATAAAGCCTGTCTGGTTGTAAATCCCGAATGAACAAGAATACCAAAGTTCCCTGTTTCATGGGGGATTTCATGCAATATAACTGCAATTGTAACAAATAAAAGGATTTTATATTAAAAATGGCTTGTTTTGCAGATTTTTATCTATCCATTAATCAAGTTTTTTACTTCTAATAAAACCAGTTACTGTTAATTTATTAACTTCTAATATTCTGGAAAAAGCACAGACAGAAACTTTTTTATTCAATAATTCCTTGATTATATCTTCTTTCCCTGAAAGTTTCACATGTTTATTTTGACTTCCAACCGGACGACCTAATTTTTCCCTTCTGACTTTTTTCTGGCCAGAGCTTCCTTTGTTCGTTGTGAAATTAAATTCCGTTCAATCTCAGCGGATAGGGAAAATGCAAAGGCTAATATTTATTAACATTATTTGTTATCAGGTTGGTACCTGCGCCCGGAACTTATCCTTACCAATAGCTTTGATGCATATTCAGCTATCAATTGCCAGATAAACCTTCAAAAAATGGATGGTGGCAATTCAAATATAGGAAGAGAGTTATATCCTTTACTAAAGACTACTGAATTTTCTGATATAGTTGTATCTCCACGTATGATTTATGTAGATGCCAGCAAACCAAAGCTTGTTGAAGGATTTATTAAAAATACTTTTACCGCGATGATCAAGGGGATAGGAGAAAAGGCTATAAAAAGATAACTTCCATACCAAAATTTACGAAACCATTAAATCATTTGTTTAACATACAGTAATTTAAATTATTGTGATTTTTTTTGTTTTGGTAGTTTCAGTTATGGTTTCTGATCTTGTATAGGTGCATTTTCAATATTATACTGTCACAAAGCTAAATGGTTTATATTTGGGTTACAATATGTACCTGACCGGAGAGTTACACATTACCATCACCTAACACTATAATAATGTATATCAGACCTGTTATTTAATACTATCAATATTTACTGAATTTTCAATATACTGAGTCGTCCATCCAATAATTCTAGATATTTACTTTTCATTTCTACGGATAAAAAACTAATATTAATCAGTTGTTTCCACATTGAAATTGATGAAGAGATTGTATCTAATACGTTTGCGATACTTTTAGAAGTTAATTCGCATCTTTCCATTCCAAAGTAATCTACAAGAATGTGACGGGTTAAGTGATTCTTCTTACCTTTCAGGGTCAATGCGATTTCTTCATCTTGTTTCTTAAATTCGATGGTGGAATTTACTAAGTCATAACATGGGGAAAGTGATATTAAACCATCAAGATTGATAATTGAAAAGTTTTTCACATGCATATCCTCATTACCAATCAGAAAGCTGAATAACACCATTTTAAATAATTTTATTTTTTCAACTGATGGGAATGTACAGTATTTATTTATCACTTTGACAATCTTTTCCATACTGTAATCATATTTCGTGTCCCTAGCTAACCCAGCCAACTGACCAAAATCTTCTACCGGAACTTTATCCTTCTTTCCTTTTCTATCGAAACGCTTTATGAAATATGTTAACGTACCATCCTTTGACCGGATTAAACCATGTAAAGGTATTTCCAGACCAATTTCATCTGCTAGTCTCATTGTCAGGTCTTCGTTCTCTGGCATTTGCTGGAATATTTGGTGTTGAGGTTTAAGAATATATTTACCACCATTATCTACAATTTCAAATTTTTCATCTTTGATGTTAAGTATTGCGCTTAATTTCGGCTGAACTCCCTGAACTGACATTTTTGTTGAACGATAATAAGCCTCTTTGCGTTGTTCTTCAGCAGTATACTCAATGTTTTTTAAAGACTTCAATTCCTTTTACAAATACCTTAGCCTTTCTCATTTTCCTTTATTCGTAAACTTTCTATAAGCGGACTTACTAATTGTATTTTTATGTTCAATACCTTGAATATTTTTTGTAAGGTATCCAATTGAATGGTTTCTTTCCCATTCTCTATATCGTATATAACAGTTTTACCCACTCCTGCCATTTCTGCTAATTCGGCACGACTTAGTTTAGCTGCTTTTCGATGCATCCTTATTATTTCTGCTATATCTTGGGACTCTATCATTTTTACTCTTATAGCGGTAAAAATAAGCAAATTTTATTAAAACAACAAGTGTTTATGAAGAAATTACTGCCATAGCAGTAAATAATGATAGTTTAGGACATTTTAATTAATAAAAGACTAATAATTACCGCATTGACATACACACACTAATTGCCTTGGATCCACTGGTAAAAATAGTCATCAGATTATCAAATTGTTATAAGTAGAGCTGGTTGGATTTGTTTCAGATAAGTCAAAATATCAATTAGCACTGATTCGGGAACATTGTCAATGGCCTTGTTTATTTCTGATTTTATATCTGTCGAAGTCATATACCAAAATTTGAAGAGTATTATTTAAAAAATTTAATTCATCCTCATACTCCCAAGTTCTTATATTCCTCTTCGGTAACTGGTTTTAACCATTCATTCGTTGCACCTTCTGCCGGTACAGAAAGAGCTATGTGAGAGAACCAGCTGTCAATAGTTGCTCCATGCCAATGTTTAATTCCCGCCGGAATATTTACCACATCTCCCGGTTTTAACAATCTGGCGGGTTTACCTTCTTCCTGATACCAGCCTGTTCCGGCAGTGCAAAATAAAATCTGACCACCCTTGTGGTGAATGTGCCAGTTATTGCGACAACCAGGTTCAAAAGTCACATTGGCAGAGACAATTCCTTCAGTGGTTAGGGGAGCAAGATAACTCTGACCAGTAAAGTATGCAGCATATGCCCGATTTTTCTCACCCAATGGAAATATTTGTTTAAAATCATTCATAATAAGTCCTATTGTTATTTAAGTTTTCCTCCGAAAATTGGAAACATACCAGCTTCACCATAATCCTTAATTTGTTCCATATTTTTTAAAAATGCCATATCTTCAGATGAGATTACAAAATCTACATCGGCATTGTTTTTCATATGTTCAGGATTTGCAGTCTTGGGTAATGGGAGCAGACCAAGTTCAATACAATACCGAACTGATAATTGCGGTACAGAAACACCATATTTTTGTGCAAGTTTTATGACTGACTGATTCTTTAATAACTCACCATGCGCCACAGGAGAGTATGCTTCCACAAGAATGTCGTTGTCCTGACAATACTTAATAAGTTCCTTTGGAGTGTTACTGATATGTACCAGAATTTGATTGACCATAGGTTTAACTGTACAGGATTCAAGGATATTTTTTATGTCTGTTATCTGGAAATTCGATACACCAATGGCACGAACCTTTCCTTCTTTAAAGGCTTCTTCAAGCGCCTTCCAAGCCAGCTTATTACCATCGAAGTAAGAATTCTCCTTGTGAAATTCCATCCATGGTTTTGGACTATGAATAATCATCATATCAATGTAATTAATTCCTAATCTTTTAAGTGAATTGTCAATAGATGCAACCGCTTCATGATAAGATTTGATTTCTGCTGCAAGCTTGGTCGTAACGAAAATGTCTTCCCGCTTTGCACCACAGGTTCTGGTTCCCTCACCAACTCCATGTTCATTCTGGTATGCTTGTGCTGTATCTATGTGTCTATAACCCAATTTTACTGCAGCCCTTACTGCCGTTACGGCATCTTTATCACTTATAAACCATGTTCCCAGTCCCAGTTTTGGGATTTTAACCCCGTTTGACAGGATGTAATTTTCTTTTAAAATCATATTTTTAATTTAATTTGATTAATCAATTCTGCATACATCATTTATTAACCCACGTTTGTAAGCAAGTAAGATTATTCCTATTGTCCCTATAATTTCTATATTTAATGCCTGAGCAATTTTTCTGCCTTTTTATTCATCAATTATGAGGATTGAATCTTTTATCTCAAGTGCCAAAGCAATTGAACTTGCTTCACCTTTATCCAAGTTTTTCTCAATTTCAACAGGTTATTCTTTGTTCTTAACTTCCGCAACAATAATCCAATCCGGCAAATCCGAACCAAACTCATTTTTAACTTCGTTAGTAATAAGAATCTCCTGATATAAATCTTTAAGAAGATTTAACAACCCTATATTTTATAACGCTATTAAACAGCTTGTATCTGAGATTATTATTTTATCCATCTATCAATTTCTTAAGGTCATCCATTGACTCACCAAAAACTGATACGCCAAATTTTCCAACGCTTTCAATAAATTCTCTTTTCGATATTCCGACCAAATCAGCAGCCTGACCAGATGATAAAATCCCTTTATCAAAAAGGTGTGCAGCTAGCTGCATTTTCACATCATTGTCGTTTACTGAATCAGGAATATTTATTGTTAATGTTTTCATAATCAATATAAATATTGAACAAAGATATGTAAACTATGTGTATTTGTAAAATTTTAGTCATTCCTTAATGATAGTAAAAATAGTGTTGGGGTCCGGTTTGAAATATAGTAATACAAATTAAAAAAGGCTCTAATACATAGAATTAGAGCCTTTTAAATGATTAATGGAGCTGGAGGGAGTCGAATTTAATCCTACAATACTCAGTATATCAAGCTTATGCAAACATCAAATTTCTTCAGTCCACCGATTAGGACACCGGTTCTTATAACCACAAGAAGTATCGTTATTTAAAGTAAACTACAATTACAACATATATTAATTTTAGGTGTTTATTTTCGGATTGATTATAATATATAATTTATATGAAGAAGTTAATTTTTTTTATGCATACCTCACTTGATGGGTTTGTGGCTGGAAATAATGGAGAAATGGACTGGATAAAACTAGACGATGCGCTATGTTTGAATTTGTAGGAACAATGACGGATCTGGCAGACACTGCATTATATGGACGGGTAACTTACCAGATGATGGAAAACTATTGGCCAACTGCTGGAGATCTTCCAAATGCTTCTAAACAAGATATAGAACATTCCAGATGGTACAACAAAGTTTCAAAGATAGTTTTATCCGGGACATTAAAAGATAGTGGACAAAACAATATAAAAGTTATAAGTGATAATATTTCGGAACACATCAATATTTTAAAGAATCAGGATGGTAAAAATATTTTAATCTTTGGAAGCCCTTCTGCTTCAAATTTTCTTTTAAAAGAAGGGTTAATTGATGAATTTTGGATATTTGTAAATCCTATTTTGTTAGGGCATGGTATTCCTTTATTTAAAAATATATCCGAAAGTATCATTTTAAATTTTACAGAAACAAAAATATTTGATAATGGTGTAATAGCATTACATTACACAAAATCAACCAACCACATTAAATAAAAATCACTCAAGCCAAAATTTATTAAAAAAAATATTTTAATATTCGGGTATCCATCCGATGAAGTACATGACCGGATGCTTACAAATAGAAATACACTTTACTTTGAATTTTGGAGTAATATTTTTACCTTTAAATAAATTTATCCGGAGGAATGCATTAATCCGAATGACCATAAATTTCTTTCATATGGCTGAAAATAATAAAGTAAATCCAAGCAGGCTCCGTAAAATAGCTTTGGCAATTTTGTTGATCGGTGCGGTTGGCTCGCTCTTTTTTATGTTCCATGCAGGGAGTAAACAAAAATCAATTGTTTTGCTCGGATTATTTACAATTTGGGTAATATCGCCATTTGTTGGACTTTTTCTGGCGACCCGGTTAACAAAACGCTGGTCGGAAATAAGAAACAGGTGGTTTTTCTCAACAATGATTTTTTTGAATTTACTTTCTTTGGTGGTTTATAGCGGATTATTGTTACAATCTCTGACAAAACCAGCTTTTATCTTTCTCATCTTCCCATTATTGTCTTGGTTAGCTATCATTACATTTTTATACATTGCCCAAATGAATCTGAAAAATTAATCAGTAACTATTTTTGGAGGGTGGTTTGTTGGTCCAAAGCTTTTCTCTTATCCTTTGCTCCTATGTAAGCGTCCGGCTATGTACAAAGCCGGAAAAAATTCCCATACGTTGGGACAGGTTTGCCAAAGAAAGCCTTGATGATATGTACAAATTCATTAGTCAGGATACATAGCAGAATGCCCGGAAAGTCAAGAAAAAATTAATAAAACTTGCAGGTTCATTAAATGTTTTCCCAGAAATATCCTAAAGAAGAAGTTTTGTCTGAAGAACCGGCAAATTATCGTTCAGTAAGTAAATGGAGTTATAAAATCCTTTACGAAGTGACAAAGTAAGAAATTATTATTGCTTATATTTTCCATACCGGACAAGCCCAATCAAAGATGCGTAAGCGTATTAAGTCTTAGCTTTTAAAACTAATTCAATATCCTGTAATCAGACGGAGACATTCCTATTTCCTTTTTAAACATCCTTGTAAAATGTTGCGGATGCTTAAATCCAAGTTCGTAGGCTATTTCGCTGAACGATTTACTTGTATCATATATTTTCTCTTTTGCAATTTCCATTAACTTCAATTGTATATGTTCCTGAGGAGACTTCCCGGTTTCTTTTTTGATTAAGTCACCAAGATAATTTGCTGATAGGTGAATATTGTCAGCACAATATTTCACTGTCGGCAATCCAATATTTTGAGGCTTTTCAGATTGAAAATACTCATCCAGCAATCTTTCAAATTTCACCAGGATATCTTTATTAACAAGACTCCGGGTAATAAACTGTCTATCGTAAAACCGGCTACAATAGTTGAGCAGTAATTCTATATTATTAGCAATTAATGTTTTACTGTGTTTATCAATCGTCTGGTTTAATTCATATTCAATTTTATTCAGGCTATCCATTACAATTTGCCTTTCCTTCTCAGACAGATGCAAGGCTTCGTTTGCTTCATATGAAAAGAAGGTATAATCTTTTATATTGTGTCCAAGCGATGTGCCACGAATTAAATCAGGATGAAAAATCAAGGCCCATCCTTTAGGTTGAATGTTTTCCTTATTGTTAACACCAAGAATTTGACCAGGAGCAACAAATACAAGTGTTCCTTCCTGATAATCATAATAATTACATCCGTATTTTAAATCTCCGCATTTTACTTCTTTCAAAAAAATACAATAGAACCCAAACTTTATCTTGCCATTAGGTATCTGTTTCGTTTTTGATAAATCGATAACACTTACCAAAGGATGAAAAGTTTCAACCCCTCGCAATGAGTTATATTGTGATGTATTTTCCAAATTAAGTATTTCGTTCATACTAAATAATATTAAATCCGGTTCAAAATTAGTGCTTATTTTATAATAAGTTATGTCTGTATTTCAATATCCGTAATCTTGGTAAGTAAAACTGTAATTTGTATAACAACTTATAGGGTTTTTCCTCTCAATTTTGTATCGAAATATTTTGTGTGTGAACTTAAAAATAACATTATGAATACAGAAATAAAAAAAAGGAAACTGGGTAAAAGCGGTCTTGAAGTATCTGCTATTGGATTCGGTTGTATGGGACTTAACTATGCCTACAGTAATATTCTTGAAAATAAGGAAAGTATAGCACTTATAAGGGCAGCATTTGAAAAAGGAATAACATTTTTCGACACTGCTGAAATGTATGGTCCATATACAAACGAAGAACTTGTTGGTGAAGCATTAGCTCCTTTCCGCAAAAATGTGGTTATAGCTACTAAATTTGGCATCAAAGTGCAAGATGGTAACCAGGTTCAGGACAGCAGTCCCGCTAACATCAGAAAGTCTGTTGAAGGTTCATTAAAACGCCTAAAAATAGAAATTATTGATTTATATTATCAGCATCGGGTAGACGTTAATACACCAATAGAAGATGTTGCAGGTGTAATACAAGATTTAATAAAGGAAGGCAAAATCAAACATTGGGGACTATCTGAAGCCGGTGTTCAAACAATTCGCAGGGCCAATGCTGTATATCCGGTTACTGCTGTTGAAAGTGAATATTCTCTTTGGTGGAGACGTCCTGAAGAAGAATTAATTCCCACTCTTGAAGAATTGGGAATTGGTTTTGTGCCTTTCAGTCCTTTAGGTAAAGGTTTTCTAACTGGTAAAATCAGTAAAGATGCCAAATTTGAAAAAGGCGATTTCAGAAGTATTGTTCCTCGTTTTACACCTGAAAATCTGGAAGCCAATCAAGGTCTGTTAGATTTGCTGAATAAATTTGCTGAACAAAAGAAATCAACCCCGGCACAATTAGCGTTGGCTTGGTTACTGGCACAAAAGCCATTCATTGTTCCTATTCCAGGTACTACAAAATTACATCGGTTAGAAGAAAATATTGGAGGTTCAAGGGTTATACTTAATGATAATGAACTACATGAAATACAATTAGCGCTTGAAAAAATGAAAATTTCAGGTGAACGTTATCCGGAAGAATTAGAAAAAAGGACAGGTTTGTAATTTGATCATTATTCAGATTGAAGATTCACAATAACATTAATTAGACAAAATATGAAAAAAGAAATTCCTAAAATAAGTAGCTTTCCATTGGGGAACAAACGTCCCGAACTTTTATCAAAATACTTTATCGGTCAGGCATATATAGCTCCGTTAACACAAAATAAAGATTTAAACTGTCCTATAGCGAATGTAACTTTTGAACCAGGGTGTTGGAATAATTGGCATAGTCATTCCGGTGGTCAAATCCTTGTTGTGGTTGGAGGAGAAGGATATTATCAGGCGAAAGGTGAACGGGCACGATTACTTTTACCAGGTGATGTTGTAGAAATTGCAGCTAATGTGGTTCACTGGCATGGAGCAGCTCCGGACAGTTGGTTCTCGCATTTGGCAATTGAAACAAATCCTCAGATCAACAAAAATTCATGGTTAGAACCAGTGGATGATGAGCAGTACAAAAAGGCAACTGATGTTTCAGATAATACATTTTGTCACCTTAGTGAAAACGCAATAAAAAACCACGAAGAATTGTGGCCAGATTATAAGTCGAAAGCCAAACAAACCGACCCAGAATTGATAGAAGTGTTCGACAACTTTGCATTTGACGAAATTATTAACAACAGCAAAATTGAAACCAAAACTCGGGTAATGGTAATTTTGGCTTCAACCATTGCGTCTCAAGCACTATCCGAATATAAAATGTTTGTAAATGCTGCGCTCAACATTGGTATTGAACCTATTGAATTAAAAGAAATTCTATATCAGTCAGTTCCTTATGTAGGCATTGCCAAGGTGATAGATTTTATATATACCACCAATGAGATATTTACAGAGCGTGATATTAGACTTCCTCTTGAAGGCCAGTCAACTACTACTCCCGAAACTCGATATGAGAAAGGTTTGGCTTTACAAAAAGCAATATTTGGTGAGATGATTGATAAAATGTATGAAACATCACCCAAAAACCAGTTGCACATTCAGCAATATTTATCTGACAATTGTTTTGGCGATTATCTAACCCGGTCAGGATTGGACGTTAAAACCCGTGAACTTTTAACCTATTCAATGTTAATCAGCCTTGGTGGAACTGAATCGCAAATAAAAGGGCACATTCAAGGTAATGTGAATATTGGCAATAATAAAGAAACTCTTATTGATATTACAACTCAATTATTGCCATACATCGGCTATCCCAGAACACTGAATGCTATAAAATGTTTAAATGAAGTAATTCCCGAATAAAATAAAATAATATGGAAACAAAAAAATTGAACAATGGTATTGAAATACCAATTTTAGGATTTGGTGTTTACCAAATAACTGATGCCAAAGAATGCGAAAATAGTGTGCTTGAGGCTATCAATACAGGATACCGTTTAATAGATACTGCTTCTGCTTACGGAAATGAAGAGGCTGTTGGAAATGCTATTGTAAGAAGCGGCATCGAACGAAAAGAATTATTTATCACAACAAAACTCTGGATTCCGGATGCAGGATATGATAAAGCAAAAAAGGCATTTGCAACTTCTCTTAAAAAGCTAAAATTAGATTATCTCGACCTGTACCTTATTCATCAACCATTTAACGATGTGCATGGTGCCTGGCATGCTATGGAAGAATTGTATAAAGAAGGAAAAGTCAGGGCAATTGGTGTAAGTAATTTTCAACCCGACCGTATAATGGATTTAATTGTTTTTAACAAGGTTTTACCTGCGGTTAATCAAATTGAAACCCACCCGTTTAATCAGCAAATTGAGACTCAAAAATTCCTGGAAGAAATCAAAGTACAAATTGAATCCTGGGGTCCGTTTGCCGAAGGTAGAAATGATTTGTTCAAAAATGAACTTTTAATTTCAACCGGTAAAAAATACAATAAATCTGTAGCTCAGGTTGTCTTGCGCTGGTTGACACAAAGAGGTATTGTTGTTATTCCAAAATCAGTTCGTAAAGAAAGGATTATCGAAAACTTCAACATTTTCGACTTTCAGTTAAGTGTTGATAACATGAACGCTATAAAAACGCTTGACACCAATAAAAGTGTATTTTTTGACCATCGTGATCCTGCAATTGTTAAATGGATGGGTGGTCATAAGAAATAATTTTGAAATTTGGAAAAACAAACATAAAAGATGACAATGGAAAAAAATCAAAACAACAACAATTCAAACGGCCAATGTCCAACACCTTTCACTCAGACATATTTTCACGGAACTAAGGGGGACTTAAAAATTGGCGATTTAATTGAAATTGGTTACAAGTCAAACTTTGGACCAGGAAAAAATGCTAAATATATATTCCTGACAGCGACATTAGATGCTGCAATTTGGGGTGCTGAACTCGCATTAGGAGAAGGACGTGAAAGAATTTATTTAGTAGAACCAACAGGTCAAATTGAAGACGACCCTGATTTAACAGATAAAAAATTTCAAGGAAACCCATCAAAATCTTATCGTTCAACACATCCTTTTAAAGTTGTCGGTGAAGTTTCCATTTGGAAAGGACATTCTGTTGAGCAGGTTAAATCAATGAAAGACAATATTGAGCGAGCAAAACAACTTGGCATTAATTCACTAAATGACTAACTTAGTTTTGGTTAAACCCTGTGAGACTGCTGAAGATGTAATGACGGATAAAGAATGGTAAAAATTCCTGACTGTTGACTCAATACTTATATGTTTGATATACAATGGACAGAACCATCCTCTTTAAGTTTTGTTTTAATGTATATAATAATCCTGTCAAGTAAATGGCAAGGTGCTGATATAAAAAATGTAATAGTTTATATTAATGAAGGAGGCGGGATATGAGAAAAATAATCGTTTTATCATTTATAACATTAGATGGAGTAATGCAGGCACCTGGTGGACCTGAAGAGGATATATCGGGCGGATTCAAATATGGCGGTTGGGTTACACCATATTTTGATGAGGTTGGTCGTAAGGTCATGGTAAAACAGATGAAACCTGCGGACCTGCTTTTGGGTAGAAAAACATTTGAAATTTTTGCTAATTATTGGCCAGAGCATGAAAATGGATGGCCAGGTATCAATGATGTCACAAAATACGTCATATCCAAGACTTTGAATAAATCAAAATGGGGAAACTCAGTTTTCCTAAAAAGTTTGGAAGATATTGAAAGGCTCAAAAATTCAAAAGGTTCTGACATTCAAGTTCATGGAAGTGGTGAACTTATTCAACTACTATTAAAAAATGATTTAGTGGACGAACTATGGCTTAAAATTTATCCTCTAACGCTGGGAAAAGGGAAAAAGTTGTTTGACAATGGCACGATTCCAGCAGCATTTTCATTAATAGAGAGTTCTGTTACACCAAGTGGAGTGATTATTGCCAATTACAAGAGGGCTGGTATAGTCAAAACAGGTACTATGGGATCTTAAGAAATCTAACTTGATTATAAATTGACTTACACACACTAATTGCCTTGGATCCACTGGAATAAAAATAACCATCTTATAATCAGATGGTTACAAGTGAAGCTGGAAGGAGTCGAACTTGTCTTAGTACTCCATTATATACCAGATTGTTATAATAGGGCTTATTTTTTTATCCACCGAATTATCCACCGGATGGCTGTTGATAACTTTTTTTGTATTTATTGTGGTGATCCATTCTCAGTTATGATTTTGATATAATTTTAACTTTTAAGTAGAACCAATTTTTGAAAATTGCCTACATTTGAGAATTAAAATAAAAAAAATGGCATTCGAAACAATTGATATAAAAAATAAAAAAGGGGTACAGGCGATTAGGATTCCAAAGAGAATGCAAATTAATGATGATAAGGTATATCTCAAACAAGTTGGTAATTCTCTAATTATAATTCCTTTCCATAATGCCTGGCAAAACATGATTGATAGCATCGATTTATTTACACCAGACTATTTGGATAGCCGTGAACAGCCAAATATTCAACAAAGAGAATCGTTAGATTAATGAAATACCTTCTGGATACATTTGCATTTACATCATTAAAAAGAAGCCTATCGATGTTTTTAATATTTTTATGAGTGTGCCAATCGGTAGCATAGGGATATCTTCAATTACATTAGCTGAATTACAGTTTGGTATGGTATAATGAAAAGTTCTAATCCTTTAAAAAATCAGGAAGCCCTTGATAAATTTCTTACTCCACTAGAAATAATAGATTTTGATTTTAAAGCTACAGTTGATTATGGGCCAATTCGAGCTGACTTAGAAAAATTAGGGACTCCAATAGGACCATTGGATACACTGATTGCTGCTCATGCTAAAAGTCTTGACTTGATTTTAATTACCAATAATGAAAAGGAGTTTGGTCGAATACCCGGTTTGAAAATTGAAAACTGGACTAAATAAAAGTACTTATTGATTTAATTTATAAGTGGAGCTGGAGGGAGTTGCCCCTGATTCTCCAATATTCAGTATATCAAGCTGATGCAATAAACTAGTTTTGTCAGTCCACCGTTTAAGACACCGGTTCTTAAAACGACAAGAAGAAGTGTAAAGTAAAGTTTAATAACAATTATTTGTAATTTTTTTATTTATGTAATCTTTTCTCTTATCCAGGATGTGAATTTGTCAATCAAAACTTCATGGATATGAATTACATCATAATCAACGTGGAGACTAATGATCCAGTCTTAGTATGCCAGTTTATAAATTCGTCAATTGAAATATTAACTATAAATAAGAATCCAATTATTAATCCACCATCCTTAGAGAATCTGTCTGGTTTTAAATAAATCCATAACCCTATATATCCAATAACTGCAATCGATACAGTTATTATAGCCCATTTTGATTTGTCAAAAATCACTGGATAATTAATTATACTGGCTATCATTAAAACAATTAATAAAATCATTGGTAATAGAATATTTAAAATATTTTCTCTTTTATGTTCCATTTTATCTGTCATAATGCGATTTTTAAAGTTACATATAATCAAGGTCAGCACGTTTTGGGTCAGATTGACTATTATTATGATAATCCTTTTCCTTTTCTGTTTGATACTCTTTTTATATCTTCTACGCTTGGTACTTTTAATTCCTTATTTTTAATATTTTGCTGTTCCTTAATTTTTAGGATTATAGGGGGATGTGATTGAAAAATCAAGTGATAATTTGTAGATCTGCCACCAGCACTATCTTTTGATAATATATTTTTATTAATCAAGTCTTGAATATCCCGTAATGCCGTATCAGTTGAGCAATTACTTATTTTTGCCCATTTTGACGAATTAAGATTACCTTTAAATCCATCAAACAGTTTATTAATCATATTTTTCTGTCTATCATTTAAAGGTATATTAGAATTCAAGTTCCAAAAATAAGCTTTATCAAGCACCTTAGAAAGTGTTTTATCTGAATGAATTAAAGCACTGGTCAAACTCTTTATAAACCATTTTAGATAATTGGTAATATTTAGGTCATTTGACTGTGTTTTTTCAAGTATGTTGTAATAATTCTTCCTATCCAATTTAATTTGAGCAGACATGCTATAAAAACGTTGGTTACTACCATCAGACCTGGCAAGTTGCATATCTGTTATAGCACGGGCAATTCTACCATTGCCATCATCAAATGGATGTATTGTAACAAACCATAAATGGGCAATCGCAGCTTTTAATACCGGATCAATATTATTCTCATTATTAAACCAATTGACAAATAATGTCATTTCTTTTTCAACCATATTTGCGTCAGGTGCCTGATAATGAATTTTTTCTTTACCCATTGCACCCGAAACAACCTGCATAGGACCTAAATTATCACTCCTGAATTGGCCTACTTCAATTTTATACATTCCAATTCTTCCGGTAGGGAATAATGAAGCATGCCAATCAAACAAACGGTCAAAAGTCAGAGGGATGTTAAAATTTTGAGTTGCATCTAGCATCATTTGGACAACACCATCAACATTACGATCAGAAGGTGGAAGACCTGCAATATCCATACCTAAATGTCTGGCTATAGATGATCTTACCAATGCCGGATTTAATATTTCGCCTTCTATTTCAGAAGATTTGACAACATCTAAAGTTAAGGTATCAAGCATTGCTTCTTCTCTTAATTCAAAACCTATACTTTCCATTTTGCCCTGTAAAATACCCTGGAAATTTCTTACATTTGCCAGAGATATTAATATTTCCTTATCATCCCATTTAAAATTGGGCCAATTATCATATTGATAGATATAAGGATTCATCTGATTATAATTTAATTATTTGGCCAGCTGGAATATCCATGATGCTGAATATTAATAATTGCTGATTGTATTGTCCAATCATGGATATTTCTTGTGATTAATCTTTATTTTGTAAAAATACTCACAAAATTTGTTATAAAGAATTAAACGCCGCAAATATTACGGCGAAATACCTATTTAATTACCGCATTGACATAACGCACCAATTGCCTTGAATCCACTGGTAAAAAAATAACCATCTGATAATCAGATGGTTAAAAGTGGAGCTGGAGGGAGTCGAACCTAATTTTCCAATGTCCAGTATATCAAGCATATGTAATATACTAATTTTGTCAGTCCACCTTTTAGGACACCGGATCTTAAAATTGCAAGAAGTAATGTTTAACAAATGTAATCAAAGAGTCCGATTTTTTCAAATGAGTAAAAAATGTTAAATTTGTTAAAATATCCATTATGACATCAATAGCTTTACGTAAAGAAGTTCAGCAATATATAAGTCAAGCAGATGAGCGTTTTTTAAAAATGGTACATGCTATGAGTAAGGAGTACGAAAATACATTGGTTGTTGGATATACATCAAAAGGAGAGCCAATATCCAAAGCTGAATTAAGAGAACGTGTTAAAAAAGCATCTCAAAGGGTAAAATCAGGTGACTATATTCCCCAAGATGAAATAGAAAAAGAAATAGAAAATTGGTAACCCAAAAAACACTTCCCATACGTTGGGACAGGTTGGCTAAGGAAAGTCTTGATGACATATAATGAAGAGTTACACCCATTGAAATATAACTAATGTTGACTAAAAATATTAATTTTGTTTAAAAATTAGTATATGGATATACTTTTGGATAGGATTACTGTCGATAACGATATTTGTAACGGGAAACCGACAATTCGTGGTAAAAGGATAACTGTTCAGACTATTTTAGAATTTTTAAGCGCAGGGGACTCAAAAGATGAAATTCTTAGACAATATCCTACACTTGTTTCTGAGGATATTGACGCATGTTTGAGATTCGCTGCTGATTTAATGGGACATCAATATTCAATTCAAATGGTTGGGTAATGGCAAAATATCTTATTGATGCAAATTTGCCATATTATTTCGGATTGTGGAATAATTTCAATTATATCCATGTAAAGGATTTAGATGATTCATGGAATGATCAACAGATTTGGGATTATGCTAAAGAACATGATTTGATAATATTAACTAAAGATTCAGACTTTTCATTGAAAGTACTTTACAAAGGAGCTCCTCCTAAGGTGATTCATATAAAATTTGGCAATCTCAGGATTAGAGATTTTTATGGAATAATTTTGAAACATTGGGATGTTATTGAAAAAACTATAGAGGAAAACAGTTTGATAAATGTCTATATAGATAGAATAGAATCAATCAAATAAAAAAGACTCTAAATACTTGAATTAGAGTCTTTTAAATTATCAGTGGAGCTGGAG
Source organism: uncultured Bacteroidota bacterium (assembly GCA_963766305.1). Taxonomy (GTDB): domain Bacteria; phylum Bacteroidota; class Bacteroidia; order Bacteroidales; family JAAUTT01; genus JAAUTT01. The sequence goes on from CAVYAE010000031.1 coordinate 168,625, forward strand.
GGAGTCGAACCCTCGTCCAAACAAGAAACCGGAATGCTTTCTACATGTTTATTTTGTTATTGATTTTTGTGTTAAAGCTGGCAACAAACAGCCGACCTTAACCTTAGTCCCTTAATTTTTGCCAGGGAACCAGGACCTTCCCCTGACTAGTCCGAACTCACGAGTACCACAGGTTCGGAAAGCGTCAGGCAGGCTTTCCGGGTGATATCTTGTCCCAAGCACCTTGGCGAGGGATTAAGCGAAATTTACTAAGTAAATTAAGCTGCAAGAGCGTAGTTTGATTCGCCTTTTATTGTTTGTATCCCCAGATTAGAGAGCGGTTGACACGTGGCTCTACATGCTTACAGACCCATTTACCCCGCTGTCAAAACCAAGCAGCCCCAAATGGGATGCAAAGATAATAAAAAATTACTAATTACAGACAACAATATACAAATGACGAATTACTGAGAAAGGATGTATTTAATATTTCTTTAAATCTGAAATAGTCCGGGAAATATAATCCGATTTGAAGATATAACTACCTACGACAAATGCATCAACTCCCAATATTTTTAGTTCTTTAACTTTGTTGTTATCCATACCTCCATCCACTTCGATTATAGTTTCTGATTGTTTTTTGTTTATCAGATTTACAAGCCGTTCTATTTTATTAATACTGGAATGAATAAATTCCTGACCTCCATAACCAGGGTTAACGGTCATTATAAGTACCATATCCAACTCTGTAATTATGTCTTCAAGCAATTCAACCGGGGTATGAGGATTTAATGCAACACCCGCTTTCATGCCAAGGTCTTTAATCTGATTTACAACCCTGTTAAGGTGAGTACATGCTTCGTAATGCACAGTCAGTAAATTGGCTCCTGCATCCCTGAAATTATCTATATGCTTTTCAGGGTTTACTATCATTAAATGAACATCAAGCGGCTTAACAGAATATTTTTTGACAATTTCAACCAACGGATAACCAAATGATAAGTTTGGTACAAACACTCCGTCCATAATATCCAGATGAAACCAGTCAGCTTCACTTTCGTTGATTAATTCTATTGTGTTTTTAAGATTGCCAAAATCTGAATTTAAGATTGATACGGAAAGAATATTTTTATTCATGAAGTGTAACGCAATTAACCTTAAGATTTATATTGTTATATACATTGCAAAACTAATGACAAAAAAATTGACTTTAATATGATTATTCATTAAATTTTCAGTGGAAAATAACTTCTGCTGACTATGCTCTTCAACTTATCCGAGGTAGGATTTTAATATTTTGCACCTGGTGGTATATTTGAGACGCTTAATCGCTTTTTCTTTTATCTGACGCACTCTCTCCCGGGTAAGGCTGAAGGTTTCTCCTATTTCTTCCAGAGTAAGCGGAGGGTTGCCGTTTAGTCCAAAATACAGTCTGACAATATTTGCTTCCCTGTGGGTTAAGGTTGAAAGTACTCTTTCTATTTCTTTTCGAAGCGACTCAATAATCAGACCCTTGTCAGGACTGGGAGAATCGCTTGCCAATAAAACATCGTACAAGTCACCTTCTTCACCAGGAATCAATGGAGCATCCATTGAAACATGCCTGCCGGAATTCCTTAATGCATCTTTAATGTCTTCCGGGGCTAACTCCAGATTTTTAGCAATTTCAAGTGTAGAAGGATCCCGCTCAAATTTTTGTTCTAATTCGGCAAAGGCTTTATTTATTTTGTTTATAGATCCAATTTTATTAAGAGGTAAACGCACAATCCTTGCCTGTTCAGCAAGGGCCTGCAGGATTGATTGCCTGATCCACCAAACAGCATATGAGATGAATTTAAATCCACGTGTCTCATCAAAGCGCTGGGCAGCTTTTATTAAACCAAGGTTACCTTCATTTATTAAATCGGGTAAACTAAGACCTTGATTTTGATATTGCTTAGATACGGAGACAACAAATCTCAGGTTTGCTTTGATTAAACGATCCAATGCCTGTGAATCTCCTTTTTTTATTCTTGTAGCCAGTTCAACCTCCTCTTCAGCAGTAATCAGTTCAACCTGACTAATTTCATGAAGGTATTTATCGAGGGAAGGGGTTTCACGGTTGGTAACCTGTTTGACAATTTTTAGCTGCCTCATTATTTTAGGGAGATTGATAGATTTAACTTTAAATAAACATTTTTACAGTCGTTATTTGTTTATATCAAAAAAAAAATTAAATTTGTATAAGATTAAATAATTATCTTTTATAAAGGTTCCCAAACACGCATTTTTATTAAAATTTAGCTATTTAATAAGCCATTTCTAAGTTAAGAAAAAAAATTGAAATTCTTTATCTAATAAATATATTTGATTTTTTTTTTGGTAATCATTGGGTATTTATTTATAATTGCACCGGATTTTCCTCAAGAAATATGGGTTTCATAAAAGTAGGATTCAAAAAATTCCTTTAACATTTTCTGGTCATTTATTATTCGTTGAAAAGCTCCACTTATACTATGTTTTTGTATAAAATTATTAATATAATTTTAATCTGTTGTTATGTTTGATATTCTTGAATTGAATAAGAAGTTGTTACCGGAATTGCGTGAAATTGCCAAAGAGTTGCAAATTAAAAGAGTAGAATCGTTAAAGAAACAGGATCTGATATATAAAATCCTTGATCAGCAAGCCATATCAATTACACCTACCTCTCCTAAAAAGCCGGAAGTTAAAAAAGTATTAATTGCCTCTTCATCTCCTTCAGAGCCAATAGAACAGGAAGATGGCAATGATAAACCCAAAGTGAGGGAACGTATTAAGGTAAAAGAGTACAGTTCTAAAAACGAACACGATAAAACTAAGGAAACTGCAGCCAGGCAAGGTTCAGCTGAGGATAGAAAAAGGGTTTTCCCAAGAATTAAATTTTTAGAGAAAAAAACCTTACTCAAGAATGAGTTAATTGATACTGATGCCTTAAATGCAGATACAATAGATGAGGAAGAGGAATTTGGAACCGCCGGACCGGTATTTACTGTCCCGGGTGACAATAATGAAGTGATAACTGCAGAAGAGCCATCTGTCGCTGAAAACAATGGAGTTACTGAAACACCGGTTGAAGATCAGGTAAGGATTCACACAGGTTTTGACATCAAAATTGATAAGGATTTTCACCTTCGTAAACCTGTGGATAAAAGAGTAATAGAAAAAAACTTCGAGTTTGACGGTATTATAGTCAGTTCCGGAGTTTTGGAAATTATGCCTGACGGTTACGGGTTTTTAAGATCCGCCGATTACAACTATTTAAACTCTCCTGATGATATATATGTATCGCAGAGCCAGATAAAACTTTTTGGCCTTAAAACAGGAGATACTATTAAAGGAGCTATCAGGCCTCCCAAAGAGGGGGAAAAATATTTTCCATTAATAAAAGTGGAGGAAATTAACGGAAGAGATCCTGATTATATAAGAGACAGGGTTCCTTTTGATTATTTGACTCCCTTATTCCCGAATGAAAAGTTTACTCTTTGTTCACGGAGCGAACCCTCCAGCTTATCGGTACGTATAGTAGACATGTTTTGTCCAATTGGTAAAGGTCAGCGTGGATTAATAGTAGCTCAGCCAAAAACAGGTAAAACAGTGTTATTGAAAGAATTGGCAAATGCCATAGCTAAAAATCACCCTGAAACTTATATGATTGTTCTTCTTATAGATGAGCGTCCGGAAGAAGTAACTGACATGGCCAGAAGTGTAAATGCCGAGGTTATAGCTTCTACTTTTGATGAACCCGCAGAACGTCACGTTCGTGTGGCAAATATAGTACTCGAAAAAGCAAAAAGACTTGTGGAATGCGGACATGATGTTGTAATTCTGCTGGATTCCATTACCCGTTTAGCAAGGGCATTTAATACCATAGCCCCTGCCTCAGGAAAAGTACTTTCCGGGGGGGTGGATGCCAATGCCCTGCAGAAACCAAAAAGATTTTTTGGTGCAGCCAGAAATATAGAACATGGCGGTTCACTGACAATTCTTGCAACAGCCCTGACCGATACCGGTTCCAAGATGGACGATGTTATCTTTGAAGAGTTTAAAGGTACCGGTAACATGGAACTTCAGCTGGACCGCAAATTGTCCAATAAACGTATTTACCCTGCTGTTGACATTCAGGCTTCAAGTACAAGAAGGGAAGATTTACTGTTTGACAAAGAAATGTTGAACAGAATATGGATACTTCGCAATTATCTTACAGACATGAATTCCATAGAAGCAATGGAATTTTTAAGGGATAAACTCGTTAAAACTCAATCTAATGAAGAGTTTATAATATCTATGAACAGTGAGTAAGTTAATGACTAATGACTTATTACGATCAACTAATGACTTACGTCAGATAGTAATAATTCTTTATAAATGTTAATGAAATATTTATAAATAATTTGTAAATTGTAATAAGTAATCAGTATCTAAAAGTTAATAAAATAATCAACAGTCAATCATCAATATTCAATTAGTTTAATCAGCAATCAGCAATTAATTTTATAAAAATGTCTAAGGAAAAAAAATTTATAACGTGTGACGGTAACTATGCAGCAGCACATGTAGCATATATGTTCAGTGAAGTTGCCTGTATATACCCTATTACGCCATCATCTACCATGGCCGAATATGTAGATGAATGGTCGGCACAGGGCAAGAAAAATATTTTTAATGAAGTAGTTAAGGTCAGTGAGATGCAATCTGAAGCAGGTGCAGCCGGTGCTATGCACGGTTCATTACAATCGGGAGCGTTAACCTCCACATTTACTGCTTCACAGGGATTATTACTTATGATTCCCAACATGTATAAAATAGCCGGCGAACTTTTGCCGGGAGTATTTCATATATCAGCCCGCAGTTTAGCTGCACAGGCCTTGTCAATTTTCGGAGACCACAGCGATGTGATGAGTACAAGACAAACTGGTTTTGCCATGCTGGCAACCAGCAGTGTGCAACAAATTATGGATATTGCCGGTATTGCACATCTGGCTGCAATAAAGTCCAGGGTACCATTTATGCATTTTTTCGATGGGTTTCGTACTTCTCATGAGGTTCAGAAAGTAGAAGCCTCAAGCCAGGAAGAATTAGCGAAGTTACTTGACAGAAACGCCCTGAAATCTTTTCGTGACAGGGCACTCAATCCTGAACATCCTGTTACCAGGGGTACTGCACAAAACCCTGATATTTATTTTCAATCCCGCGAAGCTTCAAATAGCTTTTATCTTGCATTACCTGATCTTATTGAAGATTATATGGTAAAAATTACCGAGATAACCGGACGGGAATATCATCCGTTTACTTATTATGGTGCCCCCGATGCAGAAAATGTTATTGTTGCCATGGGTTCCGTTACTGAAACAATAAAGGAAGTAATTGACTATCTGGCTGAAAAGGGAGAAAAACTGGGTTTGGTGACGGTACATTTATATCGTCCTTTCTCTGAGAAGTATCTCTTAAGGGTTATTCCCAAGACTGTTAAATGTTTAACCATTCTGGACAGAACAAAAGAACCTGGTGCCAATGGGGAACCTCTCTACCTTGATGTAAAGGATATTTTTTATGGCAAGGATAAGGCGCCATTAATATTGGGAGGACGATATGGTTTAAGTTCAAAGGATACAACTCCTGTGCAGATACTTACAGTTGTTGAAAACATGAAGATGAAGGAACCTAAGAACAGGTTTACTGTTGGCATAGTGGATGATGTAACTTTTACTTCCCTTCCTGTTAAACCGGAAATAAATATAACACCAAAAGGTACTTTCCAGGCTAAATTTTACGGGCTGGGTTCTGATGGTACGGTAGGTGCAAATAAAAATTCAATTAAAATTATTGGGGATACTACAGATAAGTATTGTCAGGCCTACTTTGCATACGATTCAAAAAAATCAGGAGGTATAACAGTATCACACCTCCGTTTTGGTGATGTGCCAATACGTTCTCCTTATCTTGTTAATACACCCGATTTTGTAGCATGTCATGTTACCTCATATCTTTATAAATACGATATGCTAAAAGGGTTGCTAAAAAATGGCACATTTCTTCTAAACAGCCACTGGAGTAAGGAAGAAACAATTAAACACCTTCCTGACGGAGTTAAAAAATATCTGGCTGATAATGACATCAGGTTCTACATCATTAATGCCACAGATATTGCTGAAGAAATTGGTTTGGGTAACCGAACCAATACTATTATGCAATCTGCTTTTTTTAAAATAGCTAATGTAATTCCTTATGAAAAGGCTGTTGATCAAATGAGAAAAGCAGTAATAAAGGACTTTGGCAAAAAGGGTGAAGAAGTAGTTAACATGAATTTTGCTGCTATTTCCAGAGGTGGTGAAGTAGTTGAGATAGAAGTTCCGGCAAGCTGGAAGAATCTTAATCCTGACATTAAGGATGATGAAAACAATGTACCTGATTTTATAAAAAATATAGTTAAACCAATAAATAATCTAAAAGGAGACGATCTTCCCGTAAGTGCTTTCAAAGGCCGGGAAGACGGTACTTTTCCAGCAGGTACTGCAGCTTATGAAAAACGTGGCATAGCAGTAAATGTTCCTGAATGGATTATTGAAAACTGTATACAGTGTAATCAGTGTGCCTATGTTTGCCCACATGCTGCTGTAAGACCATTTCTTCTTGATGCCAATGAATTAGCAGGGGCACCAGCCGGAACAGAAGTAAAAAAACCTATTGGAAAACAACTCGAAGGCCTCAATTTCAGAATTCAGGTAAGTGTTCTGGATTGCACAGGTTGCGGAAATTGTGTCGACATTTGCCCTTCAAAGGAAAATTCATTGGTAATGAAGCCTTTAGAGAGTCAAACCGATGAAATTGCCCGTTGGGACTATCTTGCAAACAAAGTAACTTATAAAGATACTCTGTTGCCAAAGGATCAGACTGTAAAAAACAGCCAGTTTGCCCAGCCCCTGTTTGAGTTTTCAGGAGCATGTGCGGGCTGTGGTGAAACACCTTATATAAAGCTAATTACACAATTATATGGCGACCGAATGATAGTTGCCAATGCTACCGGTTGTTCATCTATTTACGGAGGGTCGGCTCCATCCACTCCCTATACAACCAATAAGGATGGACAAGGACCTGCCTGGGCCAATTCATTATTTGAAGATAATGCTGAATATGGTTTTGGTTTGGCCACAGGCTCAGGAAAACTTCGTGAACGACTAGCCATTCTAATGCACGAAAATATTGAATCTGTTACTGCAGAAACAAAGGAAGCCTTTATAAAATGGCTTGAATGTAAAGAGGATGCTGAGAAATCAAAAGTTGCTTCAGCACAAGTGGTTGCAGTTCTTAAAAATGAAAAACATCCCGTAGCTTCTCAAATAATTGCCTTGCAACAATACCTTGTTAAAAAGTCAATTTGGATATTTGGAGGTGACGGATGGGCATATGATATAGGATACGGAGGACTTGATCATGTTCTTGCTTCAGGAGAAAATATTAACGTTCTTGTACTGGACACAGAAGTTTATTCCAATACAGGGGGTCAGGCTTCAAAATCAACGCCTGTGGGAGCCATAGCTAAATTTGCCGCCTCAGGTAAAAAAGTCAGAAAGAAAGATCTTGGAATGATGGCAATGAGTTATGGCTATGTATATGTAGCACAGGTATCTATGGGCTCAAATCAAAGTCAGTATCTTAAGGCTGTTAAAGAAGCTGAGGCCTATCCTGGTCCTTCACTGATTATAGCTTATGCGCCTTGTATTAACCACGGATTAAAACAGGGGATGGGAAAAACACAGGAAGAAGGTAAACTGGCTGTAGCTGCCGGGTATTGGCATCTTTACAGATTTAATCCTCTACTGGAAGCAGAAGGGAAGAACCCTTTCACCCTTGACTCGAAAGAACCGGACTGGACAAAATTCCAGGATTTTATTATGTCTGAAGTAAGGTATTCATCTCTTAAAAAGGCATATCCGGTTGAATCCGTTGAACTTTTTAAAGCGGCTGAAGAAAACGCAAAATGGAGGTACAGGAGTTACGTGAGGCTGGCTCAGCAAGACTATGCCAGTTAGCTTGCTTAATATAAAATAAATTTCTAACCCCGGAAACGGGGTTTTTGCATAAATATATCCATGCGAACTATTTTATTACTTTTGTGTTTTATAAAAAAATGGATAATCTGTGGGACGAATTGTTGCTATTGACTATGGCTTAAGGCGAAGTGGCATAGCGGTTACGGATCCTCTAAAAATAATAGCCAACAGTCTTACAACAGTTGATTCTTCTGAATTAATAGGATTTCTGGAAGGATACTTTAAAAGGGAAAAAGTTGAAAAGGTAATAGTAGGATTACCAAAGCAAATGAATAATGAACCATCCGAGTCCATGCCCTTTGTTGAAGAGTTTGTTTTAAAATTCCGTTCCAAATTCACTGATATTCCGGTTGAATATTTGGATGAACGGTTTACCTCTAAACTGGCAGTGCAGGCTATGGTGCAGGGAGGAGTAAAAAAAATGGACCGCCGGAATAAAGCATTGATTGATAATATCAGTGCAACTATATTGTTACAATCGTATATGGAAGGACTTATAAATAGAAAATAAAAAATTAAATGATATTACCTGTTTACTTATTTGGCTCACCGGTTTTAAGAAAAAAAGCTGTTGAAGTTGATCAAAATTACCCTGGATTAAGCACTTTCATTGAAGATCTGTGGGAAACCATGTATAACTCCGATGGAGTTGGTTTGGCAGCCCCGCAGGTAGGAAAGTCGATAAGGATATTTGTAGTAGATTCTTCAGCCATGGAAAGCGACGATCCAATTGTCAAAACGTTCAAAAAGACATTTATCAATGCTAAAATAATTGAAAGTTCGGGAGAAGAAATACTATTTAATGAAGGTTGCATTAGTATACCAAGCATCAGGGAAGATGTACTGCGTCCTCCGCAGATAAAGATTCAGTACAGGGATGTAAATTGGGAAAGTCACGAAGAAACATTTGAAGGCATACCGGCCAGAATAATTCAACATGAATATGATCACCTTGAGGGGATATTATTTGTAGATAAAATACCAGCTTTACGGAGAAAACTTTTAAATGGACGTTTGATGGCAATTACTAAAGGTAAAGTGGATGTTTCCTATAAGATTAAAGCCGCAAGATAATTTTTCATTATTTTATTTATAATTATATTTTTGTATCGGGATCTAAAATCAGGACCTGAATATATATTATCTTTCTGATACCTGGTTACCGTACCTGAATTACTTATATTTAAATTAAGATGAATATATCTTATAACTGGCTTAAAGAATATATAAATATTGACCTGCCGGCTGAAGAAGTTGGTGTGCTATTAACCAGTATTGGTCTTGAGGTTGAAAGCATTGATGATTTTGAAAGTATCAAAGGAGGTTTGGATGGGTTTGTTACAGGTGAAGTTATTTCCTGTTCAAAACATCCGAATGCAGACAAACTTAGTGTAACAACTGTAAATATCGGTAAACCGGAGTTACTCCCAATTGTTTGCGGAGCACCAAATGTGGCAGCAGGGCAAAAAGTTATAGTAGCCACTGTTGGAACTGTAATTTATAAGGGTGATGAATCCTTTTCTATTCAGAAAGCCAAAATAAGAGGAGAATCATCCCATGGAATGATATGTGCTGAGGACGAAATTGGAATAGGTACATCACATGATGGAATATTGGTACTTGATTCTTCAGTAAAGGCTGGCATGCCGGCCAAAGAATATTTTAATGTATTTACAGATAAAATATTTGTTATAGGTCTTACGCCTAACAGAATAGATGCTGCATCACATTTTGGGGTAGCCAGGGATCTGGCAGCATGCCTTAATATTCATAAGAATGTTATTCTGCAAAAGCCTTCTGTTAAAGAGTTTGAAAAAAATGAAAGCAAACCTTTAATTGAAGTGATTATAGACAATGAAGAAGCTTGTCCACGGTATAGCGGGGTAACGATAACAGGGATTACAGTAAAGCCTTCACCCGAATGGTTGCAGAACCGCTTAAAATCTATAGGGTTACGTCCAATTAATAATGTAGTGGATATTACAAATTTTGTTCTGCACGAACTTGGTCAGCCTCTTCACGCCTTCGACGCTGATAAAATCAAAGGGAATAAGGTTATAATAAAGACTATGGCTGAAGGCACCAGATTCAGAACTCTTGATGGAACTGAACGTATATTGTCAGGAAATGACCTTATGATTTGCAACGAATCGGAAGGAATGTGTATTGCTGGGGTATTTGGAGGAATTGAGTCAGGAGTAGGGGAACAGACAAAAAATATTTTTCTTGAAAGTGCCCATTTTAATCCGGTTTATATAAGAAAAACATCCAAAAGGCACCAGCTTAATACTGATGCATCATTCCGGTTTGAGAGGGGTACAGATCCCAACATTACTTTATTTGCTTTAAAACGTGCTGCAACATTAATAAGGGATATAGCAGGGGGAAATATATCTTCATCATATTCAGACGTTTACCCTTCACCAACAGAACATTTTAAGGTTGAATTAGATTATCATTATCTTGACACCCTAATTGGAAAAACTATTGACCGTGGATTAATAAAAAAAATTCTGTTAAACCTGGAAATAAAAATCACTGAAGATACCGATACTGGTCTAAAACTTTTAATACCTCCTTATCGCGTTGACGTTAAACGACCTGCGGATGTAATTGAAGAAATTCTGCGAATTTACGGATATAATAATATTGAAATTTCAGATAAGGTTTACGGCACATTAAGTTATACAGATAAACCAGACAGGGAAAAACTAGTTAATATTATTTCGGATTGGTTAAGCAGTAACGGATTTAATGAAATGATGACCAATTCACTTACTAAAAGTGAATATTATGAATTCCTGGAATCATACAAACCGGAAAACCTGGTGAAAATATTAAATCCTCTTAGCCAGGACTTAAACTCTATGAGACAGACACTCCTTTTCGAAGGTTTGGAATCAGTGATTCATAATATCAATTACCGTAATTCTGATTTAAAGCTATACGAATTCGGCAATATTTATTACAGGCAAACAAAGAATAAGGATCAGCAGCTTGCAGGATTTACCGAGGAGTTTCATCTTGGATTATATATTACCGGACTCAAATATATACCAAACTGGATTAATAAAGAGGAAACGGGAACCTTTTATTACATGAAATCCTACACGGAAAATATTCTCAAAAGGGTGGGATTGGACCCTGAAAAGGCAAGTATATCTTTGATCGGTGATGATATTTTTGAAAATGGGCTTTCATATAATTTTAATAATCAGCATGTGGTCAGTGCCGGAAGTGTTAATAAAAAACTACTGAAAATATTTGATATTAAAACTTCTGTTTATTACGCCGATTTTAACTGGGACAAGATTATGAAGCTAATTAAAGATATTGGTGTAACATTTGAAGAATTGCCAAGGTTCCCGGAAGTACGGCGTGATTTGTCCATGTTACTGGACAAGGATGTTAAATTTGAACAAATTAAAAAATTAGCATTTAAAACTGAAATGAAACTGTTGAAGAGGATAAATATTTTTGATATTTATGAAGGGGAAAATTTAGAAGCTGGTAAAAAATCATATGCTGTAAGCTTCTATTTACAGAATCCTGAAAAAACATTAACGGATAACGAAATAGATATTATAGTAAAATCCTTGTCAGAGTGTTATAAAAAAGAGTTGGGAGCCCAGATAAGATCTACTGTTTAATTTAATTTATAAAGTTTCATTATAAGTTTTTTTTAACGGAAAAACAGAAGGTTGATCCACTATTGGGTTCGGACTCAAACCAAACCTTGCCTTCTAATAATTCTGCAAATGATTTTGCCAGATACAATCCTAGTCCGTTACCTCCATATTGTTTTATATTACTTTCATCTCCCTGCCGGAAAGCTTCAAAAATATAAGGTTGCTTATCTTTTGAAATTCCAATTCCGGTGTCTTTTACAGCTACAACAATGTTTTCCCCGTCATCGGTATAAGCTGATATATGAACATAGCCCTTTGGAGTAAATTTTTGAGCGTTATCGATTAATGAATCTATAACCAATTGAATTTTATCTTTGTCATTATTTATGATTACATCCCCAAAAACGTCATTTCTAAATTCAATGGATGAATGGTTATGTCCTTTTAATTCTCTTATAAACATCAAATCATCAATTAAATTTCTAAGGTTGAATTCTTCCTTTGTAATTGTATATTGATTTGTCATCATAAGTGAAGCAGCAAATATATTTTCCACAACTTTTAGTAGCTGATAACTACTATTTATGCAAATTTTTAAATGACTTTTCTGTGCATTATTGCCTGATTCATCATATGCAACATTTGCAAAGCCTATGATGCTGTTTAAGGGTGTCCGGATTTCATGTGAAATATTCTTCAGAAATACATCCTTTAAATTATTAAGATTTTTTTCACGAACATTGGACTCTTCAAGTTGCTTATTTTTAATTAATAAGTCTTCAAGGAGCAACTTATTTTCCTTTTTAGACTCGTAAAGTTCTACAGCATTGTTTAATGTTATTTTCAGTTCATTGTAATTCCATGGTTTTTGTACAAAACTATTAAAGCAATTCATATTTATTGCTTTAATTACTACTTCCAGGTCGGCATAACCTGTAATAACTATGAAAACAACCAAACTGAATTCATTTTTAATGCGTTCAATAAATGATACCCCATCTTCTACCGGCATTTTATAATCGACCATTACAATCGAAAACTCGTGAGTTTTTAATAAATCATATCCAACTGATGTATTATCTGCAGTATAAATGGAATATAATTTCTCAAATGAAATTTTAAATCCAACTAAATTTTCACTTTCATCGTCTATATAAAGAATCTTTGGATATGGTGTCATTGTATATTATGATTTCCGGGCAACAATCAATAATCGTGCCATATATCGTAATATGCAATAAAACAAATATTTATACTTTAAATAAGGGGATTTTCCTCCTTCGTATATCCTAAATATAGTGTATATACGAAATATCATATTTAAACCGGCCGTTTAATGCCAAGCTTTTTCATTCTCGATTCCAGAGTGGAGGGATTTATTTTTAATAATTTTGCAGCCCCGTTGTCGCCACGAATTTTCCAGTTTCTTTGTTTTAAAATCCAGGTAATATAGATTTTTTCGTTCTCGTCCAGAGAATATATTTTATGCCCGGCAGAACCTTTATCTGTTGAAGGATTAAACCAATCTCCCAATTCCAGTTTATTACTTCTGCTAAGTACGTGAGCCCGTTCAATAACGTTCTGAAGTTCCCTTATATTGCCAGGCCAATGGTAATCCATTAATTTATCAATGGTACTTTTAGAAATAGAATTAATTATCTTGCCCGATTGCCTGTTTAGCTGATCAATGAAAAAATGAACCAGAAGAGGCACATCGTCATTTCTGTCACGGAGAGAAGGAATCATAACAGGTAAAATATTCAACCTGTAATATAAATCCCTTCTGAATTTACCTTTTTCAATCTCCACCTCCAGATCTCTGTTTGTAGCAGCTATTACCCTTACATTTGTTTTCTGGGCCAGATTATTTCCCAGACGCGTAAATTCCTTTTCCTGAAGCACCCTTAACAGTTTAGGCTGCAAACTTAAGGGCAGTTCACCAATTTCATCAAGAAATATGGTACCCTGGTCGGCTACTTCAAATTTTCCATATTTCAGATTGGTCGCACCTGTAAAGGTACCTTTTTCGTGACCGAACAATTCACTTTCTATAAGGTTTTCAGGAAAAGCAGCGCAATTGATATTTACCATTATCTTGTTACTTCTGGGACTCAGTTTATGAATCGCTTTCGCAAACAATTCTTTTCCAGTTCCAGTTTCGCCAAGCAATAAAACTGTTGAATCGGATTTTGCTATCTGCTCAACCTGTTTCAAAACATTTTTAAGAACCTTACTCTCCCCAATAATTTCTCCAAATAATGAATTTTGTTTATATTCTTCCTTAAGTTGTATATTTTCAATCTCAAGTTTTTCTTTTAATATACTTATTTCATTATAAGCCTGTTGCACTTGATTATTTTTTTCAGTCAGGTCATTGACCAAATTATTATTTTTTAAACGTAAATCGAGTAATTCAAAGGCACTGTTAAGGGTTTGCCTGAGATCATTAATATCCCATGGTTTTAACAGGTATCTGAAAATTCCACCCATATTTATAGCCTTTAGCATTGTGTCATGATCGTCATAGGCTGTCAAAATAATTATTACAACCAGGGGATCCGTTAGTTTAACCTTTTCAGCCAGTTCAATACCTGTCATTTCCGGCATACGCTGATCAGTAACCAGTACCTGTATTTTTTCAGCTGAAATAATATCAAGTGCTTCTACCGGATTTTCAGAAGTATATACCTTAAACCATTTATTAAGGTTTATTTGAAATAAAATCAGGTTGTGAGGCTCATCATCAACAAACATTATCTTTTTCATTGATCCTAATTTATTGGCAATTCAATGCGAAACTCAGTACCCTGGTACTCTTTTGAAGTTACAAATATATCACCCTGATGATCTTTAATAATCCCGTGTACTATTGATAATCCCATACCTGTACCTTCCCCCACAGGTTTTGTAGTAAAAAAGGGGTCAAAAATTTTCTGTTGTATGTCACCAGACATTCCTTTTCCTGTATCACGTATTAATATCTCAATTTTACCGGGAGTTTTTGATTTACGTGTGATAATTGTTATTGTACCGGTATTTTTAATTGATTGCACTGCATTTACAAGAAGGTTAAGAAATACCTGGCTAAGTTTACCTGGATAACACTGAATTATTTCCTTCAAACCATACTCTTTTACTATTGTAATTTGATCTTTAAGCTTATTGGACAAAATTGTAAGCGATGAATCGATGAGTTCATGAATATCAATAAAGCTTTTGGATTCATTATCCAACCTTGAAAAAGTGCGTAAACTCCGGACTATATTAGTAGTACGCTCAACGCCTGTGTGGATAGAATTTAAAAGTATGGAAATATTTTCTATGGATTTTGTAAGATCTTTTTGTTTTTCAACAGTATTTACAAGTTCTCTCTTTTTACATTCCGGATTATCCCCGCAAAGTTCACGGTAAAACTGCAAATTAGTTAATATATCTGTAATAACCATTTCAAGGCCTGTGATTCCGCTGCTTATAAAGTTAACAGGATTGTTTATTTCGTGGGCTATGCCTGCTGTAAGTATTCCTATTGAAGCCATTTTTTCAGATTGTACCAGTTGCAATTGAGTTAATTTCAATTTCTCCAAGGTTTCTTCAAGTTGTTTTTTCTGTGAATCCAATACTTCGTTAACCGAGTAAAGCTCTTCATTATTCTGGAATAATTCTTCATTGGTTGCAGTAAGCTCCTCATTTAATGCTTCTATTTCTTCAGTTCGTTCTTTAACTAATTTTTCAAGATTATTTTTATGAGCTTCCAATTCCATTTGAATGATTTTCTTTTCTGTAATGTCAGTCATCGTGCCAATTGAGCCTATTGTATTTCCCTGGTGATCAAAAATCGGAGCTCCACTAACCAGGAAATCAATTTTCTGACCATTTTTTCCTTTAAACTTTATTTCATATTGATTGTAAATTTTATTTATACGGTTTTTGTTTTCATTTATTATAACCTGATGATCTTCAGGATCTAACAAAACTTCAAATCCTATTTTACCAATTATCTCTTCAGGAGAATATCCAAATTTTTCAGTAAATCTTTTATTTACATACTTTACCCTGTCATCATTATCAACCATCATCACTACTTCATTCATATTCTCAAGCAAAAACCTGTATTTTTCTTCACTTTCCTTTAATGCATTTTCAAACTTTTTACGGGCTGTAATGTCACGCATATAAACCAATCTTGCATTACGGCCAAGGTAGTTAATATCCTTGCCACTGGTTTCCAAAGGAATTATATTACCATTGGGATCGTATATTTCTATATCGTATGTTTCATCGGATCGTAAACTTAAATGACCGGTAACTATCTGTCTTGATTCTTCTGTAAAACGAATCAATTCCAGTCCGTTTTTTCCAATAAGGTCATCGGGTTTTGAATAACCCAACAATTTTGCAAATGCAGCATTAATTTCCAGAATTATTCCATTCTCATGAACCATAATTCCTTCATAGGCAATCAAAGATAAGGTTTTAAACCGTTCTTCACTCTTTATAAGAGCATCTTCTGCTACCTTGCGTTCGGTAATATCTTCATATGTACCAAGTATACCAACAATATTATTTTCGGAATTTCTCAGCGGTACCTTAGAAGTTTTATACCATTTTATGTTCTCGGCAGATTTCACCTGATGTTCAGTATACCCAAGCTTGGCCTCACCTGATTCCATAACCTGCATATCATCCTTATTCAGCAAATCAGCAATTTCATGCCAGCTAAGCATGGAATCAATTGTACCAATTATTGATGATGGGGATAGTTTCCCCGCATCCAGTGCAAATAAAGTGTTACAGCCTAAATAATTAAGATTTTTGTCTTTCCAGAAAACACGAACCGGAATGGTTTCAATAACGGTGTCAAATATATTTTTCAGTTCCTGCAGTTCAAAATCTTTATTTTTAAGATTATCTTGAGTAAGTTTTAGTTCAGCTTGTGTTTTATTGAATAATTCTTTCAGACTATTATAATTCTTATTTACTTCCTGTAAATCTAAATAATAGTCTTTTTTTGATTTATTAACTCCGGTCATGGTTTTTTATTTATTAAACACTTTATACAATTGATATAATTTTTGTGTTTAAAGTCGTACCTGATCAAATTTAATAAATCCTTAGTTATCTTAAGTATCTATGCTAATAAATTTGATTTAATTTTGTTTAAATAAAATTAAAATGTTTATAGCTGATTTTTTATACCTATTTTGTATCAACAAATATTATTTTTATTAAGTATCCTGTAAGGACTATTAATGAATAAAATAACCAAAAAAATAAAATTATTAATACCTGGTAAATGATAATAATCTATTAAATTAACCAGATAATCACCAATAATATCTCTACCTCTGATAGAACAAATGAATAATAATATAAATCCAACAAATCCTGTCATTTTTTCAATTAATGATAATTTAAACTTATTATAAATTGCTACTAAATAATAAAATACAAAATAAGAACCGGCCGGAATAAAATACAGCATAGAATAGTTTGTCTGATGAGGAAAAATTAGTAATGATATCAGCATTAAAAAGCCTATTTCCCAAAATAAATATAAGTTAAAGTTTGCTGGTTTTCTTTCCTTTTTTCTGTAATTAATAACCAGAATTAATAATATTAACAATTCAATTCTAAATATCTGCATAAATGAAACAAGACTTTTATATGAAAAATGCATAATTTGCCTCCCGGGAATTATTTGATTATTTAATGAATTATTCTCTTTATTCAAATGATCACTGAAATAAGCAGGCAGAATAGCGTTAAGACCCTGGTTTGCATCGTCGTATTCAAAAACATATTTATTTTGCGATGGATTAATACTATTTTTCCAATATTGCAGTAATTGTAAATTACTAATATTTCTGAGATGTTATCTAATTATAAATGAGGGCAATAAAGAATCAGTATAAATATGTATAAATAATTGTAAATCATAAAGATAAATAGATTTAAAATGTTGCATAAATCTATTTAAATGGTTAAATTTGAATTCCTTACATACAAATTCCATTTAACTAAAAATTATGCAACAGTTCAAAGGTACAAAACAAATCGGTGTAATAAAAGAAGTGGCAGCCACAGAAGAAATATTAACGGACTCATTGGCACAGGTTATTGACAAGTTTAAGCTAAGCAATAGTTTTAGTACTGTTGACGACTTAAAGTCACGAGGCTTTACGCTATCGAGTTTATTAACCATTTGTACTATTATGCCTTTCGTAGGAGTGGCAAGCATATATTCTTTGTTAAAGTATGGTATTACGGGTATGGATATTAAGGCTAAAAAAGATGCGTTCTATACTGCAAAAAACAATGAAAATATTGATTGGCGCCAACTATTATACATGATAGCAAAGCGATTTAAACACTTGGTTAGTACTGCTATAAGCCATGGTACACAACAAGTTACCGCCATTATATTTGATGACACTTTTGTAGAGAAAACAGGAAAAGGCATAGAAAGGGTAAGTGTAACGTATGACCATGTTAGTAAACGATATATTCTTGGCTTCAAAATATTGGTATGTGGTTTTTGGGATGGAGAAAGCTTCATACCCTTGGATTTCAGTATACACCGTGAAAAAGGAACCAGACAGGAAGAAATATCCAAACAATACTTTAAAACTATAAAAACTTTAAAAGCCTCCAAAATATTGGTATTGAAGCATAAAGAAGTTATATCTCAAAAACAAAGCAGGTTAAAAGCAGCAGAACAGGCCTATGCAATCAATCCCTCCATCACCAATAAGAAAAGACTAATTCATCTGAATTATGTATTACATGAAGCTGAAAATGATTTACAATCATCAGACAAACAACTTATTATTGATGAAAAAGCTCAAATGGATGCTAAGCGGGACTTAAAAAGAATGTATACACATAGTCGTTTGTTCGGTTTAACGGCACAGGAGCGTCAGAATCAATACAAGAAACTTATTTCTGCCAAAAGCATCGGCTATGCCAGACGCAGGGAAACAGACCTGTCCAAAGGTAAAAGTATGATAGCCATGCTTAAACGAGCTGTAAAAAACAACTTTATACCCCGGTATGTACTCACCGATAGCTGGTTCTTTTGTGAATCTCTCATCGTTAGTGTTAAATCAATTAAAAATGGTTGCATTGATCTGATATCTATGGTTAAGATTAACAATCAAGTATTTGCTGTAGGTAAAGAAAAACAGGAAGCCAGTGTAAAGGCATTGCTAAAAAACAATGAACGTAAGGCAATCAGGTGCAAAAAATTTAATGCCCACTATATTAAAATAGATTGTGATTACAAAGGTATAGAAATCAGACTATTTTTTGTTAAAATGGGCAGGTCTTCAAACTGGCATCTTCTTGCAACCACTGATATGTCATTGAATTTTATTGCTCTCATGGAAGCTTACCAAATCCGGTGGAGCGTGGAAATTTTCTTTCGCGAGGCAAAACAGTTATTAAACTTTGGTCAATGTAAGTCCAGTAATTTTGATGCTCAGATAGCAGATACTACTATATCCATGATACAATATACTATGTTAAGCTATTGTAAACGTATTAATTACCAAACCAGCTTAGGAGATTTATTCAAAGGTCTTAACGATGAAAGAATGCAATATAACCTGCTTACACAACTAAAGGAACTATTCTGGAAATTAATTGATATATTCTGTTTCAGTACCGGGTTTGATTTGATAACAATACAAAGGGACATGATGCAGAATCAACAAATGATAGATCAGTTTGCAAAACTGATACCAGAGAGCATATTTAATAAGGCTGCATAATCCTTATAAAATGGAAAATGAATTATATGCTTGATTTATAAATATGTATGGTGGACCTGAGATGTTTTTATATATCGCAAACAATTGAAAATGTGAATGAAATTTATCTCAGAAATATAATAAATTATATTTATAACCTATTATTGTTGCAGGTAAAATCAGGCAAATAAGAGAAAACAAAGTAATATAACAAATAGTAGAATATTTTGATTTAAAAAATAGATAAAATAATAAAATAATTGGTAGTATTTTAATATTAATACCTAAACCAATAAGTGCTGATCCTTTTATGTTTTCCCCTGAAAATATTAGTACAAGTCCTTCAATAGTAAGCCATAATATTAAAATGGTGACTTGCCCGAGGCTTAAGTTTAGGTTAATGTAACCAATAGATATAAAAGCTACTGCAAGCAACCAAATATTTTTGTATTTATTGTTTAATGTTAAATAACCTGTAGCTAATTTCTTTAAAAGAATCCAAAGCCTATAAACTAAAATAATATTAAATATTGTCCATAAATATCGTGATAGTGTCCAGTTAATAACACATAAAGGCCTTAATATTAAAGCAAAAAGCGGGCTATATAGATATGGATTAAAAGGATTATTCTGATATATATTTTCATGATGGACCAACTGTTTTGCAGCATAAAGATATACTTTAATATCATTTCCTTCATTTTGATCAACAGATTTATTTAGAATATATAATGAAATTAAAATACAAATAAGCGTATAATAAAATATTTTTTTCCTATCCATAACATGAAATGTTTAATTAATTTAATCAATATAAAGTATAATGTATTTTTAAATTAAAGCATAACATTTCCATTTATTTATAAATAATATTTAATAATTATTTATAAATTAAAAGGAGAATTATTCTGTTTAAATAAAGTGTGGAAATGAAATAAAAAGGTTGGAATTAATACAAAATATTTTATTAGAAAATTTAATATAAAATTTCACTAGTGTTATGTTAAATATAATATGACGTAAATATAATAATTTTTAGTATATTTACATAAAAAACTTATGATAAAATATACTGTAAAATTAACCAAAGAAGAAGTAGCTGAATTAATGGATATTATCAACAAAGGATCACATACTTCACAAACGTTCAGAACTGCATATATTTTATTGAATTGTGATGAAGGTGAGTATTCTGAAAAAGTTACCAATGAGCAAATAAGTAAAATTCTGAAAGTTGGTATGCGCACTATAGACCGAATAAAGAAACGTATTATAGAAGAAGGTCTTGAAGCTTGTTTAGAACGACAACCGACGACACGGGTCTATCAAAAGAAAGTAGATGGGGACCTGGAAGCGAAATTAATAACATTGTGCTGCAGCGAACCACCAAAAGGCTATTCAAAATGGTCGTTACGGTTACTAGCGGATAAAATGGTAGAACTAAAATATACAGAAAGTATTTCTTATGTAACAGTAAGAAATGTCCTAAAAAAAACGAACTTAAACCTTGGAAAGTAAAAGGTTGGGTAATACCTCCGGAAAAAAGCAGTGAATTCGTTGCGAACATGGAACGAGTATTAGATGTGTATAAAAGACCATATGATGTTGATTATCCGGTTGTGTGCATGGATGAATCTCCGAAACAATTGATTGAAGAAGGCAGAACATCTACACCAATGAAACCAGGACAGGTAGCAAGAGTAGATTATGAATATATACGCCATGGAGTCATTAACATATTTATGGCTAATGAACCATTAAAAGGCCAACGATTTGTGGAAGTCACAGATTTTAAGACAAAAAAGGACTGGGCTCAATTTATACGAATGATCGCAGATGAAAAATATCCGGAAGCAAAAAAAATAACACTTGTAATGGATAATTTTAACACACATAATGCATCTGCATTTTATGAAACCTTTGAACCTGCCGAAGCTAAAAGGATATGGGACAGATTTGAATTTATTTATACGCCCAAACATGGTAGTTGGCTTAATATGGCAGAAATTGAACTTCATGTATTAAATAGTCAATGTTTAAAAAGGCATATGTCTGATATATCAAAGATAAAAAAAGAAGTAAAAGAATGGTTATCTGCCAGAAACAATAAAAACAGTAAAATAAATTGGCAGTTTACTACCAATGATGCCAGAGTAAAATTAAAAAGACTCTATCCGTCAATTTACGATTAACATAACACTAGTGTCTCGTTAAAATAGATTGAGTTTTAATTGTTTATAATTAGGTTCTTTGACATTTTGGTAATTAATATTTGTAAGTAGTTCTTTTACTGGCGTTTTATCCAGTAGTGAGATTCCTAAAATCTGTAATATTTCGTAGGTTGTGCGTTCAATTTTAAGTTCCTTACCTACTATTGCAACTAAACAATATGTAATTATTGCACAATAAAGTTGAGTTTTTACTGCATTTGGAGTGTGGCCCCAAAAGCTTTTTACTTTCAAGTGTTGTTTTATCCATTTAAAAAATAACTCTACCTGCCAGCGATTCTTATATAGAGTAGCGATTTCAGTTGCTGTTAGTTCAAAATTGTTTGTCAAAAAAACAAACTCAACATCTGTGTCACTATCATAATACTTGATTCTACGCAGTTTCTTAGGATAACGAACATGAGACCTGTATACAACAAAGGTTCCTATTTGGTCACATTTGACACCTACTTGATTATTTGTATTTTTGGAATACATACGGTTGAATTGTAAGTTGTCTCTTGCTCTCACTACAAAATAAGCTTCAAGTTTATCGATTCTGAAAAGACGTTCAAAATCATTGTACCCTCGATCAAATATGTAGTAACTTCCTCTTTCGTAGGGTATATGATCCATTCCATTGACATCATTGACAGAGGCCGGTGTAATATAAAAGAAACTTGGTATCTGTGTTTTAACGTCATAGAGCGTGTGCATTTTGATTGCTCCTTTTTCCTTGCGGAACTCAGCCCACCAAAATACACTTAAACATAGATCAATGGTAGTTGAATCAAAAGCATAAACATTGCCGTCTACTTTGATATCAAAATCGCTACATACACACACTCTGCGTGCATAATCTACAAGATGAAAAGCAAATTCTTCATATAATTTACTATTCCTGCGTATATTAGCCCTTGCAAGTGTAGGTCGATTAACGTTTGAACCAAGACCCAA
The DNA here is from genome assembly GCA_963766305.1 of uncultured Bacteroidota bacterium. GTDB lineage: Bacteria > Bacteroidota > Bacteroidia > Bacteroidales > JAAUTT01 > JAAUTT01. Next base: position 191,217 of record CAVYAE010000031.1, read on the forward strand.
ATGATATAACTTAGCTTTGTGTGCATCCAGAGCAACAATTAAATCACGAAGACTGTCTCGATTAGTAAGTTGTCCAAATACCATGCAAAGCATCTGATTCCAGCATGTAAATGTACGAATGTGCTTATTGCCTTTGTATTTTAGAACAATACCATCGAATACTCTTCTAGGCAAAAACTCTGTTATCTGAGCGAAAACATATTTCCCTTGGTTCATTTTTGAAGAATTTGAATCCAAAGAAAATAAATTGAAATCGTCACGCAACAAAAACCTTTACAAATAATTAATTATCAAATATATCAAAGAACTTTTAAAATATTAAACGA
>CAVYAE010000032.1:0-95480 GCA_963766305.1 uncultured Bacteroidota bacterium
TTTGGGAAAAAATTTAACTAATTTTTTAAACTTGGCTATTGCTCCAATAATTTTGAACATTATATTACATTAGACTCTTTCATTTGTTATCAACTATTTAAGGTTATTAACATTTAGTTCCTTATTTTTTTATTACCTTAGATATTACATTATTAACCTATTATAAAGAAATATTAATGAAAGTAAAATTTCTGTATTTACTGATTATTTCCATCACCATAATATTACCAGTAACAACTTCAGTTTACTGTCAGCAACTTCCGGACATTCCTAAACCTAAACCTCCGCTAAACCGTATACTTTTTATATTCGATGCTTCCGGAAGTATGAATGGTTACTGGGAAAAAGAAGTAAAGATAAATGTTGCCCGAAATATTTTGATCGACATGATTGACAGTCTTGAAAAACTTGATAATGTTGAAATGGCTTTAAGGGTATTCGGACATCAGAAACCAGTTCCACCACAGGATTGCAGCGATTCAAAGCTTGAAGTTCCCTTCTCTAAAAACAACGCATCCAAGATACGGCAGAAATTAAGGTTTATAACAGCTATGGGTACCACACCAATTGCAGGTTCCCTGACTATGGCAATAGATGATTTTAATAACCTGACTGATTCGAGGAATATAATAATCCTTATTACTGATGGAATAGAAGAATGCAATGGAGATCCATGCGCCGCTTCACGCGAATTGCAGGTAAGGGGTATTGCACTAAAACCATTTATTATTGGGATAGGTATAGATGAAGGATTCAGAAAAACATTCGATTGTATTGGTAACTATATTGATGCCAAAAAAGAAGAACAATTTAAAGATGCTCTAAAAATAGTTATAACACAGGCTTTAAATGCCACTACAGCCCAGGTAAACCTGCTCGATATCGAAGGCAAACCAACAGAAACTAATGTAAATATGTCATTTTATGACTATTATTCCGGCAAGCTCAAACAAAGTTATATCCACACTATGAATCATCGGGGAAACCCGGATACAATTATTCTGGACCCGTTGGAGACATACAGGTTGGTCATAAACACTATCCCGCAGGTACAGGTTGACAGCTTTAAACTTACTGCAGGTAAGCATAACATTATAGCTGCAGATGCTCCTCAGGGTTACCTCATTTTAAAAGGTGAAGGCCCTCCTGCCAGATATATAAATGCAATTATCCGTAAGGCTGGTGATATGAATACACTGAATTACCAGAGTATGAATAAAAGTGAAAAATACCTGGTTGGAAAATACGACATCGAAATTCCTGTTTTACCTAAAATATTACTGTGGGGCGTTGAGATTAAACAAAGCACTACTACAACTGTAGAAGTTCCACAATCGGGGATAGTGACTTTCCTTATGACAGCACCCGGATATGGTAGTATTTACCTCAGAGAAAAAGATAAGGACCAGCAATGGGTATGTAATCTGGATCCGAACAACAGAAACGAATCAGTGTACCTTCAACCTGGAAGTTATTCAGTTGTGTACCGGGCTATGAATGCAAAACAGGTAGTGTACACCATAAATCGTACTTTCGACGTCAATGGAGGTGGTTCGAAAGTTGTTGAATTGTATTAATTTTCTCTGGATGTTATTTAATTAATTTTTGTTTAATTTTTACAATTATTAATAAATATTCCCTTCAACATTTTTATCGATTAATTGTTAAAAGCATTTATAAAACCTAAATCTAAACACTTATGAAAACAAAACGGGTAATTTATTGGATCGTAACAGTTATTATTGCAGTTTTTATGCTTTGGAGCAGTTATAGTTATTTATCTAAAGATCCCATAATGATTAAAGGCTTTCACGAAACTCTTGGCTATCCAATGTATTTTATATTTTTACTTGGTATTGCCAAGTTATTGGGTGTTATAGGCCTGTTGCAGCAAAGATGGAGAATACTCCAGGAATGGGCTTATGCTGGCTTTACATTTACATTTATAGGAGCAATGTGGTCACATTACTCTGCACCAAGTCCTTCTCCATTGTTTCCTTTTATTGCATTGGTATTATTATTTATTTCCTACATTTTAAGGAAAAAATAAAGCTTACCTGGCAAAATATTTTGAGAATAAAAGGTTGTAAATGATTTACAACCTTTTAATATTTTAGTAAACTCATTTAATAAAATTCAATATATACCCTAGCCCTGCACCTCCTATTACTATCAGAGCACTATTAATTTTCCTGAATTTAAAAACAACAATAATACTCAATATTGCAATAAATATTGTCTTCCAGTTTGATACCGATTCCTTACCCATTTCATAACAAACAGATAAAATTATTGCAATAGAAGCTACATTTACCGCATCCAGAAAGGAAGAAAATAAAACTGAGTTTCTCATTTTTTTTACAAACGGGTTTAACAATGCCACAAACAAAAATGAAGGAAGGAATATACCAATTGTGGACAAAATTGCCCCTGTAAAATAATTCATCTGATATCCTATAAAAGTTACTGACGAAAAAACCGGACCAGGAGTAAATTGCCCCACAGCTATTGCATCTATTAATTGCTTACGGGAAAGCAATCCCTTTGAAACCAGTTCGGAATCAAGGAAAGCAAAAAGTACATAACCACTTCCGTATAAAATGGAGCCTATTTTAAGAAAAGTAAAAAAAATACTAAGATTACGGGGAGTAAAAAGTTGAAAATCACTGAATTTTAATAAGGATAAGGGCATAATTAAAAATGACTGCTGTGCCTTACTTGTTCGGAATGCTGTAATAGCAAGCAGTAGAAAACCTGCACCAAACATTATATATATTTCATTATAACCAGCCAGGGAAAGTATGAGTGAAATAATACCAATTATTCCAAGTTCAATCGTTTTTAAGGATTTTTTTGCAAGAGGAAATATTGCTGATAATATAATTGCTATTATTGCCGGAGTTATTCCATACAGAAAGGGTTGCATTTGTGGAAGCTGCCCAAACCTTTTATAAAAAATTGCGAAAATACCAGTAATGGCAACTGCAGGCAGAATAAAACATAATCCTGAAATAACCAAACCTTTCCAGCCCGCCCTTTCCTGGCCAATGTGAATAGCCATTTCAGTGCTGTTTGGACCAGGAATAAGATTTGTAGCTCCTATTAAATCCAAAAAATGCTGCTCACTCAGCCATTGTCTTTTTTTAACAACTTCTTTTTCCATAATAGCTATGTGAGCAACCGGACCACCGAAAGAAGTTAATCCAAGCCTTAAAAATAATAAGGCCAGTTCTTTTAAAGATGTTTTATTTGAGTTCTCAATATTATAGTCATCAGTCATCCTTCAACTTTATCTTTAATTAAATAGTCCATAAAAAACCAAAATAAAGCGTGCCAAAGCTATCATTCTTCAAACTATGACCCAGTGAATATATAATGTGGAATTTTTCAGTAAAATTCATGAACCCTCCAACATTGAAGCCTAAGGCTGATTTATTTTCCACAGCTTCTGATGTATGATAATAGATCTCTCCGCCGAAAGTAAAGGCCTGTGTTAGATCATATTGAATTTCGCCACCAGTAAAAATCCAGTTTTTATTTCCCGTACCGGGATTTATCCAATATCCACCCCCGCCATATGAAGTTAATTTTCCCCATGATTTTTGAATCCATATGGGTAAATAAACCTGAGCTTTCCCATTACTAAAGTTACTGTTGTTTAATGTTGGTACCTCAACTATCGGAAATGTGCCTACCTGGGGATTATTAGCTGTTTCCTGGATAAACCTGTATTTAACACCTAATTCGGTGTAGGCATATCCAAAATTTGTTTTACCATTAATGGTATAACTATAATTCATGGGCAATATAAGATGAAGCTGCACATTATGTATTATGCCATAGTTTGTTTCAAAATGAGGGCTTGTACCGGTCCAAAAATTTGGTTGAAAAGTATTTATCGTAGAAATATAATACTCCCAATGATGATAATCAACCGGCTCAGGATCATCAGTTAAAAATGGAGGACCCGCATAAATATTTTGCCAAAAGTTATAAAGAATTATAAAGAAAAGAATAAATATTTTTTTTAACCCCATAATATAAAAATCAGGTGAACTATTTACAGGTCTTTTTATACTACAAAAGCTTAAGACAAGCTATTGCCATTTTAAGAACAAATCATGCCATTAGAAAGTTCTTTCTGTTTCGTTTGCGGAATAATGTAATTTATAGAATAATAAATATTGAACCTGCTATTATAAGTATAGTTCCGATTATTATTTTCCAGGTTATTACCTCATGTAACAATATAGCGGATAAAATTATAGCAATTGCCACACTTAATTTGTCAACGGGAGCTACCTGTGAAACCTTGCCTAATTGCAGTGCCTTGAAATAAAATATCCATGACAGGCCGGTAGCCATTCCTGATAACGCAAGAAACATCCAGTTATTCTTAGACAGGTTATTTAATCCTGCTGTTTCTCTGCGGGTAATAATTATTCCCCATGCAATTAATAAAATGAATATTGTCCTTATTCCTGTAGCCAGGTCAGAGCTTATCCCTTTTATTCCCACTTTGGCAAGAATTGCAGTCAGCGCAGCAAAAAATGCAGAAAACATTGCATAAATCCACCACATGGTATAAATCCTTTTGGCAAAGGTAATAAACAATTTTAGTCCATCACTTTAACCCTTATAACGATATTTAAACATCTACTTTTCGCAAACATCAAGTATTACAAATGTTCCCGGAACCATTTTGGGCCTTTCGTTTCCCACCGGTGCTTCGAAATCCGCAGCCGGAAGGTATATGTGATGTGTTAGTTTATTAACGGCAATGGTTCTTGCGCTTTTCTGTGTGGGAACATTTGCCAATACACTAAATTTGTCTCCTTTATCTTCCTGCACAACTGTCAGCGTACCTTCACCGTTTGAGCTGTACGCACGTTTCAGACCAGGGTCAAAAGCTGCACCATCTGTCCTCTCTCCTGTAGGAACTGTAGATATAACCTTACCTGATACTGCATCTACAATTATCATCATTTTATTTCCACATACACTGAATAACCTTTTTGATTCTATATCCATAGCCAAACCTGTAGGTTCTTCGCCAGGCATGAGTGGCCAAACCTTCTCAACCTTGTTTGTTGATGTATTAATGACTGCAATTTTACTAATGTCTTCGAGGTTGACATATAATTTACCTTTACCGTCTGAAGCGGGATATTCCAGGTTTACCATCCAGTGGAACGGTTGCGGTAATTTGATTTGTAGAAGCATTTATTACAGTTGCATTTTTTGTTTTTCCATTGAATACAAATACGTTATTGCTGAAAGGATCAAATAAAATTGCATCAGGTCCTTTTCCTGTAACTGTCAACTTTGTAATTGTCTTAAATGTTTTTGTATCAAAAATAACCACTGAGGAATCGCGTCCGCTTGTAATAAACCCTTTATGCAATGCAGGGGCAATAGCTATTCCATGTACTCCGTTAAGACCGCCGATTGTTCCGACAACGGTTCCTTTATTTTCATCAACCGCCTGAACAATAGTTGCGTGTGAAACATAAAAAATACCTGCCTGGTCATCAGATGTCAGGTAATCCCAACCTCCTTCCCCTTCAACATGTATTTTATTTACAATTTTGTAGTCCGATTGAGCTGTAAGGAAATTACAATTGTATAATAATGCGATTATGCTGAGTGAAATGATCAACCTTTTCATAGATATGGGTTTTAGTTAATATTGATTAAATGAAATGTAAAGCTAATATCTAAATTACTTTATGAAAAAAAAATTTACAAACAAATAATAATGAAACCCCCGGTATAAGAAATTCCCGGAGGTTTCTCCTACATTTGAAAACAAACCAATTCACTTCTACATTTTAACTTGCAAATACAAAAATTTCAAAGCTTTTAACACTTTTACCTTTTTGATCTTTCACCGACATAACCGGAACATATAATTTATGTGTCCTGGGATCCAGTGACATTGTTTTACAACCAGGTTTAGTCTGAATAGTCTGTAAAAGTTCAAATGCATTGTTACCCTTTTCATGATATACACTAACATTACCTTCACCATTTGAACTGTATATGTTTTTGTTGTATGGGTCAAATCTGACTGCATCTACTTTGCTACCAATAGGTAATGTACTTACAACTTTGCCGGATTTTACATCAATCACTTCAATTGATTTATTACCCCGGCAGCCTGAAAATAATAAGCCATTATTCCTGTCAATGGCAAGTCCGGTTGGTGTTTGTCCCGGATCAAGACTCCATTGGTTAACCAATTCACGCTTAGTAGCATCAATTTTTACAACCGCCCCCAAATCTTCAATATTTATGTAGACTGATCCTTTAAGATCGCTAACTGCAAATTCAGGACCTCCTGGCAGTGATATTACTTTAATTACTTTATAATCATTAGGATCGATCAATACAACTGCATGGCCATCGCCACACATAACAAATACCGTTTTTGAAAACCTGTCATAAAGAATTGCATCCGGATCTTCACTGCCTGAGGGAATAGTTGTAATTATCCTTAAAGTTTTCAGATCAAAAACAGTAACCGTAGCATTTTGACCATCTGTTATAAATCCTTTATTTAAATCATTGTCAATAGCAATTCCATGTGCACCCGGAGTTGGATCAATTACTCCAACAACTTTTTCAGTGCTGATATCAATAACAATTGTCCTGGTTTGATGTGAAATGAATAAATGATTATTAATAGTATCTATATTAAGATAATCCCACTTTAATGAATCACCTACTGAAATTGTGGATACTAGCCTGAAGGGCTTAAAGGATTGCTGAGAGAACGACCAAAAACATAACAACGTAAAAGTGACTGTAAACAGTCCTTTAAAAGATAAATTCATCGATTTTTATTTTAAATTAAAAAACAGAAAAACGCCAATTTAATCATACGAAAAAATTGGCATTTTTAAATACTTATCAACAAAACTTAAACTTATTTATTTAAGTTTTTTGGTCAAACTTTGTCCGATAGCAGAGGAAGGCAATGATGTATTACCCTTACCGTCAGTTGTATAGGCTCCTAAGTCTATATCCAGTACATCGCTGGTGGCACCAGGAATTTTTGGTGAATAATACCCGGGATTCTTTGTAGAACCTGCCAGCGTTGTAGTCCCTTTACCTTTAGCTGCCGATGTTGCCAATAAGCTGGGTATATCATAATCTGTCCCATAAACATTTGCCTGGAAATCCTGCTGTGCCGATGTAGGATCATATTTGGTTATTACCGATGCACATGCTACTTTTCCTGAGTCAACCAAATCGGTTGAATTAGCAACTACCTGTCCGTTATATGGAGTTTGTTTTACATTTAATAAAGAATCACTAAATCCAATCATATATACAAGGTTGTTGCCTTCTCTGCAATTTGTATAATCTGAAGCTGATGTGATATCAATACCATTTTGGCAACCGATTATAATGTTGTTATATACGTTTGCTACTGCATTATCGTCAACAAGTATACCTTGGGTTGTTTCACCTACTTTACGCCAACCGCCATTAATAAAAGTATTATTAAAAACGTTGACTGCCGTTTGGGGAAGATTGCTTCCTGTAGTTATCTTAATGCAGTTGTTAGCCGCTGACCAAACATAATTGTATGCGACATCTCCTGTAGGACCATATTTAATTTTAAAAGTTTCGCCGTCAGGACTACCCATATGTTGCATAACATTTCTTTTTATGCTAAACGAAACCTGACCGGATATATAAACTCCATCATCATAGCTGTCATAAAACCAGTTATTTTCAATTATGACAAACTTACCGTAATTGGTTAACTGGGTGCCTCCAACATATACGGCAGGTTGAGTGCTGCCATCTGCTGCAGGCCCACCAGCCCAGTTGATTTGGGTATATTTGATGGTAACATTTGCGAAGGAATCACACTGAAATCCTCCCCAATATCCGTAATCCGGAACTGGAGTGCTAAAGCTGGTGGTAAGTAAAATAGGATCTGAAGATGTTCCTACACATACAAGATTACCACTTATGTTAAAAGAATAATTACCTGTAACTTTTACTTTAACACCTGGTTGAATAGTCAGAGTATCACCTTTTGGCAAGGTCAGATTTCCTACAAGCAAATAAGATGAATCCTTAAGTAAGGTTAAAGATTTGGTTAAAGTACCACTTAAGTTAGGATTAAATTTATTGTTAACTGTAACTACGCATTTTGCTTTTTTACCCTGGCTGACCGTAGTTACAGTAATTGTGTCAATACCAGCAGAAACTCCGGATACAACTCCTGCATTATTTACAGTTGCAACAGCATTGTTGCTTGAGGTCCATACTACACTTGTATTGGTTGCATTATTGGGACTTACTACTGCGTTAAGTACCTGTGTTCCCCCAACTGTTACTACTGCTGTAGGATTCAAGGTTACGCCGGTTACAGATACGGATGACGATCCGTTGTCTTTTTTACATGACCCTATCATAAAAATCAATACTCCGATTCCGATAGTTAATAAATAATTCAATCTTCTCATAATTAAAAATTTAGATGGTTTATATATTTAATTTTAATCCAATGATAAAACTCCGTTTTGATGTTAATTCTCTTGTATTTATTCCATTTTCAGTTTGAAATTGTAACCCTTCATTTAAAAGGTTACTGGCTTTTGCATATATATGCAATTTGGAAGTCAAACGTTTATCAAGGCTTAATCCCAGGTCGTTATAATTTAACTGGTAGGAATCAAGTCCGTAATTAGGGTCTCTTTCAACCAGGTTCTTTCCCTGCATCGTGTATGTCAGCTGACATTTAAACCCTGATTTATTATCCCTGTAAATTAAAGCCGCATTTATAAGATGTTTGGACTGACCTGCCAGAGGCCTGTTTTGTATTAAGGTTGTATCTTTACCTCTGCCATTATCAGCTAGTGGTAATAACCATATTTTTGGATCTGCAATATTTGAATAGGTATAAGTATAATTTACGTTTATACCAAAATTCCGGATGTATTTAATGGCCACCAATTCAAACCCGTAATTGCTGCAATTTTTAATATTTGCAGGATAGGAATCACCATTACCATTAACATATTCTTCAATTGGGTTCTTCAGATATTTGTAAAAAACACCTCCTGTGATAACTTCTTCCCCGGAAGGATAAATTTCATAACGCGCATCAAAACTATAACCATAAGCATGCTGTAAATTGGGATTACCAGAGGTACTGCCGTTTACAGATACACTGGTATAAGGAACCACTTCCTCAATTGTTGGTCGGTTAATTGCCGTATAAAATGAAAGTCGCAGGTTTTGTTCCTGATCCAGAGTATAATTAAAGTGTATGCTGGGTAATATATCGATATAGCTTTGAGAACCATGAGTTGTTGTATCCTGCCCCGACAATAATTCCCTATGGGATTGTGACATAATAGTTTTTTCAATCCTGACACCTCCCAATATATTTAATTTCCCGAAGTTTGTTTTGAACAACGCAAACCCTGCAAATATATCCCCAAATGCCCTGAAATTTGCAGGATTATAAAGGGCATCTCCCAGTCTGATTTGAGTTGGCATGGTATCCAATAGATTGTGGGAATATATGCTGATTACATTAGGATTAGGATATTTAATAGTAAAAAGGAAAGGCCTGGCATAATCATTTTCATTATTCAAACTATACTTATCAATAGCCATCCCGCCTGTTTTAAATTCAAAGAAATGGTTAAATAAAAGTGTCTTGTAATCAATGTTTATATATGCTGATTTTTGTGAATTCGAATTCCATTGCCATTGCCGGTCTACAGCATCAGAATAACTAAGGTACAAAGGCTCTATAGTCGGATGGATAGACCTGGTAGTTGCAACAGTAACCAAATCGGGCGACACTGAATTGCCTGCAGAGTAAACCATAGACCAGTCAAGATTAAGATGGTCTGATATTTGATGTTTGCCCTGGAGAACCAGGTTTTCAAGGTTAGATTTATCCAGGTTTGTATATTGATAATAATATACTCGACCCCAGTTTATTTCATAAGAAGTGTCCCTTTCGTTTCTTGTTCTAATTTCATCCAAACTAAAAAAATTGTTATAAATGCTTATCTGATTTTTTGTATTTATATGATAATCGAGCTTTGCAACAACTCCTATCCTGTTTATTTGATTGCAAAGTTTAGCCATGTTTTTTGAAGTCAATTTTATGGTACTTGCCGAATCCTCAGTACTATAATAGTCATTTATAACCTCCTGGTAGGTATTTTGATAAGTTCCGGAGATAAGCAGCCCTAATTTTTTATTTAAAAAACGGTTTCCGTACGAAAGTGTACCTAAAAAGTCAGGCGGAGCTTGTATATGATTTAATACCAGATTCGCTGTAGGAAAATCTGAAGGGCTGGTCTGATAATACGGTCCATGGATCTGAGCGGGGTTTTTATCGTTTACGACATGATAATCAAATGTATAAAATCCATTTTCGAGAAGCATTTCATTGGTGCCGGTAGCAACATCCAGTAACAATACAGCTGTATCAGGAGCATTTTTCATCTCTATATTAACTATGCCGCCAATTGCATCACCTTCATTGTCAGGTGTTGGCGCCTTTATTACTTCTACCCGGCCCACAAAAACCGAAGGAAAAATATCCAGTGACACGGAACTTTTGGATTCACTTGTACCTGGAATTGAAATGCCATTAATTAAAGTAGTATTGTACCTGGGAGGCATACCGCGAATAATTACCTGTGAATTATTCCCCGAACTGTTTTTGACCATGGATATACCGGATACTCTCTGCATCACATTGGCAACATTCAAATCGGGTAACATTTCTATAGCTTTGGCCGAAATAATATTAACAACATTTGATGCCACCTTTTCTGATTCCCTGGCTCCGGCATCACTTTCCAGGGAGGTCTTGCCCGTTATCTGAACTTCATTTATCTGAGTGTTAACTGGTTTAATATAAATATCAAAGGTTATAGTTTGGTCAAAAGATGTTATCTCCAATTCCTGGGTATATGAATTTTCAAAACCAAGGCTTTTGGCATGAATTACAAATTTTCCCACCTGAAGATTTTCAATTCTATAATTCCCGTATAGGTCGGAAACCGTAACATGATTTTTGTGATCTTCAACTGTAATAACAGCTCCAACTACAGGTTCGTGAGAAACAGCATCTACTATCTTTCCTTGAATAACTCCTGCTTGTAAATTAATTGAAGAAACTAAAAGTATTAATAGTGAATTTATCCAAAAGGTTATTTGTAAATAAAATTTAGGTTTCATTAATGTCAGATATGGTTTATTTTTTAAAATATTATAATTGTTTAGTCTTGAATAACAGAAGCTATATTAAAAAGAAATAAATTAAAATCTATGAAAAAGCATTCAACTTATAATATAAGCCATTATTAATCAGTCGATTTATTTAATAATTACCATTTATTCCATAAGCAATCTGTAATTATTTCTTAATTCTTCTGCTATACATATATACTAATCCTCCTTTTGAATCAACAAAATGAATTTTAATACTGTCTCCCCGGAAGGAAATAATTGAAAATCCTGGTGTTGAACCACTAAATACACTGTGCTCATCAGTACTTGCTGGCCGGGGTTCTCCACCGGTACCTGTTACAATATATTCAAGCTTACTGTTTTTTTCTCTCAGGTGTTGGAAATCATGATCATGACCACATATATAGAACTGAACATTATACTTTTCAAGTATAGGTTTGACCTGCTTAATCATCTCAGGGGTGTTACCATGAGTTTTACTGGCTGAATAAATAGGATGGTGGCCAAATACTATTTTCCATTGTTCTTTTGAATTTGACAGGGTTTCTGTCAGCCATTTAATTTGTTTTGCTGTATCTTGTTTGGCAATATCCGGGTAACCATTACTTTTGTGATATTCTTCGACAAATGGAGGAGTATCAAGGAAAATAAATCGAACAGATATTGAATCATTGATTTTTTTTGCGAAGGAGTAATAATGATCAGGTAATTTCCAACGACGGCTAATATTAGAATAATCAATTTCTGCCTGGGTATTACCTTTATAATCATGGTTTCCTAAAACAGGATACCATTCAACCTGAAGAGACAAATTCTTATAAACATTTTCAAAATTAATCATCCATAATGGATCATGCACTGATTGAACCCCTGATAACTGAAAATTATCCCCACAGGAAACAATAAATTTGGGTTCTGTTTTATCTCCAATAATACCCATTTCATTAGCCACCTCCTGTTGAAACTTATAACCATTCCAGCCCCAGTCACTTATTATAAAAAAATGAAAGCCTCCCCTTTTTTTAATATTTTGCAAATAATTAATAGTATCTGCATTTTTTGAATTTATAGTCCCATCATTATTTGTCCATGATATACAAACAATAAATATGATAATTACGGTAGCTAAAATTATGCGGGCTGTCTTCATGATTGCATTTGGGTCGATTAAGTTATTGAGATATTAAATTCTTTATTTTAAATTTCCCGAACCCGGGTGGCTTATTTATAATTTTTTGTATCCGGGTTCATAAGATATAAAGCACAAAGATATTTTTGATTATTTATACTATAGTTAATTTTCAATTATGAAAACATTAACAAACACATGTATTAAACCTACTTTAATATTAAATTCTGAAGATTATCTTCAAAATTAAAATCAATACATTCATTAACTTTGTATTAAAAAACTACCAATATTAAATTTAACGGACTTTTAAAAGTCGGTTGCCTGCAACATTAATAATAATTAATTCCGGTGAAAATACTAATTGTAGAAGACGAGCCTGACTTAGCCAAAAGTATAGAGTCATATTTAACTGAAAGCTGGATTATATGCAATGTTGCTTCAACTCTTGACAAAGCTGTCCATCTGATTTCTGGTGAAATATATGATTGCATACTTTTGGATATAATGTTACCGGATGGAAATGGTTTACATCTGATAGAATACTTAAAAAAATTAAAGAGAAATGACGGTATAATAATTATATCTGCCAAAGATACATTACCTGCCCGTATTGAAGGTCTTAATACCGGTGCTGACGATTATTTGATTAAACCGTTTCATATTTCAGAATTGTTGGCAAGGGTTCAGGCAGTGGTTCGCCGGAAAAATATTAAGGATAACTCCATTATTAGTTTCAATGAAATAGAAATAGATACTAATTTAAAAATAGTTAAAATACATCAAAATGATGGTGATTTTACACATAAAGAATTTGAATTATTGCTTTATTTGTTCGAAAATAAAAACAAAATAGTATCCAGAGCTGAAATTGCACAGCATTTATCAGGAGAATTGGCTGGGATGATAGATAATTACGATTTTGTATATACCCATGTTAAAAATATCAAGAAAAAGATTCATGACTTTGGAGGAAACGATTATATAAAAACTATATATGGGTTAGGGTACACATGGCAAGATTAAAGAGAAAATTATTACAAACAACACTCAGGTACTATATTTTATTCGCTTTTATAATTTTATTAGCCACTTCTCCTGTTTATTATTTTACTACCCAGTGGTTATACCTTAGAAAAACAAGCAAGACATTAAGATTAAGCAAAAAGGATTTTCTGAAATACTCACTTCCAAACTTAAAAAAATCAGAAATTGACATTTGGAACAAAACCGACTGGTCAATTAAAATTGAACCGTATCGTGAGGATATAAAGCATGACACTATTTTCAATCTTTCAATTCTGGATCCGGTTGAAAAGGAATACGATCCTTACCGGGTATTATTGTCACCAATTATTATTGAAAACAAAGCATATACTTTAATGATCAGGCTTAACCTGATTGAACCGGATGATATTATCAGAAGCACAATAGAAGTATTTTCAGTAATGATAGTTTTATTAATTACCGGTTTATTTTTTATTACCAGGTATTTATCTGTAAGGCTGTGGAAGTCGTTTTACGTATCTCTGAATAAAATTGAGCAGTTTGAAATTGATAAGAATGAAATCCCTCAATGGCTGGAAACTGATATAGAAGAGTTCTGGAGACTTAACCAGTCTTTTAATAAATTAATTAATAAAAACATAGCTATTTATCAAAGTCAAAGGGAATTCATAGAAAATGCTTCTCATGAACTTCAAACACCACTGGCCGTATTCCAGGCTAAACTTGATACCTTACTGCAAACTAACCATATTACAAGGCATCAGGCAGAAATAATTGAATATTTAAACCAGTCTATCGCCCGTTTAAGCCGTCTGAATAAAAACTTACTTTTGCTCTCAAAATTAGACCAAAATCGTTATCCCGAATATGAAAAAATTTGTTTGAATGATATTATTCAAAGACAAATTGATTTTTTCATTTTACAGGCCGCAGGTAAAAATGTAATTATTGACTTTCAAAATGATATTGCTATAAATAAAGAAGCAAATACTATATTATTAGATGTACTGGTCAGTAATCTCTTACAAAATGCAGTTATTAACACTCCTCCAAATGGAGTTATAACCATACAACTTGAAGAAGACAGATTTTTGGTTTCTAACACCGCTCAAAATGGTCCTTTAGACAATTCTGTCATTTTCAGACGATTTTCCAAATCCCCTATCAGTAAACAGGGTAACGGTCTTGGTTTAGCTATTGTTAAGAAAATCACTGAACAATACGGTTGGAAAATATCATATCTATGGCAGAACAATTGTCATGTATTTGAAGTAATTTTTAACCAGGTAAAAATAGAATAGTTAGTTAGTGACGCTTATAAACTTTTTCTGCTGCTATTTTTTTAAGAAACAAAGACCGTGGATTATTGTAAAAATTCAGGAAATCGTCCGGAAAAGGTTTTGAAAATCTCGGTATATCTTTGAATTTAATATTATATCCGTCACGCCACGTTAACACATATGATACGGCATACTTATTTACTATAGGAGTCAATACCTTCGACCACCAGTCAGTCATGCCTCGTCTTTGCCCTGTTTCACTCAATGCGGCAATTTTACTTTTTGAGGCAGCTGCTTCAGTTACAAATTTTAATGCTGTATCCAGTTCATTATTAAATTGTTCGCCACGATCATACATATCAATAGTCAAAAAATCTATTATGTCATCTCCCGGATAACCTTTCATATATTGTTCCAGGCTGGTTACCCTGTCAGTATTATATGCGTACAAAATATTATGAATATTTTTTTTATCCCTTAGAAACCCTACTGTGTACCTCCATAATGCAGAATACTGATCATCTGTTGCCAACCCGGTTCCCCACCAGAAAAAACTACCTGAATGTTCATGATAAGGCCTGAATATGAAAGGTATTGGAACTCCCTTATTATCCTTTAAACTGATAAAAAAAGTAGCAAGACGATCTAGCCATTTATTATATAAATCGTTATTTGCACCACCCGGCAGAATCGAAGCCACTACATCTTTAGAACTTACATCCCAGGCACTTCCGTTATGGTGGCTTGATTTTCCAACCGCCAATTGTGAAGTTAACGGGTTCCTGAGGTGCCAGCTTATAGTTATTATACCTCCCCTTTTATAATGAATCCTTACCTGTTCTGCAATTTGTTCAAAACTAACTGAATCAAGGCTACGGCTGTCTCCCAATTCAATGCCTCCTAACTCGAAACCTGCAATTGCAGGATAATCCCCTGTAACATCTTTTGTATCGGAACGGTCTTTTTCATACCACCATGTATAACCGCACATTAAGTCATCCTGGTGTCCAAACATTATTCCTTTCTTCTGTAATCTCCACATGGATTGATAAAGATTCACTGTTTCAGGAGTTGCATGTTTATCTGAAGGAACAGGTATTTGCTGACAATGCCCGGTAAAAGTAAAAATAATGGTAAGTACGGATAAAAATAATGTTCTCATGACTAAGAATTTAAGAAATAAATATACGAATTTTATAAATAATACAATGTCAAAATTAATAATGGATTTTTATTCTAATTATTATCTTTATCACATCAATAAAATTGCGTATTCAATGCTGAGAATACTTTTTGTAATTATAGTATTATTTTCTAATATAAACTGTTTATCCCAGTCGCTGGAATACTACATAGACAAAGGACTTCAAAACAGTCCATTGTTAAAAGATTATATAAACCAGTTGAGCACAGCCAATCTGGATAGTCTTGCAGTAAAGGCCGCACAGCAGCCACAGATTACCGGAAATGTATCCCTGTTTTATGCTCCGACTTTTAATGGCGGAATTAACGGCTATGATGATGTCATATCCAATGGCGCCGCATATATAGCAACTATTGGAGTGCAGCAATATATTTTCAATTCTAAAACATTGGCTAATAAATACTATGCAATAAACCTCCAAAAACAATCATTAACAAATTCCCAAAAAATTTCAACAAATGATTTGATAAGGACCATTACAAACCAATATCTTGCCGTGTATTCTGATTACAATGAATATACTTTCAATCAGGAATTTTTAAAACTCATGCATGAAGAAAAAGATATATTAAAAAACCTGTCAGATAAAGGTATTTATAAACAAACGGATTACTTGTCACTTCTAATTGAAACACAAAGCCAGGAAATATTAATAAACCAGTTAATGGCCCAACTAAAAAAAGATATATACAATATTAATCAGTTGTGCGGAATAAATGAGCCTGACAGCACAAGTTTTACTGTACCGGCAGTGTCTAAAAAGGATAGGAAAGACATAAATTCGTCTCCCCTATTAATGCAATATAAACTTGACAGCTTAAAAATTATTAATGAAAAAGCTTCCGTTGATTTAAGATATCATCCTAAATTAAGCTGGCAGGCAGATGCGGGATTTATAAGTTCCACCTCCTTTAATTTTTATCAGCATTATGGGTTTAGCGCAGGATTAAATTTAAGTATCCCTATTTATGATGGACATCTAAAAAAGATTGATTATCAAAAACTTGCAATTTCCGAAGATTCAAGGTTGAATTACGAAACATTTTTTAAAAACCAATTTCAGCAACAGGTTGCCCAATTGAATAAGGAACTTTCAGATAATAAAGTGGTCGAAGAACAATTAAAAACTCAGCTGCATTCGGTTGAAGAACTTATAAATATGTCCAGGGTTCAACTAAATTATGGAAATATGTCAGTTACTGAATTCATTAATGCTGCAAAAAACTATATTACGGTTAACATGAGCTTATCCCAGGTTCAACTTAAAGAATTACTGCTTACTAACGAACTTAATTATTTAATGCAATAATGACAGGACATCCTTTAACAATTAGATATCTTTGCTTAATATTTTCCGGAGCCTGTCTCGGCATTTCAGGATGTGTGCATAATGCAGATACTGCTGATGATAAAGTTGCAACTATAACACCTGTAACAGTTATAACTGCAACCAATGAACCAATGGCTGAATCTGTTTCATTAAATGCAGTTTCAGGTTTTTTACATAAAAATATAATTAAAGCATCTTCGTCGGGTGTAATTGAATCTATTGATGTGAATCCTGGTGATGAGGTAGTAAAAGGACAGATTATTTTTACTCTTGTTACAAAAGAAGCTGCTGCTTATCAGAAGTCCTCATACGCTGATTCAATTTTGAATATTAAAGGCCTTATAATTATAAAATCAGCTAATTCAGGTGTGGTTTCCAGTATGGCACATCAAAAAGGTGATTATGTTCAGGAAGGTGAAGAGCTGGCACAAGTGGCTGAGCAAAGCAGCCTGGTATTTATACTGGAAGTTCCGTTTGAACTTAGGGAATATGTAAAATTGAACAGCAATTGCAAGGTGCAAATAAATGATAATAGATTTATTGACGGTGTGATAGTAAGAAAATTACCTGTCATGGATGTGCAATCCCAGACAGAAAATTATGTCGTTAATCCCATGACAAATGAACTTTTGCCTGAAAATTTAATTGCAAAGGTATTTATTAAAAAGAATTCATCAGTTAAAACTCAGGTATTGCCAAAGCAATCTGTATTATCTAATGAAACTCTTACTGACTTTTGGGTTATGAAACTGGTTAATGACAGTACAGCAGTTAAAATACCAATAAAAAAGGGAATGGAATCAGACAGCATGGTAGAAATACTTAAACCGTTTTTTAAAAGTTCTGACAGAATAGTTTTGACAGGTAATTATGGTTTGCCCGATACTGCAAGAGTAATTGTAAAATAAATAAAGAAAAGATATTAATTAACTATTTAAACTATACGATTATGAGAAATGTAATATCCTTTATTTTACTATCATTTTCAATTGTTTCTTATTCACAAACCAAGTCGAAAAATTTTACTCCTTATCTTACTGAAACTCCTGCGATTAACGAAAGTATGTCCGAAATCAGGCTTGCCCGTATTGATTCTATGTTAAGCAATTCCATAAAACAAAATGAAATCCCCGGTGCAGTAGCACTCATTGCACGAAATGGAAAAATAGTTTATTTCAAAGCTTTTGGAATGGCTGATAATGAATCAGGAAGGCATTTGAAACGGGATGATATTTTCAGAATTGCTTCCCAAACCAAAGCTGTAACAACTACAGCTGTAATGATGCTCTGGGAGGAAGGAAAATTCGGTCTTGATGATCCGATCTCCAGGTATATTCCTGAATTTAAAAACATGGTCATCCTGGATTCATTGATTCAAAAAGACACCTCATATTTTACAAGACCGGCCAAAAAACAGATAACAATCAGAAACCTGCTGACACACACATCCGGGATTGGTTATGGCATGATTGACGATGATAATTTCAGAAAAATATATAAGAAGGCGGGAATAATAGATGGATTTACAACTAAAAATGTAACCATCAGGGAAAACGTTTTAAAACTGGCCAAACTTCCTTTGCACCACGAACCTGGCTCAAAATTTACTTATAGTGAGGGGCTTGACGTTCTGGGATATTTTATTGAAAAAATGTCAGGTATACCGCTGGATAAATTTTTTAAAGAAAGAATATTTGAACCTTTGAATATGAAGGATACATATTTCTATTTGCCTGATTCAAAAAAAGGAAGGCTTGTAACTGCGCAGACAATTAAGGATGGGAAATGGATAAAATTTGCCGGTAATGAGGCATTTGATTGTGATTATCCGGTTAAAGGTGCCAAAACCTTTTTTGCAGGAGGTGCCGGACTGTCAAGTACTGCTGAAGATTACGCAAATTTTCTTCAAATGTACCTGAATTATGGGGAACTAAATGGAATAAGGTTACTTAGCAGGACAACAGTACAATTTATGATGGAAAATCAGGTAGGTAATTTATTTGATGCAAATGCAGGGTTTGGACTCGGATTTGGAATCACCAATCAAAAAGGTGAAGCTTCAGGTGGTAAAGGAAGTGCAGGTACCTTCGGCTGGGGAGGATATTTTAATACACTGTATTTTGCTGATCCTAAATACCAGGTTATTGGCATTCTAATGAAACAAACCCATGATATTCCTTCTGACGAAACTAGCTCAAAATTTGAAATTCTTGTTGAACAGGCTATAGATAACTAATATATAAAATATACACCAGTATTTAATCGATCAATAAATTGTAAGTCATATATTTAAATGTTTAAAGATTTTTTTCGGGTATATAAGAACCCGGTTACACTTATTTTGGTGGCAATTATTGTATCTGGATTATTCTTTTACAA
This sequence comes from uncultured Bacteroidota bacterium, assembly GCA_963766305.1. Lineage (GTDB taxonomy): Bacteria > Bacteroidota > Bacteroidia > Bacteroidales > JAAUTT01 > JAAUTT01. The sequence goes on from CAVYAE010000032.1 coordinate 19,575, forward strand.
TAAAATGCAGGTGTCTTTATTTCCGGAAATTACTTTCCCTAAGTTGAAGGTTATAGCAGATTATGGGGATCAGCCAGTGGACAAAATGATGATACTGGTCACCCGTCCACTGGAAAATGCTATTAAACAGGTTCCAGACTTAAAACTTATCCGCAGCACTACCAGCAGGGGAACGTGCGAAATATCAGCATTTCTGAACTGGAACTCCGATATAAATTTAAACAAGCAGATGCTTGAATCCCGGATTAACGAGATTAAGACTGATATACCCTCAGGTGTACATATTTCAGTGGAGAAGATGAACCCTTCAATACTTCCGGTTATGGGTTTTACCCTGGAAAGTAATTCTAAAACACCTATTGAACTTAATTTAATTGCAAATTATATAGTTAAACCTTTCTTATCCCAAATAGACGGTGTATCGTCAGTTCATATTATAGGAGGTAAAACCAAAGAATTCTGGGTAGTTTTAAACGTTCAGAGAATGAGTTCATTTGGAACAACTCCAATGATGGTTTCAAATGCTCTTTCACATACAAATTTTATAAACTCTAACGGATTACTTTCTGAATACCATCGTCTCTACCTTACAGTAACCGATGCCGGGTTATATAATAAATCTGATATTGAAAATGTAGTGATAAAGAACGATCATAAAAGGGTTATTTATCTGAAAGATATTGCTAACGTGCAAATTCAGGAACGGAAAGAATATACCAAAATTAATGCAAACGGCAAACAGGCCCTGCTTGTAGCAGTATTAAAACAACCAAATGCAAACCTTGTTGAACTGTCAAAAAATTACCTGGCAAAACAAAAGGAACTGGAAAATATTCTGCCTAAAGGTGTCAGTATTGCACCTTACTATAATCAGGCTGAATTTGTTGAAGATGCTATCGGCAGTGTTAACGAAAGTCTGTGGATTGGTTTAATTCTTGCCATATGTATTTCAATATTATTTTTACGATCCGTTAACGCCGGCCTTACTATCTTTTTCACCATTCCAGTAACTATCCTGCTGACAATTATTGTCTTGTTCACCTTTGGCTACACATTAAATATTATGACTTTAGGTGCCATAGCTGCTGCTATAGGATTAATAATAGATGATGCGGTGGTGGTGGTGGAACAAATTCACAGAACCCACGAGGAATACCCTGGAGATTCAACCTTAGACCTTGTTTATAAAACTATTAAATACCTTTTCCCTTCTATGGTTGGTTCCTCTTTGAGTACAATAGTTATTTTTATTCCTTTTGTGCTAATGAGCGGAGTAGCAGGGGCATACTTCACGGTTTTAACAAAGACTATGATTATCACTCTTGTGTGTTCCTTTTTTGTTACCTGGTTAGGTTTACCTGTTATTTACCTTTTACTTTCCCAAAACATTTTTAAAAGAAAAATAAATCCCGGTCAAAAATATGTCAAACCAAAAAAATGGGTTACATATTTTATCCATCGTCCTGCTCTAAGCCTGGGATTTATTTTGATCATAGTTTTAAGTATTATTTACATTCTGCCTAACCTTGAAACAGGATTTCTACCCGAAATGGATGAAGGGAGCATTGTTTTGGATTATACATCTCCCCCGGGTACATCACTGGAAGAAACGGACAGGATATTGAAGGAAGTGGAAAAAATAATTATAAGTGAACCTGAATATAAAAGTTATTCCAGGAGGACCGGTACCCAGATGGGTTTTTTCATTACAGAGCCTAATTATGGTGATTACCTTATACAACTGAAAAAAAAACGTAACCGTTCCACTGAAGAAGTAATAGATGATATACGAAAAAAAATTGAATCTTCTCAGCCAGCTTTAAGGGTCGATTTTGGACAGGTAATCAATGATATGCTCGGTGATTTAACAGAATCGGTGCAGCCTATTGAAATTAAGATATTTGGCAACGATCATGTGGTATTGAATACTTTATCACGGCAAGTAGCTGAAATAATTGAAAAGGTACCTGGAACTGCAGATGTGTTTGATGGTGTAACAATTGCAGGACCATCTGTAATTGTAAGACCTGATGAACAAAAACTGGCACTGTTTGCAATTCCGCCCGACACTTTTCAGTACCAGTTACAGACACAGCTCCAGGGATCAATAGTTGGTAGCGTTCAGGAAAAGGAACAACGCACAGACATTCGGATGATATATCCCAATTCAATGCAATGCAGCCTGAGGGATATTAAGAATCAGTTTATATTCCTAAACAATGGTAAATTAAAGCCTATCACCGACCTGGCTGATATTGAAACGCAGGAAGGCGCTGCCGAAATAAAAAGGGATAACCTACAATCAGTAGGAATTGTTTCTGCACGATTGAATAGGAGGGACCTTGGTGTGGTTATGAAGGATATCCGGAATCAATTGTCCAAATTGTACCTGCCTCAGGGATATCATTATGAATATGGAGGAGCTTATGCTGAACAAAAGAAATCATTCAACGACCTGCTTCTTATATTAGTTCTGTCAGGAATATTGGTATTTTCACTAATCCTCTTTCTGTTCAAAGATTTCAGGGCTGCCCTGGTGATTTTACTTATATCTGCTTCAGGAACAGCAGGGAGTCTTATTGCTTTATTTGTTACCCACACTCCTCTGAATGTAGGAAGTTATACAGGTTTGATAATGATAGTTGGTATAATAGGTGAAAATGCTATATTTACTTTCCAGCAATTTATGACTTTACGTTCCACTTCAAATGTAGATATTTCTATTAATTATGCTATTTCAACCAGGTTAAGGCCTAAATTAATGACAGCAACAGGAGCAATTATAGCTTTACTGCCATTATCAATCGGCATAGGTGCCGGGGCACAGTTGCATCAGCCATTAGCAATCGCTGTAATTGGTGGTTTTATTATTGCCCTGCCACTATTATTAATAGTTTACCCTTCCCTTTTAAGAATTGTTTACAGGGATTAATATATTAAGTATAAACTAAATGACTGACTACTCGGATAAAGAATTATTGTCGATTTTTCGTGAAAAGGAAAGTCAGCATTATGCATTTAATCTGATTGTCAGGAAATATTCCGAACGTTTGTACTGGCATATACGTAAAATATTGATCGATCACGACGATACTGATGATGTCCTTCAAAATACATTTATCAAGGTGTGGAACGGACTGGAAGATTTCAGGGAAGCATCGCAGCTTTATACCTGGCTGTACAGAATAGCTACTAATGAAGCTTTAACGTATTTAAGCCAGAAAAAAAGAAGATTCCTGGTTCCTTTAGTGGATGTTGAAAGACAATTATCAAATTCACTTGAATCCGACGTTTATTTTTCAGGAGATGACTTACAGAAAAAGCTGCAGAAAGCAATACTCACACTGCCTGAAAAACAACGTATAGTATTTAACCTTAAGTATTTCGAAGAGATGCCCTACGAAGAAATGTCAAAAATACTTGATACGTCGGTAGGTGCTCTTAAAGCTTCTTACCACCATGCTGTAAAAAAAATTGAATTATTTCTTAAAAAAGATTAAACCTTTTCTATTTTTATAAGTCAAATATTAAAAAAGACCAATGAGTGATAAAAAAAACATAAAACCCTTATTGGAAGATATTTCAAAGGAAAATCCATTTATTGTTCCTGAAAATTATTTTGATAATTTTACCATACGGCTTACTGATAAAATTAGCTCCATAGAAGAAAGGAAACATCCTGTGAGATCATTTTCAGCGATGCGTCCTCAATTTGTTTATTTGACCGTTACATTTTTAGTATTGGTATGTTTATTTGGCCTTGGAATATATAATCATTCCTTTACCAAAAAATTATCAGTTAGTGAACTAAGACATAATATTGAATTTTCAATCGTAAATGAAACAGATGAAAATGAATTAATTTATCAGCTTGAGGTTGCAGAAAATATTTCAGTTGCTCAGGTTGATTCTCTTAATATTAATAAACCTGAAACTTCTAAACATTTAATAGAATATTTGTCAAAAGAAGATATAGATATAAATACAATAGAAGATGCTATGTAAAAATTTCTAATAGGATAAAATTGAATTCAATGAATACATACCCTGACAATATAAATAAATTTTAACAAATGCATTTTAACAAGTTTATAGTCATATTAACAGCTATAGTTTTTTCAATTACTGTGAAAGCACAGGAAAAAACCGGGGAAGATTTTCGAAGTAAAATTGAAGCTCAGCGTGTGGCATTTTATACGCAGCGGATGAACATAACTCCATCTGAAGCCCAGCAATTCTGGCCTGTTTATAATGAATATCTTGAAAAAAAGAATAAACTGGCAACTGAAAAAAGAAAACTTACAAGTTTTTTTATGCAGAATTCTGCTACTATGACTGAAAATGATGTTGATGTAACAATTAACAAATATTCACAAATATTTAAATCAGAAGAATTACTGTTTGAAGATTATAATAAACGTTTCAGAAAAATACTCCCCGCACAAAAAGTTATGAAATTGTATGTAGCTGAAATTGAGTTCAGAACCTGGCTGTTAGGGAAAATAAGAGAAAAATCAAATAAACTTCTTGAAGATATGCCTAATTGATTATTGATTATTGATTATTGATTATTGAAATTGATTATTGAAATTGATAATATACATTGATTTACCAATTAACTTTTAAAGATAGTTCCTTTATTTTTTAGCGTAAATTGAATCTAGTTTTTGTTCAAGCTCATTCCCGTATATATTTCTGGCAATAATAACTCCTTTTGGATCAAGTAACAGGTTTGAAGGTATGGACCGTATTCCATAAAGATGTGCGACGGTGCTGTTCCAATACCCAAGATCAGATACATGTGTCCATGTCAGATGATCGGCTTCTATTCCTTTTATCCAGTTCTTCCTTTTCCTGTCCAGAGAAACACTCACAATTGAAAACCCTTTAGGATTGTATTTAAGATAAGCCTTTACGATGTTAGGGTTTTCGCGACGGCATGGACCACACCATGAAGCCCAAAAATCGAGCAACAGGTAATTACCAAAATGATCGGATAATTTTACCTCCTTCCCACTGGTATCGGGCAATACAAAATCCGGAGCTTTATTGCCTGTCTGAACCTTACGCAGGGTCACGGCTAAATCTTTCAAAACATTAACATATTGTGTTTTGGCAAAGGATGGATCAAGCAAGCTGATATTTTTTTCAATCTCTTCCGGAGATAACCGGTATGAATAGTCACGGTAAAGTATATAAGCTGAGACCAATGATTTGGGATGTTCCTGTATAAATGAGTCTATGCGTATATCCTTATCGTCCAGTTTATATTTATAGAAAAGATCGTTATCGGGAGAACCGGTGATAACAGACTTTTTAAAACCGGAAGTATCTAAAATTACTGAAAGGTGATCGTTGGCATTTAAAAATACAAACAAAGGGTAATTATTTGTATCTATTGTCAAACCATATAGCTCCGGTAATTCCACAGTACCTTGAAGGTGAAACTTATTGTCTTGGATAACAGCTGAATCAACAGTTACAAAATACTTATTATAAAATTTCTGAAGATATACTTTACCTGTTTTAACTCCTTTAACACTACCATAAATTTCATAAGACGGTACATGCCTGCAGGAAACTAAAAGTATAAGTGCAACCAGTATTCCTGAATTAAATAACCTTGTTATAAAAATAATTTTTTCTGTTTTTAAAATTCTTTTCATAGAACAAATGTAAATACAATAATATTCCTTTTAAATACCCTTTATATGGTATTTTAATCTTTATGCTTTTTCATTCCTGAGGATAATTGGCACTAATTCTTCAAAGCTTACTTTGCCCTGATCACCTGAACTCATATTTTTTAATGTAATGTCGTTGTTTTTTATTTCTTCTTCGCCAATTATAGCAACATAAGGTATTTTGCGTGTGTTAGCATAATTCATCTGTTTGTTCATTTTAGCAAATCCGGCATATAGTTCTGTTTTTACTCCTGCCTGTCTGAGTTTTTTAACAAGCGGCAAACAGTATAATTCTTCCTTAGGACCAAAGTTAACAAACATAATTTGAGTCGATTGTGCCGACTCTGAAGGAAAAAGGTTTAATGAATTCATGACATCATAGATCCTGTCGGCACCAAATGAAATACCTACACCTGACACATCCGGCAAACCAAAGATTCCGGTAAGGTCATCGTACCTGCCTCCCCCACAAATACTTCCCATTTCAGCATCCAAAGATTTAACTTCAAAAATAGCTCCTGTATAATAACTTAACCCTCTTGCCAGGGTAAGGTCAAATTCCACGGGTGCAGAAATGCCGGCAATATTTAGATAGTTGTATATATTACTCAGTTCTTCCAGCCCTTTTATTCCTGTAACGGATTCTGACAGTAAATTTTTAAGTTCATTTAATTTAAAGCCATTATCTTTTTGTTCTATAGTCAAAAACTTTTCCAATTTCTCAATTGAAGAATTTGCCAAACCTCTTTGAACCAGTTCTTCCTTAACCTTTTGCAGGCCAATTTTATCAATTTTATCAATTGCAATGGTAATTTCTGCTAAGCGGCCAGGTTCACCTATAATTTCAGAAATGCCTGACAGGACTTTCCTGTTGTTCATTTTTATTACCACCTTTAGTCCTAATCGCTGAAACCCTTCATCTATAATCTGGATAAGCTCTGCTTCATTCAGCAATGATTCACTTCCTATGACATCAACATCACATTGATAGAATTCCCTGTACCTGCCTTTTTGTGGGCGGTCAGCCCGCCACACAGGCTGAATCTGAAATCTTTTAAATGGAAAATTAATTGAATCCCGGTTCTGGACTACATAACGTGCCAGCGGAACTGTTAAATCATACCGTAAGCCCTTTTCACACATTAGTGCCGATAATTGATTCAGGTTACGTTCAACAATTTGACTATCCTTAACATCTGATAAAAAATCCCCGGAATTGAGAATACGAAAAAGCAGCTTGTCACCTTCTTCTCCATATTTACCAAGCAGCGTGGAAAGGTTTTCCATTGCCGGTGTTTCTATTTGCTGATATCCATACAGCCGGAATACTTGTCTTAAAGTATCGAAAATAAAATTACGTTTTTGCATTTCAACCGGCGAAAAATCGCGGGTTCCTTTTGGGATTGAAGGCTTCATGGTATTATGTACAAAATTTCCAATGTGCTAAGGTGCAAATTAGGTTTTAGGTTATGCAAAATTAAAAGTAATTTCCAATATTAAATTTTTTTATCATTGCCCATTATTTAGGAATTTTAATTTGCATATCTGCACATTATTTAACCAGCTTCTTGTATTTAATCCGGTGCGGCATATCGTCACCCAGTCTCTTTTTACGGTTTTCTTCGTAATCTGAATACCCTCCTTCAAAGTAATATACACTTGAATTTCCTTCAAATGCCAGTATATGTGTAGCAACCCTGTCGAGAAACCACCTGTCATGCGATATAATGACCGCACAACCTGCGAAGTTTTCAAGTCCTTCCTCCAGTGCACGTAATGTATTAACATCTATATCATTCGTCGGTTCATCAAGCAATAGTACATTAGCTTCCTGTTTTAAAGTCAATGCCAAATGCAAACGGTTACGCTCGCCCCCGGAAAGTACTCCACATTTCTTTTCCTGGTCAGCTCCTGAAAAATTAAACCGTGCAACATAAGCACGGGCATTAATAAGTTTACCTCCAAGAGGAATTTGTTCTGCCTCCCGGGAAATTACCTGGTAAACAGTTTTTTCAGGATCAATGTCCGTGTGTGACTGATCGACATATCCCACCTTTACTGTTTCCCCTACTTCAAAAGATCCGCTGTCAGGCTTTTCCATACCCATAATAAGCCTGAACAAAGTAGTTTTACCCGCTCCGTTTGGGCCTATTATCCCTACAATACCTGCAGGTGGCAGTTTAAAATTAAGATCTTCAAACAAAACCTTTTCACCGAATGCTTTTGAAACTTTAATAACTTCTATAACCTTGTCTCCCAAGCGGGGACCATTTGGAATATATATTTCCAGTTTATCTTCCTTTTGTTTGATGTCTTCCTGCATCATCCTGTCATAGGCGGCAAGCCTGGCTTTTGATTTAGCCTGTCTTGCCTTTTGTGCCATTCTTACCCATTCCAGCTCTCTCTCGAGGGTTTTTCTTCTTTTACTTTCAGTTTTTTCTTCCTGAGCCAGCCTGTTCGATTTCTGCTCCAGCCACGATGAATAATTTCCTTTCCAGGGTATACCTTCCCCCCTGTCGAGCTCCAGTATCCAGCCTGCCACATTATCCAGGAAATACCGGTCGTGTGTTACTGCTATTACTGTACCTTTATACTGGTGGAGATGCATTTCAAGCCATTGAATCGATTCTGCATCCAGATGATTGGTTGGCTCATCAAGTAACAAAATGTCCGGTTCCTGCAGTAATAACCTGCAAAGAGCTACCCGGCGCCGTTCTCCACCGGAACATACTGCAATCGATGTATCCCCGTCCGGACAGCGTAAGGCATCCATTGCCCTTTCCAGCTTACTGTCAAGTTCCCAACCACCAGCATGATCGATTTTTTCGGTTAACTCTCCCTGCCTCTCAATAAGCTTTGTCATCTCTTCATCCGACATCGGTTCGGCAAACTTGTTATTTACTTCTTCATATTCTTTTAATAAAGCAACTACTTCAGCTGCACCTTCCTGTACTATTTCTTTAACTGACTTACTGTCATCAAGTTTTGGTTCCTGTTCCAGGTAACCTACAGAATAGCCCGGTGAAAAAACAACATCGCCCTGAAACGATTTTTCAATACCAGCAATAATTTTTAATAAAGATGACTTACCCGAACCATTTAATCCTATAATTCCAATTTTTGCCCCATAAAAAAAGGATAAATAGATATTATTAAGAACTTTTTTCTGGGGTGGATAGGTCTTACTAACCCCAACCATCGAAAAAATAATTTTGTTGTCTTCTGCCATTATATTAATTGATTTATAAAGTATTGTCGATTATTAGGTATTGTTGACTATTGCGATAAAAATCTGATAAATATATTATCGCGTATAATTCAGTAAAAGTATTATAATTTTTCGAAACCTGCTTTTTACATATAATTGTCATTTGGACTTAATGATGATTATACTATATATTTATGGATATTTTTATACAATACTGTTAAAATAATGAATAAACAATAATGCAGGTTTTTTGCCTGTAAAGTGTCTATTCAAACATGTATATTTGCTTTTTGCACTCACTCTGAATAAATACATAATAAATATTTAATGAAAGCCTTCTATTCGTTAATAAATAAAATAACTCCCTGCTCAAAAGTTATATTATTTGTCGTTGTCTTTAATTTCTTCAGTAATTCCCTTTTTTCAAATGTAGATGACATTTACAGTATGGTAAGGGACAGCAGTTCAATTATTCAGAACAAATTACCTCAATCAATTCATAAACAAATAGATTGTTACGACATTCTAAAAAATCTTTTCCATATAAACCTGCGCATCGATTCATCTAAAACCAAGGGATTAGGCCCGTTTTTTTCTATTATACCAGCAGCTGCATATACCCTGGCAACAGGATGGACAGGAGCCATTACAACCAGTACATCTTTTTATACTGATTATCAAAAAAATAAATATTCAAATATTACAGCGAACGTATATTATTCTCAGTTTCATCAATATTGGATGAATATAAATTCAAGTGTTTATTTGGATAAGTACAAAATCCATTTTTTCGGAGACTGGCGGTATTATAAATTCCCAACCTACACTTACGGATTAGGCAATCATTCATCTTTAACTTCAGCTCTGCGAATCGATTATTCATATATAAGATTTTATCAGTATACCTACCATGAGTTTTTTGACAATTTTTTTCTGGGAATAGGGTATAATCTTGACCTGTACTGGGACATTACTACAAACTCTGACACCGGTAAGGTATATTCACAATTTATTAGGGATGTAACAAATTCAAGGTCCATAGCTTCGGGTGTTTCAGCCAATTTTCTTTATGACACCCGTAAAAATTCAGTTAATCCTATTGGAGGAACATACTTCAGTGTTCAGTACAGACCAAATTTTATTTTTTTAGGCAGCGACTTAAACTGGCAGTCTATGCTTATAGATATCAGGGAATATGTCAAATTCCCTGCATCTAGTGGTAATGTATTGGCCTTCTGGAGTTATAATAACCTCACACTGGTTGGTAAGCCTGCATACCTTGAATTACCGACCATAGGCTGGGATGATTACAATAATACCGGCAGGGGTTATGTTCAGGGAAGGTATACCGGCAACAACCTGGTATATCTCGAAACAGAGTATCGTTTCCATATTACAGATAACGGACTGTTGGGAGGAGTTGTATTTGCCAATGGTGAATCTATACTTAAAGACATCAACAGCCAGCTGCACACAATAATTCCGGGCTATGGGGCAGGTATCAGAATAAAATTTAATAAAACATCAGATACCAATGCTTGTATAGATTACGGATTTGGCATTGGAGGTTCCCACGGGTTCTTCTTCAATCTTGGGGAAGTGTTTTGAAATAATATAAAAGTTTAACTGATATTAATTTTCATTTATTTATTTTTATTGTTTATTATCAAAAGTTAAAGATTAATTAGAAAAATTTATTCACATGAAACATTTATCCTTGCTAAGGGCAATTTCTTCTGCTATTTTTTTTATCGCTTTATTTATTATTCCTGGTAATCTATCGGCTCAAAATAATTTTGCAAAGGAGCAATGTAAGAAAATGGGCAGAGGAGTTAATATTATAGGTTATGACAAAGCTTTATGGAGTGATCATACAAAAGGGCGGTTTAAGGAAAAGTATTTCCAGATGATTAAGGAAGCCGGTTTTTCTACAATAAGAGTAAACCTAACACCTTTTGCATATATGGATGGCTCTTTTACAATTTCCTCTACCTGGCTGGAAACCCTTGACTGGGTTGTTAAAAAGGGACTTGAAGCCAAGTTGATGATTATACTTGATATGCATGAATATGAGGCTATGGCAGCCGATCCCGTGGCAAAAGAAGGAATGTTCCTGTCAGTATGGAAACAACTTGCTTCGCGGTATAAGGGTCAACCAAATGATGTTTTGTTCGAAGTTTTAAACGAACCCAATCAAAAACTCACAGATGAGTTATGGAACAAATTTTTATCGGATGCCTTGAAAATTATTCGTGAGACAAATCCAAACCGTACTCTTATCATTGGTCCTGGTCATTGGAACAGTATAGAAAGCCTTTATAATTTGGCACTTCCAAATAATGACAGAAATATAATCGTAACTGTACATTTTTACCAGCCTATGCGGTTTACGCATCAGGGGGCTTACTGGGCGGCTGACTTTAAGAATTTGTCCGGTATAAAATGGATGGCTACCCCGGAAGATAGGGATACCATAGACAGGAAATTTGCTATTGTTTCGGATTGGTCGTTAAAAAATGACAGACCTGTATTTTTAGGTGAATTTGGTGCCTACGATAAAGGAGACATGGATTCACGGGCACGTTACACAGCCTGCGTGGCACGAACAGCTGAAAAATACGGCTTTAGCTGGGCATACTGGCAATTCGACAGTGACTTTATTGTTTATAACATTGACAGGGACACCTGGGTGTACCCTATATTAAATGCTCTTATGGACAAATAATTCATTTCGGTCAATTTATTAACAATTTCATTTTACGCACAAAGAATTATCAGAGGAATTAAAGCTTTCTCGCCAGCTTTTTAAAGTCATTGGCGAGGAACCCATCAGGGGCATTATCGTTTATCATATGGTAGTCAAAATAATAAAACTGGGCATCAGCTGCGCCTATTAAAATTTTAAATACACGTGCTTTTAGTTTTGTTTTCTCCGGCCCTACCTTATGAAGGAAAACCATATCTACCTTATCAGCTATGGCCTGCTGAATTTCATCCTTTGTTACCAGTTTAAAAGGACCGGGATATATTTTTTTAATTTTAGCCTCGGTATTTACATCTTTTGCCATCTCATTAGCTACCAGGTAAAGTGTTTTACCTTTTAATTCCTTCATATTTTTATTGTAATGTTCCAGAATATTCTCGCTTGCCATACCAGGGTTATCCATTAACATTTTTACATGGTTTTGCATAAACCTTAGAAAAATACCAAGCTTATAACTGTAATCTTCATCACTGACACCGTAGTACGATAATGGAATGGAACACAAATCAGGCATAGAAGTAAGGGAATATGCCGAACCTCCCATGACAAGACTTATAAAATTATATTTGGCGTTGGTTTTGTCTTTATCATATTTAACCTGTGTAAGAACAATAAATGAATAGGCGGGATTAAGCCGTTGCTTGTCAAAATCTTTATATTTGATATATTCAAAAGGGGTCATTTTCCACTCCTGGCTCATTACTCTCTTCAAAACCATATTATATTCTGACAAAGGATTATCTTCAAGTACAACAAGGGTCTTTGTTTTAATAAAATTCTGTATAACATCAGCCGTGGGTACGTTACTCTGTTGTGCAGACAATTTTATCATTATTAAACATACTGTCAAAAGGATAGTTATATTTTTCATTTTGTTATTTTTATTTTTTAAATTTTTTATTTCGGTTTTTTCATCTTCACATCTGCACATCTACAAATTACACATCTTCAATTCTTCAAATTACACATCTGCACATCTTCAAATCGCACATCTTCACATTTATTCCGTCATTATATCAAATATACCAAAATATAAGTTTACCTACAAATTAGAAGTATTAAGATTTACCATAATTTATTTTTCTATGTAATTAAGAATAGATTATAATGATTAAGGATTTTTTTTTACTTTTAACATATGGTTGATCCTTGTTTATGAGGTTGTATGTTTGGTAATCCATAAAATAAACACCTTTATAATGAACATTTCAAATTTTTTAAAGAATATATTTGACGCTGATATTTCTGATTCCCAGGATTTGAAAATAAATAATACCGTTAATTTAATTTATTTATTAAGTTGGTTTGGATCATTTGTATTTCCTTTATTGTTTGTAATAGATTTAATAAACGAAAATTATCTTGTTGCTGTTGTTCAGCTTTTCATGTTTTTTGCCTTGATGGCCAATATTTACCTTATAAGAAACAAACTATGGAAGAATATATTTATCCATATAAATGCAGCTCTTTTATTTTTCATTATTCTTGTTTTATTCTTAATTGGAGGCAATGATGAATTAAGCAAATTATGGATAATATGTTTTCCGGTAATATCTGTCTTCTTTTACAGCATTAAAAAAGGATCGATTATAACAGCCATTGCATTAATTGTCTGTATTTTATTTTTATTCCTGCCGTTTGAGTGGAACAAAAGTTTTGCATTACCGGCTCTGTTTAAATGGAAGCTGATTGTTTCCTATATAGGAGTGTATATAGTTTGTCAGGTTTATGTTGCCCTGGTTTCAAAAATGAATTCACAGGTTATGGAACAAATCCGTAACCTGAATAATCAGGTTAAAACAAAGGAAGAATTTATTTCAAAACTATCCCATCAGATTCGTACCCCTCTTAACAATATTATGGTTACCAGTAACTTACTTTCATCTACCAAAATTGATGAACAGCAGACTGATTTGGTGGAAACGATACAGGCATCAACTAACAATCTGGTAAATGTTGTAAATAATATCTCTAAGGTTTCAACTCTGGAATTCAGCATTTCAGCAACAAAAATCAGTTTTAATTTACAGAGCACATTAAAAAGCACTATAAATTTATTTCAAACTTTAAATCACGACAGAATTACAATTAATCTTTTAACAGATTCAGATTTACATTATAATTTGTTAGGCGATCCGGTGCAGGTAAAACAGATTTTCCTGAATATCATCGAAAATATTATACGTAATTCGTCAGATCAAAAAATTACAATATCGATTATATATTCAGTTTTGAAAGAATCGGATAAAAACTGTGAGTTATCATTCAAACTTGAAGCCAATATACCTTTAAAAATAGATCCGGTAGTTGTTGAAGCAACCGGGATTGAAGAAACACATGTCTATGAAAATGAACTGAATTTATATTATGATTTCACAATAGCAAAAAAAATAATTGAACATTCAGGAAGCCAGTTAATTATTGTTCCAGGTAAAGATTCAACAGTATTTTCATTTTTCCTTTTATTCAATACTACAGGAGCAGCAGTTACAAAAGAAGTAAAGAGCGGGTATAATGAATTTATTCAAACTAAACTTGAACCTGAACATTTTATAAAATTGAGTGATGCAAATATATTACTTGTAGAAGATAATCTTATTAATCAGAAAATTGTAATTCTGAGTATACAAAAGCTTGTGAAAAATATAGATATTGCCAATAACGGCAAGGAAGCTCTTGATAAATTCGGATCTTCAAGGTACGATGTTATACTTATGGATATACAAATGCCTGTTATGGATGGCATCATTGCTACTAAAAAAATAAGAGAAATAGAATCGACTACCAGCCGTAGAACTCCAATTATTGCAATAACAGCCAATGCATTGGCAGGAGATAAAGAAAACTGCCTTGCTGCCGGCATGAATGATTATATAAGCAAACCTTTTCAGCCTGAAACTCTGATATCTAAAATTAAAGGTTTACTTGGCAGTGAAATTTCGTGACAATCTGAAAATAGTCAAATAATTGAACTATTATTTGACATAATCTTCCTTGATTGCAGTCCTATGATTTATTATTATTAAATTACAATTACAAACCGGGTTTCAGCCTCCTCTGATTCTACAAATACATAACCATCATGCAATTGGATTATTTGTTTTGATAAACTTAATCCTATTCCTGAGCCGTCTTTCTTGGTTGTAAAGAAAGGTATGAAAATTTTATCCAGTATCTCAGGAGGGATTATTTTTCCATTATTAGCTACGGTTATTTGCAAAAGGGATTGATTTATTTTATCAACATTTATATTGATTAATCGTTTCCCATCTTTCCTCTTTGGGATTGTTCGGGCTTTCTATATTACTTATAAACCAAAGAGTAAAGGAGATTGGTGTAAGAAGGGTATTTGGAGCCAACACAATTGAAGTTTTGTACAGCATCAATAAGTCCTTTTTAGCCTGGCTATTATGTTCACTTATTATTTCATTCCCTGTGGCCTATTATTTAACAAAAAAATTACTATTGGATAATTATGCGTATAAAATTGATCTTAGCTGGTGGGTATTTATTTTAGCCGGTTCAATTGCATTTTTGGTTGCCTCAGCAACTGTATGCTGGCAGGCTATGCGGGCAGCTCTCCGTAACCCTGTGGAGAGTCTGAGATATGAGTAGGTATCACCCAAACACAGGCTTGAACCCTATAACCAGGATATCATCAACTTGTTCCAGAGATCCCTGCCATAAGTTTTCCCTTTCTTCAAGTAATTTTTTTTGTTCATCCATAGGATACTGGTGTATAGTTAACAATAAATGCCTGAATCTGCGGTATTTAAATTTTTTACCTTCGGGCCCTCCAAACTGATCAGCATAACCATCTGTAAATAAATAAATTACATCATTTTCAAGAAGTACAAACTGCTTATTTTCAAACGATTGTTCCTGGTCTATTTCATCTTCCAGCCCTACTGAAAAGCGTGAACCACGTATTTCTGTTATTTTATTATCTCTTATTAAGTAAATTGGATTTACGGCTCCTGAAAATTCCAATATTTTAGTTTCCTTATCTATAACACAAAATGCTATATCCATCCCGTCACGTAAAAGCTGATTTTCCACATCCTTAAAAATCAACTCAAACTCTTTATTTAATATATTAAGTATTTGCGATGGATCATTTATACCTTGTGAATGAGTAATTTTTCTAAACAATTCAAATCCTATAATAGACATGAACGCACCAGGCACACCATGTCCGGTACAATCAACTGCTGCAATATAAACCTTATTCCCGTTTTCACTTATCCAAAAGAAATCACCGCTGACTATGTCTTTAGGTTTGTGAAAAACAAACGATTCAGGAACTATTTTTCTGAACGATTTTTCAGAAGGCATTAATGCAACCTGAATACGTTTTGCATAATTTATACTATCAGTAATATTTTTGTTTTTAACGGCAAGCTGTTCCCTTTGACTTTCAATTTTAGTTGATGCCATCTCCTTATCCTTGAGAATTTTATTCGATTTTCTTAAATTATATGTCCTGAACCTGTAAATGCCGAATAAGGAAATGCAAATAAAAAAACCGTACAGATAAAAGGCCTTTGTTTTGAGCCAAAATGGTGAATCAACACTAATTAACAGGGACAGGCCTTTATTATTCCATACCATATCGTTATTGGAACCTATCACCTTAAAATTATATTCACCGGGCTGGAGGTTAGAAAACGATGCAGTATGCTTATTGCCAATATATATCCAGTTTTTTTCATCTCCGGAATAAAACTTATAGGCATACAAATTTTTTTCAGGAAAGGTAAAATCCAATGCCGAAAAATTTATTGTAAAAGTATTAGTCCGGTATGGTATAACTATTTTACCGGAAGATAAATTATCAAATTTACTTTCACTTTTTGAAGTAATAATTTCAATTGAAGTGATTTCAAGAGGGGGGATATAGCTATTACTTGGCAATGAGTCAGGTATACAGGAATTTAAACCAGCAACACCTCCAAAAAAAAGCTCACCTGAAGGTGATGCATATGCCGAGTTGAAATTAAATTCAAAATCCTGTAACCCATCCGAAACATCAAAAGAACGTATCTGAAAAGTTTTTGTTTTTATAAAATTTATTCCCTTATTGGTACTTACCCAGAGATTCTGGTTTTTGTCAATCAATATCGAATAAATAAGGTTATCCGACAATCCGTCACGCTGGGTGACCATCCTCACACTGCCGTTCTCAGGATTAAACCTGTTTAGTCCTGAAGCGGTACCTATCCAAATATACCCTTCATTATCAAAGTTTAAAGAATAAATTACATTGCTTGTAAAAAGTTGGTTGCCCTTTTTATCTGTTAAGAAATGTTTGAAGATCCCTGAAGTATCTTCAAGACAATCGAGGCCATTATCAGTACCTATCCACAATTTTCCACGGACATCAGGTGCTATACAATATATTAAATTATTTGCGATAGAATTACCAACTTCAGGATCATTTAGCCAGGACTTTATTTTTTTTAATCGCATATCAATCAGAATAAGTCCATGAACAGTACCAGCCCAAACATTATTGTTGTTATCTGAATATAAGCTGTTAACCTTATTTTGTATTAAGTGCTCCAAGCCTTTGAAATGTTCTCTACCCAGGTTTGAAACAGTATTTTTAGCCTCATCATAAATAAATATTCCATTGTTTGTACCCAGAAAATATTGGTCATTTTTATACTTGCAAATACAATTAACAAAGTTATTTTCTTCATTTCCTTTTGTGCTTAAATCATGACTTATAACTGAAGCAGATTTACGGTTTAATATGTTTAATCCTCCACCTCCTGTACCCACAAGGAATTTGTCTTTATCAACAGGGTAAATGCAAGTAATATCATTTGATGAGAATTTGTATGGTAAGGTTTCTGATGATTTGTAAGTCATAAATTTTACCGGCTTGATATTAACTTTAATAAGTCCCTTATTGGTGCCAATCCAAAGCAAGCCTGATTTATCCTGAAATACAATATTAACTGTTATATTTAAAGGTATGGCATTTTTAGTCTGAATTTTACTGAATGCCCCTTCCTTAATATTAAAAAAATAAAAGCCATTTCCAGTTCCAACCCATAACTGATCTGAAGAATTAAATATTACAGAATTAATAACATTTGCAGTTGAAGCATTTTTTGTATTAGTGTTTACAAAATATCTTTTATATTCATTTTTATTAATATCAAAGGATGTGAGTCCGTTACCTGTACCTATCCAAAGAATTCCTCCGGTATTGTCCTGGCAAATTGAACGTATTTCATTATTACTTAAGCTGTTTTTATTATTATCATCAGATATGATACGTTTAAATAACTGGAGTTCGCGGTCAAAAAAATTTAATCCGTCCTTAGTCCCGACCCATAACCGGCCTTTTTTGTCTTCTAAAATCGGATATTTAATACGTATTGAAGAGTACTTGAATATATCATTAAAATGAGAGTAACTATGAAAGCTTTTTGTTTTGGAATTGAAAGAGTAGAGTGATTTAGGTGTTTTCACCCAAATGGTATTTTTGGAATCAATAAACACATTTAAAACAATGTTATCGCTAACAAGTCCTTTAGAATCAGACTGATATTGAAAGTTACTGAAAATGCCGGATTTTATTTCAAAGGAATTCAATCCTCTGTTTGTTGCAATCCAGAGTATGCCATTTGCATCTTCACATATAGCATTTATATGATTATCTGATAATGAATTATTATCAAATGGCTGATGGGTATAACTAATGAAGTTATAACCGTCATACCTGTTTAGACCGTCTTCGGTGCCAACCCATAAAAATCCGCGTGAATCCTGAATTATGGTGTTAATTTGTGATTGCGACAATCCATCATTTACAGTAAATACCTTTGCTTCCGGATAACTAGCTTGAGACCATGTTAAACAATTATTTAAAAAGCAGATAAGTACAGAAAATAATAAAAATGTCTTTTTCATAAAATAACCTGCATTGCTAATTAACAATTTAGAAGGAAAATTAGCAATAAGTAATGAATAAAGATCGATTATAAAAGAATGTTTATCAAATCTTTTTAGAGGCTATTGCCATATGTTCAAGCATTTCGGTTGTGACAGATTTAGGACGTTCCAGTGAATATTCCAATGCTCTGTCCCAAATAATATTAGCACAAATACCAATTGCTCTTCCAATTCCAAACAATACTGTATAAAACTCGTATTCCCTTACTCCATAATGCCATTGAATAGTTCCGCTCAATGCATCAACATTGGGCCACGGATTTTTTGCCTTACCCTGTTCCATCAATATGTCAGGTACAATCTTATACAACATGTTTGTCAACTCAAATAATTTATCTTCCGGAAGGTGTTTCAAACAAAATTCATGCTGCATGGTATAACGCGGATCCGTTTTTCTTAATACAGCATGTCCATAACCCGGAACTACCTGACCTGAATGAAGAGTATCCCATACAAATTTTCTAACATCATCTTCAGATGGGTTTTTCCCATCCATTTTGTCTGTAAAATCAAGCAACCAGCGTAATACTTCCTGGTTTGCCAAACCATGCAATGGCCCCGCCAACCCGTTTATCATGGCAGATATTGATAGGTATATGTCTGATAATGAACTTGCAACCAGGTGCCCGGTATGGGCACTTACATTACCACTTTCATGATCACTGTGAAGGATAAAATGCAACCGTGAAACATCGTCATACGGTTTTTCAATTCCCATCATATGAGCAAAATCGCCCCCCATATCCAGATTTGGATTCGATTCTATAGGTTTGCCTTTTCGATAAACTTTATTATAAATATAAGTCGCTATTTCGGGAAGTTTGGCAAGAAGGTTTAGGGCATCCTCATAATAGGGATCCCAATAGTCTGCTTTATTTATACCAGCTTTATATTTTTTATTAAAAAACGATTCCCTGTGCATAGTCAGGATAGCAGATGAAAACATGGCCATAGGATGACTGATTGATGGAAAGGCGTCAATAACATCATAAACATATTTTGGCAGGATACGTCTTTTGCTAAATTCATCGATCACTTCTGCTACTTCCTGCTGTGTAGGGATATCACCAGTCAGCAATAAGTAAAAAGCACTTTCAACTGTTGGCATTTCACCATCTTTCGCTTTAGGAAGCTGTGCAAATAAATCAGGTAAAGTATGTCCACGGTAACGAATTCCTTCCAAAGGATCCAGGTATGATATATCCGTAACAAGACATTTTAAATCCCTCATGCCACCAATTGCCTTGGATATTGTAACGTCATCAATTACAACTTCGCCGTATTCATTCATTAAACGGGCGATACGTGGTCTCCACCCCTCAATTTTTTCAAATAGTTTATCTTTTAGTCTCGACATAGCAAAAGGTTTATAGTAATTCTGAATAGCTTATAAAAATAACAAAATTTCAATTTAAATATGCTTTTTGTTTTAGAATATATTAAAATAAAAAACCAGTAACAGGAGATAAATTACCTCGTTACTGGGACATTCAATTGATTATTGATTATTGATTATTGATTATTGATTATTGATTATTGATTATTGATTATTGATTATTGATTATTGATTATTGATTATTGATTATTGATTATTGATTATTGATTTTATTGTTTATTCCACATTTTCTTTGTTTTCAGTTTCATCAGGTTTAGCTTCCGGCACCGGTTTTGTTTCTGTTACAGTAGCTGCAGGTTTAACATCAATTTCTTCATTTACAGATTTTTTCGAAGCGGTTTTGCTTGCAGGTTTAACAGCTTCTGCTTCTGCAACTGGTTTTTTTGCACTTGCTTCAACTACTGTTTTAACTGTCGCGTCAGCTTTCTTTTTTGCACCACCACGGCGGCTCCTTTTAACTGTAGACGGTTTGGCAAGGGAAGAAGCTTTTAGCATACTTTCATTGTAATCAACCAGTTCAATAATGCACATATCTGCATTGTCTCCATGTCTGAACCCTGTTTTTAATATCCTTGTGTAACCACCCGGTCTATTGATTATTTTAGGGGATATCTCCCTGAATAATTCACTAACTGCATGCTTATCCTGCAAATAACTAAATACAACTCTCCGCGATTGAGTATTATCTTCTTTTGATTTAGTTATAAGTGGTTCTATGTAAACTTTTAAGGATTTTGCCTTAGCAACGCTAGTAGTTATTCGTTTACGAAGAATAAGGGAAGAAGCCATGTTGGACAACAATGCTTTTCGGTGTGAGCTTGTTCGGCCCAGATGATTGATTGATTTTAAATGTCTCATTGTTATTAATCCTTGTCGAGTTTATATTTACTAATATCCATACCAAATGAAAGGTTCATTGAATCGAGCAATGCATCCAGTTCGGTTAAGGATTTTTTTCCGAAATTCCGGAATTTTAATAAATCATTTTTGTTAAATTTTACCAAATCACCCAGAGATTCAACTTCTGCTGCCTTTAAACAATTCAAGGCTCTTACCGATAAATCGAGATCAACCAGTTTGGTTTTCAGTAGCTGGCGCATATGAAGTACTTCTTCATCAAATTCTTCATTGGCATATTTTTCTTCTGTATCAATGGTTATTTTTTCATCTGAGAAAAGCATAAAATGATATATCAATATCTTCGCCGCTTCTTTTAAGGCATCTTTAGGATGAATGGAACCATCAGTTTTTACATCAATTACGAGCTTTTCGTAGTCGGTTTTTTGTTCTACACGATAATTTTCAACACTGTACCTGACATTTTTTACAGGAGTGTGAATAGAATCAATTGCAATTAAACCCAATTCCGGGTCAGCAGGTTGATTTTCTTCCGAAGGCACATAACCCCTTCCTTTACGTATAATAAATTCAAGGTGAAGTTTTACAGAAGGCTCCATATGGCAAATTACCAGGTCTGGATTCAGAACTTTAAAATTACTGAGGAACCGGTTCAGGTCACCTGCTTTAAATACAGATTGTCCGTTAATTGTTATATTTATTTTTTCACCATCGGTTTCTTCCAATAGTTTTTTAAATCTGATCTGTTTTAAATTTAAAATAATTTCAGTAACGTCTTCAACGACGCCTGTTATTGTTGAGAATTCGTGATCAACGCCTTCAATGCGGATAGCTGTTATAGCAAAACCTTCCAGTGAAGAAAGAAGGATACGCCTTAGAGCATTACCAACAGTGATTGCATACCCTGGTTCTAATGGACGAAACTCGAATTTACCTACAAACTCGTTTGCTTCTAACATTACAACCTTATCAGGTTTTTGAAACGCTAATATTGCCATATATAAATATTATTATAATTATTTTGAATACAATTCTACTATCAGTTGTTCCTTAATATTTTCTGGAATATCAGTACGTTCAGGAACATTAAGGAATTTCCCGGCTAACTGATCCGAATCCCACTCTAACCAGGAATATTTGGATTTCTTTGAAGAGCCGAGTGAATTTGTAATAATTTCCAGGGATTTGGATTTTTCCCTTACACCAATTATTTCACCTGGTTTTACGCAGTAAGAAGGAATATTAACAACGTGTCCGTTAATAATTATATGGCCATGATTTACAAGTTGGCGGGCTCCTGCTCTAGATGGAGAAATCCCCAAACGGTATACAACATTATCAAGTCTGGATTCAAGTAACTGCAATAATACTTCACCTGTTACGCCTTTGGCTCTCTGGGCTCTATCGAACATTTTCGCAAATTGACGCTCAAGTACACCATAGGTATATTTGGCCTTTTGCTTTTCCATCAACTGAATTCCGTATTCGGAAGATTTTTTCCTTTTTTTGGTCTGTCCATGCTGTCCCGGAGGAAAATTCTTTTTTTCAAAATGCTTGTCGGCTCCATAAATTGGTTCGCCAAATTTTCTTGCTATTTTTGTTTTTGGTCCTGTATATCTTGCCATATTTTTTTTCTGACAATTGTTAATTTAGTTATATTACTCTCAATCAATAATTTAAAATAAGAAATATAAAATTTCCCATTTACACTCTTCTTCTTTTAGCTGCACGGCAACCATTATGTGGCATTGGTGTAACATCAACTATTTCTGTTACTTCTATTCCAGCTCCGTTAATTGTCCTTATAGCCGATTCACGTCCTGACCCAGGTCCTTTAACGAATACTTTAACCTTTCGTAAACCAAGATCAAATGCCACTTTAGCACAATCAGAAGCAGCCATCTGAGCTGCATAGGGAGTGTTTTTCTTTGATCCCTTAAATCCCATTTTTCCAGCTGAAGACCATGAAATAACCTGACCTGTCTGGTTAGTCAATGATACTATAATATTATTAAATGAAGCATGAATATGAGCCTGGCCCAAAGCTTCAACTTTAACAATTTTCTTCTTGGCTGTCCCCGGTTTTTTTGCCATAATTATCTATTATTCTACTTGTCTTTATTATATAATTACTTTATATTAAGTAATATCGGGTTGTAAAATATCCCTTTCCTACTTAAATAATATCCTGCTCACCTACTATTTAGTAGCTTTCTTCTTGTTAGCTATAGTCTTCTTTTTACCTTTTCTGGTACGTGCATTATTTTTTGTTCGTTGCCCTCTTACGGGTAATCCTAAACGGTGACGTACCCCACGATAACAGCCTATATCCATTAATCGCTTAATGCTTAATTGAACACTTGAACGCAATTCACCTTCAACCTTTAACTGAGCGTTTATGATATTACGAATCTTAGATAACTGGTCATCGTTCCAATCAGAGACCTTTATATTTTTATCGATGCCAGCCTCAGTCAAAATCATATTTGCAGTGCTACGACCGATACCGTAGATATAGGTTAAACCTATCTCTCCTCTTTTATTTTTGGGTAAATCAACACCTGATATTCTTGCCATAAATTATTAATAGTTAAATATTATCCCTGACGCATTTTAAATTTTGGATTCTTTTTACAAATCACATATAAACGACCTTTTCTCCTGACGATTTTGCAGTCTTCAGTGCGTTTCTTAATAGACGTTCTTACTTTCATTTTATCTAATTTTTATACTTTTTCAATTCATTTATGTCAGATAAAAAACTTCAGTTTTAAGGCTTGCGATATATGAAAAAGCGCAGTTTACACCTGTTAAATGAGCATTTTTCTGATGAGTGTAAAGCAGAATTTTCCATAATTCCTTTAAAATCTATTTTTTATCATGGTAAATCGACAATACCTTAAAAATCAATTTTATCATTGTCAAAGTGATGTTTTCCAGCTGACATTATTTATATCTGAATGTTATCCGTCCCTTAGTCAAATCATAAGGCGACATCTCCACCTTTACCTTGTCTCCGGGTAATATTTTAATATAATTCATCCTCATTTTACCGGATATATGCGCTGTTATCACATGTCCGTTTTCAAGTTCTACACGAAACATTGCATTTGACAATGCTTCTATAATTGTTCCATCTTGCTCAATTGACGACTGTTTAGACATTTAAATCACTTTATGGTTCAGAACTTCTTCAATATCGGTAAAGTTTGATAGAAAAAGCGGAGAACCTTCCTTAACCGCCACAGGAAGTTCAAAATGAGCTGATTGCTTCCTGTCACTTGTTCTGACTGTCCAGCCATCCTTCTCCTGTACAATTTTTTTTGTACCCATATTAATCATAGGTTCAATACAGATAGTCATGTTTTTTAACAACTTGGAACCTGTACCCTTTTTTCCGTAATTTGGTACATCTGGTTTTTCGTGCATATTTCTACCTAATCCATGACCAACCATTTCCCTTACTACGGAATATCCGTTTGACTCGGCATGTTGCTGCACCGCAAACCCTATATCACCAGTCCGAAGGCCTGCACAAGCTTTTTGAGCTCCCAGGAACAAACATTCCTTAGTTACAGTTAGCAGTTTCTGAACATCTTCCCCTATTTTTCCAACAGCAAAGGTAAAAGCACAGTCGCCATAAAACCCATTTAATATTACTCCACAGTCTACGGATATTATATCTCCTTCTACCAGTAATACATCTGAGGGTATACCATGAACTACCTGACAATTTACTGAAGTGCATAATGTGGCGGGAAATCCGTTATATCCGAGAAAACCAGGGATACCACTATTATCTCTTATAAACTGCTCAGCAACTTTATCAAGAAATTTAGTTGTTACACCAGGTTTAATTATTTTGGCTATTTCAGCTAGTGTTTTTGTTACCAACTGATTACTTAGCTTTAATAATTCTATTTCCTCATCGGTTTTACAACTATCCATCAAAGAACGTTAATTTAATATCAGTATGAAGATCTTCCTTTAATACGTCCGGTTTTCATCAAACCATCATAATGACGCATTAACAAATGACTTTCAATTTGTTGTAAAGTATCCAACACCACTCCTACCATAATTAATAAGGTAGTTCCCCCGTAAAATTGGGCAAACTGGGTGCTTATTCCTGCCAATCTTGCAAAGGCAGGTAAAACTGCTACACCTGCAAGAAAGATAGAACCCGGAAGAGTAATCCTCGACATTACAGTATCCAGAAATTCAACTGTTTTCTTCCCCGGTTTAACTCCGGGAATAAAACCACCATTCTTTTTCATGTCCTCAGACATCTGCGTAGGATTAACTGTAATTGCAGTATAAAAATAGGTAAACAATATAATCAATGCTGCAAAGGTAATATTGTATCCCCAGCTGTTTATATTGGCAAATTCTGCAGCAAAACCTTTCAGACTTTCTGAGTTTGCATATTGTGCTACGGTAATGGGAATAAAAACGAGTGCCTGAGCAAAAATAATAGGCATAACACCTGCAGCATTCACTTTCAAAGGTATATACTGTCTTACTCCGCCGTATTGTTTATTTCCTACAATCCGTTTTGCATATTGTACAGGAATTTTTCGTGTACCCTGCACAAGAAGAATTACTCCAAGTATAACTACGAACAACATTACAATTTCAACGAAAAATGAAACCAGACCTCCACCCATACGTTCAAGACGGCTTGCAAATTCCGAGAACACTGCAAATGGTAACCTGGCAATAATACCTATCATAATGATAAGTGATATTCCATTACCTATTCCTTTGTCTGTAATACGTTCACCGAGCCACATCACAAATATTGTTCCACATGTTAAAATCAGTACTGATGATATGGTAAAAAATGTCGATTTAATAAGAAAAGCACTTTCCGGAATTTGTGCATGCAGGTTTGCAACATAACCCGGAGCCTGCAGGAAAAGAATTATAACGGTTAAATACCGTGTAATCTGGTTTATTCTTCTCCTTCCGCTTTCACCTTCCTTCTGCAATCTCTGAAAATATGGTACAGCTATAGTTAACAGCTGAATAACAATAGATGCTGAAATATATGGCATTATACCCAGGGCAAAAACGGAAGCATGTGCAAAGGCACCGCCTGAGAACATATTTAATAATCCCAATACACCTTCTGATGTCTGTCTCTGAAGTCCTCCAAGCTGAGTAGGATCAATCCCGGAAGGGTTATGAACGATCCCAGCCTGTAAATCAAAAGAAGTCCCAGAGTATACAATATACGTGCCCTGAGATCTTCAATCTTGTAAATATTCTTAAGTGTTTCTAAAAAGGCCTTCATTAAACTTATATTATTATTGCAGTTCCTTGTAATCCTTCAATTGCTTCTATTGCCGATTTTGAAAAGGCATTCGCTTTAACTTCAAGTTTCAGGGATAATTTCCCGTTTCCTAAAATCTTCACTAAACTATGTTTTGGAACAAGTCCTGCTTTTATTAATGCATCTATATCAATACTTGTCAAACCATTTTTAATTGCAAAATCTTCCAGTGTCTGTAGATTAATTCCTTTGTATTCTTTCCGGTTAATGTTTTTAAACCCAAATTTAGGTAACCGGCGTTGTATAGGCATCTGACCACCTTCAAACCCGATTTTTTTAGAATAGCCCGAAATAGCTTTCTGCCCTTTATGACCTTTGGTTGAAGTGCCTCCACGTCCGCTGCCCTGTCCTCTTCCCAGTCGTTTCCCTTCCTTTTTAACAGAGCCCGGAGCCGGTTTTAAATTACTCAAATCCATGTTATAATTTTTTATTTTATATTTTAGATTTTATATTTTTTCTACTGCAACCAAATGTTCAACCGAACGAACCATTCCCAGAATAGCCGGAGTGGCGTCCTTTTCAACTGTACTGTTAACTTTTCCAAGTCCTAAAGCTTGAATTGTCAGATGTTGTCTTTTACTATGACCACTAAGGCCTTTTACCAGTGTAATTTTTATTTTAGACATTTTACTATCCGTTAAATACTTTATTTATGCCTATTCCCCTTTGCTGGGCAATTGTATATGCATCCCTTAACTGAGTGAGGGCTTCGAACGTTGCCTTGACAAGGTTGTGAGGGTTTGATGAACCTTTGGATTTGGCAAGCACATCATGAATACCCACACTTTCCAAAACAGCACGCATGGCACCTCCAGCCTTTACCCCTGTTCCGCTGGATGCCGGTTTAAGATAAACCTGTGCACCTCCGAATTTAGCAAGTTGTTCATGGGGTATTGTATGTTTGCTGATTGGTACTTTTATAAGATTTTTCTTTGCGTCTTCAATTCCTTTTGAAATTGCAGTAGTTACTTCATTGGCTTTTCCTAAACCATAACCGACTATTCCATTTTCATTTCCAACAACAACTATTGCCGAAAAACTGAACGTACGTCCTCCTTTGGTAACCTTAGTTACTCTTTGAATACTAACCAGTCGGTCTTTAAGCTCCAGGTCGGTTGTTTTTACCTTACGTATACTGTTTGCCATATGTATGTATTAGAAATTTAAGCCACCTTCCCTGGCTGCATCTGCTAATGATTTTACTCTTCCGTGATACAGATATCCATTTCTGTCGAATACGACATTGGTAATACCTTTTTCAAGAGCTTTAAGTGCTGCAAGTTTTCCAACCTGTTTTGCCTGTTCTGTTTTTGTAATCGCTTTCAGAGCAGCTATTTCCTTTTCTTTTGAAGAAACGGCTAAAACTGTGTTACCTGCGTGATCATCAATAAGTTGTACGTAAATGCCCTTATTACTCCTGAACACTGACATCCTGGGTCTCTGAGAGGTTCCCGAGACTACTTTTCTGATCCTTCTTTTAATTCTTAATCTTCTTCCCTGCTTTGATAAAGCCATAGCTCTAAAAATTATCTTATTTTGCACCTGCAGATTTACCTGCTTTTCTTCTTAAATCTTCTCCAACAAATTTAATACCCTTACCTTTATATGGTTCAGGTGCCCTTAATGAACGAATCTTTGCTGCAACCTGTCCTATAAGTTGTTTGTCAAAACTGTTAAGGGTTATAATCGGATTTGTACGTTTATCTGTGACAGTAGTCACTTTTACTTCTACAGGAAGCTGCATAATTATATCATGCGAAAATCCAAGGGATAATTCAAGAATCTGTCCTTTAGCTTCTGCACGGTATCCAACTCCAACCAGCTCCTGTTTCAATGTGAACCCGTTTGAAACACCTTCAACCATATTATTAATCAAGGACCTGTATAAACCATGCAACGCCTTATGACGTTTTTGCTCAGTAGGCCTGGTAACAGTCACTATATTATCCTTTAAAGTAACAGCAATATCAGGATCAATTTGCTGGTGAAGTTCACCAAGTGGTCCTTTTACAGTTACCTTGTTCTCTTTGCTGATAGTCACACTTACTTTAGGAGGTATGACTATTGGTAATTTTCCAATCCTTGACATTGTTATAGCTCCTTTTTAATATATATAACAAATTACTTCACCACCTATATTCTTTACCTTAGCTTCCTTATCGGTCATAAGACCCTGGGAAGTAGACATAATTGCTATTCCTAAACCATTTAATACCCTGGGAAGGTTGTCTTTGCCGACATATCTTCTTAAACCCGGCGTACTGATACTTTTAATTGTTTTAATGGCAGGCTGTTTTGTTTCAGGATGATATTTCAAAGCAATTTTTATTTTGCCCTGAGGACCTTCATCCTCAAATTTATAGTTTAAAATATATCCTTTTTCGAACAATATTTTAGTTATACCCTTTTTCATGTTAGAAGCCGGAATTTCAACAACCTTATGTTTTGCTCTGATACCGTTACGTATCCTTGTTAATAAATCTGCAATAGGGTCAGTCATTTAATTTTAAATTTTTAATTTTATATTTTTGATTTAATCATCCCTACCAGCTGGCTTTTTTAATACCGGGTATTATCCCGTTGGAAGCCATTTCCCTGAAGGTTATACGGCTAATACCAAATTGACGCATATATCCTTTTGGACGTCCTGTAAGAAGGCATCTGTTATGCAGTCGTACCTTGCTAGAATTACGGGGAAGAAGGCTTAAAGCCTGGTAATTACCCTCCTGTTTAAGTTTTTCTCTCTTTGCAGCATATTTCTCAACCAGTTTTGCCCGTTTTACTTCACGTGCCTTCATTGATTCTTTAGCCATACTACTTTTTTTACTTTTTATTGGTTTTAAATGGTATTCCAAATTCACGTAATAACGCAAACCCCTCCTCATCGGACCCGGCATTGGTAACGAAAGATATTTCCATTCCAAAAATTTTGGAAACCTTGTCTATATCAATTTCAGGAAAAATAATCTGTTCAGTAATGCCAAGGGTGTAATTACCCCTTCCATCCATCTTATTATTTATTCCCTTAAAATCTCTTATCCGGGGAAGCGATGTATTTATAAGACGTTCGAGAAATTCGTACATACGGTCTTTACGTAAAGTAACTTTAACCCCTATTGCTACATTTTTACGCAATTTGAAATTGGAGATGTCTTTTTTTGATATGGTTGCAATTGCCTTCTGACCAGTGATATTTGTTAATTCAGTAAGTGCTGTCTCTACCATTTTTTTATCAGCCACTGCCTGTCCAACTCCCTGGTTTATTACTATCTTATCAAGACGGGGTACCTGCATTACAGACTTATATTTGAATTCCTTCATTAATGCAGGGACTACTTCATCCTTGTATTTCGATTTTAAATTGGGAATGTACTTCATTTCTTAATTTCCTCCCCTGATTTTTTAGAATAACGCACCAACTGATTTTTATCATTTAGCCTGCGTCCTATTCTTGTTGGTTTTCCAGATGCCGGGTCTACCAGGTTCAGATTTGATATGTGAACAGGAGCTTCCTGTTTTATTATCCCTCCCTGAGAGGCTTTTGCATTGGGTTTTGTATGTTTTGATACCATGTTGATTCCTTCAACTATTGCTCTTTCCTTACTTACAAGCACGGATAGGACTCTTCCCTGACGACCTTTATTATCACCGGCATTAACTATAACAGTATCTCCTTTTTTTATGTGTAATTTTTTGCCCATTTGTAGATTCTGGTTTTATTATAAAACTTCTGGTGCCAATGAAATTATTTTCATATAGTTTTCACGAAGCTCCCTGGCTACCGGTCCAAATATACGGGTACCCCGGATTTCTTCTGCCTGATTCAGCAAAACCACAGCATTATCGTCGAACCGGATATAAGATCCATCAGCCCTTCTTACTTCCTTTTTAGTACGTACCACAACTGCCTTGCTTACCGATCCTTTCTTAACTTCACCTGAAGGAAGGGCACTTTTTACGCTTACAACAATTTTATCTCCAACTGTTGCATATCTTTTGCGGGTTCCTCCAAGAACTTTTATACATAAAACTTCCTTGGCACCGCTGTTGTCAGCTACTGATAATCTACTTTCCTGCTGTATCATTGTTATTTAACCTTTTCAATAATTTCAACTAGTCTCCAGTTTTTTGATTTACTCAAAGGTCTGGTTTCCATGATAAGAACAGTATCCCCTATATTACAGGTGTTGCTCTCATCATGAGCATAATATTTTGATGTTTTATTCACAAACTTACCGTAAATAGGGTGTTTAACCTTGCGTTTTACCTCAATAACAATGGTTTTATCCATTTTATTACTAACAACAACGCCAGTTCTTTCCTTTCTTAAATTTCTATTTTCCATTTGTCTGTGAACTTTTCTTTGATTCTATTAATTGTCTGTTATGCAATTCAGTAAGCATTCTAGCTATATCTTTTCTTGTATGTTTAATCTTCATTGGATTATCCATAGTAGAAACTACATGGTTTAACTTAATTCTTACCAATGAATCTTTTTCAGCAGCTACTCTTTCTTGTATCTCCTTAGTTGTTAACTCTTTAATTTCAACCATTTTCATTTGAACAAATATTTTAGTTCATTTTAACAGAATTTCTCTGTTTTATTCGGCAAAATCGCGTCGAACGATAAATTTAGTCTTAATAGGAAGCTTTTGAGCAGCCAGACGCAATGCTTCTTTTGCAACTTCATAAGGAACTCCTTCCGCTTCTATAATAATACGTCCTGGTGTAATAGGAGAAACAAATCCTTCCGGAGCACCTTTACCTTTACCCATACGCACTTCTGCAGGTTTTTTGGTTATTGGCTTGTCAGGAAAAATCCTTATCCAAATTTGTCCTTCACGTTTCATATGGCGTGTAACAGCCTGGCGGGCAGCCTCTATCTGCCTACCGGTAATCCAGGCATTCTCCAACCCTTTAATGCCAAAGGAACCAAATGCAAGTTCATGTCCCCTTTGGGCCATTCCTTTCATTTTACCCTTTTGCTGCCTTCTGTATTTAGTCTTTTTAGGTTGTAACATTGTAATTGACTATTGAATATTGTTTATTGATTATTGAATACCTAATTGTCTTTTCTTAAGCTTGTAAATTTTATGTGTTTATCATTTGTCATTAGTAATCAGTCATTTGCACATCTGCGCATTATTTCCCCTTTTTCTTAAATCCCTGACGTTCGTTTCTATCGTTGCGGTTTCCACGATCGCCACGTTCACCTCTATCGCTTCTATCGCCTCTGTCTCCACGGTCATTCCTGTCGTTACCCCTGTCACTTACGTTCCTGTCCCCACCTTTTTGCTGTTTGGAGGAAAGTAATCCGACATTCGGTGATAGATCCCTGTGACCATAAACTTCCCCATTGCAAATCCATACCTTTATTCCTATCTGTCCTACTTTAGTAAGTGCTTCGCCCAGAGAATAATCAATATCTGCCCTGAATGTGTGAAGGGGTATACGTCCTTCCTTGTACATTTCGGAACGGGCCATTTCAGCACCACCCAGACGCCCTGATACTATAACTTTTATTCCTTCGGCACCCATTCTTATAGTAGAAGCAATAGCCATTTTTATTGCCCTGCGGTATGAAATCTTGCCCTCAACCTGTCTTGCAATATTATTGGCAACTATAACTGCATCAAGTTCAGGTCGTTTTACTTCAAAAATATTTATCTGTACTTCTTTTTTAGTAATTTTCTTTAATTCTTCTTTAAGTTTATCTACTTCCTGACCGCCTTTCCCAATAATTATACCTGGTCTGGCAGTGTTAACAGTAACTGTAATAAGTTTCAGGGTACGTTCAATAATTATTTTTGAAACACTGGCTTTTGATAAACGTGCATTTAAATAATCACGTATCTTAGTGTCTTCAACCAGTTTACTGGCAAAACTTTTACCACCATACCAATTAGAATCCCATCCTCTGATTATTCCGAGCCTGTTTGATATTGGATTTACTTTTTGTCCCATTACTTATTATTTTGTTTATGTTGTAATATTTGTTGCACTTTCTAAAACCAGAGTAACATGATTGGATCTTTTTCTAACCCTGTAACCTCTACCCTGGGGGGCTGTCCTGAGACGTTTTGCCATTGATCCGCAATCGACAAAAACTTCTTTTACTATCAAATTACTGTCCTCAACACGCAGCCCTTCATTTTTTACCTGCCAGTTTGCGAGTGCTGAAAGAAGTAATTTTTCAACGTTTACAGCAGCTTCCTTATTGGAATATTTTAATATATCAAGAGCCCTGTTAACATCAACCCCACGTATCATATCGACTATGTACCTCATTTTTCGTGGTGATGACGGACAATTACGAAGCACAGCGAAAGCTTTTTCCTTTCTGGCTTCCTTTAATTTATTGGCAAATGCAGTTTTTCTAGCTCCCATATCAGTATTTTTTGCAAATTATCCTGAAAATTGTTGTTTATCAAGCTTTCTTATTTCCGGAATGACCTCTGAATGTACGGGTAGGCGCAAATTCTCCGAATTTATGACCAACCATGTTTTCAGTAACATATACCGGAATAAATTTATTCCCGTTGTGAACAGCAATTGTATGCCCAACAAAATCAGGTGAAATCATTGATCTTCTTGACCATGTCTTTATTACCGATTTCTTTGCACCCTTATTCAAATCGAGTACCCTTTTTTCAAGTTTAAAATCAATAAAAGGCCCTTTTTTGAGTGATCGACTCATGTTTAAATTTATTAAAGCTGTTATTTTTTCCTTCTTTCTAATATATACTTATTTGAATCCTTGTTATGGGTTCTGGTCTTGTAACCTTTAGCCGGAATACCTTTACGTGATCGTGGATGCCCACCGGATGCACGGCCCTCACCTCCACCCATGGGATGGTCAACCGGATTCATAGCAACTCCCCTGTTCCTCGGACGACGTCCTAACCACCTGCTCCTGCCGGCTTTTCCCGATTTTTCGATTGCATGATCGGGATTGGAAACAGACCCTATAGTTGCTTTGCATGTGGTCAATACCATCCTCGTTTCCCCGGAAGGTAATTTAAGAATGGCAAATTTCCCCTCACGTGACAATAACTGGGCATAGGATCCGGCACTTCTTGCCAATTGTCCTCCCTGGCCAGGCCTAAGTTCTATGTTGTGTATAATTGTACCTAAAGGAATATCAGATAAAAATAAAGTATTCCCAATTTCCGGAGCTACATCTTTTCCTGAAGAAATTATTTGACCTACTTTAATACCATGAGGAGCAATAATATATCTTTTTTCTCCATCCTGATAAGTAACCAGGGCTATACGACATGTTCTGTTGGGATCGTACTCCACAGAATTAACTTCAGCTGTTATGCCATCCTTATTCCTGAGGAAATCGATAACACGGTACATCTTTTTATGCCCGCCACCTATATACCTCATGGTCATTTTTCCGGTATTATCCCGTCCTCCTGATCTTTTTAAAGGCATAAGCAATTTTTTCTCGGCAACCGATGTGGTAATCTCATCGAATGTACTTATGATCTTATGTCTTTGTCCCGGTGTTGTCGGTTTAAGTTTTCTTACTGCCATGAATATTATATATTGCTATAAAAATCAATTTTTTCACCTTCGTTCAGAGTTATAATTGCCTTCTTAAATGAATTTCTTTGTCCTTTAATAACTCCTGATTTGGTATTTCTGGATTTTACCTTTCCGGCATAATTAATTGTATTAACCGCGGTAACAGATACACCATACATTTTTTCAATTGCACCCTTGATTTCAATCTTATTGGCGCGCTTATCAACAATAAACCCATAACGGTTTAATTTTTCTCCCAGAGCAGTAAGTTTCTCAGTCACAATAGGTCTGAATAAAATCTCCGTCGCCATAATTATCCTTTATTGTTAGTTGTTTTGTTGTAATGCATTTATTGAACTTTCAAGGAAGATTAAAACTGATGCATTTATAATGTCATATGTGTTTAAATCTGTGATAGTTACAACCTTCTTACCCTCTAAATTACGAGATGACAAATATATAGTTTTATTTTGTTCAGATAAAATGTATAGCAATTTTTTATCATTTAAATTCAAATTTTTATTTATCTGAACAAATTCCTTGGTTTTAGGGGTATCGAAAGTAAAATCTTCTACAACCAAAACTTTATTGTCTTTAGCTTTATAACTTAAAGCTGAAATACGTGCCAGCTGTTTAACTTTTTTGTTAAGTTTAAAGGAATAGTCACGGGGCTGCGGACCAAAAACACGTCCCCCTCCCACAAATACAGGAGATTTAATACTCCCTGCCCTTGCTCCTCCGGTACCTTTTTGCTTTTTTATTTTGCGTGTACTGTAAGCAACTTCCCATCTTTCTTTGGATTTATGGGTTCCTTGTCTTTTATTTGCCTGATATTGTTTAACATCAAGATAAATTGCATGGTCGTTGGGTTCTATTCCAAAAATACCTTCATCCAAAGTTATTTTTCTTCCTGTTTCCAGCCCTGATGTATTTAAAAACTGCTACTTCCATTAGTATTCAATAATTAAATAGGTTCCTTTTGATCCCGGAACAGAACCTTTCACTAGGATAAGATTATTTTCCGGCATTACTTTCATTACTTGAAGATTTTGTATTTTAACACTGTCTCCTCCGGTTCTACCGGCCATACGCTGACCTTTGAAAACGCGTGAGGGAAAAGAAGATGCACCGTTTGAGCCGGGAGCGCGCAGTCTGTCGTGCTGACCATGTGTCTGGCCGCCAACTCCGCTGAATCCGTGTCGGGTAACAACACCTTGAAAGCCTTGTCCCTTGGTTGTACCCAATACATCAACAAAGGCTTGTTCCTGTAAAACTTCCAGAGTAAGAATATCACCCAATTTAAGATCTGTGTCATCCCATTGAAATTCAACAAGTTTCCTTTTTGGAGCGGTATTTGCTTTTTTAAAGTGTCCCAGCATAGGCTTATTTGATGATTTTTCCTTCATGTCATCATAAGCAAGTTGTACAGCACTGTATCCGTCTTTTTCCGGTGTCTTTACCTGTGTCACCACACATGGACCCGCCTCAATGACAGTAACTGCAACATTTTTTCCATCCTCGGAAAATATTGTAGTCATTCCGATTTT
The DNA here is from genome assembly GCA_963766305.1 of uncultured Bacteroidota bacterium. GTDB lineage: Bacteria > Bacteroidota > Bacteroidia > Bacteroidales > JAAUTT01 > JAAUTT01. The sequence continues at coordinate 54,866 of CAVYAE010000032.1, forward strand.
TTTACCAATTAATCCTGGCATAATTCCTAGTTTTTACAATTATCAAACTTTTATTTCAACTTCTACTCCACTTGGTAACTCTAATTTCATCAAAGCATCTATAGTTTTTGGAGTAGAACTATAAATATCCATAAGCCGTTTATATGACGACAGCTGAAATTGTTCCCTGGACTTTTTATTCACAAAAGGAGAACGCAACACTGTAAATACTCTTTTATGTGTAGGAAGTGGAATAGGTCCGCTTACTACGGCTCCGGTTGATTTTACAGTCTTTACTATCTTCTCTGCCGATTTGTCTACCAGGTTGTGATCGTACGACTTAAGTTTTATTCTAATCTTCTGACTCATTATTACAAATTGTTATATTAAATAACTTCTGCTTTTCCTCTTACTTTTGATATTACATCTTTCGAAATGCTGTCAGGTACCTGTGCATAGTGTGAGAACTCCATTGTAGAGGTTGCCCTTCCTGAAGTAATAGTGCGCAATACTGTAACATAACCAAATTGCTCTGATAATGGTACTTTTGCCCTTATAACCCTGGCACCGGCTTTTGAGTCCATACCTTCTATCTGACCACGTCTCTTATTGAAGTCTCCAATAACATCTCCCATGTATTCCTCAGGAGTAACGACTTCAACAGCCATTATTGGTTCAAGAAGTACTGGTTTTGCTTTCGGACAAGCCTCACGAAATGCCTGCTTGGCGCAAATTTCAAAAGAAAGGGAGTCTGAATCAACAGCATGATATGACCCATCCAGTAATTCAACTTTAAGACTATCTACAGGATACCCTGCAAGGACTCCGTTTTGAAGAGCTTCTTTAAATCCTTTTTCTACAGCTGGTATATATTCTTTTGGAACATTTCCTCCTTTGACCATATCGACAAACTGAAGGCCTGTAAAGCCTTCATCAACCGGTCCTATTTTAACAATAATATCGGCAAACTTTCCCCGTCCACCACTTTGTTTTTTGAAAACTTCACGATGCTGAACAGTCTGGGTGATAGCTTCCTTATAAGCAACCTGAGGTGCTCCCTGGTTGCACTCTACCTTAAATTCACGACGAAGACGGTCCACAATAATTTCCAGGTGAAGTTCGCCCATGCCACTGATAACAGTCTGACCGCTGTCAGGATCGGTTTTAACCTGAAATGTTGGATCTTCTTCAGAAAGCTTACCAAGTGCAACTCCCAGTTTGTCAACATCAGCCTGAGTTTTTGGTTCCACTGCCACACCTATAACAGGTGCAGGGAATGTCATGGCCTCCAGAATTATTGGTTTTTCCGGATCACACATTGTATCTCCTGTGCGCAGTTCTTTTATCCCAACTACAGCACATATATCCCCAGCTCCGCAACTTTCTATAGGATTCTGTTTGTTGGCATGCATCTGGAAAAGACGTGATATTCGTTCCTTTTTCCCTGTTCTGGCATTCATAAGGTATGAACCTGCATCCAGTTTGCCGGAATAAATACGCAGGAAAGCCAACCTTCCAACGAAAGGATCGGTAGCTATTTTAAATGCCAACGCACAAATTGGTTCCGTATCATCTGGCTTACGTTCAACTTCCTGATCAGTATTCGGATTAATTCCAATTATTTTATCCTTGTCAAGGGGACTTGGCAGATAAGCACACACTGCATCAAGTAAACTCTGTACTCCTTTGTTCTTAAATGCTGAACCACATAGTACAGGTACAATTATCATCTCAATTGCGGCCTTGCGCACAGCTTTACGTATCTCGTCAGGCGAAATTGATTCATGATTGTCAAAGAATTTTTCAAGCAACACATCATCAGTTTCTGCTATTGCTTCTATCATATTATTTCTCCATTCTGTAGCTTCCTCAAGCATATCTGAAGGAACCTCAGATATTTCAAAAGTTGAGCCAAATTTAGCATCATCTTTCCAAACTACAGATTTAAACTCAATTAAATCAATTACTCCAGTAAATTTCTCTTCAGCACCTATTGGTATCTGCAATGGAACCGGGTTTGAACCAAGTTTTTCTTTTATTTCATTTACAACCATGTAAAAATCAGCACCTGCACGGTCCATCTTATTTACAAAAGCTAACCGGGGTACCTTATATTTATCAGCCTGCCGCCATACAGTTTCACTTTGGGGTTCCACTCCACCGACAGCACAAAACAAGGCCACCGCACCATCAAGGACACGAAGTGACCTCTCAACTTCCACAGTAAAATCAACATGGCCGGGAGTATCTATTATATTAATCTTATACTCTTCCCTATCATATTTCCAAAAAGTAGTTGTGGCAGCTGATGTTATTGTGATACCTCTTTCCTGTTCCTGTACCATCCAGTCCATAGTCGCAGTGCCATCATGTACCTCACCTATCTTATAATTGACGCCGGTATAAAATAAGATACGCTCTGATGTCGTAGTCTTACCGGCATCGATATGCGCCATGATCCCAATATTTCTCTGCTTATTTAAATCCCTGCCCATTGTTTCTCTTAAATAAAATTTTCAAACTTCACTATTAATTAAGTGGTAGCTAGTTGTATTTGTTAGTAAAATTTGAAAAACTAAAATCTAAAGTGTGCAAAAGCTTTATTTGCCTCTGCCATTTTGTGCATATCCTCTTTTCTTTTAAATGCACTCCCTTCTTCATTGTATGCTGCAAGAATTTCAGATGCAAGCTTATCACTCATCGATTTCCCACTGCGTTTACGTGCATAGAGTATAAGGTTTTTAATGCTGAGTGATACTTTACGGTCCGGACGTACTTCAACAGGAACCTGGAAAGTAGCACCACCAACCCTTCTGCTTTTTACTTCAACCATAGGTGTAATATTTTCCAGTGCTTTTTTCCAAACTTCCAGTGGCGATTTGTCCGTATCCTTTAACCTTGTCTTTACTATTTCCATAGCCTCATAAAATACACTATAGGCTACGCTTTTTTTCCCACTGTACATTAAGTTATTTACAAATCTGGTTACCAGTGCATCGTTAAATTGTGGATCTGGTAAAATAATTCTTTTTTTTGGTTTTGATTTACGCATAGTATAATGTTATTTCTTTCCTTTTGCCGGTGTTGCTCCTTTTCCTGCTGCTCCTGCTTTTGGACGCTTTGCTCCATATTTTGATCTGCCCTGTTTACGTCCTTCAACTCCGGAAGCATCCAGTGCTCCTCTAATAAGGTGGTAACGGACGCCTGGCAGATCCTTTACCCTTCCTCCACGTATTAATACTATTGAGTGTTCCTGAAGATTGTGACCTTCTCCGGGAATATAGGCATTTACTTCCTTTCCGTTTGTAAGCCTGACCCTTGCTACTTTACGCATAGCAGAGTTTGGTTTTTTAGGCGTGGTTGTGTAAACACGCACGCAAACCCCACGTCTTTGGGGACATGAATCCAAAGCCGGTGCTTTACTTTTATCAATTAACTTAGCTCTTCCTTTTCTAACTAACTGTTGAATTGTAGGCATATTGACAATATATGTTTAATTAAAATCTTTTTCAAAAATGGTTCGCAAAGGTATTTTTTATTTTCTTCAAAAACAATGACTTTTTAAGCTATTGTATAATTTTTTTAATGTAATGCGATGTACCCTTACAAAGATCTTATATTCATTAATAATGTAATCTCTTAAAAAAAAGAGCACAAAGCTAATATATTTCATCGGAAGTCGGAAATTTTATGGCTAATATTTCTGGGAACTAAACTTATTTGCTTCTTATAAAATAATTATTACTTTTGGTTCTCTTCTTAATATTAAACTAACATTCTACTTATTTTAATTTAACTTAAACTATCAGGTATGAAATCCTACACTACTGACCAAATTAAAAATTTTGCGCTTTTGGGGAACTCATGGGCAGGGAAAACCACCCTCGCCGAAGCATTACTATTTGAAGGAAAAGTAATTGAACGGCGGGGGGAAATAGAAAACAAAAATACAGTTTCTGACTATTCAGAGATTGAACATGAGCACAGCTCTTCAGTGTTTGCAACCGTAATGTATACGGAGTACAATGATAAAAAACTAAATTTTATTGATTGCCCCGGATCAGACGACTATTGTAATGGCGTAATAGCCGCCCTGACAGTTTATGATACTGCTTTAATGGTTGTGAATGCCCAGAATGGTATAGAAGTTGGAACAGAAATTCAAAACCGTTACCGTGAACAGGCAGAAAAAGGAATGATTATAGTTGTAAACCAGCTCGACAGTGATAAATCCAACTATGATAAAACTATTGAAAATGCCAGGGAACGTATAGGTAAAAATGTAACTATAGTTCAATACCCTGTTAATGAAGGTTCAGGCTATAACACCCTGGTCGATGTTCTTGTAATGAAACAATATAAATTTTCTGACAATGGTAAGGTTGAGATCACAGAAATTCCTGATGATCAAAAAGATCGTGCAGAAAAATTACACGCTGAGCTTGTTGAAAAAGCTGCGGAAAATGATGATTCTTTAATGGAGATATTCTTCGATCAGGGTTCCCTTGATGAGGATCAGATGAGAAAAGGTATTATGCTGGGACTTGTACATCACGCTATTATACCTGTCATATGTATATCTGCCAAAAAAAATTATGGCGTTTCCAGATTAATGGAGTTCCTGACCCGGGTCCTGCCCTCCCCCTCCGACATGCCCCCAGTAAAAGACACATCAGGTAATGTAATTAAATGTAATTCCAAAGCTACCGCTTCTGCATTTGTATTTAAATCATCAATAGAACAGCATATTGGTGAAATTAATTATTTCAGGGTTATGTCAGGTGAATTTACAGAAGGAATGGATGTACTTAATACAGTTACCCAGGCAAGGGAACGTCTGAGCCAGCTTTTTGCAGTTGCAGGTAAAATAAGAAATAAGGTGCCTGTATTAACAGCAGGAGATATAGGCGCTACTGTTAAGCTTAAAGGTACCAAAACCAACCATACCCTCACCGCTCCTGGTGCATCAACTATCTTTACCAAAATTACTTTCCCTGAACCTAAATTCCGGACTGCTATAAAGGCCGTAAACGAATCGGATGAGGAAAAAATGGGGAAGCTTTAGGAAGGATTAGCCTCGAAGACCCAACAATTATAGTTGAATATTCAAAAGAGCTAAAACAGACTATATTGCACGGACAGGGTGAATATCATATTAATACAGTAAAATGGTTTCTTGACCACATTTATAAAATTCCAACTGAATTTCTTTCCCCACGTATTCCTTACCGTGAAACAATTACAAAAACAGCCATGGCCGATTACCGTCATAAAAAACAATCGGGTGGTGCCGGCCAGTTTGGAGAAGTGCATCTGATAATAGAACCTTATGTCGAAGGAGCCCCTGAACCATCAATGTTCAAAATAAACGGGAAAGAAATAAAGGTAAGTATACGTGATAAAGAAGAACAGAACCTTCCATGGGGAGGAAAGCTGTTATTTTATAATTGCATAGTGGGAGGAAGTATAGACACCCGTTTTTTACCGGCAATTCTAAAAGGGTATAATGGAAAAAATGGAAGAAGGCCCTCTTACCGGATCATACGCACGTGACATAAAAGTTTATGTTTACGATGGGAAGATGCACCCTGTTGACTCCAATGAAATTTCTTTCAGGCTGGCAGGGCGTAACGCTTTTCGTGAAGCATTTAAAAATGCAGGACCAAAAATAATGGAACCTGTTTATAATGTTGATGTTTGGGTACCGGGAGACCGTATGGGCGATGTTATGAGCGACCTGCAAACCCGAAGGGCACTTGTACAGGGGATGAGCAGCGAACGTGGTTTCGAAAAAATATCTGCAAAGGTTCCACTGGCCGAAATGAACAAATATTCTACTTCACTAAGTTCATTGTCACAGGGACGGGCTATTTACTCTATGAAGTTTGCTGAATATACACAGGTTCCGGGTGAAATACAGAGTGAACTGCTTAAGAATTACGAAGCTACCAATAAGGAGGAATAATTGGGTAAGTATTTGTCGGAACTTAGTTTTTACCCATTCTGAACAAAGTATCTTTTTCCTCCTTTGTAAGCTTATCGTATCCGCTTTTGGAAATTTTATCCAAAATACGGTCAACTTCCTTCTGATTAAGGAGCTTTATTTTATTATATTCAAAATCATCAGAAGGACGTCGGTGTGTAACCTGCAGGTTTCTTCTTTTAAATAATTTAAACAATGAATCTGTAAAACGTGTAAACCCGGTTATAAAATCATGTCCTTTTTTATATGCCGTTACCCAAAGATAACCGAACAGGGCACCACCCAGGTGAGCCAGATTTCCACCTGCATTACTTGAAGTAATTAATATTATATATAATATAATGGAAAATATGCCAATGTAAATTAATTTTACTTCCCCTATAAAAAGCAAATTTACTTTGAAATTAGGAACGTAAAAAGCGACAGCTATCATAATAGCAATTATAGATGCTGAGGCTCCCATTAATATAGCAGGACCAAAAACAGCAGGGAAAAGATTATAAAACGTAAAATACATTATGCCACCACTTATTCCGCCTAATATATAAATACTTACGAGTTTTTTCTGATCAAAATAAATCAGAAATATTTTTCCGAACCAATACAGATTCAACATATTAAAAATAATATGGAAAAACTCTTCATGGTAAAACATATAAGTAATTATGGTCCATGGTTTGTAAAAAAATTGAACTGGAATGGAAGGCATTGACATCCAATATGTAAATGGAAATATAGCAGTATTGTTTGTTAAAAAATAAAACAGGTAAACCAGTCTAAAAACAATAAATACTGCACAATTTATAAAAATCAGTTTAATCAATGAATTTCCTGTGTTATAGGCTTGTTTTAATTCGTCAATTATGGACATATGCAAAAATTCGTTTATTTGTTTATGGGTTTATGGGTTGATTGGGTTGATTGGGTTTATGAGGATTATTAGTTTTATGTCGAATTCCATAAAATTTATCAACCTTATCTAATTATAAACTTTTTCATTAGTCATCGGTCATTTATAATTAATAAAACGTGTCTCTTTTTGTACCCCAGTACTTTATTAAAATAAAACCGAAAAGCATACCGCCAAGGTGGGCAAAATGAGCAATATTACTGTCTGTCTGAGCTAAACCACTGTATAATTCTATTAAGCCATAACCAAGTACAACCCATTTTGCTTTAATAGGAATAGGAATAAAAAATATAAATAAAGGAGTATTCGGGAATAGCATGGCCAAACCAAGTAATACCCCAAATACTGCGCCGGAAGCTCCGACTGTGGGTTCACTTATTACCCTCAGGTAATCCTGGTGTAAAATCAGATTTGCCTGGTTTATATAATCATAATTATGAATATCAGTAGCCCATTCATTAAGAAACCCTACATTATTGTTAAAATCGAATTCAAAGTATTTATGCATGAGCCTGGCACATAAATCAGGAGTTGGGGTATTGGCAAATGCTGATATTGCAGCTTCCATTCCAGAGTATGAGAAGTAATTCACTAATGTATAAAACAATGCAGCACCTATTCCTGTGACCATGTAGTAAATTAAGAAACGCCTTCCTCCCCAGACACCTTCGAGTACCCTTCCAAACATCCATAACCCAAACATATTGAAGATAATATGGTAAATGTTGTCGAATCCGGCATGCATAAACATATGTGATATAAATTGCCACCAGTGAAAATACGGTGACTTAAAATAATGCAATGCGAAAAGATTTGTAATAACAGCTTCATTTGCTGAAAATACCACATAGGTAAGTATAAATACAAGTATGTTTATGTAAATTATATTCTTAACTACAGGTGGTGTACTAAATAATCCGCTTGTTTTGTAATTATTCATTTATTTATTATTAAAATCTATTTTCAATCTCATCCAAACTCACAATATTAATAATTAATTTCCCAGAAGGGGAATAATTTGGTGTCTCACATGCAAATAAATGATCAACCAGGTCTTTCATTTCTTCATGTTTAAGATTTATTCCATATGGAATAGCAGCTGCAACAGCAAGTTCTTTTGCAATTTTTTCCATTCTGCCTGTTTCAATATCTAGAGTTTCTTCGGTGAATGATGTAATTATCTGCCGTAAAATGAATTCGGGATCCGATACATCAATGTCGGCAGGATAACCATTCACTAAAATCTGCGTTTCGTTTAAAAATTCAAGATCAAAACCAAGGGTGCGAATATCGTCAAAAATTTCCATAAGACAACTTATTTCACTTATTGTAAAATTTATAGTTTGCGGAAAAAGGCTCTTTTGTGATAAACCCTGACTGCTATTTACAATATTTATGAAATGTTCATAAAGTATTCTTTCATGAGCTCTCTTTTGGTCTATAATCATTAAGCCAGATTTAACGCTTGTAATAATATATTTGTTTTTTAATTGAAAAGTAAATGAGGGAGAATTTTCATGATTTTCTACTTCTGATGTATGCATGAAAATATTTTGTTCTGAATTACCTGCACCAGCCCCTGAAAATAATATTTCCCAGTTATCAGGAACTGATACTCTTTCATTATCGCCTGTATATCCATTCTCCTCGCTGGTAGGCTGTTCAAATGGATTATAATTTGGATTTATTTTAATCTCAGGTATCCTAATCTCATCTGTCTTATGTAATACAGGTATTTTAATTGAAGTATCAATATTAAAATCAATGGATGGGGTTATATTTGACCTTCCAAGGCTTTCCTTCAATGAAGCTACCAATATCTGAAATATACTTTGTTCATCCTCGAATTTAATTTCCGTTTTGGTTGGATGGATATTTATGTCTATCGATTCGGGATCTGTTTCAAAATATATAAAATATGCAGGGATGTCATCTGCAGGGAGCAGATGTTCATATGCTTTCATAACTGCTTTATGCAGAAATGGATGCCTTATAAACCTCTGATTTACAAAAAAAAATTGCTCTCCTGTGGATTTCTTGGCAACTTCAGGTTTACCAATAAGACCTGAAATTTTTACAATTGAAGTATCTGCATTAAGCGGCACTAAATACTGGTTTATATTTTTACCAAATACATTACAAATTCTTTGCCTGAAATTGCTTTTAGGCAAATTATATATTTCAACGCCATTATGATTAAGCTTAAACTCTATTTCCGGATGGGTAAGTACAACCCTGTAAAATTCAGTAATTATGTGTTTGAATTCAGTTGAATCCGATTTAAGAAATTTACGTCTCGCAGGAGTATTAAAAAATAAATTCTTTACCTGGAATGAACTTCCGTTTGAACAATTAACAGGTTCCTGGACATTAACCTTACTGGCAGAAATTTCAATACTGGTGCCAAGTTCGTCTTCCACTCTTTTGGACCGGAGTTTTACCTCGGAAATTGCAGCAATAGAGGCCAGTGCTTCCCCTCTGAATCCTAAACTTCGGATAGCAAACAAATCTTTGGAATCACTTATTTTAGAGGTAGCATGCCTTTCAAACGCCAAACGTGCATCAACAGGTGACATCCCGCTGCCATTATCTGTAACCTGTATTAAAGTCCTTCCCGCATCTTTAAGCACAATGCCAATAGAACCAGCTCCCGAATCAATGGAGTTTTCAACCAGTTCCTTTACCACTGATGCCGGTCGCTGAATAACTTCACCAGCAGCAATTTGATTGGCAACAGAATCAGGAAGTAACTTAATGATATCGGCCATGTAAATATTATTTTACTTTCTTCAAATTTAATTAAATCAGGTAAAATTCAATAAATTGTTTTTTCATCTTTGCATCAAAAAAGAAAATTGAATGTTACTATTCTAAAAGATATGCCTGAAATGCACAGAAAACTATTTTATTGTTTTATTTTATTATTGCCAATATTATTAAATTCAGTTAAAGGACAGGTTGTTAATAATGATTCTATAATTGAGAATAAAAGAATTAAAAATCTTATAGACTTTGTTGATTTATGGAAATTAATCAGAAATAACCACCAGGTAATTAAAAAGGATACAGTTCAAAAAAATTTACTTGGCCCCTTTTACACATTAATTCCATATCCGGGTTATGCAATGGTAACGGGTTACCTGGGCGGATTTGTCAGTAATGTATCATTTTATACGCATAGTGGTGATGATGCAAAGGTATCAACCATATTGATGAATAACGATTATACTCAGTATAATCAATATATTAATTCAGTAAACTCAAATGTATGGCTCGATCACGAAAAAATTAACCTCACAGGAGACCTGAGATTATATAAATTCCCGACAAATACATATGGACTAGGGAGTAAATCTTCGTTAAATGATGCAGTTGGAATTGATTATTACAGGCTTAGGATTTATGAAGTAATCATGTATTTAATCAATAAAAATGTTTTTGGAGGTCTTGGCTATAATTATGAAAGGTATTGGAATATTACTGAAACTAAAAACCCGTCAATTCCCTCACCGGATGTTGAAGAACAATACGGATTATCATCCTATTCAGTATCTTCGGGTTTTACAATAAATTTTCAGTATGACGACCGATTAAATTGCAATAATCCTGAAAAAGGAACTTATTTTTATATTCAATTAAGAAATAATTTAAAAATACTTGGAAGTTTAAGTAACTGGCAGTCGTTGACAATAGATGCAAGGAAATATCTGCAACTTTCAAAAGAAACTGGAAATGTTCTGGCACTTTGGAGTTATGACTGGCTTACGTTGTCTGGTAAACCCCCTTATCTTGATCTTCCGTCTTTAGGGGAAGATTCATACAATAATACAGGAAGAGGATATGTGGAAGCCCGGTTTCGTGGTTTAAATTTTCTTTACGGAGAAACTGAATACAGGTTTAGATTGTTAAAAAACGGTTTACTGGGCGGAGTAATATTTTTAAATGCCTCAAGTTTTTCAGAATGGCCTGTAAACAGATTTGAAAAAATAAATCCCGGTGAAGGCTTTGGTTTAAGAATTAAAATGAATAAAGAATCCAATACAAATTTTTGTGCTGATTATGGGTTTGGAACAGGAGGATCAAGAGGATTCAGTTTTAACTTAAATGAAATATTTTAATTTATATCGTTAATAAACTTATTTCAACAATTTTATGGATACATTCAAGAAAGAAAATTCTGGTTCAACCATTTTTCATCAAAAACATTCAATGTTTATCAGAATTTGGCACTGGTTATTGTTTTTCCTTATATCTGCTTCCATGATCACAGTTTTATTAAATGCTACATTGTTGAATCCGCATAAAAATAGCAGCCTTTTGCAGGATCAGTTAAATAAATTCAATATAAATATTACTAATGAGCAGGCTTCCAAAATATTACATAAATATGAAGACCAAGTCTGGGAAATTCATAAATTATTGGGGTATGGTCTCGCATTTTTATTGTTATCAAGGTTTATAACAGAACTTATGTTGCCTAAGGAAGAAAAAATTAAAAACAGATTAGTTAAAGCACTTGGCATATATCGGAAATCTGCTGCCGGGAAAGGGGTGTATTTACACTATATTAGGGTTAAACAGGTTTATATGGTATTCTATATTTTACTTTTTATTATGTCAGTAACTGGTCTTGCCATGATTTTTAACGATGAATTACATATCACCCGAAATGTTCATCATATTATTAAAACTATACATAATTTTGGTCAATATGCAATGTATAGTTTTGTACTTCTCCATATTGGCGGTATAATAATAGCGGAAAACAATAAATTTCCCGGCATTGTTTCAGGAATGATACATGGCAAATTAAAATAATATAATCATTCAATTATATTATTTTTTTTATTTATAAACCTGGCTATTTTACAACAGACCTCAGATATTCAAGAACTGAACGGGCCTGAACCTGGTTAAATGCCGGATTGGTCATCGGCAAATTATTGTACTTTTTAATAAGATCTTTAACTATAAGGTCTTCCTTTTGCATTTGAGCAGCATTTACCAAAATATTCATTATATATTCCGGAGTGCGTATAGTAGTAATATTTCTTAGGGGCGGACCTAATTTTTTCTGGTCAAGGTCATGACAAACAGTACATTTGCTTACAAACAACGCTTTACCATCATCTGCCAGTTTTTTATTAACGGGACCCAGTTCCACTTCTTTGACCGGACCAATACCTTTATCAGGATTTTGCTGAGCTGAAATATTATTGTTAAACCAAATTAATGCAAGTAATGCGGGAGATAAAACCTTGATCAGAAATGTTCGTTTCATATTATTATTAAATAAAATTGTCAATTATTAGAAATTAAGCCAGGCCAGGATATAAATTGTATTATTATTTGCAGCGTTTCTGCCTAAGCCGTCATAATTTTGAACACTGCCATTGAATTTATTATACATAACATATTGTAGTGAAAATTTAGTATTGTACTGAGGTAGAAATTCAAGCTGAAAAATAAAACCACTGCTGGTAGGCAAATTATTAGCACTTCCTATATTTAAATCAGATGTTCCTGTTTTGTTAAAATAAGCTACAGTACCTCCAATTCCTTTTTTAAAAAATATATTACCATCAATCTTAAAGGAATTTAAATTCATTGATATATGTTGATTTGTAGCAGTATCCCTATTTTCCATTTCATGTATAAAAGATGAATGTAAAGACAATGATGCAAAAGAAAGCAAATGTTCATATTGTAAATCGGCACCTATATCCGTAAAATTATCCATCAGCCCGGATATCCCTGCCTGGAAATGATGAGAGGCAATCCCAAAAGTTCCAATTTCAAGATAACTTGCTCCCCAGTCATGCTGTAATGCCAGCCTCCAATACGGAGCAACACCCTTGATAGCTAACATACTTGTTGTATCAGCTGGATTAGCAGCCCCTTGCTGAGCTGAACGGTATGCGGATATTTCGGCATAAACAAAGTTATTATACATTGCATAAGCACCCAAACCTGCAACCTGTTGACCCAGATTTTCTATAATTGTTGATTTTGCCGGGGTTGGCATGGCATCCGAGGTTGCATAAGGAAAACCCCAGGCAGGTGTAGTATTCCACAAATCCTGCACTGTAGGGTTGTTATTTAAAGTTAATCCATATACCAGGCTTTTTGAGCCAAGCAACGCCTGGTTTGAATATCTGATATCAGTATTATCCATAACGACATTTTGCCCGTCATATGTCATTTGAATAAAAGTACCTATATGAGGAGTTATTTCTCCTGCATAAAACAGGCTCAGCTGTTGTGGAAACTCCACACTGTTATTCTGCTGACTTGGAATATCTTTGGCTATATTTGTAAAAGAAGCCTGTAACATTGCTGATAATGGCAAATAACTCAGTAACTTAAGTCTGACAATTTTATCACTGTCATCTTTTGCGTCAACTGTTGTCATACCTGCCATGGTATATCCGTTGAGTTTAAACTGACGGCCAAAGGATGTGAGTTCAGGGAATGAAGTATGACATGCAGCACATGATAAGCCTGTTTGCCGGGCATAACTGGGCAAGGCATTAACAGATCCGACACCTGTAAATAAAATTACTATAACATTAATAATTAATAGTACTTTTTCACGTGATAAATGCGAGAAGGCTTGTTTAGGTTCTGCATTTTCTAACTGGTGTTTTCCTTTGGCAAAGTAGTAGTGATTCATGGTTAGAATTTTAACTTCCTATAATGATTTTCAAATATAAAAATTATTTAGAAAAATAGATCTATTATTCTTAATTTTTTCGCGATTGAATCTTCTATTTATTTAGATACTAAATTCAGGATAATGAAAAAATCAATATAAATAATTATTCTTTTTAAATCAGGTACAATATGTCATCCCTGATCAAAATAATATATTTCACTAAAAAGTGTAAATTTGTTTACATAAAGTAAAAATTATGAAACTATTCTGCCTGTTTTTTGCCATGTTATTTTCGTTGGTATCATGCCATGTTTATGTAAAAGATTTTTCAAGTATAATGGAGTTGGATAATTATAAAAAATTACCTGTCAATGCAGATTATTATGAAACCAGGGTACTGGAAGTGTTTCCATGCAGGGTAAATACCAAAAGTCAAATAAAACAGGCTAATGTATATTTATGTTATTTTGTTAAATCAAAAGATACCATCCTGCTTATTGATTCAAAAAGCAGAAAAGTTCCCTCCTTTTTTAATGAAATTAATATAAAAACATATTTGCTTTTACCTATCAATACAAACTTATGTCCCGAAGAAGTAAGAGTCTGTCTGCCTCAGAAATATCTTACCCCCTCAAATATTCAATGCGTTTGTGGCACATTAAAAAAACTTAATAATTAAAATATATGCTGGAGCTGATAAAGAACAATTTCAATGATGCAAGAAGGGTGCTGGATGAGTTTACAGATAAGCCTGAAAATTGGACAGTATTTGAAAACGCAGGCCAGATGATGGTTAATGCTATTAAAAATGGAAATCTTATATTTTCCTGTGGCAATGGGGGATCTATGTGCGATGCAATGCATTTTGCAGAAGAACTGACCGGCCGTTTCCGCCTTGACCGGCCAGCACTTCCTGCCATTTCAATAAGTGACCCTTCACACCTCAGCTGCGTAGGGAATGATTATGGCTTTGATTTTGTTTTTTCAAGATACCTGGAGGCTACAGCAAAAAAGGGAGATGTGTTACTTGCAATAAGCACAAGCGGTAATTCAGCAAATATAATAAATGCAGCAAATACCGGTAAGGCTAAAGGCATGAAAATAATAGGATTAACAGGTAAAAATGGAGGTTTGCTTGCATCATTGTGTGATGCGGAACTTCGTATTCCCGGCACCGAATTTGCGGACAGAGTGCAGGAAATGCATATAAAAATTATACATTCTCTTATACATTACATCGAATTGAATCTGGCATGAAATTAAAATATTCCCATACCTTGTTCCTGTATATTCGATTTAAATCTTTTCGGCTACCATTTGACTTAAACCTGATTTAAACTCTTTTCTTAAAATATTTTTAAAACCGGCTCTCTCCAGCATTTCTGTGACTTCCTGTTCAGTAAAGCAATCCCCGGCTTCCGTACCGACAAGCATGTTAATGGCAAAAATTGCACCTGCTGTTGGATTCGTTCTGTCCTGGGTCATAATCCAATCCTGAATAACAATTTTACCATTCTTATTCAATGAGTTATAACATTTCCCTATTAAATTTCCATTTACTTCCAATGAATTACTATGAATAACCGCAGATAAAAATACCAAATCAAATCCTCCCGGTAAATTGTCGGCCGTGTAATCCCCGGCATGCAATTTTATTTTATTTGTATAGCCTTCCTTTTCAATAAATATATTTGTAATTGGCAAAACATTAGGCAGATCAAAAACAGTTGCTTCTATATCAGATTTTTTATTTATAAATTCCATTGAATATGCTCCTGAACCTCCGCCAATGTCTAAAACTGATTTTGTTGAGCTCAGGTCGATATTTGCCAATTGCTGTGGAGCCTGCTTTATTGCCCTGTCATGCATTGCATTTATAAAAGGGAACAGCCACTCTTCTCCCCTTTCATTAATTACAGAGGAATTGGCTGAAAGGCCGGTCTTAACAACTTTAGTAAGGTTACTCCAGGTATTCCATAACTGGTTTGAATGCATAAGACCACCCAAATAATCTGATCCGTTTTTTGACAGGTAGGTATAACTGTCAGTAGTGTTAAAAAATAAATTGTTTTGTTTTGTCAGAAACCCTATTGATACAAGGGCATTCAACAAGCGCTCACAGGCATTTTCATCGAGATTTAACTTTTTTGCTATTTGCCTGGCTGTATTACCGGATTCATAAATATTGGTGAAAATTTCAAGTTCAAAAGCACTTAACAAAATCCTGCTTTTTTGATAGGATACTGCAATTTCACGGATAGTATCTGCATTCATAATATTAAATATTAAATGGTTGTCAGTTTTGCATTATTTACTCCATATTTAAATATTCTGTAAGATTAACCTCATGACCCAGATTCATTTTTTTCCTTAAGCGATAACGGCTGATTTCAATGGCCCGGGTTGAAATCTTAAATAGCTTTGCAATCTCTTTTGTAGAAAAATTCATCTTTAAATAAGAACATAGTTTTAAATCGTTAGGGGTAAGATTAGGATATTTAAGTTTAAGACTTTTAAAGAAACCTTGTTCCGCAAGTTGTAAATTATTGATAGCATGTTTCCATTCTTCAGTCTGCAGTTCCAAACCGTCATCTATAATTTTTATCATGTACTTTAATGATTTGACCGGATACTTGGAGGTGTTTTCCTTAATAAGGTTAATTTGCTCTTTAATTTTAGCCAGAATTTCATCTTTCTGAATCATATACCTTATAGTGAGCAACAATTCATTGCTTTTCAGATCCAGCTCATTTGCCAGTTTGCTCTCTTTCAGCTCATACGATATCATCTGTTTATGCAGTTGCAGTTCTGACCTGAATATCCGTATCGATAAAATAATAATTCCGCAGAAAACCACAACATAAATTAAAAATGCATACCAGGTAAGCATCCATGGTGTGTTTATCCTGAAAGTGGTCTCAGTACTTTCATTATTTCCTTCAGCCCTGATCTTCAGATGATAAGTGCCGTTTTTTAGATTAAGGTAGGTAATATTATCCAATCTGGTTTCATGCCATTCATTATCAATCTCGGGCATCATATAATAAAACACTTTGTCCGGCCAGTCAAACTCATTGGGATATGAAAAGTAAATACTCACGTTGTTGGTTGCAAATGCAGCATTAATATTCCTGGTGTATTCAGGGTTTATGTCTATCCGTTTATTTTTCCCCTGAAATTCTATTTTGCTGATCCTTACTTTTTGTCGTACTGATGCAGGTATATTATAATTAAGTTTGTAAACTGAAAATAATTGAGGATCTGAAATAACCAGGTTATTAGCGTTTAAGGTGTCGATTTGTTTTTCCATATCCTTACTACCTTCTTCCTTTTGAATTATTTCCAGCTCTTTTTTTGCTGAAAAATCTTTATTAATCTCGAAAAGTCCAATTTTATTACCTTTTGTAAACCAATACTTATTTTTTTTATACAAAAAAATCTTCTGTGAATTTTTATAGTCCCCTAATTGTTGATTAAGCTTGGTGAAAGGCTCAATTTTATTATTTTCATAATTATATGCATATATTTTATCCGATAGCGTAAACACCACTTTATTATTTAAAAGGAATACCCCACAATTGTAACTTTTATCCCCGGAGATATCATAATAGTTTTTCTTGATGACAGAATCCATCAAATCATTTAATTCAAGCTTATAAATACCTTTATGCAAGTCAGTTGCCCACAGATATCCAAGATAATCTATTTCAAAATGCCTGGAAGGTTCTCCATAACCTCTGACCTGATTGCGAAAAACCCAATTGCCTTTACTATCCTTATGAAAAATGACCAGACCTGTATAGTTGCTTTCAATTAAATAACCGTGGTATTCTCTGATGGACCATCCTCCTGTAATTCCGGAAATTTTTATAAATTCGTTACCATCTACCCGAAAGGTTCCTTCATTATGCCCGCATAAAATTTGATTGTCAAACTTGCCCAACGTCCATACCTGTCCGTTACTCAATGGCACTAGATGGGTATTTGTAAAATCGTATAAATCTCCCACACGGGAAATATCCGAAACAAACAAACCATGGTTGGTGCCCAGGTAAAGTTTATCCTTATCAGGTAAGATGGCATAAATTGTTCCCAGGTTACCAGTTGAATTTAAATAATATGTACAGGGAGAAAATATATTTATATAGTTTGCTCCATTATCCAAACCTACCCACAGGTCATCATTATAATCTTTATAAAGAGATAATACAGTGTTATTATTAAGGCCGTTTAAATAATTATAATGTTTTAATATTTTACCCTTACTATCACTAATAACTATTCCATTGAGAATGGTACCAAATACAAAAATAGAATCCCTGATCGACAAGGAAGCATTACAGGTATAATTTATCAGAAATGAAGAAACTTCTGATTTAAATGGTTGGAATTTTTTACCATCAAACAGAAATATTCCCTGATTTTCGGTGCATATAAACAATTGATCCCTGGAGCGCTTTACTATGGCGTGTACCTTAATATCTTTAAAAATTTCACTTCCCTTAATATGCCTGAATTCTTCTCCGTTAAACCAATACAATCCATCAGAAAATAACTGTGCAATAAACTGTCCTCCTGTTTTAAATAAAAAAAGCATAGTCCATTGTGCCTTGATGGCAGTCACCTTTTTATAATCATAAACATAAATGGTTGTGAATGATTGAAAGTAAATTTTGCCAAAATAATTATATATTTTCCAGATTTCATCGTTAGGTAATACAGGAATATTTTTAGATAATGAATTATAAGTCAATTCTCCATCCTGTTTTTTTTCCCAATATCCAAATTCTTCAAATGCTCCGGTAAATATTAACCCCTGATCGTCAACTAATACTGAACGAACAGTTTTTTTTAACGGCATTTTGTATATTTTCTGACTTATACCATTATATTCAATTAATCCTTGTGAATTGGCAAAATAAATAATCCCGTTTCTGGGATTCTGACTTATATTCCAGTTTTGGTTATCGAGTGGCAGGTTATTATGAATGTAATTTTTTATTTCATTAAATTGCCCTTGTATGTGGTTGGTGGTAAATAGATTTACATATAACATTAAATAAATAATGATCCAATGTCTTTCAACTTTGAACATAGTAAATCAAATAAAAAATACCAATATAAGTAATAAAAAAAATAAAAGTTTCTGTTATTTTTCAATTTTTCCAAATTTACTTTATTTTTTAATAATAATTCAATTTGCTTATATATTAACAAGTTAAATATTCTTTTAATATCCGGTTACATAGAAATTTAATTTATGATTATCATCAGCTGAGCTATTTCCTAAGATCAATTCATATTCACCGGTATCCCACGTATATTTCATATTTTTATGAAAATAAGAAAGGTCAGGGATTTTTAAAATAAAACTAAGTGTCCTTTTCTCACCTTTGGGAACATTTATTTTATGAAAACCTTTAAGCTCCTTTACAGGACGTGTAATTTCTCCTACAAGCTGGTGGGTATATAACTCGACAATTTCTGATCCATCGTAATCTCCTGTATTTGTAACATCTATAGTGGCAATAATACTGTCTCTTTCACTAAAGTGTGTTTTATTAAGATGAATATTTGAATATGTGAAGGTTGTATAACTTAATCCATATCCAAAAGGATAAAGAGGAGTATTAGGACAATCGATATACCTTGAAGAGTATTTAAATCCGGGGTTCAATGGATCAACTGGTCTGCCTGTACTTCTATGATTGTAAAACACTGGGATTTGTCCGGTAGTTCGTGGAAATGTCATGGTAAGCTTACCACCAGGGTTAATATCTCCGCATAACACATCGGCAATAGCATTCCCTGCTTCAGTACCCCCGAACCAAGCTTCCAAAATGGCAGGTGCTATGCTGTCCAAACCGGTTATAGTAAGAGGCCGTCCATTAAATAATACTACCACACAATTTTTATTGGCCTTGATTATTTCTCTTGCCAGTAAGAGCTGAACCCCCGGTAAATCAATATTTGTCCTGCTTGCAGCTTCACCGCTCATGTCCCGACGTTCACCCAGTGCCATAACTACCATATCCGCCTTACTGGCTACAGATATAGCTTCTGCGAAACCTTCCTTTGAATCATCATTGAAATTACAACCCCTGGCAACAAGTACTTTGGTTTTTTTACCAAATTTGTTCTGAATACCCTGAACCAGTGTAACACATTTCTGATATTCACCTGCAGCTGACCAGTTGCCCAGCATATCTTCCATTGAATCAGAGAGTGGGCCTATTACTGCGATAGTATTTAAGGTCTTTTTCATAGGCAGGATGTGATCTGTGTTTTTTAAAAGTACACAGGAGTTGGCAGCAAATTTCCTGGCAAAAGAAAGGTATGCGGGTTTCATGATTTCTTGTTTTTCACGTATTTTATTGCAAAATTTATAAGGATTTGAAAAAAGACCCAGTTTCATTTTAATAATCAGGATTCTTCTTACAGCATCGTCTAATATCTTAACATTCAGTCTGTTTTGTGTGATCAATTTGTCAGTAAAATTTATAAAACAACTGCTCTGCATATCCATGTCGACTCCTGCATTCAAAGCCAGTTTTGCAGCACTGGCTGAGTCAGCGGCAACACCATGGTTAATAAGTTGTTTAACACCATCGTAATCGGACATTACTATACCTTTAAAGTGCCATTTGTTCTTAAGTATATCTCTGATAAGCCATTCGTTACATGTGGAAGGCATTCCATTTATATCGTTAAAGGATACCATTACAGCACAGGCTCCCTGGTCGACACCTGCCTTATATGGAGGAAAATATTTTTCAAACAGGCAAATCTCAGAAAGATCGACGGTATTATAATCTCTTCCTGCCATGGCGGCACCATATGCGGCAAAATGTTTAACGCACGCTGCCATCTTCTGGGGTTGTAAAAAATCACTCCCCTGAAAACCTCTTACTCTTGATTTAACTATTTGACAGGCAAGCCATGTATCTTCTCCCGGCCCTTCGGCAACTCGTCCCCATCTCGGATCATCCGATATATCCGTCATAGGCGCGAAAGCCAGATTGAGCCCTTCAGCCGTAGCTTCTGCAGCGGAAATACTGTCGGAGGTTTCTATGGCCGCCAGATCCCAGCTAGAAGCCTGCCCCAGGGGTATAGGAAAAATAGTCCTGTGACCATGTATATCATCATATCCAAACAAAAGCGGTATATGAAGCCTTCCTTTTTCAACGGCTTCCCGTTGCAGTTTCGTAATATAATCAACAGTGTATGCATTGAAGATAGCTCCAACCTTACCTTCCTGAATAAGCTGAATATAATCATTCCGAATAGAAGGTCCGGTAACGTCCCAGTCGGATGTCAGCAGATTTGTCTGGCCTATTTTTTCTTCAAGGCTCATCAGATCTAAAATTGAATCGGCCTTTGCTATATAATATGCTTCAGTATTCACAGGGATTTTTTTACAACTACTGAGCAGCAGAATGGTACCCGATATAAGGATAAATCTGTTCATTTGCGGATAAGTTTATCGGTTTGTAAAGTTTTATTACTCAAACTAACATTGGAATCTATTGTAAAATCCAGTTTTTTTAATCCTGACTGAATTTCTGGACACGACATAAAAAGCTTCCATAATAATCCTGAACGGTAATTTTCTATCATATCTATAATCGGACCCTGGTCTATGGCAAGGTATTTCTGAGGAAACCAGTCATATTGAATACTAAAGGCATCGTAAAATCCATAAATACCAAAAATTTTATTCCCCAGCTTATAGTAAAAATATTTTAAAGCTTCCATAGAGTATGCCGGTGTGTATGGAAATGAGGAGAGTGCTGCTGTTGGTGAAATTACTCCAAGGTCATTTTTCTCACCCGGGGCATGTGCAGCGTATCCTTTTATTGAATAACTGGAAGTAAGTCCCCAGCAGCTGGAATTATATCCTTTATAATGGCAGGGATTATTAATGCACCACTCCCTGTTTATCAGCGCCTGATTTATGTTTAATTCCCAGTAATTACCGTACAGATCGTGTAAGCCGTGCGGATCCATGCCAAGATAGGAATAATGTGCCCAATACAGAGGTCCGCCATATTCTTCCGATCCATCATGCTTTAAAAATAATGGATATCCGTATTTCTGATTTGATGATTTTATATCTCCACCCCTGGCCCAACCCTTATGGTATACATCGGCTGTAATAGGATAACTCGGAGACGATGCCGCCAAAATATAAAGAATTAAACATTCATTGTAACCCTTTATTGCAAAATTCATTGCCCACCCGTTATCAGGTGACCAATGCCAGTACAGTACTTTTTCACCCCCTCTTGTGAACCAGTTCCATTCTATTCCCTTCCACAGACTGTCAATAGCTTCTGCCAGTTGTTTTTCATGGTCTGAACCATTTTTAAGGTATTGTCTTGCACAAAGTAAGCCTTCAGAAAGAAAAGCAGTCTCAACAATATCTGCACCATTATCTTTTCCACCAAAAGGTTTTACTTTTCCTGTTTCACCATTAATCCAGTGAGGCCAGGCACCATGAAACCGGTCGGCATTTTCCAAAAAATGTACAATTTTCTCCAGCCTTTCAACACCCTGGGACCTGGAAATAAAATTTCGCTGCATGCCAACCAGTATCGACATGATTCCAAACCCGGAACCACCTGTCGTTACAATATTTTTATCGTTTTCAGGATACACATTATTCAGATGGATACGTTCACGGGCCATCCCAGAAACAGGCTCTGCCCCATCCCAGAAATATTGAAATGTTCTAAATTCCACCAGGTTAAGCAAGGAATCGTCTGAAATTACAGCAGGTGTTGCTATTGAATCTTTTACGGTGACAGATGTTTGTCCGTCACTATCCATATATACCAGGTAAAAAAGTACAATACAAATAATAATTCTTATCTTCATTTGTGGCAATTAATAAGTAAATCCTATTTTTGATAATCCACGTTTCACTTCAGGACATGTCATAAAAAGATTCCATAACAATCCTGTTCTATAGTTTTCTATCATATCAATTATGGGCCCCTCATCAATAGCAAGGTCTGAACTTGCCCACCATCCAAGGGAAGGATCAAAGGCATCGTAAAAACCGTAGGGTCCCCAAAGTTTATCTCCCAGCCTGTAATAGAAAAACCGTATAGCATCCATGGACTGTTTTGGGGCATAACGGTAAGGATGAAACTGCGGCTGTCGGAGTTATAACACCTCTGTCGTTTGTTGGAGATTGGGCATCATAACCCCAGGGGTTATCACTGGCTGTCAATCCCCAGCAATTACTACTATAACCGGTATAATGCAAAGGGTTAGCAGCGCAGTAAGACCAGTTGATTAAAGTCTGGTTAACGTTTTGTTCCCAGTAATTGGCATACCTGTCTGACAAATTTCTTGGATCAAGCCCTAAATAAGAGTATTGTGTAAAAAATAAGGGTCCGCCATATGGTTGACCCAGAGGAAGTGTATATCCGTAATATTTATTCCCGTTTACAATTGAACCGTTCCCAGCATAACCTGAAAAGTACACAGAATCAGAAACCGGATGTGTAACCGAGCTTTCTGCCAATATATAAGTAATAACCGTTTCATTATAACCCTGAATCGGAACGTTCACTGCCCATCCATAATCCGGTGACCAGTTCCAGTAGAGGACATCTCCTCCTCTTGCAAACCAATCGTATTCAATACCCTGAAAAAGTGTGGTAATTCTGTGAATCAAGCTGTCTTCACCAGATACAGTGGAATCGAGATATTGCCTCATGGTTAGCAGTCCCTGCATCATATAATTTGTTTCTACTAAATCCGCACCATCATCATCAGTAGCAAACGGTACAACTTTTCCGGTGACTCCGTTAAGCCAATGTGGCCAGGCTCCATGAAAACGGTCACAGGTTTCCAGAAATCCTAAAATAGTCTGCAACCGGGTAAGACCTTCCGAACGGGATATAAATCCCCGGTTCATGCCCACTATTAATGCCATTACACCAAATCCTGAACCTCCGGTGGTAACCACATCACCAGAGGTGTTTCTTTCTCTTGCCATGCCACACTGGGGGTGACCAAAATCCCAGAAATATTTAAATGTCTGCCTTTGAACTATTGTTAACAGGGCTGTATCGGAAACCAAAGGGAATTTGTAGGTGGAGTCAAGCTGAGCTGTAAAATTTGCCGAATATCCTGCTACCACTTTTCCACCTGCCTTACAAATACCTTCCCTGATATCGATGCTCAATGATTCCCAGCTTGTGAGTGCAGACGTTGTTGTAACTATGAGAGCCTTATTGTTATTGATAAACTGAAATGAATAACTGCCGCCATTTGAAAAAACTATGGCATCCTGACTAAACACCGCCGGATCGACAGCATTTAAGAATGCTATTCTAAGTGTCAGCGGCGCCAGATTTACATTTTGCACCGTTGAGCCGTTACCGACATACTTACCGTTAAAATAAATACTGTCAACGGAAATAATGGAAGAAGATCCGGAATCTTTATCTTTCTTGCAGGAAATGATAACCATAACGATAATCAAAAAATAAAATACTCCTTTCATTAATAATAAATTACCGTTATTATCATTTCATCCGAAAATAAATTAAAAACCACTGACCTGACATCCGTCAGACGAGTCAGTGGCCTTTTCACAAACATACTGACCTGCTGTATTATTTAGCACTCAAAGTAGCAACTTCATCCTGGTATAATGTAAGTGCTTCAGCATCTGTAAGGGCCCTATTGTAAATCCTTAACTCATCCATTTTTCCTTTTACATAGCTCATCCATGGATTAGCAGCTCCAACTGTAGCTCCGCCAGCGGCAAGATCCCACCATGTGCCAATACATGCCTGGGTTACATTATGAAAATTTAATCCACCCAATAGAGTTCCCCCTGATTTAGGATCATTGTTATACCTTGGATTTGGACTTGTGGTCCCCGGATAAACAATTTTCTGACCTTTTACATAGATATTGAAATCAGAAGTGGCTGAATCATAAGCAACAGTAAGATAAAACCATGTTGAGGCAGGAAAATTTGGGTTTGAATATACTATATGTTGATGGTTCCATACTGCAAGTGAATCAAAAAACTGCCAGTGAAGGTTCAAAGAATCTGAATTTGAACGTTCTTCGTCAAATGAAAGATTTCCCCAAACTGGATCACCAGTACCATTTAATTGGAAAAAACAACCTACTGGTGTAAAAGTAGTTGGAGTTTGAGGTGAATATAACCACATTGATATGGTAAACCCATGCATCATAGTTAGTTTACTTGTACTTGGAAGATTATAAAGCATGAAGGCAAGGCTGTCGCCCTGATAACATGACTTTTTCTGACCGGGAACAAATTTTACTGCACTGGTAACAGTACTGGGTGTGAGTCCTGTAATTGAATCTTTTCCATTTCCATCGAAGGGAAAATATGCGATCAGGTTGCTCTTGGCAACCTGGCCTGGGTCGTTGGGATTAGTTGCAGTTCCCGAATTGTCAGATTTCTTGCAAGTGGTCAATACAAAACCCAACATTACAAAAATAAACATTTTAATAATTGGTACTTTTTTCATGTGTAATTGATTTTAAGTTAAATTAATAAAAGATTGATTGATTGCTAATTATAATTATTATTTTGCTTTAAATTCGGATTTAATTGAATCTGAGTATAAGGAATAGGAAATACTTCGTTTTTACCGGCTACAAAACCTAGTGGTGCTAAAACAGTTGCAGCTTGTCCGGTTCTTACGAGATCAAGGAACCTGTCTTCCTCCAGGGCCATTTCTGCTCTCCTTTCATTGTAGATATCCTGCATAACTGGTGCTGCTATCGAAGGCAGACCCACCCTGTTTCTGACAAGATTTAATGAAACAGCCGCTGCAGACTGATTTCCAAGTGCCATATTAGATTCGGCATTCATGAGTAACACTTCTGCATATCGAAGTATACGGACATTATAATTAAAACCATACCCGTTGTATGACCAGGTATTATAAGCTGACGGGGAATATGTTTTCATATTATAATACGGATTAACGCATTCGGCATCAATACTATCTCCTTCATCTGTTTTAGTACCCCTTACCATGATAGTAGCATGGATACGTACTGAATCGCCTCTGCTCTGTAAGAACGAGATAAGACTTGCACTTGGAACTTTAAAACCCCAACCCTGCATGTTCTCGGGTGCATTTCCACGAGGACCCTGATAATAGGAATAATCACTATAGGTTTGGTCGCCTGTTATATTTCCAAGGGTAGAACTTTGAATTTCGAAGAGTGATTCCGGACAGTTTTCCCCTTCAGGTCTGAAAAGTTTATAGAAATTGGGGTACAGGGAATATAATCCTGAGTTAATGATTATGTCGGTATAATGCTTAACCGAATCCATCTTATTTTGATATAAGAATATTTTGGCATGCAGGGCCATGGCTGTATACCTGGTCACCCTTCCTGTCCACTGGGAGGGCCATGTAGCGGGGAGGTTTGCTATTGAATACAGTAGGTCATGATGAGCAAATGAATATACCGAATCAAGGGATACACGGCTTCTATATGCCAGTTGTGTGGCTGAATTGGTCGAATCAACTATAGGTACACCCCCAAACAATCGGCCAAGGTTAAAATATGCATAAGCCCTTGAGAATTTTGCATCACCCATATTCTGATAATAACTTAATAAATCTGCCGGTTGTTTGATATAAGGTAAAAAATTAGGCTCGGTAAGCAGGGCAAAATTGGCAGCACTTACCAGGTTATATATCCCTGACCAGTATTGTGCAATTAAAGTGTTTGTAGATGAGTATGCAAAACTCTTAAGTTCAATCATCGGAGGATTGTCCGAAGGAGTGCTTCCTTTATCCGCTTCATCGCTTGTAATATCGAACATACCCATGTAAGTAAAGGCATGAATATCATCAGACCTGAGAAGAGCGTAACAATTACTTATAGGCAAAAACATATTGGTAAGTTTCGTATAATCTATTCCTGTAATGGGTAAACTGGCTTCAGGAGGATTGTACAAAAAATCTTTTGAACAACTGCCTGTTACTAAAAGTACCAAAAGAACCAGATAAAAATAAATCCTTTTCATATAGAGTTATTTATTGAGTTTTAAGTATTAAAAAATTGCTTTTACACCAAAGGTGTAGATACCCTGCATCGGATATACAGCATTATTATCAATACCCATGTCGTTTGGATCCGAACCTCCGATTTCAGGAGTAAACCCTTTGTAGTTTGTCAGTGTAAGAGGTCGTTCAGCCGACACGTATATACGTATTTTTGGAAATTTGATTCCTTGTACTATGACTGAAGGTATTGTATACCCTATTTGTATATTCTGTATTCGTACATATGAACCATCTTCGGCAAAGAAACTATTAGGCTGCAAAATATTCGAATTAACCATAGCTGCCGCTGAAGGGTAAGTGTTGGAAGTTCCTTCACCATGCCACCTGTGTTCATAAAAATCCAGATCATAGTTTGAAGATGGGAAAACGGTTTTATTCATTCGCTTTTCGTTCAATATTTTATTTCCAACCTGGCCCTGAAAAGCCACTGAAAAATCTATTCTGCTGTAGGTCATGCCAAAATTTACACCTCCCAATAACCATGGTATGGGACTACCCAGGTAGGTTATATCATTTGTATTTATGGTTCCCTGATGGGCCACATCCACATACTTCAAAAACCCCGGCTGCGCCCATGATGGGGCCGTGAGATCCTGGTATATCTGTGTAATCGTCTGATAAACTCCCGAGACCTTGTAGCCGTAAAATGAGCCAATAGGCTTGCCAACTACCGCCCGGGTTGCAAATACACCGTTTACACTTGTGCTTCCCGGTAAATACCCGTTGTTTCCGTAACCGTTTATAGATACTACTTTATTCTGCAGATAGGTAAGATTCATACCTACAGTGAAGGATAATTTATCTGAAACCTTATTGCTCCAGTTCAGGGCTAGTTCTACTCCCATGTTGTTGACAGATCCGTTATTGCCTAAAAGAGTAGCTACACCTCCTCCGCTGGCTATCGGGGCACTGAATACAACATTATTGGTAGTTCTGCTGTAAAAATCTACATTACCCTTGAGGTTTTGTAACATTATAAAGTCAAAACCTGCATCAAACTCATTGACTACTTCCCATTTAAGATAGTTCTGGTAAACTGTCTGAGCTCCTATACCAGGAACCAGAGTCCCGCCAAAAATACCTGAACTTGCTGCACCACTGGTACCAACAATGACAGCGGAATTGGCAGGTACATTGTCATTGCCGAGAAGTCCCCAGCTTGCCCGGAATTTTAAATCCTGAAACAAATGCTGGCTTTTCATAAAAGGTTCTTTTGACAGTTCCCACCCTAAGCCTGCCGAAGGAAAGAAAACCCCATTTTTGCTGAAACTTTGAACTTCCGTCAGCCCTAAGGTAAGCGTAGCCAGATATTTTCCGTTATAACTGTAAGTGCCCCTTGTGAAATATGAAAGTTCATTATAAAGAGAACCTCCGTCATTTGCATAACGGTTGTTGAATGAACCATTGACAAGGTATTCCGACTGTTCGTTAAACCCGGGAACATTAATTGCACTACCCTGTAAATAATTGCTTTTTTCAATCAGTGTTGACGTCCCGATCATAATTGAAACTACATGCTTCTTATTATATGTGTCCTTGTATGTTAAAGTATTATCGAAGATCTGCTTGGAACTATCCTGATAGGTTTTGGTCAGGTTTGATGCAGTTACACCCTGTGAACCACTAACATAATATTGAGGAGTATAATTATTCTCCATACTATAGTTCAGGTTTTCATTAAGTTGTGATTTAAAGCTTAACTTTTTGTGTAAGAAATTTAATTCCAGGTAAATGGAAGGAATCAATGTATATCCGGTAACATTATCATTGTTATAATATGCAAAAGCCACCGGGTTTCCGAATTCATTTCCAAGGCCAGCCGATTGTGGGCTTCCAAAGCTAACAGGATAGGCTACATGGTTGGATGTATCATAAACATTATATATAGGAGGATTAATATATGCCTGGTAAAAAGCATTTGTGTTGGGGTTTGCTGTGGTATGGGATGAAATAACTGCACTAAATCCCACAGATGCATTTTCAGAGAGTTTATGATCCGATTTGGCACGTAAATTTAAGCGGGTAAAATTATTGTTTGCATTCTGTATACCATTTTGGTACAGATAATTTACACCAAAGGAATAACTGGTCTTGTCAGTAGCTCCTGATAATTCGAGGCTGTGATACTGCATAAAGGCATTTCTGAGCAAAGCATTGTACCAATTAGTATTAGCTCCATGAAATTGAGAAACTGTGAGAGGCACATTTCCGGGAATACCTGTGTTTGCTTCATTCTGGAGGGTAACATACTGGGTAGTATTAGTCAGTGCCATAATATTTACCGGAACCTGGGCACCTATATAACCTTCATAGGTTATGCTGGGAGGGCGGCCTGGTGTTCCCTTTTTTGTTGTAACCATAACCACTCCGTTGGCAGCTTTCACACCATATATAGCAGCTGCCGAAGCATCTTTCAGAATAGTTATTTCTTCAATATCGTTATTACTCAGAAAATCAATATTATTCACAAACACTCCGTCTACTACAAAAAGTGGCTGTGAGTAATTGCCTATTGATCCTACTCCCCTGATTTCAATGGTAGAATTGGCACCAGGGGTACCTCCGTTATTGTTAATTATCTGTACACCAGCCACTCTTCCCTGAAGGGCTTCTGTTGGTGTTGAAGTTGCCTGATTTTCAATAGCATCATTTTTTAATACTACAATAGGAGACGTAAGATCTTTTGCTTTTTGAGTTCCATAACCCACAACTACCACTTCTTCTATTTTTTGTAGTTCTGAAACCATCTGAACGTTCAAGGTATTTTTTCCATTAACTGCAACTTTTTGAACCGTCATCCCCAACATGGAAAATATCAGGGTATCGGTAGGATTAACAGTTATAATAAAATTACCTGAAACATCTGAAACTGCTGATTTACTGGAATTGTTTACTGTGATAAATACTCCTGGAAGGTTAACATTACTTTCATCGACAATTTTTCCTTTTACTTCAACCTGAGAATATGTGTATGTATAGATTAAGGAAATAAATAAAAATAAAATAACTTTTTTCATCTGTATTTAGTTAGTAGTTTAACCAAAGATATATCAGATCAATCCATTATTTAATAAATGGAGTATGCCTTTCGATTTCACTTGTATAAAATAAAACATAAAATTACCTCAACAATACCACAACATCTGAATATAAAATATTGAATTATAAATTATTGATATTTTATTTATTGATTCTTTATAAAAGGTAAGATGTATTACAGGCTTTAATTAACAGTAATTATTATTATTTTTAATAATTAAAACCATGAAACGGGCATCTTTAAATTTAAACACAAATACGTATTAAAATTATGCGTGTTCCATCCGACCATTTAAATCAATTATACCTGATGCCTTTAAAATCAATATTTTATCAGGTGTAATCGATAAGACCTTATTAATCAATTATGAACTTATCAAATAATTTCGGATTAAAACTAAATACTAAATACTATGACAACAGAAAACTCACGCAGAGAATTTATAAAAAAGGTTGGTTTAACTGCCTCTGCCATATCAATCGGCGGTATACTACCCGGTATGAGCACAAAAAGCTACAGAAAGATCATAGGTGCCAACGATCGCATCAGGGTGGCTGTAATGGGTGTTAACAGCAGAGGTATTGCACACTCAATGAATTTCAAACAAATACCAAATGTTGAAATCGCCTATCTATGTGATGTGGAGGAAGGCGCTCTGAAAAAGTGCCTTGATGCCTTACAGAAAGAAAATATTGTACCCCAGGTAGAAAAAGATATCCGGCACTTATTGCAAAAAACTGATTTTGATGCGCTGAGCATAGCAGCTCCGGATCATTGGCATGCTCCGGCAGCTTTGCTTGGTATGGCTGCCGGCAAACATGTATATATTGAAAAACCTTGTAGCCATAATCCTTACGAAAGTGAACTGCTTATTCAGGCACAAAACCATTACCAAAAAATACTGGAGGTGGGCAGCCAGCGCCGTTCCTTCCCATTTTTAATGCAAGCTGTCAAAGAAGTAAAGGAAGGCATTATTGGTAACGCCTATTTCGCCAAGTCATGGTATACTAATAACCGTAAATCAATAGGAACTGGTAAAAAGGTACCTGTTCCACCAACTCTTGATTTTGAATTGTGGCAGGGACCTGCCCCAAGAAAGGATTACCATGACAACCTGGTGCATTATAACTGGCACTGGTTTTGGCATTGGGGAACAGGTGAAGCCTGTAATAATGGTAATCATGAACTCGATTGTTGCAGATGGTTTTTAGGTGTCGACTACCCAACAAAAATAACGTCTTCTGGTGGAAGGTATGCCTTCAGGGATGATTGGCAAACACCTGATACCCAGATAGCAACATTCGAGTATGGTAACAATAAAGCCATAACCTGGGAAGGAAGAAGTTGTAATAAATTTAAGGTAAATGGTTTTGACAGAGGTTTTATAATTTACGGAGACAATGGTACTTTGGAAACCGACGGAGGCAGTGGATATAAAGTATTTGATCCGGATAATAAACTGATAAAAGAAGTGACAGCTAATAATGTTAAAATAGATTCCTCAAACCTTGTTAGTTCTACCGGTAACCTTGACCTTCTGCATTTTACCAATTTTATTGAAAGCATACGTGGAAATGTTCAGCCTACTGCACCTATAGAAGAAGGCCACAAAAGTGTGTTGATGTGCCATCTGGCAAACATTGCACAACGTACAGGAACAACTCTCTATACAAATCCTGCTAATGGATATATCTTCAATAATGAAAAAGCAGCTTCTCTATGGAAACGTGATTATGAACCTGGCTGGGAGATGAAATTATCATAATCACATAAATATTTAATAATCATTTAACTGCATAAACAAAATTAAAAATTAACCAGTTTTATCATATAATTATTTATCCTTAATGGGATAATTTAAGGTAATGTTTATATCTTTGCATCTGTTATTATTACTTACATTTTATTTGGATGCATAGAGCCTGCTCCTGGCTCAGGTGATGTATATAAAACAAATCATATGCTGGTTAAAACATACGGGAGTGCCGTATATGGCATAAATGCCATTACAGTAACAATTGAGGTAAATGTTTCTCAGGGCATCAGCTTTTATATGGTTGGTCTGCCTGATGCAGCAGTAAAGGAAAGTCAGCAACGTATCGACTCAGCTTTACAAGCATACGGTTACAGGATGCCTGGTAAAAAGGTTGTAATTAATATGGCTCCGGCTGACATACGAAAGGAAGGAGCTGCCTATGATCTGCCTCTGGCAATAGGAATACTGGCAGGTTCAGGACAAATCAACTCTGCCGGTATTGATAATTATGTTTTAATGGGGGAATTATCCCTTGATGGTAGTCTACAGCCTTTAAAGGGAGTATTGCCCATTACATTACAGGCTAAAAAGGAAAATTTTAAAGGTATTATACTCCCGGTTCAAAATGCTCGAGAAGCTGCTGCAGTAGATGGAATAGATGTTTACAGTGCATCAGATTTACAGGAAGTCATTGGTTTTTTCAATGGCACCGTTAAACTTAAAAAAGAAATTATTGATGTCAACTCAGAATTTCTGGAACGTGTAAAAAATTACGATACAGATTTTTCAGATGTAAAAGGTCAGGAAAATGTAAAAAGAGCTTTGGAAATTGCAGCGGCAGGTGGTCATAACATAATAATGGTTGGTCCTCCCGGAGCAGGTAAAACAATGTTGGCAAAACGGTTAGCTACTATTTTGCCACCAATGACCCTAGATGAAGCACTTGAAACCACTAAGATACATTCTGTTGCCGGCAATATGTCACGTAATTCTTCCTTAGTTACGTGCCGCCCTTTCCGCTCACCCCATAGTACAATAAGTTATTCAGCTCTTGTAGGTGGAGGTTCCTTTCCTCAGCCTGGTGAAATATCCCTGGCACATAACGGAGTTTTGTTTCTCGATGAGCTACCTGAATTTAAGCCGAACGTACTTGAAGTAATGCGACAACCGCTGGAAGACAGGATAATAACTATCTCAAGGACAAAATATACCATAGAATATCCTTCCAGTTTTATGTTAGTCGCTTCTATGAACCCTTGTTCATGCGGTTTTTATAATCATCCTGACAAGCAATGTGTTTGCACTCCCGGAGTAGTTCAAAAATATCTTAACAGGGTTTCGGGACCCTTATTAGACAGAATAGATATTCATATTGAAGTTGTTCCTGTACCATTCGAAAAATTATCTGAACCCAGGGTTTCTGAAACAAGTAGTATTATACGTGAAAGGGTTATAAAAGCCAGACAAATTCAGGCTTCAAGGTATTCATCATATCCCGGAATCCACAATAACGCTATGATGCATTCAAATCTGTTACACAAATATTGCAGTATAGATAATGCCGGACTGGCGATCCTTAAAAATGCCATGTCGAAACTTGGGCTATCAGCACGTGCCTATGACAGAATACTTAAAGTTTCCCGAACTATTGCAGATTTGGACAACACCCCCAAGATTAAAACTTACCACCTGGCTGAAGCAATACAGTACAGGAGCCTGGACAGGGAAAACTGGGGAGAGTAGTATTTGAAAATTGATTATTAAAAGATTTCTGATAACAGAGATTAAGCATATTTTTTAATTTTGTTAAGTATGAATACACTGAAAACATAAGTATTGAAACTACAATTCAGTTTTGAATTAAAAAATATTTTATTATTCCACATTTTCGGGTTAACTTTCATGACATTTATATTCATGCCGGATTAAAAATGTCTACTAAGGTATTTCATTGGATTCCCAGGGTTATATGTATTTTGGCCATTCTATTTATAAGTTTATTTGCATTAGATGCTTTTTCATCTGCAAACACTTTTTGGCAAAAATCCTTTGATTTTCTGAAACATCTTATACCTTCATTTGTCATGCTTGTCATCCTTATTATTGCATGGAAATGGGAAAAAACTGGCGGTATCATTCTCACAATTGCAGGATTAGTATTATTTATTTTAACTTTCAATCTTAACTACAATCAAAGACAATTCACTCTAGTTCAAAGTATAATAAATGTTTCTTTGATTTGCTTACCTTTTATTCTTGCGGGTATATTGTTTATAATAAGTTATATTAGAAAAAAGAAAGAACTATAAAAATATTAAAATATGACAATCCAAACTCTTAACAAACACACAGTAAATTACATTATAATAAAAACTATTAATTTGTCAGTTAATTTTTACTTTACTCTGTTCCAAAAACGAAAACATGTGTAAAGCCTTAGAAATCTTATTCATACATATTTTCAATATCGGCACTGCACAAATCGGAAATTAACCTGCTAATCTTTAATGCAGTATCGTTAAAATATTTTTTTCCCTTTCTCTGCATTTCCCATTTTAGGATTGCCTATCCCTGTATCTTTAGTTACCTGAGACCATTTTCTTTCAGCCCATACCCATCCTTCTGAAAAAGACTTTACCCTGTTCTTTTTCTCCCTGCCTTCTCCCCATTTATCTATGGGCAAAACCAGGTCAGGCCTCAGGTATAATACCAAACTTGTTTCCATCTCATCAGCATGGTCACCGGGATTATCAAAGTATTTACTTTTGTCCAAAACCTGATACCAATTACAGATACAAATAAACATATTTGGATATTTATTACCAAGCTCCCTTATTAAAGGTTTGAAATCATTGCCCCCGTGACCATTAAATATCAATAATTTATAAATTTTTTGATAATTTAAAACATTAATAATATCTGATAGTATAGCAAATTGAGTACTTGGATTAATATTAATATCCAGATAAATATCTCTTTGACCTGTATTTACACCAAAAGGAACAGTTGGTAAAACAATTAAATTAGCTCCATTTTCCCATGCCAATCTTGCAGATTCAGCTGCTAATGATTCAGACTCAATAATATCAGTTGCATATGGCAAATGATAATTATGAGCCTCAGTAGCTCCCCAGGGTAAAATTGCTAACTCAAAAGTCTTATTTCTTAAAGTATCCCAATGTGATTCCGCCAATATATATGGTCTCATATTTTAACTTTTGTTTAACTTAATTAAATAATCGTCTTTCCCTGAAAATTCAATAAATGTATAACTATCAAATTTTGATGCAGTATACTTGACAGGTTTTCCTTCAGAACCATTTATTTGCATTTCGCCTGAAAGATTTTTAAAAATTAATACATTTTGGCAATACCCGGTTACAGAGTACTGAATTATGCCTTTTCTGTTATCCACCTTGTTTAACCGAATTGTGGAATAAACTAATTCAGGCACCTTTTCAACTTCATTGCTCAATGTAATTTCAATCTTATTATTATTCTCAAGCATGCCGGATGGTAACTGGTAACTGTTCTTAAGTTGTTTCCCATTTACCGTAATAGTTTTTATTTTTCCACTTCCAGTAAAATCTATATCCAGTTTGTATCCAAGATATTGGAAGTTTCTCATATTTTCCACAAAATTAGTGCCCCTAAATGCTATACCAAATGGCATGGTGCGAACAGCCAGGTTTGTAATTGCCGATTGATAGGTTCCTATTGTAAAAGCCTGTGGTCTTATGTCATGAAAGGTTCCTTCAGGTGCTCCAAATACTTCCACCATAGCATATGGCATAGGATTGTACCTGGATATATTTATATGGTATGACAATGAAGCTTCCAATGAATTTATAATTTTGGCTTCATCGGTAAATTCTATATCAAGGCCGGCAAGATGTCCGTAAACTGTATTGCAAAATTTTCCTGTCAGGCTGTCTTTGTTATATTCAACAAAACTTTGATTTCTGTTAAGGTATTCTTTGGCAAAGTCGGGTAAAAAGTAAGCAGGCGCTTCATTTTGAATTGCAAATAAACCTTTCTCAGGATTGTCAGTGCTTCGTTTGATTAATACCAATCCCTTATCTTTTACCAGATAATAGGCTGAAGCATTTAATGAATCCAGTCTGGACAGAAATTTTTTTATATTCATTGCCTTATCATAGTAATACCGTGACTTTACACCATCTGTAGCAGACGAAAGCATAAGGTAGATGTTATACTGGTTAAGGTTAGTATTGTATTCATACATCCTTAGTATTGGCAGGGTGTCATAAACTGGATAATATAAATTTCTGTCCATAAAACAACCTACAGCTGCATCAAATCCAAAATCATTACTGCCATAAAAAGGATCCTCCGAACCTCCACCCGAATAATATGTTCCAATGGCATTCATGTTATTGTCAAAACAATATCTTTCCAACCAGGTTACAGCTTCTTCCAAAACAGAAAGATATTTATCTTCCAAAAACCTTTTGTCCCCGGTTAAACCCCAGTATGTGAATGCTGAATAAACAGCACAGAAATTACCAAATTCCTCTCGTTTAGTAATTTTTCCGTTAACAAGCTGTCCAAAAAATTTACCTTCAGGGGGCGATTTTTGACTTGTTGGATTTGCCAACATAAATTCAAGCCACTTTTTAAGTATATCAGCATCTCCAGATTGACATACACTGGTTGAAACCACCGTACCGTCAGTGGCCCAAATCAAATAATAAACACTTCGTAAGGCTGCCTGTATAGCACCGGATTCATCCTGCATTGAAAGCAAGGCGCGCTGATTAAAATTATAGCATTTCTGAACATCTTTATTCAGATTTTTTAATGTTATTGAACCTGCAGAAGTTTCATTTGATATAAGGCTGTCATTTTCATCTAATAACTGTTGCAATGATCTTTCAGCTGTATTTTCGACAATTGATTTTACATTTTCTTTTGAAAGTTCTCCACCGAGTATTAAAACCTGGTATGGTTTTAATACTACCCTGGCATAAATGCTTCTGTTCCTGTCAACCTCTCTCTGATGCTGAAACCTTGCCTGGCCATTGCCAAGTGTGGCAAAAAAATCGAAAAATAACCCCCTGTCAGGGTGTCTGACACCAAAAAGTGTCGGGGATTGCTGGAGTAGTGAATCTTGTTTATCGCTTTTTAAATCAACTACTTCTTCCTGTTCAAACCAAACAAGTACTACAGGTTGATTAATTAAAGATGCAAGGTGCATCACCTGGTGTTCA
This sequence comes from uncultured Bacteroidota bacterium, assembly GCA_963766305.1. Lineage (GTDB taxonomy): Bacteria > Bacteroidota > Bacteroidia > Bacteroidales > JAAUTT01 > JAAUTT01. The sequence continues at coordinate 91,508 of CAVYAE010000032.1, forward strand.
AAATAAACTACTGAATGAAAAGGATCGTAATCACAACGTATAAACCTTTTATCCTTTAATTCCCTAAAATTAATCTTGTCAAAAATTGAGGTATGATCATCCCGGCAGGAAAAATTTCTCATCCTGTAATCCACTGTCTTGCCAGCTTGCGGAGACAACCATAAATTTAACTGCCCCTGATTTATATTATACTCAATCCTGATACCTTTACGGCTGTGCATCAGTATGTATCTTTCAAATTCCCCTCCAGGTTTATATGTAAAATCATATGAATGATCTCCCTCAATTGACTTGACAGTATTATTTGTTTGGGTGTCCTGCCCGGGTATGGAAACAAAAGAGCTCACAATTAATGTAATTAAAATACTTCCAGCAAAACTTTTCATTTTAATAAGTATTTCTATTTAAGGTAAATATTTTTCCCCTTTAAATCTTTATCAAGACGCTTTAAATTTTTTGAACGAAAATTTCCAACTAATTTATTTATCTCATTATAAGTAAGAAATTTTTTATCGGTGTAGAGTACCCAGTCTATATCTTCTACATAGGTTCTGACTTTACCCGGGTCACCAAGTTGTATAAACCATTGGTTATAATTTAAACTCATATTCAGATCAGGTATATCGCCTGTATGTGTAAATAAAGCCTTGTCATCACAATAGTAAGTCCAATGAACGCTGTCAATGGTAATCCATAAAGTATGCCATCCGGTATAATCATCCGTACTTCCGGATTGTGTACTTCCAGGGTTGTGTGACGTAGTAAAAAGAACCGTTTCCTTTGTTCCCCACCCACCATGAGGCAGATATTCAAAATCCATTTCTGAATGAGGCTGGAGGGGCGATTTATACTTTTTTAATGAATCAGGTAATAAAGGTTCTGCAAATTCCCCTTCTATCCCGACAATGGTGTAAAAAGTCTGAGTAAGCAATTCATCTTTTACATCCGGTCCGGTAGCAGGTACAGCAGAGAATCTGACCCGTGAAGCATATGTACCGAACCTGCAGACTGGTGGTTGCTTACTTGCCTGGCATTGTACTGTGGAATCTCCTTTTATCCCGTTTGTATAGCTTGTGAACCTCATAATCCTGTTTGTTTTGTCCTGTGGATCATTCAAAAAAGTAACCTGCTTTTCTGACCACACGCCGTATTTACTTGGCCATCCCAGGCCGGTTCTGAAACGCCAGCCAAAATCAGCGGCAGCTTTATCATTCCAGAGGGAATAGTTAAAATCGTCCCAGATAACCTTTCCAAGGGATATTTTCTGAGCTGTTAAATGCTGAAAAATGCAAGTACAAACAAAAAATGAACATAAGATAATTTTATTCATAAGTCTGATTTTAATACATTATTTATCGTCCGGGAAAAGATCTTTGGACCGTTTTTTCATTTCTTCAGAAATAACCAGTCCGTCTTCACCTTTTAAACTGAGGTTTTCTATTATATTGTTATAACTTTTATAATCCCTGTCCTGGCTCAATTTGAAAACATTGTCCATTTCTTTGATTTCAATTTCAAAAGCAACAATTGCCTGCATGGCTTTTTGTTTATAACCCAGGGGAAGGTTATTAAAGACAGTCGAAGAGTGGTGAATATATTTTTCAAAATGAAGAGATGTTTTTTGAAGCACTTCTTCTAATTCTCTGTCCCCTAAAAACCTGATAATTCCTCTGGCATGCACACTCATATAGTTCCATGTGGAAGCCTTGTGAGGATTACTATATATGGTGGCGCTTACATATGTATGATTACCCGTGAATACAGCAAGAACATTATTATTATGCATGAAAGCTTCGTGATGATCGGTATTTTTCATTATGTGTCCCCTTAGGACCTTTTTACCGTCCTTCTCTTCAATAAAAACAGGAACTTGTGTTGCAACAGGTTTGTTTTCAAAATCACACCCGGTTAAAAAAGCAAACGGATGCTCATCAATAAATTCTATAATTACCTGTTCGTTTGTTTCTTTATAATATGGAAGGTTATACATGGTTGTAATAGATTTTTTAATTATTTATTTAAAAAACAAATATCTTTTTTTATTAATATTAAAGAAAATATAGATGAAATAGTTGGTTTGCGTATAAAATTGATTCTTTTTAAAATTATAATGCTTTAAATTTAAATAATTTACCTCACAAAATAACAGATTTTCTCATGAAAAATGTTATATCTGCATTAATATTATTATTGCTTCCAATAATAATAAATCAAAAAAATCAAATAACCTTTATTGAAAACAAAAATATAAGAATAGGTATATTACCTGCTGTGGGAGGGCGGGTTGTTTCTTTATCATTTAATGGAAGTGGCAATTTATTATTAAGCGATTCTTTAAAGTGGAATGAATCTGATGAAAAACGGATCCGACCTGACCCTTTTCAGGATTTTAAAACCTATAATGGTCAGATAGTGTGGGTTGGTCCTCAGGATGAATGGTGGTTGCACCAATCAGTCAATAATTTACGAAAAATGCAAAAAGCAAATTGGCCACCAGATCCATATCTTGAATTTGGTAAATTTAATATAACCGGATTAAGTTGTAATAGCATAGAGATGGTAGGGCCTGAAAGCCCCGTAAGTGGTTTACAACTTAATAAAAAAATTAAGATTGATGACAACGAAATTACAAAGTTTCAGGTTTGCGCCAAAAATATAAGAAAAGTAAATGTTTCATGGGATTTATGGTTATTGACACGTTTGCCGGCAAAATCAGTTTGTTTTATCCCGATTGACAAAACAAAAGACTTTAGGGTTGAAGGAAAAGAGACTGAACATTCTGAAGTTTTACCAGTTGATACCTCCTTAGGGTATTTTTCTTTTGTGCCTGTAAATCCGGATTCAGGAAAATTTAACAGGTATGGTAAAGCATTCATTTACCCTAAATTCCCTTTTATAGCGGCTTTTACAAATGGATTTCTCATGGTTATCAGATTTAAAAAATTTGAAAAATGTTCTATCCATCCCAGGCAAGCTTTGGTTGAAATCTATAATGATGTAAATAATTCTTCAGAAGAAGGGCTTCTTGAATTAGAATATCACTCTGCATATCTTACTCTTAAACCCGGAGACAAAATGGAAACATGGGAGACGTGGCAGGTTATTCCATATAATGGATTAAATGACAGGAAATCCCAAATTGAGTTTATTAAAATTAACCTGGAATAAAAACATCTGCAACCTCAACCCGGATTTGAAATACCGGTTATTCGACTAAAAAATTTAAGGCAGCTTCCTTGTCGCTGAAAGTTTTAAAATTCATGTTAAATAGTTTTGTTATTCCATTTAAAAATACACTCTTTGCTCCGGTTATACCTAAAAAGGAACCTTTAACAAATAAATGTTTACAGTCTCTGGTAAAATTATTTGCTTCCGTAATATAATTGAGAGGAGTAACAGCATTTGTAAAATCGGCCAATAAAAGAAATTTCTTGTTATCTTCTTCTACTATTTTTCTGTTTGCCATCAAAATCTCAAACATTTCTGCCTCGGTTGAAACATTCGAATAATCGACAAATATGATCTCTTTCCCTTTGTGACTAATTTTTTTTATACGTTCCATAAAATTAAATTTAAATAGTTTAACTTATATCAGACTTATAATTGATTTATTTACATTTTATTCAACTAAATAATCGAGGGCAGCATCTATAATAATCAAATGCTTTGTATCCCTCACAAAATTATTCGCTACAGATCTGCCATCTCTTGTGTATCAGACATTTGAGAATAATCTGCAAATATGATCGCTTTATTATCAAATGTTTTGTTGCTCTGGTTGCCTTGTTTGCTTCATTTATAAATGCTAAAGGCGTAAAAGCGTTAGTAAAATCAGAAAACAGGAAACATGTTTTATTATCAAGAGTTTATCACATATATATTTAATATTTGACAAATTCGTTTTCATCAGTTATATCAATCACAGGAGTAATATGATTTTTCTTGATTTTCACAATGGCATTGCCTACTGGTT
>CAVYAE010000033.1:0-87823 GCA_963766305.1 uncultured Bacteroidota bacterium
CAAAAATAATTGAGAATTGAGAATTGAGAATTGATTATTAGAAATACCAATAGACAATAATCAATAAACAATAATCAATTAAAAATTTAAGGTGACTATAGCGACAGGGTCCCACCTCTTCCCATTCCGAACAGAGAAGTTAAGCCTGTCAGCGCCAATGGTACTGCAATCGCGGGAGAGTAGGTCGTCGCCAAATTTTATTACAAAAGCCCCGGTATGTTTTATATCAGGGCTTTTTTATAATATGTATAGTAAAAAACCAAAAAACCACATTTAATATAATACTTATTAAATATGGTTTTAAAATTTAAATTAAAAGGTATTTTTATAAAGATGCCACCTTATACTCAGAAGTAAATTCTCTCAGGGCAGTTCTGTAAGTATTATACAGTTTAGACATAATATCCTGTTCCGTAATTTTTTTACCTTTTTTATTATCTGCCAAAGTATCATTTGACCTGTAGGTAAATTCCTTTTTTAAAGTTACATTACCCGATTTGTTGTATATTGTAAAACTAATGGCATATAAAGGTCTTATCTGTTTGGCAGTTACCTTACTATTAGGTGAAGGATTAAGTCCGGAATATATATTTACAAAAAAATCAACATAAAATTTGTAACCTGTAGCATTTTTTACTGCTTTTTTAATATTATTACCTTCATTCGGACAATTTGGAAATTGACTGTTATATTTTACTTTGTTTTGTAATTCATTCAAAGGCAGTAATTCCAAACCTAAATCGTCTTTAAAAACATCGGATGAAATTGCATAAATACTATCAATTACACCAGAAGTTACTTCTATTTTATTATCACTGGCTGAAGCATCGTCAGTCTTTGCCTTAACCTGCTTGAATACATCCAGCATCTGGTCATCAAGGTTCACTATATAAAAAAGTGTTGCTGCTTTTTCACCTTTAATCTCTTCAGCCGCATTTAAACCTTTAAGGGAAATGAATAGTGATAAAAATATAATCAAAGAAAGTGCTTTCATAGAATAATATTTTAATGGATTATTATTATGGTCATTTTATTAATAGTTACGGCGTATGCAACATTAAGTTAGATATTGTTTATGAACCTAACAATTTACTTGACGAAAATATTAATTTTAAAATATTTGATGTAACAATAAAATTTCCATAACATAAAAAAACACCCCGAATTTCACAACTGGAGGTGCTTTTGATATTTCGTAATTACTAACCTAAAAACCAACTTATGAGAAAAACCTATTTAGAATCAAATTTTATATATATACGTGAATGTTTGTTACAGGTTTTAAAAAATAGGGGATATTTTTAAAATATCTAATAAATTATAGGATTAAATTTCATTATAAAAGTATTTAAAATATTCTGCTTGTAAATACAATTTAAAAATAACGAACAGATCGGGATTTTGTCAAAATTGAATTATAATGTTAAAACCGCATATCATTAACCTGAGCCCCGGGATATTTTTTCAGATTGAACAGGAACTCGCCAGCTGTAATATCGACATCAGTCTGGAAGTTTGAAAATTCAATCAGGTAATTTGTACCATCCTTCATAAAGATTTTAGTATCTACTATGCGATAGTTGCTTTTATCTATGTGCATTCTTATCCTCATATATTTGGTTTTAAGGGAAACAGGATAAAGATCAATTTCATAGCATGCAACTGGGCCAATGGTTACATCATTATTCAGTTTAGATTTAAGGTCATTTTTAACTTTGAACAAATCCCTGGGGTTCGATAAGAAGAAATCGCCGTTGTCTGTTTTTGCCGGTTCAGGTTTTGTTATATTTATCTCGTTGGCCTCCTTAAGGAAAGTATAAATATTTTTACCATCAAAGGTGATATCTGTTTTACCCAAAGTTAAATGGTACTGATCGCCTTTCATGAAAATCTTCCCTTTTTCAACCTCTGTTTGTTTATCCTGCAGGCTGGTCATAGTATATTTAAAATCGGACCGGATGGTTTTATAGCTGTTGTTTTTAGCCGATACCTTTTCAAGGATGGCTTTGGCATCAGGATCACTTTGGGCACAAGCTTCGATAAATATAAAACCCATTAATATTGATGCAATAATATTTGCAATGGCATATCCACCAGTCAATTTTCTCATAATCAGCTCAACAGTAATCCTTGTGCCCTTTATCGAAGGTTTACCAAGCATAATTTCAGGATTTCGTACTATGTATTTTTTGTAGTACATAATTAAATTAAAATTATAAAACTTTTAACTGAATCCATTATAACAATCCGCAACAATACAAATACCTTCTGTCTTTGTCATAATTTAACAATAATAAGTCATTAGTAGCTATTAATCATTAATTTACACACCTGTCATCTTTAATCTGTAATCCATAATCTGCCATTATTTCTGCATCGTACCCAGGTACCTTTCCAGTGACACCTCATCGACATACATCACCTGCCGGGCTTTGCTTCCTTCAAAAGGCCCTACAATACCTGCCGCTTCAAGCTGGTCCATAATACGTCCGGCGCGGTTGTAACCAATGGAAAATTTACGCTGAATGAGTGATGTTGATCCTTGCTGGTGTATAACTACAAGCCTGGCTGCATCTTCAAACAGGTCGTCCTTTTTGCCAAGATCAACTTCCCCGGCTTCTGACTGACTGCTTTCAGCTATGTATTCAGGTAAAATAAGGGCTGAAGGGTATCCCTGCTGTGACCCAATATAGTCTGTGATCCGCTCAATCTCAGGAATGTCAATAAAACCGCACTGTATACGTATCATATCACTGCCGGGGGCAAATAAAAGATCTCCGCGGCCTATTAACTGGTTTGCCCCCGGTGAATCGAGGATAGTACGGGAATCGATCATTGAAGTTACCCTGAATGCTATACGGGCCGGGAAATTGGCTTTAATAACACCAGTAATAATGTTTGTAGTTGGACGTTGCGTGGCAATAATAAGATGTATACCTATTGCTCTTGCCAACTGGGCAAGACGCGACAGAGGAAGTTCAATCTCACGGCCGGCAGTCATAATAAGATCGGCAAACTCATCTATGATAACTATCAGGTAGGGCAAATAACGGTGACCATGCATGGGGTTCAGCTTACGGTTAACAAACCGTTCGTTATATTCCTTAATATTTCTAACCTGTGCATGTTTCAACAACTCATATCGGTTGTCCATTTCTATAGTAAGGGAATTAAGGGTATTTATTACCTTTTGAGTGTCAGTTATTATGGCATCCTCTGTATCTGGCAGTTTAGCAAGGAAATGCCTTTCCAGTTTAGAATACAATGTAAGTTCAACCTTTTTAGGATCAACCATTACAAACTTTACCTGTGAAGGATGTTTTTTATAAAGTATAGAGGTTATAATTGCATTCAACCCCACTGATTTCCCTTGTCCTGTTGCTCCTGCAACAAGAAGGTGAGGCATACGGGTGAGGTCAAAAACATAAGTTTCGTTGGAAATAGTTTTACCAAGGGCAATGGCTATATCGTAATTTGATTCCTGGAATTTCCTTGAAGATATAAGGGAACGCATTGAAACAATTTCAGGCTTAAGGTTTGGTACTTCAATACCAATAGTTCCTTTACCCGGCATGGGAGCAATTATTCTTATTCCCAGGGCAGAGAGACTTAAGGCTATATCATCCTCCAGGCTTTTTATTTTAGATATCCTTACACCCGGAGCAGGGACAATTTCGTATAATGTAACCGTGGGCCCGATAGTTGCTTTTATTTTGTCGATCTGTATTTTATAATTGGCAAGAGTTTCAACTATCTTGTGTTTATTGCTGACAATTTCCTCATTACTTACTTCAGAATTGTCTGTTTTATGATCTTCCAGCAGTTCAAGAGGAGGTAGTTTATATTTTGAAAGATCGAGTTTGGGATCATATTCTCCCATCGGCATTGAAATGCTTTCAGCAGTAGATTTTATCTTTATATTCTCGTCTTTGTTTATTGGTTCAATAATAGTTAATTCAACATCGTCGTATATAGGATCTGTTTCTTCCTGAGTTTTTGAAACTATTTTAAAATCAATTTGTTCCGTGTCCCCATCTTCATTATTTTCATTTACTTCTTCCTTTGCTGGGTCATTTAGAGGGGTTTTATCATTTATATCACTCCCAACTAAGGAAGTATTTTTTAATGCATCAGATGGCCTTGATTTTGGGGTTAAGGTTGATTTTAACCTTTTTTTAAACCAGGGAGCAGAAGAAGGAATGGTAATAAATATGAATGAAAGTGTGGCAAACAATAAAACAAAGGCAGTACCCGGATAACCAAGTACCGATTTGAGCCAGTTTGATATGAAATAACCATGGCTTCCTCCAAGGCCACTTCCCAGATATTCTCTGCCCGGATATGTAAAATCCCCAAGTACGAAGCCTAACAGAAGAGATAATAACAGGCCGAAAATAATAGTGATGATCAATGTCTTACGCAAGGGTAACAGACGAATGCCCAACAGGCGGAACCCAATGACAAATAAAAGAAATGGTACTCCAAAAGCAGAGATACCCAGTAACCATACAAAACTATAAGCAAGTTTTGCACCAATAATACCTGACCAGTTTTCAGCATGTATTATTTGGGTGGAATCGATATGAATATCTTTATCAATTTGATCGCTTTTCCAGGTGAAAAAATATGAAATAAAGGCCAGGGTTAAAAGTGCAGCAAAGAAAATTATGAATATCCCAACAACAATTTTAAACTTATCATCGGTGAAAAAAAATTTCTTCTCCTTTTTATTCCTGGGTTTTTCTTTGGCTTTCTCTTTAACTTTTTCTTTTTTATCAGACATTAAACGAAATAAATTAATACAGATCGACTACAAAATTAATCTTAACAAGGAGAATTCAAAAGAGTATTATTTTAGACATAAAAAATATCGATTATTAATGTCTATAAAGCAGGTATTTTAGTATCATGTCCGAGCGAAGAAAGATCCCAAAATACACATTGTATCAGGGTATGTGAATATGGTATAGACTTACGAAATTATTTTTAATTTAGCTATTATTGTTATTTTTGCGTACCAAATATGGTACGCAAAATATATTGGAATATGTTAATAATTAGCAGTAGAGTATTTAGAGACAATCAAAAAAAATATTTTGACCTGGCAAAGCGGGAAAGAGTAATTATCAAAAGAAAAAACGAGTTTATTGAGCTTGTTCCAAGAGGCAATTTTATTCCTGACAATCCAAGTCCAAGTAATGACCCTTGGTTTAACGACCCAAGGAACATAGAAGCCCTTGACCATGCAATTGTACAAGTCAAAGAAGGTAAAGTTACAAGGATTTCAGGCAAAGAAGAACTAAAGACTTTTCTTGATAATTTATGATTTACGAACTCGATTTCACAGAGCAGGCAATGGAAGATATTTCAGTTTTGAAAAAGTCCGAACCACAAGCTTATAAAAAGCTGGAAAGAATTTTAACAGAATTACAAGAGCATCCAACTACAGGCACGGGGAAGCCTGAAAAGTTAAAGTATAACTATTCAGGGAAATGGTCTCGTCATATTTTTGATAAACATCGCCTTATATATGAAATCCATGAAGATACTGTTACAGTTGTTGTATTCAGTACATCTGGACATTATACCGATAAATAATTGATTTATAGACTTTAACTCTTATTTATAATCATTCTAAACTGCACGTGAGCCGACCTCTATAACATCTCGCGATGTAGGTTTACTGCAATGACCATCATAACATAACTTCATGCCTTAATTGAATTAAGATCTATTCATTATGCTAAATAGTAACTACCTGATTATAAATTATATGATATTTAACAACCTAAATATAAGCCAAATAGTATTAATTGTCTATAATTAAACTATTTCCAATTTAAAATATAATATATAAGACAACAATCCTTAATTTTCTTTTCCAAAGAAGTATACTATTGAATAACTATACTCATAATTTTTGATGGACTTCTACTTAATCCCGGATATATTAATGTACCTGTAGTTATATCATAATATGAACTATAAATACTTGGGCTTCCGTATATTATAACATATACTTTTGTACCACTTGAAAAATATAAAGGTAATGATACAAGAGGTCCAATAATTCCATTATATGGGACTGCTGCGGGTCCATAAGAATCAGTACAATAATAATTTGTATAAGATACACTATCACTTATTGAATAAAATATTCTATAAAATGAATAGTCAGTAGAAGGATTTCTACTTGCTTGAATACTTGCATCAATATCTTGACTATCAATATAACTTAAACTATTTAAAATAACTTTTAATGATGAAGGCATATTTAAATTTTGTGTTATTAATTGTGGATTTACTCCTCCTTCAAATCCAAATCCAACTCTTTTAGTTTCTGAAAATCCTTGTTTAGTGAAGTTTATATCATAAGTTCCTGTCTGTAATTTGTCTATTTCAAACCTTCCGTTAGTATCAGATATTAAATTATATGTTGAAGTACCAATTATGTTAATATTTACCCCTGATCTATTTTTAATAAAATATCCACTGGAATCATACAAAGAAACAAATCCAATTAAATTACCCGTTTGAATCTGCTGAATGGTATCTCGAATTATTTCTGTTGTATTTTTTGTACATTGATTTAACGGTAAAATAACCAATACAACTATAAATAAGACTAATGCAATTTTTAATAGTTTCATAAATATTAATTTTTAAAAATTATAAATTCTAAAATGGGGTAATTGGTAATACCAGCATCCGTGTCGTTGAGTGCAAAGTAATACTATAACATTAAGAATATGTATTAAATATAGCATTTAATAGACAAATCAAAGAATTAGTGTCGAAATTAGTTCACTACATAGAAAAAGAGGCCAACCATTTTTAACGAAAATATCCTGCAAGTATGAATTGTTTGTTGGTAAATCACCCGTAGCACCGGCCATTTGCTGGGCTTTTATTAGTTGGTTATGACTAATGAGTAAACTAAAAAGAATTAATATAATTACATGTTTAAAAATAGAATGAATTAATGCTACTATCTAAATCAAAATTAATTTCTGGTAAATTTATCCATTTACCAAATGATCGGCCAAAAAAAGAGAAATAATTTCTCATTTTCCTTGATTTAGTTATCTCTAATCCGGATTTGTAAGAAAAAGACATAATTGTTAGTAATAAAAAAAACAGTCCAATTATATAGTGAAATATTTCAAAAACTTGTATAAAAAACATAATTGTCAAAGCACTAAATATGATAGCCTTCAAAAAGGAATTTTTGTTCTTATCAATTTTCATGCTGATAGATTATTATTTATAAAATATTCCTTTTTTTACTGGTAAATCATTGCATAAGTCCACAAAAGACTGATAATTTTTATCTTTGACTTTTGAAAGTATCCTTTGAATATTTCCTATACACAAATCTAAACTATTACTTCCTTGCGAATTAAAGTGCTTCTACTTCCTTGAGTAGCTACTCCAGTAATGCCATTATGGTTTCGTCGGTCAGGAGATACTGCCGGAAATATGTGGATGGCAGCTGATTGCGGATTATAAAAATATTTCAGCAAAGATTCCACATGGATAGCTCCCCAATATCCGACTATATTTTATAACATCCGGTTTAAGGTATTTCACCGTTGGGTTACAGTGGGGTTTTATGACCCACTTTTCGCCTTTAGACAAAAACTAAAAATGCTTCCTTCATTTAATTTAGTAGAAACCGATAAATTTCCGTCTAACTTTTCAATAATCATTTTAACAATTGGTAAACCAATACCAAAGCCTTTAGTTAAAGTATCCCTTTGATTATTGTCTTCAAAAATTATTCCTATTAATTCATTTGAAATTCCTTTACCATTGTCTTTTATATTATATTTAACCATGCCATCATTAAGCAGTTCACTACTAATTTCAACAACAGGGGGATTTCCTCCATATTTAAGAGCATTACTAATTAAATTATATATAACCTCCTCTATCCATAAACTATATCCAAGACAATTAATTAATTTTTGATCAACAATTATTTGAGCAGATTTTGATTCTATTAGAAATTTCAATCGTTGCAAAACACTGGCAACTATATCCTTAATTGTAATTTCAACTTTATGTACGTTCTCTTTTTTTAAAGTTACAAATAACAACATATCATTAATTATTGATGTCATTTTCTTACCACTCAAAGATATATTTGATAAATAGCTATTAAATTCTTCATCTGATAAATCATTCTTTGAATTAATTAAATATTCTGAAAACCCAACTACTCCCTGAAGTGTCGAGTTTAAATCGTGAGCAACAATACGTGCGTAAGATTCTAATTCATTATTTTTTATTTTAATTTCATTTTCTGTTTTTTTTCTGGATGTAATGTCAGTTATATATGCAATCCCGAAGGTATTATTATCTATTTGCAGAAAACTTAAACTAATATCAACCGGAAAAGTGCTAAAATCTTTACGTGTTGCCATTAAATCCAGATTGGTACCCATTGATCTTCTTTTTGGATTGTTAAAATAATTATTTACATAGGTATCATGTTTGTAATGAAAGTTTTGAGGTATAAGTATATCCAGGTTTTTTCCGATTATTTCACTTTTCTCAAAACCTGTAAGTTCTTCCAACCTTTTATTAATGAATAATATTCTACTGTCTCTGTTTATTACAACCACACCTTCTGACATGGATTCAAAAAGGGTGTTAACTTTTATATTTTCAAATATCAGTCCTTGTTCAAATGCAATATTATTTTGAAAATCAGGTATATAACTAACTGATTTATTTTCTTCATTTTCCATAAATTATTGTTTTACTTGTGAGGTAAGAAAAATCGATTCTTTTTTAAATGGTTGGGTTATGGTCAGAATTTTCTAAAATTATCAGGAGGCTATAAATTAATTTATTATTATGAAGATATAAAAATTATGTGTATAATCCAACAAAATTATTGACCTTAGTTATTTGCAGATTAGTGATTTATAACAATTTTGTGATTAAGCATTTATAATGCACATTTAAGTATTTAAAATCAATTAGTTATAAGATTGCTTTTAAGCAATTGGGATTTTTAGTAAAGTTTGCTTACCTGTCTGTATTAATTTGAACTGTCAGGCTGCATATTAAAACTGTTGCAAATTTTTATTGTCGTTAATTATATAATAATAATAATCAAATAATTGTGGTAATTTACTGTACGTATAAACTATGTTTAATTTGGGCCATAACCTTAAGGTCCCAGTTTAGAAATTTGCTTACATAACCTGGCTTGAAACATATTTTAATAATACCAGTTTATAAAATAATTATTTTTAATTCTAACCGTTAATGTAATATCAGAGCCAAAATATTTTTACGGGAATTATTATAACATTGAAAATTCACTCAATATATTTTACTATATGATTATATGCAAATAACATATTTAATTTAAATGCGTATTCCGTTTTAGCCGGGATTTACTGTGCATTTAGGACCGGAATACGCTACTGGAAACTTATACATTAAGAAAATCAACAAATTAGAATTCTATTCAAATAATTAATATCAATTTATCATATTATGAAATCACATATTTTAAATTTATGGTTAATCGTTTTAATAACATTAATGGCTATATCATGTAAAAAAGAACCACAGAGTCCAAATCTCACTGGTTGGTCAACTCCATACAGTGATCCTTTGATTCAAAAATATCTTTATATTGGAGTTAACGCTCTTACCGAAGACAATAATGGCAACATTTGGTTTGCTTATGGGGGGACTTTAAATAAATACGATGGCACGAAATTTTAATCTGATACTATAACAAAAAATTATGTTACTTATATTTCCTGTTTGTTAACTGATAAACAAGGTAATATATGGGTAGGGGTTAATTGTCAAACAGGTAGTAACGGTGCTAATATTGGATTGTTAAAATATAATGGTTCAACGTGGACTACATATAATACGACTAACAGTGGAATAGTAAGTGACCTGATTCTTTCCCTGGCTTTAGATACATTAAATAATCTCTGGATTGGAACCTGGGGAAGCGGAGTATCAGAATTTAATGGTACAACCTGGACTAGCTATAATCAAAGTAACGGATTAGCCGGTAATTATGTTTCGGCTATTGCAATCGATAAGCAGGGAAACAAATGGTTCGGTACCGCCTATCAATCTGCTAACGGAGTAAGTGAATTTAACGGCACCAATTGGACTACATATACTGTAAGTAATGGTTTAGCAAATAATTTCATTTACTCTATTTTAGTTGATCAAAAAGAAAATAAATGGTTTGCAACCCCATCAGGGTTAACCAAATTTGATGGTTCACACTGGACCACATATAATAATTCAAATTCAGGAATTTTTAGCTCAAACACAATTATGGCATTAGCAACAGATGCCAGTCAAAACTTATGGATCGGCGGTATTGGCGGAGTATCTAAATATAATGGTTCCGGCTGGACAACATATACTGATTTTAATTCAGGCTTGCCAGGCAGTGTTTCCTGTATATTAATCGATTCGAAGGGGAATAAATGGTTTGGCAACCTTGGAGGGTTATGTGAATTTAAGGATTAAATTTAAAACCCTGCCTGTTGCACATCATTATTATCATGAGAATCTATTGCAAGTACTGTTAATATGTTGTATTGATTAATATTGTAATATGTAGTTTATACGGGATAAGTTGATGAGTTATTTTTTTCACAAACATATATTGTTTGAGAACTATGGTAGGAGGGTGGTGATTATATCCTGCATCTGTTTTTTTGAAATTAATTTGTAGCCTTTAGGGATGTAAAACTCTTCTTCGTCTATAACTTTTTCTTCAACACTGGAAGCTGTAAGCTTCATATTAAGGTTATTCATCTGCAAAATGAAATCCATTAATAACCCATCAATTTTTTCATAAGGAGTGCCTGTATTCGGATAGCTAATGTCTATCATAGCGTAAGCTACATTAAACATTTTATTTGTTTGTAATTCAGTTACCTCAGCATTTTTGCAAAGCAGACCTGCTATTCGGCTGGTGTCGTCTGATAATTTAATTTTATATCTGGTATTAGGATTAAAAAATATTGGAGTTTCTTTCCGTTCACTTTGATATAAATATTTTTTATCGAATACTTTAATCATTGTAACATGATTATGTTTTTTTAAGTTTATTATAATATTTATTGCGAACAAGCCAACCTTATCTTCAAGGGAATATGAAGCATAGTTTTTGTTAAATTTAAACAAAAGGGTTTTTGGTAAAAGTTGAGTTGGAAAGTTTTTATCCGAGGTATAATCATAAACAATTTTATACTGAATACAACCCTCTGTAATCTTGTCGCGCATAGGAGTTTTGCAACTATTGCAAATAAAGATAACGACAACTATAAAAAGCAGGTATTTAGTCTTGACTTGCAATAAGTGTGTATTCATTTAAATCGGCTTATTATATATTTACTTTAATCTTTATTTTTACCCGAAAATAATTAGTTAATATTTAATATAGATAGTTTTATAAAAATTAATTGTATGAAAACAGTTACGGCGAATATCATATTAAGTTATAAAAAAATTATCAATAAAGCATTATCGTTGACAAAATGAAAATTACACTACAAAAAAACTTATGTAATTTCAATAATTATTCTTACCTTAGGATTGTGGTCTTATAAGTATATTTTTATGACAATATACATTGGCAATATTCCTTATTCTATGAAAGATCAGGATTTATCTGATGCTTTTCAGGATTACGGACCTGTTGAGAGTGCAAAAGTAATAATAGATAAAAAGACAAAACGTTCAAAGGGGTATGGTTTTGTAGTTATGAAGCACGAAAATGATGAAGATGTTGCAGTTAGTGAAATGAACGGAAAAGAAGTAGGTGGCAGAAAGGTTAAAGTAAGTAAAGCAAATCCTAAGAAAGAAGAAGAATAGATACCTGCTATTTTCTTTTAGCCTGTGAAATTTCATAAATTGATTCAGAATTTTCTTCTATGGCAGTACCAACGACAATTATGTCGGCGCCAGCCTCAAATATTTCCCGTGCCGATTCTAATGAATTTATACCACCTCCTATTATAAGAGGAGTGGAAATATTTTGTTTAACCTCTTTGATTAATTGAGTGTTTACGTAAGAGTTTGCACCGCTGCCTCCTTCTATATAAATAATTTTAAGCCCCAGCATTTCCCCGGCCATGGCAGTGGCAACAGCAATATCAGGTTTATCTCCCGGTATTGGACGGGTATTGCTAATGTATTCCACAGAAGTAGGTTTACCAGTATCGATTAATATGTAACCTGTAGGTATAACTTCAATTCCGCTTGATTTTAAGAATGGTGCTGCAGTTACATGATTCCCAATTAAAAAATCAGGGTTACGGCCGGAGATAAGAGATAAGAGAAAAATTCCGTCAGCTTTGTCACATAATTGTAATACATTACCCGGGAATAAAAAAACCGGTATAGTTGATATACTTTTTATTAATTCAATTTTATCATTTATAGATTTAGAGATTATACTTCCTCCAATAAGGAAAAAATCGGTTCCTGCCTTTTCGGATTTTTGAATAGTATTACGAATAAAGGTCTCGTCTGATTTATCGGGGTCAAAAAGGACAGAAATTAACCGCTCTTTATTTTTTTTTGCAACTATGTGATCGTAAAGCATAAGTATAGTTGTTATATGAGGGTTGTCAGTTATAAGTTTGTTTATCCAAATTAATTTTTATTTACAGCAGTATACTATAACATAATTGTCCATAACCTGGTAGGTTAGGTCATACTCTTCATAAATCCCGTCATTATGATGAATTCCGTTTATTACACCCGATTGATGTATTTCAAAGGGTTTAATTGTAAGATTATCTTTAAAATTTATATCTTTTTTGTCACAAATTTTATATAAAGCTTCCTTTGCGCACCAGTGGATATACATATGAAGTTGTTCCAGAGATTTGTCACTTGTAATAGTTTCATCTTCATTGATAAATTTATGTGCTATTTTATTTATCCGGTGCGACATAAATTCCAGGTCGATTCCAACTTTTTTATTTTTACTTAGTAGAATTGAGGTAAGTTTATGAGAATGTGAAATACTTAAATTATGTGATCCATCCATTATAAATGGCTTATGCTCTTTGTTATATATGATTTTGGAGTTTTTACCTGTCAGTAAATTTAAAAGGGCCCTTACACTAAGCCATTCCAGTTGCCTGAGGTCATTTTTAAATTCAAACAATGTTTTTATTTCATCATTGTCAAGTGATGCAATGGCAAACAATCTGTCAAAGTCCTCTTCTATCTGCCAGAGTCCCATGATACAATCGTCGTCCGTAGGCTTGTTCATTATTAAGGTCATATTTCCACGGATACTTAGGTTTATTTATTTAATTTCTTCACTTTTTGCCATTTAAAAGTTTCAATTAAGTGAATTATATCTTTTCTGAAAAAATCTATGGCCGGGGCAAGTGAATCTTTATTAGGCTGTGAATCAAAATATAATGAACCACGTAGGAAGTTACGTAGACTGTCAGTTACATAAAATTGAACCGAAGAAGCAGTATTTCCTTTTATATCATATATTAAACCATATACGTCAGCATTTTTATTTGAAATTAATTCTTCAATAATTGCATCGGCCTTTACGGAGTGTTTATAAGCCAGGGTATGAGAATCTTCAATGTATTTTGCAATATTATTATTTACATTTTTATAACTTATATGTATTTTAGCTTTAAATGGTTTAAATTCAATATTCATCCAGTAAGGTTCTGAGTTTTTATCTGTATCATGCACCATCTTACCATAATCAGGATACTCAAATGAATATGGGTAATTGTTATCAAATTTTATATATTCCTTTTTAGGGAAATCAAACCTTAGGTATCCTCTTGGTTTAGGTGTCACACTTCTGCCGCATCCAACCAATATAATAATTAATAATACAATATAACTTATATTCTTCATCTAATATAATATAGATTTTACTGTTTTAAATTTGTACAATTATAGGAATTTAATTCAATCCCCCGGTAAAATTGTAACTCTTATTTGTTTAATTCTGCGTGAGTCGGCAGCTTCGATTTTAAATAAAAATTGTTTGTACGTAATTTGTTCATTTTTATCAGGAATAGCACCTTTAAGTTCCAGAATTATTCCTGCAAGGGTATCAGCTTCACCCTTAATTTCATCAAAAACTTCAGGGTCAGATTGAATAATCTTGTGAAAATCGTTTAACAATGTTTTGCCATCGAAAATGTATGTATTATCATTTATTTTTATATAGGATTTTTCATCGTCATCGGATTCATCAGAAATTTCACCTACAATTTCTTCTAATATATCTTCCAGTGTAACAATTCCAATAGTACCGCCATATTCATCGACAATAATTGCCATATGGATTTTATTTGTTTGAAACTCAGTAAGTAATTCTTTAACCTTTTTAGTTTCAGGTACAAAATAAGGAGGCCGGATCAATGCTTGCCATCTGAAGGTGTCCTTTTCCTTAAGATAAGGCAACAGGTCTTTTACATAAAGAATGCCTCTTATATTGTCAAAATTTCCTGAATATACCGGAATTCTTGAATATTCAGAATCCACAACTATTACAAAAACTTCCGAAAATAACTGGTTATATTCTATAGCAACAACATCAACCCGTGGTTTAATAATTTCACTGACATTTATATTTCCAAATTTTACTATACCTTTCAGCAAGTGGTCTTCATCTGTTAATTTATTAGATGCAAATTCAATAGCGTCCGATAGATCGTCTGAAGAAATTTGGGATTGAGAAGTTGTCTGGCTTACAGTAGAAAGTTTTAATATGCCGGTTAATAAAAATGATATTGGTCTGAGTATAACGAAAAAAAAGAAAAGTGGATAAGCTGACCATAAAGAATAATTATAAGGGTGAGCCTGAGCTATTACTTTAGGAATTATATCACCTGCCAAATATAAAAAAACGGTAATAATTACAATTTCAAAGGTGTAATCCAATACCGAACCAGGGTTGGCAAAAATTGAAGATTGCATTATGATGAATAATACACCAATAATTGATATTTTAATAAAGATATTGGTTATTATAATGGTTGCTTTTAAACGGTCTGCCCTGGTGAGCATTTTCACAAGAAGCTTGTTTCTTTTTTTCCCTGAATTAGCAGGATCAAGCCAGGTTGAGTGCGGAATTAAGTTATAGGATATTTCAATTCCTGCTATAAAGAACAGAATAATTACCAAGGCAATAATTACAGCAAACAAGGCAGTAATTTGCAACCATGGTAATATCTGCATTATGGTTAAATGATGGTTAATAGGGATGATCTGCGTTTCGGTTGACAAAGTTATATTATTGGGTTATATTCAGAAAGGCAAATCGTCCGTATTACCTATGTTGGCATTCAAATCAGAGTCATGGTCAAAATCCTTTGTATTTGATGATGGAAAACTGCCTGCATTACCTGATTTCTCATAATTCCCATAAGGAGCAGATAAAGATTCACCCTCTGGTCTGGGGCCCAACATTTGAAAGTTATCGGCTTCTATTTCAACGCTGTATCTTTTAACCCCATCTTTATCGTCCCAGGATCGGTTACGTAATTTACCTTCGACGTATAACATCATACCTTTTTTAACAAAACGTCCGGCAATTTCAGATAATCCCCGCCATGCAACAATATTATGCCATTCTGTATTTGTTATTTTTTCCCCACTTTTATTTTTATAGCTTTCACTAGTAGCAAGCGAAAATCTGGCAACACTGGTATTATTATCTAAATGGCGGATTTCAGGATCTTTGCCTACCCGGCCAATAAGTATTACTTTATTTATCATAGGATGTTATTTTAGAATTGTAAAATTATAAAAAAATGTCATTATTTAATAATGGCTGAATATGATATGAATCCCAGAATATACAAGGGTTTTGGATAATTTGTGTTAAATTTTAATTTTTTTTTGTAAGTACCAGTTTTAGAGTATACTACTTATCAACTTTTTTTATATGTTTGCAAAACAAAATTTTATATTTGTTATAAAAATTTTATACATGATGCTCAATATTAAATAGAAATAATTTATATTTGCAGTTCATAAAACAAAACATAGTTAAAACATTGATAATTAAAGCTTTTTTAAAATGACAAAGGCAGATATTGTAAACGAAATTTCCAAATCAACAGGAATCGAAAAAATTACTGTTCAAAAAACAGTTGAAGCTTTCATGGAAAGTGTTAAAGATGCTCTTGTAAAAGATAAAAATGTTTACTTGAGAGGTTTCGGTAGTTTTATTGTTAAAAAACGTGCTAAAAAGACAGCCCGTAATATTTCAAAAAATACTACAATAATTATTCCGGAACATTTTATTCCTTCGTTTAAACCTGCCAAATCATTTGTTGGCAAGGTTAAGACAAATGTTAAATAAGGGTTAATTTACGTAAAAAGGAGTTATTATGCCAAGTGGAAAGAAAAGAAAAAGACATAAAATGGCAACTCATAAACGTAAGAAACGTTTAAGAAAAAACAGACATAAAAAGAAAAAATGAGTCATTTCTTATCTGTTTGCAAATATTGTAGAGTAAACCTAAGGATCATAAGAGTCTTTAGGTTTCTTACATTATATGCCCCTTATTTTAATTGTCTTCTAGAAAAAACGAAGGAGTTGTGAGTAACGAACTGGTTATTGATGTAACTGCTTCTGAAATTGTTATTGCCTTACTCGAAAATAAACAATTAGTAGAGTTAAACAAGGAGAAAAGCAATCTTCAGTTCTCGGTTGGTGATATATATTTAGGGAAAGTTAAAAAAATCATGCCGGGATTGAATGCGGCATTTGTTGATGTTGGATATGAAAAGGATGCATTTTTGCATTACCTCGATCTGGGACCACAATTTCAATCTTTAAATAAATACCTGAAGTTATCACTGAATAAAAAGGAAAAGTTCTTTCCTTTATCAAAGTTTAAAAATGAGCCTGATATTGATAAAAATGGTAAAATTACCAGTGTTTTGTCATCCGGGCAAACTGTGTTGGTACAAATAGCAAAGAGCCTATTTCAACCAAAGGCCCCCGGCTGGGATCAGAAATATCCATTGCCGGACGTAATCTTGTTCTAATTCCCTTTTCTGAAAAAGTTTCAGTTTCTCAGAAAATACAATCCCAGGAAGAAAAGGATCAGACTAAAAAAACTTATTCAAAGCATAAAACCTAAAAATTACGGTGTTATAATCCGTACTGTTGCAGAAGGTAAAAAAGTTGCCGTTACTTGACGAGGAATTAAGTTCGCTTAGTAAAAAAATGGGAATCGGCCTTTGAAACAATAAGAGCATCGGCACCACCTAAACTTATCATTAGTGAATTAAACCGGACTTCAGCCATTCTCAGGGATATTCTTAATGGTTCGTTCAGCAGTATAACAGTTAATGATGATGCATTTACAACGAAATAAAGGAGTACATAAATACCATAGCACCTGAAAAAGAAAAAATTGTAAAGCTTTATACAGGTACTACCCCAATATTTGAAAAGTTTGATGTAGATAAGCAAATCAAAACTTCCTTCGGGAAAACGGTTTCGTTTAAAAACGGTGCATATTTAATAATAGAACATACCGAAGCACTTCATGTTGTAGATGTAAACAGCGGAAACAGATCCAAAACAGGAAGTGACCAGGAGACAAATGCAGTGGACGTAAATATAGCTGCTGCTGCTGAAATTGCCCGGCAGTTAAAGTTACGTGACATGGGGGGTATAATTGTTGTTGATTTCATTGACATGCACGAACAGGAACATAAACAGGTAGTGTATGAAAAGATGAAAGAGGCAATGTCCAATGACCGTGCCAAGCACAATATTTTGCCATTGAGTAAGTTCGGTCTCATGCAGATAACACGCCAGCGGGTAAGACCCGAGCTTTCTGTTGAAACTTCGGAAAAATGTCCCACATGCAGGGGAACGGGGGAAATTTCGCCAAACATAGTATTTGAAGAAGACCTGTACAATAATATTTCCTTTATAGTAAATAACCAGACGCTTAAATCTCTGACTGTAAAACTGCATCCATATATTGCCTCGTATCTCAAAAAAGGCTTATTCTCCAAACAATCACAATGGTCAAAGAAACTTCATTGCAGGCTTAAAATAGTACCTGTACCATCCTTTACTTACCTCGAATATCATTTTTATAACAAGGACGAAGAAGAAATTTTGTAGAGGTAATTTTTGCATCAACCAACTCTTTTTATTTAGTTTAGCCAGTATTAAGATAATGTTAAACTAATGTTAATTTAAACACTTGATTTAATGTATTTTATTGTAAATAAACTTGTTATTATTTTAAGATGAAACTAATTAAATTTTTATCCGTAAAATAATCCAAGAATCTAAAAGAAAGGAGATTATTATGAAACCAGTAAAGTTTAACCAAAAAGCAAAGGGATTTATATATAATAACTTGCGGGTTCTGACCAATCATTGTAATATACATGATTTGGGTTTTAGAACAAAAGAAATGTCAATTATTTTTGTAATACTTTTATGGTTATCCAATTGCGTTTACGCTCAAACTGAATTAACAAATGCACAAGCAACGTTTATATATAATTTTACCAGATTAATTGAATGGCCAAATCAGCAAAATAATAGCAAATTTATTATAGGAGTTTACGGTTCTTCAGAATTATGCAATGAGTTGTCTAAATATACAAAAGACAAACTTGTAGGGACGCAACAAATTGTTGTGAGGAATTTAAATAATACTGAGAATATTAAAGATTGCAATTTATTATTTGTCTCTTATGATAAATCAGTTAAATTAAAAGAACTTACGGCATTATTAATCAATTCCAATACACTTATTGTAACTGAAAAAGAGGGAACTTTAAATCAAGGATCTGCTATTAATTTTATAATTAATGATGATAAGTTGTCGTATGAAATCAGACCTGCTAATGCCACAAAATTTGGTTTGAAATTAAGTACTTTAATTATCAAATATGCCAAAAATACTAATTCTTAATTATTTCTTTTCAAATACAAGCACCACTTTATTGAAATCAGCAGATGCATTTACCACTTTTCGGAAATCCTGAAATCTTGATTTTGGATAACAGAGATCTTTATAATCCTCATTTATTTTTATCACAACTGTTTTATTATCCACTATATCGTATTTTGAAATAAAATAACAGGATGGTTGTGCATCCTGTAACATTACAACATTAAATTTTAATGCATCAAGGTTTTTAACAGTATAGCCATCAGGAATATCAAATGTAATTTCCCTGGTATAAGAACGGTTAAAATCGTTTTCTATATCAAATTTTCTTTCCTCTTCCTGATAGAGTTCTACCTGAGGACCAATTAATTCTCCAACTTTAAACAGGTACCTGTCCCCGGCCTGCTCAATTATACTGGCAGATGTACATTTGGCTTTAATTATCAGAGGCTTTAGACCTAAAAATTCACCTCCTTTATTTTCTACCGTTACATCTTTAAATTCGTCGTCACTTAAAGTAGTACTCTTTAGCACCGACATGGACATATCTCTCTGTGCACCTTCCGGGATATAAGAATAATAAGGCTGAATAGGCTGGGCATTATTTCCATCAAACAGTAATGTATAATCAATATCCGGATTCGATACAGATTTCGAGAAATCAATTTTTACTGTGTGATTGGATCGGTTTTTTTCATATAAACTTGGTTCTATAAAATGAATTTCTCCAATTGCAAACTTGTTATCACCTAATGTACCTGTTTTTATAAATAATCCGTAATTTCCTGTTAGTCCGAAAGGGATACAGTTTAACCTGTAAGGTATTGATCCGGGACATAAATATTCATTTATATCCGGAAAATAAAACAAGTATGTCTCCAGGAAATTATAACTTTCAAAATATGGGTCAAATTTACTTGAGCGTCTGTCAGTTGTTACTACAGTTTGATAGTTAATTTTTAACTCATCAAAAACTGCCGTAAACAACTTTGTAATTCCTATTTCATCGGTGGCTTTATTTTCAATTATTGAGGACAGGTTTTTATTTTTTGAGGATTCTGTTAATGCAAAATTAGATTTAATGTAGTTTTCAATTTTTCTGATTTTATCTTCAGTTGATTTACCATCTGCTTTAATATTCCTGACAAATTTCTGCAGTTCAGCTGAAGTTGATTTATCCTGTACCTCATGTAAAATATCAAAAATTGATTGGGAAGCCTCATTATAATTAATCAGATTTGTACGTCCGTTGGACTTGTTTTCTTCAAGCTTAACCGCCAGTTGCATAAGGTTGGGTTTATAGACTGCAAATTCTTCCTGGTGCAAACCTGCAATAGTATCCAGCTTTGTATATAATACATTTCTTGAATCTTTTAAAGAAGTATCTTTAAATGCAGGTAAACCATTGTAAGTCTTAGTCTTAAATATGAGGTTAGATGGAGAAATAATCATGAATTCCATATTTCTTTTAGGTATTTCGTCCTGTAAAACAAATGATTTCCCGTAAACTTCAGCATTTTGTTTAATAACCATTAAAAATTCTATTTCACTTCCTTTATCAACACCTTCAAGAGCAAAATATTTATAAGTTACTTTAGTTTGTTCATCAACACTTTCTTTTATGTCTTCATCTTTAAGTTCTTTTACAATACCCTGAGAATTAATCACCCGGGCCTTATTCACCACTATTTTTGCTATATCATTCAACGGCAAATAAATACGGTTATTTTTTTCAATTGCCTTATCATTTGCAACTCTTACTATTTTATGAACCAGATTAAGACACACCATTTGATTATCATCCATATAATATTCCAATACATGATAATCCTTTAAATCAAGTTCTCCAAATTGCTGTTCGTAAGTACTTAAATTATGTAATTTAGGAATTGTATCCCAGTTATAACTCTTATAAAAAGGTTCCTGAGCATTACTGAAGGAATAGGTTATAAGACTTAAACAGAATGTTATAACGCTGATTTTTTTCATTTTATAGTATTATTTTTTAATTAAATTTAATTTAATTAGTAGCCGTAATGCAGAAAATTCCGTAATTACATTTTAGCCTCATCAGTCCTCACCAAATCCACACTTTTTTTATAAGTATTATTAAGTGAAGTAAGCATATTATTCCATTCTTTCAAATTTGAAGGTTCAAGAAGAAGGAAGTTAGTGAAAATGTCTGAAGTTAAAATTACCTCATTACCCACAACATTATATGATATGTTATAACCAAAAAGATCATTTTTAAAAACAGAATTTTCAGGCAGGTAGGCAATTTTATAACCTTTTGGTATTTCCATTAAAACAACATTTTTAATCTCTCGTTTGAATTTAGCTTCTACAGATGTTTTTCTATTGCTTTTAATTTGATCGCCCAAATTTACTTTATTAAGATTCATATTAATAAAAATCTCATTGCCTATTGTCTGATAATAATCACTGATATTAAAATTATAAGAAATAATCAAATCAGAATCCCTGTTTTCTAAATATTTTATTTTATAATTGTCCATTAAAAATTTATTATTTCCTTTCTCAAAGAAATTTTTCATAAATCTGTTTTCTTCAACCTGGTCCTTATAAGATAAATTATCATATAAATCAACCCGTTCGTAACCTCTGAAGGTGGTAATACCTTTACCTGTAATTTTACTCCCTTCCAGTTTTATTCGTATAGTATCAGTTTTCAGGTTTAAATCTTTTTCAACTTCCGGAATTTTAACAATCATAAAAGAGTCGGGTCCCAGATCAACCATTGCTTCCTTTCCCTGTATATTGGATGGCGGATAATCAATTGGGTGGGGTCCGGTGGTCCCATCAAGGAAATAGTAATTATTATTATACTTATAAGTAACTATCATATGGTCATCTGCTATTGGCACAGGCAGTTCATGGTAATTATAAGGGATGTTCCTGGTCCCGACCCAGGTAATATGACTTTCTATTCCTGCAATTGCAAGCATTTTATTTATTAAACTTGACATATCTTTACAATCTCCATAACGTTTTGCGAATACATCATCAGCATTGCGGGGAACATAGCCTCCTTTCCCGGCTTCAACAGCTATGTATTTTATATGGTCCTGTACCCAGTAAAATATGGATTTAACTTTTGCAAGCTGATCAGTATAATTATGAGTGAGAGAATCTACCAGACTTTTTAGCGATGGTGAATATTCATTTGTGTTTAATGAAGATATAAGACTATGGTACCAATTGTGAAGATCACTTTCATTTTCCAATATTTTTATTTTTTTATTATGAATATAATAATCAGTTATATAAACAAACATATGTGACGCAAACCAAGGATAAGGAGGAGAATTATCCTCAACATTTAATTTTTGGATATTCTTTGCTTTCCATTTATATTCAATATTATTGCCCGATTGCTTTTTTGTGAATTCAATATGAAGGCTGTCGCAGTTAAAAAGTTTATATCCAATATGAACATCAACAGGGCATACCACTGTCAGTTCAGCCATCAATACCGGAATAAAGGAATTGAAGTAAAAAACACCGGTATTGCGTGGTTCTGTAATATTATAAGTATAATCAAGATACGTTACAGCACCTGCTTCCAGCTTTGGATACGAAAAATTTATTGATTTTACATCATCTATAAATACGCCTGGTTCCCTGTAATCGCTTGTATCGAAACTTTGTACCTTAAAAGTTTTATAACCGAATATTCCTGGTAAACGAGTTTCAGCAGTAAGATTGGTAATTTTAAAGTTATCCGAAAAGGTAACAGATTGATTCGCATTTAAGATTGAATTTTTATCAAGGAGCAGGGATTCTTCAATATTTCGCATTGAAATATTAAGACTATCGCCAACAATATTTATGACTATATTCTTCTTTAAATTAAGGCATATTTTTGAATCGTCGGGATACTTATTTTGATATTCCTTTAGATTAATTGTTTGGGCTATGCAGATGTAAGTATTAATCAAAAAAAATAAAGTCAAAACACTATATAAAGTAAGTTTTTTTATCATATATATTTTCAATGTTCTAATTAATTTACTCTGACTTGGTTCTTAAGGTTACTGTATTATGAGTCAAATCAAAAACCTGTGAAATTACTATATCATATTTCTATTTCCTATATGCAAACATTATTTTTTAATTTATTAACTAAAAAAAGTAAATTTATAAACTCATTTCTTTGCAGCCGGATACTGACATAAGGCAAAGGACTATTCATGGAATATATTAATACACCGCAGTAAGTAATATGTGCATAAGCAAAAAATGGTATAAAGAATAACGATATGGTAATTAGCAGTTCTTTTCTCATTATTGTTTGAAACAAAAAAAGGATGGAATGACATTGGTTGTAAATGAATCAAGCAGCACAGCCTGCGGAGAGTACCTGTATATTATTCCGGGCTGAATGAAATCGAGGGCGTTGGAAACATAGACCTGCGAAGATTTTGGATCGACTCCAAGCCCATAAAAAAGTTTTGTGTTTTCATAGATAAATGGATTAACTGGTAAACTTTGTGCTGTTACAGGCATTTGAAAAACACCATTGTTTGAATTTTTGGAAGCCTCCCAACCTCCGCTTATAAAATATAAGGTGTCAAGGGTGCCATTAATGTTTAAACACGAAGGTGAATATTGTATTGAAGGAAAGGTAAAAACAATTTCAACAGTGAATGTAGCAGCATCAATTTTTGTCAGGGCAGCAACCTGCTTTCCGCTCTCTCCCTGGAAGCCGCCATCAGACAAAACCCATAATTTGTTATATTTATCAATTACTATTGAATTTGGTTGAAAAGTTACAGTAAGTGTACTGACCAAACTATCGTTTATGCTGTTAATTTCCTGAACCGTGTTTTCATACGACCAATTTGTTACAAATACCATATTGCCATATTTAACCATTTGCTCGGTGGTCTTTCCAACCGGAATCGTCCGTGTTACTGATAATGTTTGCGGGTTAAAAACTGTTATGTTGGTGTTATACAAATCGGATACATATGCTTTTTGACTATTTATGACCTGTATATAGCGGGGAGAGGTAAATCCGTTTATAGTTGCTATATTTTTAAAGGTATTGGTACTTATTACAGTTATTTTTCCTGAATTATTCACAACTATAAATCCGGCAGTATCAATAATAACCATCGACTCTGCCACATCACCAAGGTATTTGTTATTAGCATCAAAATAAATGTTATTGCTCACCTGTTTTGTTTTAGGAACATAAAAGGATAAGGAGGCATTGTCATATGTATAGTTCCCCTGACAAACAATAAATGCACCGCTGATGACAGAATAGTTATCATGCACTGGTTCATATTTTTCGCAGGAAAATGTTAAAGATGAAAGTACAATCCAAATGAAAACCTGTTTTTTAAATAAATTATCTTTAGTCATATTTATTTATTAAAGTTTAATCTAAACAACAGCTCAAAATTTATTCCAGGCATTGCCATCCCTCTGATAGGTTCATACTGAACATTAAAAATATTGTTTATCTGCAGTTGAAGATCAATTTTATAATTTGCCAGGGCATAAGTTTTGCCCACAGCCGTATTATTGAGTATATAGCGTGGCAACAGGCTGCCAGGATCATTACTTGATGTGGTGTAGCGGTTACCTGTATAATTTAAACTATAGTTCATGTACCAATGACAATATTCTGCATCAAACAACAGGTTATACAGGTAAAAAGGAATGAATATCAGCTGTTTTCCATAAGAAGCCGAACCATATACCACATCGTTTTTATTCTCGGAAGTTGTATGTGTATATGAAAAATTTGCCCTTTCACGGAATATCCAATCAGCAAAACAAACATCACTGCTTAAGAAACATTCAACTCCCCTTGCAAAAACTGTATTTACATTTTCAGGAGTCCACAGATCAAAGGATGTGTAATTCCATACTATCCAGTTGTTAATATATGATGCATACCCTGAAACCCTGCTTTCAATTGTTAGCCTGCTGTATTTATATTTCTGATGCAATACCAAATCAGCAGAGTATCCCTCCTCGGGTTTAAGAGATGGGTTACCACCAGGTACAAAATAAAGATCATCAAGTGTTGGGAGATGGTAATTTCTGGCCAGACTGGCACCCAGGACAAGACGCTGATTACTTATTAACTGATATTCACTGGTTAGGGACGGGATAACAGGTAATAATATATTATTATTTGTACTCTGGCGTACGAGCAGAAAAAGCATAAACTTTTTATTCAGTACTGCACTCAGCCGGCCATAGGCTGAGCCTTCAAAACGATGTGCAATAAAACTGGTGTCTCTCAATTTATCTTCAGAAGTGGCACTAAACTGAAAATCATTTGCCTTTGCCTGGCTGTTCGTGCAGGACAGTCCCCCTTCAATTGACAAACCATCCGAAAAAGTTTTTGAGACATTTGTTCGGATAAAATAAACAGTGGATTCGAACGCCGAGCTATCCTGCAGAATGGTATCTGTAGGACTTTGATATTTCTGATAATAATACATTTGGGAAGTGGTTAATCCACCTGCAAGTTCCCATATACCTCCTGTTATCGAATGTTTAAGCTCAGCCAAAGCATTTATGGAATAATCGCGTTGGTTTTCCCTGTAATTATCCGCGGTATTGTCTGTAGTTGTAAGCTGTGGCAGGTTTCTGTCACTGAACAATCCCCAGGCTTTTATGCTTATCATGTTTAGGGTATTTAACCTGAAATACAGTTCCTGCATAAGTCCGGCCTTTGAAAAATTATCATTGGCTTGCGTCATATAAGTACCAGTGTTTATATTATAAAACGGGTAATTATTCAACCCTGTTTCCCAAAGTAACCTGGTACTTGTCTGAAAGTTTTTATTACCCGACCCCATAGAAAAAAATGTCTGATAGTTCTGAAAGCTGCCCCCGCCCTGTATGCAGGAAAACTTAAACCTGTTGTCCCAATCTGCTTTGTTGTTGATGACTATACTTCCTCCCAGAGCTCCGCTACCCATTATTAATGAACTACTGCCATATAAAAGACTGATATCATCGGCAAAGAAGACTGGCAGCAGGGACAGATCCACTTCTCCTACCATAGGTGAATTTACCGGAATACCATTCCAGTAGACCTGCGTATGTGAAGCAGCTGTTCCACGAAAGGAAGCTGTTGCCAGTCCACCCTGACCGTAACTTTTTATAAATATAGGACTGTATTTGGTAAGTAAATCAGATAAACTGGCATTTATTGATCCCTTCATAGACAGGCTATCAACATTTGTTTTGTTTAAACCGTGGGCGGAGAGGTTTTGTGAAGCATTTATTTCAACCTGCTGAATATGTACAGTGTCTTTCAGTACCTGTGCTTTGACTGGTAAGTAATAACAAAGGATAATTAAAATTAAATAACGACCTGTCATTTAAATATGATCAGTTTCTGCTGCAGATAGCTGCCCGAAGTCTTTGCAATTACAATATATATACCTTCTGTAAGGTTGGTTATGTATCCTGTTTGCTTTTCAGATGTGGTACTGTTAAATACCACCGTTCCGTAAAGGTTGGTTATCTGCAGAGTCAGGATTTCATCATTATTATCTATCCCGGATATGAAAATGGGATTTCCCTCTTTAAGTGGATTAGGATACAGATACATGGGTTTCTCTGAAATAGTCTCTGTTAAGTTTACTGTCGAGGCAAGGTTGATAACACCTACTGCCTGCAGGTCAAATCCTCCTGTCTCGAAAGGAGTAGGGAAAGGGTCATTTATAATATGACCCTGTGAGTCGTAACTGCCATACCTGGGATCTATGCTCCCAACAACATCAACAATACGAACGAAATTAATATTGTTAATGTCTATGCCGGAGCTGTCTTTAAGTTCATTAAGATCGAACGGTGTTCCATAATCGGCTGTATACTTTCCGGCCAGGTTGTATATTTTTGTCGGATCGAGCTGTCCGAAAGTACCGACCTGCGTATCGGCCGGAGTTAGAGAAACTGACGGGAAACGGACAAAACGTTTGCCGTCAGTACTAACCTCCACAAATCCCAGTTCAAGAAAATATAAATATGGGTATGTTACTTCCTTAAACCCATTTTCAAATACAGCAAAATCAGGACCTGCGCCATCCATGACCGGATGTGCAAAAGTAAGAACAGCAGAGCCTCCGTCACCCAGGGACACTACATTTAAGGCTCCTTTGGGAGTGCCTGTTGCCATAGACGGAGTACCATAAAAAGCCCGGTTGCTGGTAACAGAATCTCCTGCGTAAGTCAAAGCAGTATCATTTATTTGAATATATCCGCGGGAAACTGTGCAACCAGTTGCCCATTCCTTAAATATCGAAGAGTCCTTATAGATGGCGTCCGAACCTGGCTCTCCTCCGGCAGGTGAAAACTGGCACAGGCCGGGTAAACACTTCAGGCAGATAACCAGAAGAATTATAATCTTATTTTTGGGCATTTTTGGTTCATTAGTAATTACTAATTTGCACATCAGCACATTCTTTTCAGTCCTCCACACCTTCAATATTTTCAAGGCAGAAATACGCAGGGGTATTCATGCCATAGGCACCCGTGTCTGAAGAAGAAAGCTTAAAGCTTAGTTCATCCACTGTTCCGAAAGATGACAGGTTTACATTTAACCATTTATTTAAAATATAATATGGTGCAGTGCGGAAGTCAGCCAGGTAATCAGTTGTTGATCCAACCCGGATGTTTTTGCTGTACCCGGTGATGGTAACTTTAAACCAATCGCCTGAAGAGAATTTCTTGGCAAAGGAATCGCCATTTCTCATTGATATCGCTACATAAGTATCATTTGCGATGTTCAGATTTACCTGGTTCATAGGCTTCAAAAATGTAACATTCGCCGAGTCAGCTGCATACGCAATAATAAATATATCCGATGCTGCTTCAGCAACGTCTAAGTAATACTGATAATTGTAATCCGGAGCATTGGTTACTGTCACGGTATCGTGCTGATCGGAGTATGCAAATCCGGTCCATGCTAAATACTGGGCCTCGTAAGAATTTGGAAAAAATGCATTACCAATGGTAAAACCTCCGGATAAATCAGAGCCATTCCAAAAAGTGTCGGCCTTTAATTTAAGATTGTTTTGGTTAATTAAAGTTTCCGGAGCAGAATCTTTTTTACATGAAGTTGAAAATACCAGCAAGCCAATGACTACAAAGGCAGAAATTTGAAAAATTGATTTCATAAAAACTAAAATTTTAAAAATTTAAATAAGTTTTTGTGAATCAGTAAAATACCTGGAACAATATAGACAGCTATAAGATTGATCCTGGCTCTTTTTCCCGAAAGCACACAGATAATTAATGATTCGAACAGGCAGGTCTTCTGACTTATTCCATCCTGACAGCCTTCCCTTCCGAAGAAAGTGGCGTTAGTAGTCAGGGTTAAAGATTCCTAATTGCATCGGAACCGGAATTTACAGCAGCGGGTACTGTCCAGGTTTTACACCTGGTTCCCTTTTAATCCTTGGCATTGTAATATACCTTGGAACCAAATCCGTGGCAAATATATAAATTTTTAGAGTTAAAAATTATGTAAAGAATGTTTTGGTTCTTAATTTTTTTTTGAATCTTTATTAAATTAACATTTATAACATAAAACTATTATGCTTAACAGATTAAAGTGTTGGGATTATTATAAGGCTGCAGTTAACAATGTAGTTGCTAAACCACATGTACTAAGCATAATATTCATATTTATTTCTATATTAGTTAGTTGTCAATTATTTTTTGAGAATTACTCCCATTATAATAATTACATCATTTTTAAGAATTCATTTTATCATTTGACCGGGAATAAGGATTTATACCAATTATACCCTCAGGATAGGGTAGGATTATATAAATATAGCCCTACATTTTCAGTTTTCTTCGGGATATTTACTTTGTTTCCGGATTTGGCAGGTATAAATATCTGGAATTTGTTAAACTCAGTAATTCTCTTAATTTCTGTATATTACATATTAAAACTTGATAATATTAGTAAAGGCTGGATTTTAATTTTATGTTTACCGGAGCTGGTAACTTCAATGGAAAATGTCCAGTCCAATTCCTTATTGGCAGGGCTTATTATTTTAAGTTTTAGCTTACTTGAGAAGCGGAATTATATTTTGGCTACATTTTTAATTGTATTTTCTGTTTATATTAAAATATATGGTGCTATAGGATTGGTGTTGTTTATATTTTATCCTCAAAAATGGAAATTACTTTTATATACCTTAGGATGGACTCTGATATTTTTATTACTTCCATTATTATTAATTAAGCCTGATCAACTGAAATTTCTTTATAAAAGCTGGTATAACCTGTTAGGCAATGACCACGCCATTGCCTATGGTTTTTCAGTTATGGGTTTGTTATATACCTGGTTTGGTATGACAGTTAACAAAACATTGATTTTGCTTACAGGAGTATTATTATTGTCGATTCCTTTATTGCGATTTAAACAATACGGTAATTATAATTTCAGGCTATTAACCTTATCATCCTTATTGATATGGGTTGTAATATTTAATCATATGTCTGAATCACCTACATTTATTATTGCAATTTCAGGAGTTTCAATATGGTTTATTACCAGGGAAAAAAGCATTTTAAATATTATATTATTAATTTTTGCTATAATTTTAACCTCTTTATCGCCTACTGATGTTTTCCCGAAAGTTATCCGGGATGAATATGTTACACCCTATGCACTTAAAGCTTTACCTTGTGTTTTGATTTGGATAAAGATTGAGTATGATTTGATGGTTACTAACCGGAAACACCGATAATTAAATATTGATGTTTTTTGTAAGGAATATACTAATTTGCATACTATTTAGCTATAAAATATAGTTTTAAAAATTACCCCATTAAATTAATTATATTATGATTAAGAAATCAATAATAGTTTTGTCCGTATTATTTAGTTTTATAAATAATTTTTCTGCCCAGATATTGTCTCCTGTAAAATGGACTTATTCTGTAGAACAAAAAAGTGACGGAATATGCGATCTTAAATTTATTGCCAAAATTGATCCTACCTGGCATATTTACAGCCAGAACAATCCTTCCGGAGGACCAATTCCCACATCTTTTAGTTTTATTCAATCACCAACTTACGAATTAATAGGTAAAGTAAAAGAATTATCAAAAGCTGAGGTAAAGCATGATGAAAGCTTTGGCATGGATATAAGGTTGCTTAGCGGTGATGCAATATTTGTTCAAAAAATCAGGGTCATATCAAAAGAGGCTTTTGAAGTTAAAGGTACAGTTGAATTCCAATGTTGTGATAATCAAAAGTGTATACCTCCTAAAGATGTGGATTTCAGTTTTTCCGTTTCTGCTATGCAGGCATCTGTTTCTCAAACTACACATCTGGCAGTTAATCCTCAAAAAAAATTGTCAGATATAACTGATTCGCAGAAATCAGTTACAGCAAAAGCCTTGAATAAAATACAAGAGGACACCACAATCAAGAAAAGTGGTACTGCAGGAATAATAAAATCAGATAAAGGGGAACAAAAAGGATCACTATGGGGATTTGTATTTTATTCCTTTCTCTGGGGTCTGGCCGGTGTATTAACTCCCTGCGTTTATCCTATGATACCCATGACTGTAAGTTTCTTCATGCGTGATGAGAAGAAAAAGTCAAATGGTATATTCAAGGGATTGTTTTTTGGTTTTTCAATTGTATTTATATATACCTTGATAGGTTTTTTGGTTTCATTATCCATTCTGGGCTCAAATTTCGGGAATGTGTTAAGCAGTCACTGGATACCTAATCTTCTCTTTTTTCTTATGTTTTTTGTGTTTGCCATGTCCTTTTTCGGAATGTTTGAAATTGTTCTGCCTTCTTCACTGGTAAATGCAGCAGATAAAAACGCAGAAAAAGGAGGTATTATAAGTGTCTTTTTTATGGCATTGACATTGATAATAGTTTCATTTTCCTGTACCGGACCAATTGTTGGTAAAATTCTCATAGATGCTTCACAAGGGGTAGCGGCAAGGCCTATAGCCGGAATGTTCGGTTATTCCCTTGCTTTTGCACTTCCCTTTACTCTTTTTGCATTATTCCCGTCAATGCTTAAAAAATTACCGAAATCGGGAGGATGGCTCAACTCGGTTAAAGTTGTTATGGCATTTGTATTACTGGCCTTCAGCTTAAAATTTTTATTGGCAATAGATACAACACATCACTTTAATATACTTACACGGGAAGTTTATTTGTCTATATGGATAGTTTTAACCGTACTACTTGGTTTTTATCTGCTTGGTAAAATTAAATTTGCCCACGACAGCGATTTAAAATATATAGGAGTACCACGTTTGATGCTGGTGGTTGCAGTGTTTTCTTTTGCTTTATATCTTATCCCCGGCTTATTCGGATCTCCTTTAAAATCAATTTCCTCACTCCTGCCCCCCATTACTGAGCAACAATTTAGTTTAAGAAGCGGAGCCGGAAATACCCCTGAGCCATCCAATATTTGTGAGACACCCAAATATGCTGAATTTTTGCATCAGTCGAGCGGATTACAGGGATATTTTGATTTAAAACAGGGATTAAGCTGTGCAGGGAAATTAAACAAACCTGTTTTTCTTGATATAAAAGGACATACCTGTTCGAACTGCAAGGAAATGGAAGCAACTGTTTTTTCAGATGCACGTGTTTTGCCGAAGTTGCGGAACGATTTTGTTATAATTACCCTATATGTTGACGACCCTTTGAAACTTCCGGAAAGTGAATGGGTTACTTCAAAGTATGATGGTAAAACAAATAAGACTATGGGTTCAGTTAACCTGGATTATGAAATTTATAATTTCAGGACAAATACACAACCTTTATATGCAATTCTTACACCTGACGGAAATCTTTTAAGTAGTCCCTACGAATTTAATACCGATATAAATGCATTTTTAAAATTTCTTGATTCCGGGAAAAGTATAAATAAGTGATTATATACATATTACCATAAAATTATTAAAATATGCAATCAATGCAATTAACTGGTATCAGGAAGATACAGATGTTTGAAGTGGATACTCCAAAAATCGTTGAGCCTACCGATGTTTTAATTAAAATGAAAGTTTTAGGTGTTTGTGGCTCTGATATACATTATTATGTTTCCGGAAAAATAGGAAGCCAGGTAGTAAAATATCCATTTCCTGTTGGCCACGAAGGTGCAGGTGTGGTTGTGGAAACAGGCAAAAATGTTACCCGTGTTAAAGCAGGTGACAGGATAGCTATTGATCCTGCCATGCCATGTCATTCTTGTGATCAATGTCTTGCAGGCAGGCCGCATACCTGCAGGAAGTTAAAATTTTTAGGGTGTCCGGGACAGGCTGATGGTTGTTTGTCAGAATATATTGTAATGCCTGAAACGAGTTGCTTTCCTGTAAAGGATAATATGAGCCTCGACCAGGCAGCAATTTCCGAACCTTTAGCAATTGGAGTCTATGCTGTTAACCTTGCTCAAATGGATTATAAAGGTAAGAATGTTGGCATTCTTGGATTTGGACCTATTGGAATGAGTGTACTTTTACCTGTTTTACAAAAAGGTGCAGATAAGGTATATGTAACAGATAAATTGGATGGCCGGCTTAAAATAGCCCGGAAATGCGGGGCATATTGGACAGGGAACGCAGATGTTACGGATGTTGCAGAAATTATAAAAGAAAAGGAACCAGCTTTACTGGATGTAGTATTTGAATGTTGTGGAGAACAGGATGCAGTTAATCAGGCAATAGACATATTAAAACCCGGAGGTAAGCTCTTAATTATTGGTATTCCTGAGTTTGACAGGTGGTCTTTTCCGGTTGATAAGTTAAGGCATAAAGAAATTTGTATTCAAAATGTAAGGCGTCAGAATCATTCATTGGAAGAAACGCTGTGGATGCTCGAAAATAACAAGGTTGATGTAAGTCCTATGGCCACCCATCGTTTTAAATTTGAGAACACCCGGGAAGCATTTGATCTGGTGGCTGATTACAGGGATGGTGTTATGAAAGCTATGATTGATTTCGAATGAGTAAATCCTTACCTATTCTATTTTCTTTTGAAATACTCTCATTCTTTTGTGCAAACTGGCCCCATAGCGTTTAGTTTCATTCATCATATCACCGTTGTCCTCCATAACGACATGGGTATCAACAGCTATCATGCCAGCTTTTTCAGCTGATTTCATGGTCGATAAAGTAAGAAATGCGTCGAGTCCCTGTTTCTGAAATTTCGGATTTACCCCTCCAAGCATAGTGTTAACTGCATTTGCTGTTTTCATTGCCGACATAATGTGGAAAATTCCGAATGGGAACAGGTGGCCTTTTGATTTTTGAATTCCTTTATAAATATTTGGTAAACTAACCAGGAATGCAACTACATCATCTCCTTTTGTTACTATTTTTACAAAACGAGGATCAATTATCGGGAAATATCTTTCTGCAAGTTCGTGCATTTCAAGTTCATCCATGGGCACAAAACCATATATGCCGGCAAAGGAGTCATTCACAAGCTGTAAGGCAGGAACTATGTACTTTTTAAGAGATTTCCTGTTTTTAAACTCATGAAATGTAAGGTCTTTCCTTGAAGTTATTCTATTGTATATTCTATCGTAAATTTCAGGCAATTTGTTTGTTAAAAGGTAACGGTATATAACACAATCCATTTCTTTGGTAAAACCCTCCTTAACTATAAGTTCAGGAAGATATTCGAAATTACAGGCACAATCCACAACCGGATCTGTATCAAAACCTTCAATAAGCAAACCTTGTATATCCCTGTCGGAAAAACCAAACGGTCCTATAATTTTATTCATTCCCCGGTGTTTTCCCCAAAGTTCTATATCGTTTATCAGGCCGTGTAATATCACAGGATCGTTATAACAATCTAAATAACTAAACCTTACATTTTTAATGTTAAATGTTTTATTGTGTTGGTTCTGAATAATTCCCATAATTCGCCCAACTAGTTCATTATCTTTATAAGCGAGTACCATCTTTGTATCACAACCTCTGAATGACAGGTTTTTATCAGGATTGAAGAATTTTTTTTCATCCATATAAATCGGGGTTAACCAATTTTTGTGATTCTTGTGAATTTTTGCAGGGAGGTAAATAAATTCTTTTAAATCGGATTTTGTAGTTACATCTTTAAGGATAAGGGCCATAATAATTATATTTTCAGATTTAATTTGTATGGTTATATATATATCACTGTAAATTGAGATTTTACTCAATAACAAATATAAAAATAATATACTTATTTATTACGGTAACTTAATATGATGTTTATGTTTATCTAAAACGGTAGGTTGATGTATCAAAGTACGGAAAAACAGCTTTATATTATCAAATATATACTGTATTTTATTTATCTGCTTGAGGTTGGTAAATATCAGATAATAAGTATAAGAACTGATCCAATACATTACAGGGGCCGTTAACAGTCCTCCTATTACATCTACTACATAGTGAGCCTTGGTATAGACAGTTGATAAACATAGTAAAATGCTCACCGGTAAGTACCATTTAAACAGTGACGGACGAAACCTGTATACAAGATAAAGTAAAATAGATATTATACCAACATGTGAACTTGGAAATGCAGCAGTTGGTCCTTCTCCATAGTGCTCAATAACCTTCATTATATTCCTGAACAAATAACCATCAGGTAATTGATTATTGGGAGGGGTAAGGTAAAATTGAGGTCCTGCAACAGGGAATAAAATAAACAGAATATAATACATGTAAAAAGACATGCATATTACAAAGATTGAGAATGAGAAGTTTTTATAGTTCCACCTGTAAATTATATAGCAGAAAAGGAAAATTAACGGGAAATATGAAAAATAACCAAAACTCATTAATTCATTAAACCATTTCCAAGGCATATACTGTGAAAACCAAACGCTTGGATAGCCGCCAAACAAACCGACTTCAATATTGGCAAAAAACGGATCCAGATCTTTAAATATAAAATTGTTAATTGAAGCTGTCTCCGGATAAAAATACATAAGGAGGCCTAAAGGATAAAAATATCTAAAGAACCTTACAACCCTGGTACCTGAAACTCCATTGATATAAATAAGCATCAGGATTATTGTAATGAATAAAACACGATAGGTAAGGTTGCCATAAAACTTGTGTAAACTGGTAGAAGCTAATAAAATATATATTCCGCTAACAATAATATAACCTAACGTTATTATATCAATTGGGGTCAGTAATCTTAAATATTTTCTGTAAGGCATTTCAACATGAATTATTAAACAAAATAATGAACGCAAAATTAATGATTATTTAAATTAAAGTTAACATTAATATAACATTTGTTTAAATAAAATGTAGATAAGCCATAGCCGGTTTATGATTTAACAGCGCAATAAAATATATAAACCTTAAATTGATTTATAAATAATTGATAAATAAAATTTTATGGATTAAAAAAGGTTTTCGGAAGATGTTTACTTATAATAAGGAAAAACCCGGTAAATTCTGGTCAGGCTGTTTCGAAACCTAAGAGTAGTTAGTTAGTAGTTGTAAGTATTTTACCGGGTTCTTTACCTTATTATATTACGCGTCATTTTTTTTGACGTGATCAAAGTAAGTCAATTTAATTTTATTTTAACATTTTTTAAGACATGTTTTATAACATGTTTTTTCAAATATTTCTTTAAAAGTCATTATTAACGGGGCTTACAGGTAAATGTCAATAAATAAGGATTTTAAGCCACATATTAAAAGTTTTTAGCCAAATCATATGTAAGGTACTATATCTGCGCAAATTCGGGTTCTTTGTATATAAGCCCTTGAATATATGTCATATATTTATAAACACATGTGAGAAGGTCAAGTTTGGATCATCTCTAC
Source organism: uncultured Bacteroidota bacterium (assembly GCA_963766305.1). Taxonomy (GTDB): domain Bacteria; phylum Bacteroidota; class Bacteroidia; order Bacteroidales; family JAAUTT01; genus JAAUTT01. The sequence continues at coordinate 35,775 of CAVYAE010000033.1, forward strand.
ACCTATCAAAGACTAGGATTTTGCATTTGTAAAAGATTGTAACAAAAGACCTGAATCCCGTAATCAACAAATAAATTCCTATTCCAGTGCCGGAGGAGGAGCTTCACCCGGGGTCAGCTTCCCTTTTTGTTTTCTTTTTACATGAAGCCAGAAAATAGGTAATCCACCTATAATAGTAATAATTGCCGCTGCCATAAAGTCATCATCAACACCCTGTATAAAAGCTTCCTTGGTAACCTGGGAAACTACCATATACTGTGATTGTCCCTGAGCTGCTCCTGTTGAACTTCCTGTTTCGTACATTAAAAAATGTTTAAGTCCCGAAGTTACATTACTGTATACCGGAGAATTTACATTTATAGCAGCTCCATATATTTGAGTATGGTAATTAACTCGGGTAGTCAGTAGGGTTGCAAGTATGGCTACCCCAAAACTTCCTCCCAATTGCCTGATGATATTAAATAAACCTGAAGCCTGAGCTAATTTTTCCCTTGGAATTTCAAGCATAGATACAGCACTTAGAGGAGTAAAAAGTAGTCCCATACCAACACCTCTTATATAAAGGCTTAGCATAACATATGCATGTTCAGTCTGGTATGACAGTCCTGTATTAACAAAAAAGCTGATAGCCAACAGAACAACACCAATTAAAGAAGGAATTTTAGGGTTGGTTTTATCACCAAAGATACCTGATATAGGTGACATAATCCCCTGTATAATACCTACAGGAAGAAATACCGCACCTGCCATAATAGCGGTATAGCCAAGAGAATTCTGAAGGTACAGAGGAAGTAGGAAAGTACTTCCAAACATACCTATACTGAAAATAAACATAACAATATTTGTGAGAGCAAAGTTATGGTCTTTTAACAGTCTTAAGTCAATTAAAGGATCTTCAACTGTAAATTCTGCGATCAGGAAAACAGTAAATGCAATTGCAGCTATAGCAAAGCAAATCAATATATAAGGGGCAGTCCATCCTCCTGAATTTGTAGCAGCATTACCTTCAGTCAGTGCATATAGTATTAAAGGAAGAAATGTGCTTACAGAAATAAACCCTATATAATCAAACTTATGTTTTACAGGTTTGATATATTCTCTTTGAATTACAATAGTTGCAAACATACCTAAAATACCCATAGGCACATTAACATCGAAAATTAACTGCCATGTAAAGTTGTCTACAAGGTAACCGCCAATAAGCGGGCCAAATGAAACTGAAGCGGCAGCTGCTATAGCCCAGAACCCAAGAGCCAACCCTCTCTGGTGCGGTGGAAACTCTCTGGTAATAATTGCCATACCAATAGGCATAAGTGCTCCTGCACCCAAACCCTGTATTACCCTTGAAAATATTAAAAGATTTTCATTATTTGATGACCCACACAAAAATGAGCCAAAGGTAAAGAGTAACAAACCCAGGAAATACATACGTTTATATCCAAACCTGTCAGCCAGCCAGCCGGAGGTAGGAAGAGCCACAGCCATAGCTAACATATATGCAGTTAAAACCCACTCAATTTTATCTATACCGACACCAAAAGATGCCATAATTTTAGGTAGTCCAACATTTACAATTGTAGCATCCAGTACTGCCATGAAGGTACCAACCATAACATTGGCAAGCAGCCACCATTTGTAGCTTTCATGGCTCGGGTGAAATGACGAATCACGTTTTCGGATAAGACGTCTTATACGATGTGACAGAGTTATTTTAGCCATAATGTTTAATTTTACTATTTTATAATTTTTACAACAGCTGACATTCCGGGCAGAATATTAAAAGGTTTACCTTTTTTTTCCGCCTTATTTTTATTGTTTATTTTATCAATACAAATTTTAACATTAAACCGCTGCTCAATTTTTGTAAAGTTCCCGGCCCCATTATTGGGTGGGTTTAATGAAAATTGTGCTGCAATATTTGAAGCAATATAACATACTTTTCCTTCCAGTTTATAATCAGGAAATGCATCCAGAACAACAGTAGCCCTGTTACCTATTTTTGTGTATGACAAATTTGTTTCTTCAAGAAATACAGATACCCAATAATAATTATTTTTAACCAGTGAATAAACTGCTTGTCCTGGCAATACAACATTACCCGGCAATAACCATCTTTGAGCTACAAAACCGTCTATAGGAGAATAAAGTCTTGTATTGGAGAGAAGAACGCAGATAAAATTGTACTGGGCTTTTGTTTTTTCAAGTTGAGCCCTGGCGAGGTTTATATTTGACTTAATATAAACCGCTCTCTTCTGAGCTTCTGTCAATTTCGCATCTGCAGATTCAAAATCCCTTTTAAAATGTTCATATTTTTCAAGGGTTATAACTCCTCCGTCGAATTGAATTTTTGCCCGCGTGAGGTCATCTTTTGCTTTTTCGGCGTTTATAGTTTGGAGCTCTATATTATATTTATTTATATCGTATTCACATTCAGATTCTTTTATAGCTACAAGGTTTTGGTCTATAACAGTTTGAATTTGATTTTTCCTGGCTTTTAATTCAGAGCTGTCGAGTTCTGCCATAAGAGCTCCCTTCTTAACTGTATCAGATTCATTATAATAAATTTTTACCAGTCGTCCTGTCATTTTTGGCGCCACACCTACTTTATCGGAATCGACATAAGCATCATCAGTATTGATGACTTTAACAAATTCCCTGTGCCAATACCATAATAACACAATCACAATCAGAATACCTGCAATTAGTGGTATGTGACTTGAAAAGCCTTTGACAACCTCTTTATCCTGTTCCTCTAAAGCCATAAAAAATAATTACTGATTACTAATGACTAATTGTAAATAATTTAACAATACCACAATTAATAAGGCTCAAATTATTAAAACTTATCACCCAAAGCTATCTTAAGCCTGTAGGTGAATACTATATAATCTATATTAGCCTTTAACAGTAAAAGCTGACTTTCAGACACTGCAGTTTCTGAATCGAGCAGATCCAGATTAGTGATAGCACCGCTGTCAAAATTCACCTTTGCCAGCTGATACGCTTCTTCAGCTTGTGCCAATTGCAAATGGTACTGGTCAATTCTCTTCTTTGCAGCAATGCAGTTTACGTTTGCTTCCACCACTTCATTTGAAATATTTCTTTTTTCAATATCCGTATCGTACCCGGTTGAAGTTATTGTGGATTTAGCCTCGTCAACATTGTACCTGTGACGGTTGCTGTCGAATAACGGCACACGAAGCCCTACTCCAACAACATAGTTTCCCCAAAGCTTATCAAGAGCTGAAGCTTCAAATGAGGTGATATATCCATTTTTATATCCGCCTGAGGCAAATGCATTTAATACAGGATTATTTTGGGTTTTTACAACTTCGAAATTTAATTGAGCCTGAGTTTCTTTTTCTTTTGCAATGGATAATTCAATTCTATGGCTATATGCATAATTAATCAGCGAGTCAGATGCAACATCAGGTAAATCAGCTTTTAACTCTGGTTTTAAATGTTGGTTTTTCAGAAATGTAAAACCTGTCAGAGTATTAAGAACCGACCATTGTATATCCTGGTAAGTTAACAAATCCTGTTTCTGATTTTCAGTATTGGATATCCTCACTTTTGTGGATAAAAGCTCATATTGGGTTGCCGAACCTGTGGCCTGCTTTTTTTCAATGTATACCAGATGCTCATTGAGGGTATTTAATTCTTCGTCTTTAATATTTATTGCTTTCTGGTAATAAACAAGGGTATAAAAAGTATTAATTGTTTTAATTGAAAGCTGTTGTTTAATAAGGTCAATACTTTTATTTAATACATTTTTATTTTCATTTGCTACTTTGATTCCATTGTTTGTTTTCCCGAAATCATAAATAGTCTGATTTACATTAATTGCAGCACCGTAACTATTTCTGGGGAATAACAATAAACCGGCACCTTCAAAGTCCAGGGCAAAGTCAGGTGCAATATGTGTATAAGAGGCAGTAAAATCAATATCAGGATAATAACTGGCCCTGGCAAGACCTATTCTTGCATCCGCACCATTTAATGCTTCTTCAGCCTGTTTAACCGATGGATGGTTTTGTAACACTACCTGCATTATTTGAGCCAGTGTAAGAGAATCGCCTGTTAAAGTAACTGGTGCACCATTATTTGTTTGTCCTGTAATTATAGTTAAAGGAATAAATAAAAGAAAATGTATTAATATAAAAAGCGATATCCTGATATTCATAGTGTAATTTTTAACTGTAAATTTCAATTTTAATTCGTCATTCGTCATCAGTAATTTGTATGTAATTTGCACATCTGCAGATCAACAAACCTGCACATTCTTTATTATTTAATAATTTTTGTAACTACCGACATACCAGCCAATAGATTGTAAGAAGATAATGTCCCTTTATCACAGCTTTTTATTGAAATTTTAACCGGAATTCTTTGGGTAACCTTAGTAAAGTTACCCGAAGCATTATTAGGTGGTATCAATGAAAACTGGGAAGCTGTGTTTGTTCCTATGGAAAAAAGATTACCAGTGAAAGTTACACCGGGAAAGGCATCTATTGTAAACTTAACTTGTTGGTTAAGATGTATATCTGCAACATTCGTTTCTTCCAGATAAATAGTTATCCAGAGGTTTTTGTTATTGGTTAGAGTGAATATTGATTGACCTGGTTGCGCAACATCTCCTGCAAGTAACCATCTTTTGGAAACTACCCCGTCAAAAGGTGAATATAACCGGCAGTTACCAAGTTGGGTTTCTATTAAATTTATCTGGGCAGCAGCATTTTCAATGCCGGTTTGTGCACTCATGATCATTGTCTTTGAAACTGTGAGTTGTGTTTTGGCGGCATCAAGCTTAGCTTTTTCTGATTCATATGTCTTTTGGGCATGTTCCAGATTTTCCTTTGTTATTACACCTCCATCAAACTGTGTTTTTGCACGGTTATAGTCATCGGAGGCTTTCTCAAAATTAATTTCCTGAACTGATACACTTTCCTGATCAAGAAGAAGTTTAGCTTCAGCCTGATCTTTTAAGGCATATGCCTGATCTTTTGCTGCATAGGATTGACTTTTCTGCGCTTTGAGTTCGAGGCTGTCAAGTTCAGCCAGGAGCTGTCCTTTTTTAACTGAATCGCCTTCCTGCACATACAGTACATTGATCCTTCCCAAAATCTTGGAACTAATAGCCACGCGATCGGCATCAATGAATGCATCATCAGATGTAATATATTTCCTGAAATCATCGTACCAAAACCACCCGGCTGTTATAACAACTAGTACGACTATAATCAAAGGAATAAAAATCCTGGCCTTACTTTTCTTCACTTCCTTTTTTTCTGTATTATTTTCCATGTAATTAATTTTATTCTTTTTTACTAATTTTCAAAAGCTTAAACTCGTTAACTTCAATAAAATTTTTTGTGTCTGAATTATCAGACGAATTAGCTGTTTAAATATTTTAACTAATTATGCCTTATACATAATTCCTTTTATAAAAACATCGGTAAAGTCATATTGTTTCTTAACAAGGAGGTCATAATCCTCCTGCTCAACATACATCAGTTCCTTGTTATGCAAGGCAAGAGTCCGCAAACCTTTAAGCGATTCGAGAAACAGGGAGGCAATAGTTTGTATATCGTCGATGTAAAATATATTTTTATCAATACCCATTTGAAGTATTTTTATCAACTGCTCTTCTTCCCTTTCACTAAATGCTTTATTGGTATCGTTTAGCAAAGGCTTCATAATTTTAAAATCTTCAAACCTTAATCTGCTCAGGTTGAAAAAGGTCTTAAAATAATCGAGCCTTGTTTTTACAAATTTTTTAATAAGGACAATAGGATCGTCTGATGTTTTAATCGTCTCTTCAATTATACGGGAAAATGATTCCTGCTCCATTTCTACTACTGCCATGAAGAGATGCTCCTTATCAGGGAAATAATAGTACAGGGATGCCTTTGAAATACCAATATCCGAAGCTATTTCTTTCATAGAAGTTTTGTCAAGGCCATAAAGCCCAAACCTTTTTTGTGCCACCTTCAGAATTATATTGGCCTTTTCTACACTTTCCCCAGTATGAGTAATATTAACCATTAAGAATTTACAAACTTTTTGACTGTTTTGTTAGAAAGGTCAAAAATAATAATTATTGTTATAACTTTTACAGAATTCAATATTAATTAATGATTATTTTTTAATTAAATTCATATATTGAAAAGTACCAGGGATTATACATCTGATTTAAAATACTATATAACAAAATCAAAATAATATTTATTAATGAATTTAATACTATGGCATTATAAACCTGTATGGTCCCTGAAAATATATCCCACTCCACGGAACGTTTCAATTTGTATGGAAGGGTCTCCAAGCAGGTATTTCCTCAGCCTGCTTATAAAAACATCCATGCTTCTTCCCATGAAATAATCATTTTCTCCCCAGACAGATTTTAATAATACATCCCGTTTTATCAACCTGTTTTTATTTTTTATTATAAAAACAAGTAAATCGGTTTCTTTTTGAGTTAACACATAGTTTTTACCCGGAGTTACAAGTTTTAATTCATCCGGTTTTAAAACGAATTTGCCAATTGTATAATCCCTTATCTTTTCCTGGTTATTTCTTTTTAAGGCTATATTAATCCTTAATACCAATTCTTCAGGTTCAAAAGGTTTGGTAATATAATCCACGGCACCAAGCTTTAAACCTGCGATAATATCTTCATTCTTATTTTTTGCAGTCAGGAATAAAAATGAAAAGTCATTTTTAATACCCTGCAGCATTTTTGCCAGCTCAAACCCGTTAATATCGGGCAGCATAACATCAATTATCGCCAGTTCAAAGTCTGAGTAATTAAATAATTCAATTGCCGCTGTTCCGTTCCTGGCGAGGGTAATATCTATATTGTTAAGGTTAAGATATTGTGCCAGAACCTTTCCCAGATCAGCATCATCTTCAATTAATAAAACTGCCATAGTATCTAAATAGGTAGTAATATTACAAATTTAGTACCAACTCCTGAATTATTTGCTACCTGAACTGATCCTTTATGGTTTTCGACTATTTTTTTTACTATGAATAATCCCAGACCCAACCCTTTAATATTCCTGTTATTATTAATCCTGTAGAACTTATTGAAAATACTTTCCTTTTGATCTTCACTGATTCCGATTCCATTGTCTATCAGTTCTATTTTTAATTGTTTACCCAATACAACCCTGAAATTAATTACAGGATCATTATCACAATATTTCTCGGAATTACTCAGGAGATTATTTAGAACCCTGGTGAACTGAACCGGATCAAGTGTATATTCATAGTCATCAGGAATTAAAAACTCTTCATTTATAATTATTTTTTTTAAAGCTATGTTATTTATATATGATTCAATATTTTCATGTAAATATTGTTTTAGAATTACGGGATGCAAGTAAGTATTAACTGTTTTTCTATCCAATAAACTTACATCTATCACATTATCAATCATTTTCGATAAAAACATATTTTGTTTTTCCATTATATTGCACAACTCGGCAAATTTATCCGGGTTACTGTTTACCAAAGGCTGTTTTAATGAGGAAACGGCTACTGATATTATTGAAATTGGCGTTTTGAATTCGTGTGTTATATTGTCAATAAAATCGCCTTTAAGGTCGGAAAGTTTCTTTTGGCGATCGAGAGTTAAAAGTGTATAGGTAAAAGCAAAAATAACAATTATAAGAGTTATGATTATTAAAGCCAGCAATCCGCTTATTTCAGAAATAACCAATCTGAATTTCTTTGAGCAATCTATGTAATATCCATACCTTATACTGTAATAATTACCTTCCTTGTTGCACGACTTAATATACAAACCCTTAGGTTTGTCGTTTACAAGCTTATTTTTGATGCTATTGAAGACTACAATATGTTTTCCTGAATTAATAACACTAATTTCGTTGATGACATATTGCGATTTAAATACCGGATCAAGTTTATTTTCTGTGAAATATTGTTTTACTCTGAGAGAATTTATATCAAAATTTTTTAAGATATTTTCGACCTTTTGCTTTATCTCATTTTGTACCAGTTTATTTTCGAACATTTTAGTATTTCCGGAATAAAGGGACAAATATGATGAAGCCAATTCATTTAGTTCATTATCAACAGGATCGGACACGAAAGTCTCGTCATTTTGTTCAAGAGTGAATAATGCTGCTCTTGAATAAATCATATCAAAGTTATTGCTTTTGACAGTGTAATAATTCCAAATTACATATATCTGAATAGCGACGAGGATAAGCAGGGAAATAAAGGAGATTATTGTTGTAAGGCTTTTACGCATGTTTTTTTTATAAAAATAATGATTTAACAGTTAATTAAGTTGCATTAACCATTCGTTAACCTTTCATTAACCAAATCCTAAATTTTATATAGATACTTTTGAAACTGTAGATTCAGGGATTTACTTAAAAAAACGTACAATGAAACTGAAATACCTGTTTATTTTTTTGGTTATTAATTTGACTGTTACCGCATTGAATGTAAAAGCGCAGGATAAATCCTTACCCAACCCTGTTACGGCCAACCTGGATTTTTCAGAGTTAACTTTATCCAAGTCGTTTAGTAATGAAAGCATAGAAACCACCAAAACCTTTTCAGTAAGTTCAAATTCCTCAGTACTCCGGTTTCATTTAACCGGACAGGTCAAAAGTGGTATTATTACTGTAATCATTGTACAGCCCAATGGAATAAAATCAAGGACAATAGCTATTGATGTAACATCTGAAGTTGACTTTAAACAGACAGTGGATTTAAAGAAGAATATAAAGGAAGTTACAGGTGACTGGGCTATAGTCATTCGAACTGACAATGCAGATGGCTCTTACCGATTGGTTATCAATACAAGATAAGTTTAACATTTAATTTTAATACTTAAAACGCGAAAAATGAAAAAGCAAATTTTTACTTCAGCAATAATTATATTTATAGTGTTTTTCTCCTCATGTAAAAAAGAAGCCGGACCCGCGGGACCTTCTCTAACCGGTAATATAATAGGGTACCTTACACTTTATAACAGCTTTGGGGACAGGATTCCAAACGCATCAGGCGTGGCAGTTACCATTGATGGATCGAAGCCCAGGACTGTTTTTACCGATTCATTAGGAGAATATAAACTGGATAGTATTCAAACAGGAATTTATAACATTACTTTTGTTAAAGACAGTTTTGTTACATACAAAAAATTAGGACAGCAATTTGTTGGAGGATCCGAACCTGTAATATCCAATGTTACCTTGTATGTTCCTTCGGTAAATTCCGTTTCAAATCTGAACCTTACTGTTACAAACGGACATGCTGTAGCCACCGGCACACTCACTCATCCGGGTTATTACGGATATTACAGGTATTATCTGGGATATAGTGCTTCAGTAAATGATACAAATTATATAAGTACAGGAACACTTAGTGTAACAGGATTAAATTTAAATTCAACAATAAATACAGATGCATTGGATGCGGGATCAACGGCCTATCTTATTATCTACGGGATTACAAACGGAGATGGCGGATATGTTGATGTTAATAACGGAGATACGTATTATCCGAGTTTGTGCACCAAACCTTCAAATGTATTAAGTGTTACCGTACCTTAGAAGGAAGAAGTATGAATTAATCCTTTAATGCGGTAAAAAACAGACGTTTAAACGGGAATGATACATTCCCGTTTTCTTGCTGAGGATAAGGCAGACAGCTGATTATAATTAATAAAATAATCATGAACTGTAAATACATCTGTGGCTCCTTTTGTCAATTCAGCCCAGGGTTACGGTCTTTATTTTTCATATGCCCTGCTGCTTTTTCCAGGACTCAAACTTATCTTCAAAATCCTTCAGATTTTTAGATAAACCATCTTTAACTGATGAGAGAGTTTCTTTTGCTTTTTTTACTGCTTCTTCAGTTACGGAAGAAAAATTATCAGCTGCATTTTTTATTTGCTCGTTCTCAATTAAACCATGAACAATCTTTAAAAAATGCTCATCAGCTATATCAACGTATTTGTGTATTTCTTTCTTGATATCTTCTATGTTCATTTAAACAGTTTTATGTTTATTATTTGTTGAAGCTATACTCACGCTCAACTTTGGCTATTCGTACAGTAAAATTTTTATACCACATTTCACGTCCCTTTGACCTGGCCAATGATTGTTCAAAATGTTCCCTCCATAATTTTATTGATTCCAAATCAGACCGGTAGGAGACGGTAATTCCAATCTCTTCCCTTGCAGATTCAACTCACAAGAATCCTGGTTGGTTTTTAACCAATTCAATCATTTATTATCGTAAATTAAATTAGTCTAACTGTTGGAAATAATTAAAACTGAAAGATATAAAAAAACTTTACTAATATTGCTTTTGTTCTCTTTAACTATTTCAGCATACAGTCAGTATACCTTCCCAATTGGGAAATCGTCACCTGTAATCACCTGGGCAGGCCCTACAGCCTCAACTTCAGCCACCAAATATATCATTACATACCAGATAATTCAATTGGAGGTAAAGCAAATAATAATAATTTTAATATCTTTTATCGCTCTTGAAATTACTTTGGTCGATTATGTAATCACTTATTTCCTTAAAGCCATTTTGGGCCGAAGCATCACTAATTGACCTGTACACCAGATAATAGATTGATTGGTCATGATATTCTATTGCCACCTGGGTTCCACTGGTTGACTCATCAATTTTAGTTGGCATATCAAAAAACTTATTCATTTTAATCAGAGCCATTAATTTTTTCTTGGTTTCAAAGCTCAGTGCTTTAGTACGGTATATTCTTTTTATGGTATCTTTAGGATTTTTGGCTTTATCCGCAGCTGTAAGCGGTTCAAAGCCATTTTCTTTAAGTTGAATTTTACCATCTATATCTTCAACACTAAGCACCATTGGGAAACCGGACGGTCTTATCCAGGTTAGTCTGATTACCGGTTTGGAGATATAAAAGTTATAGAGAATAGGTTCACCTAACTTAAAAAGAACCTTGGAAAACAGTTTTATATGAAAAGTATCATAAGTAACAGGAGTATTTCCCTCCGCAGCAGTTATTGGGAAATAATTTATGTAAGCTTTCTTTGGTATTCCAACATTGGATGAAATATCTTCATCCTGTGGGTAAACATATTTTGAGCTATGTTTACAGGAAGATAAGGTTAATGCCACAACCAGGCAAATAATTGTAAATTTAGAAATTGTTGATTTCATGGTTAGTTCATATTAAAGGTTAGTTTCTGGCTGGATTAAATTATAAACAAATATACAATTTTAAACCCAATGGAACTTATCAATTAATCAAAATAGGTATATTTTAACTAATGACTAATTCTTGCTTTAATCTTTTTTGTTTCTTCTTCAAAACCAGGTTTGTCAAGCAAGGCAAACATATTCTTCTTATAAGCTTCAACCCCGGGCTGATCAAATGGGTTCACTCCTAAAGTATATCCGCTTATGCCGCAGGCTTTTTCAAAAAAATACATCAATTCGCCAATATGATACTCATCAATTTTTGGCATTTCAATATGGATATTTGGAACGCCTCCGTCAACATGTGCCAGCATGGTTCCCAATTCAGCCATTTTGTTTACATGGTCAAAATGCTGACCTGATAAAAAGTTTAAAGTATCGAGATTGGCAGGGTCATCAGGTATAACGACATTATAATTAGTGTGTTTGACAGACACTACTGTTTCAAAAATTGTTCTCAGGCCATCCTGAATATATTGGCCCATAGAATGTAAATCGGCCGTAAACGTGACACTGGCAGGGAAAATACCTGATTCGTCCTTACCTTCACTCTCCCCGTAAAGTTGTTTCCACCACTCAGCCAGGTAAATCAATTTAGGATTATAACTTGCAAGTATTTCTGTCTGCTTGCCAGTTCTGTATAATGCATTTCTTGCAGCAGCATAAATTGCTGAAAGGTTATTTTCAAACTTTATGTTTTTCGAAGTAGCTTTTTCCATTTCTACTGCGCCTTCAACCAAATTACGGATATTAAATCCGGCAACAGCTACGGGTAATAAACCTACAGGTGTCAATACCGAATACCTTCCGCCTATATCATCAGGAATTACAAATGTTTTATAACCTTCCTGATCAGCTAACTTACGCAGTGCTCCTTTTTTCTCATCTGTTACGGCAACAATAAGGTCCTTTGCCCTGGTTTTACCAACCTTTGATTCAAGAAGAGCCTTTAAAAGCCTGAAAGTTATGGCTGGTTCAGTTGTTGTTCCTGATTTTGAAATAACTATTATCCCGAATGTTCTTTCCTTTAAAATTTCAAGCAATTCATAGTGATAATCTTCACTTATATTTTGTCCTGCAAATACTATGTAAGGATGATTATGGTGTTTTTTTAGTGTGACAAATGAATCTGACAGAGCTTCAATAACATTTTTTGCACCAAGGTATGAGCCTCCAATGCCAATAACCACAACCACTTCAACTTCATTTTTATAAAATTCAGCTATGGATTCATATTCTTTAAAATCACTTTCCTTTATTGATGAAGGCAGGTTTACCCAACCTAAAAAATCCCTGCCCATACCTGTTTTTTCTTCCAGAGCTGTATTATGAGCTTCTATCTCATTTTTAAAAGCATATACTTTTTCTTTAGGTATGAACCCATAAATTTTGTCGATGTTCAATTTTATTGTATCCATGTTATATAATTTTATATTTTATATTTTTGATTCAAATAAATACTCTAAAGCCTCAAAATCTTTACAATCTTTATAAAATTCGCAATTAGTAATCTAATTTGCACATTTGACCTGTAATAATTTTGTTTTTAATAGTCAGGTCGAATTCGCATTTAATAATTTATTTAATTGGTGATGCTCATTTGCACATATTCAAATTTATTTCAGTTCCTCAATAAGTATTTTAATTTCGGATGCCGGAGAGGAGTGTTTATAAAGTATATTATATACTGCCTCTGTTATTGGCATATTGATCTTGAATTTACGATTTATTTCCTTAATACATGCAACTGAATAGTAACCTTCTGCAATCATATTTAATTCCAACTGAGTAGCCTGAACTGAATAACCTTTGCCTATCATAGTTCCAAAAGTACGGTTTCTGCTGAATTGTGAGTAGCAGGTAACCAGGAGATCACCAAGATAAACAGAGTGACTTGTTTTTCTCTTGTATGCATAGGATTTATCAAGAAACCTTTTTATTTCTTTATATCCATTTGAGATTAAAACGGCCAGGAAGTTGTCACCAAATCCCATGCCATGACATATCCCGGCCGCCAAAGCTATAATATTTTTCAGAACGGCTGCATATTCAATTCCGTAGATATCATTTGACAATACTGTTTTAATATAGCGGCATTCAAGTTTTTTAGCTATAATGGCTGCATGGTCACATTCTTTAAAGGCAACGGTAAGATATGATAAACGTTCCAATGCAACTTCTTCAGCATGAGTAGGTCCGGATATTACGCCAATATTATCAAAAGGAACCGAATATTCCTGATTAAAATATTCTGCAACAGTAATATTTCCTTTGGATATAATGCCTTTAATTGCAGATATCAGATACTTTCCATTGAAGTTTCCCGTATATGGTTCAAGCCATTGTGTTAAGAAAGCGGAAGGTACTACAAAGATCAGAATATCGTTATTTTCAACCGTTTCACTAATATCAGGGGGGAGTATTAATTTATTTATATCAAAAATTACCGAACTTAAATACTTTGGATTATGAAAATAATTTCTGATATGTTCCCGGATATCATCTTCTTTAATATACCAGGATATTGTATTTTCATTGTTTAACAATACTTTTACAAGGGCAGTTGCCCAACTTCCGCTACCAATTACTGCAATTTTTGACGATTCATTCATTATTCCACCCACTTTTTTACCTGTTCAATTGAAGGATTGGTCAGGCCCAGTTTGTTTTTTTTGTTAAAACTGCCCAAGTCATTGAATAATTTACCTGCACTTATTTGTTTTAGTGATTCCGCCTTTATATATCCCATTTTTTGTAAAACAGGTATCCATTCTGAAGGAATACCTAAATTAAGGTAAACATTGTCCGGGTCAGCGCTGACTTTTTTTTCAGGTCTCATCTGTGGGAAAAGCAACACATCCTGAATTGATGGCTGGTTGGTCATAATCATCGTTAACCTGTCTATACCTATACCCATTCCAGAAGTAGGAGGCATACCATATTCCAGTGACTTTATAAAATCGTAATCTATATACATTGCTTCATCATCACCTTTTTCAGACAGTAAAAGTTGATCCTTAAATCTTTCAAGCTGGTCTATAGGATCGTTAAGCTCAGTGTATGCATTACAAAGTTCCTTACCGTTTACCATAAGCTCAAAGCGCTCGGTTAAATTCGGGTTGTCCCTGTGTTTTTTGCACAATGGAGACATTTCAAGTGGGTAATCGATAATAAAAGTAGGCTGAATAAATTTTCCTTCACAACATTGGCCAAATATTTCATCAATTAATTTACCCTTTCCCATGCTGTCACTGATTTCTATTCCCAGTTTTTCACAGGCTTTCCGAAGGGAAGACTCATCCATTTCAGATATATCATATCCTGAATAACTTTTAATAGCCTCAGTCATTGTATACCGTTGAAAAGGTCTTGTAAAATCAATTATTTTGTCACCAAATGGAATTTTAGTTGTACCATGAAGTACCAGGGCAATTTTTTCAAGAATTTCTTCTGTAAAATCCATCATCCAGTTATAATCCTTGTAGGCAACGTAAATTTCCATAACCGTGAATTCGGGATTGTGAGTCCTGTCCATCCCTTCATTGCGAAAATCTTTGGAAAACTCATATACACCGTTGAAACCGCCAACTATAAGCCTTTTCAGGTAAAGTTCATTTGCAATTCTCAGATAAAGGGGAATATCCAAAGCATTATGGTGGGTTATAAAAGGCCGTGCGGAGGCTCCTCCAGGGATAGCCTGTAAAATAGGTGTCTCTACTTCTAGATAGTCATGGGAATTAAATAGTTCGCGCATGGTATTTATAATAGTTGCACGGCTTTTAAATACATTCTTAACATCGGGGTTAACAACCAGGTCGAGGTAACGCTGGCGGTATCGCTGTTCAGGGTCAGTAAAGGCATCGAAAAGTTGCCCGTCTTTTTCCTTCACTACAGGTAATGGTCGCAGTGATTTGCTTAATATTTTAAGTTCTTTGACATGGATAGAAGTTTCTCCCATTTGAGTGATAAAAACAAAACCTTTGACGCCTATAAAGTCGCCTATATCGAGCAATTTTTTAAAAACAGTGTTGTAGAGGGTAGTATCTTCACCCTGACAAATGTCATCACGCTTAATATATATCTGTATTCTTCCTTTTTCATCCTGAATTTCAGCAAAGGACGCGCTTCCCATAATACGCCTGTTCATTAGGCGGCCGGCAACAGCCACATCCTGGAAATTATTCAGCGCCGGATGATATTTTTCAAGAATTTCTTTTGTATTTGTTGTAACTTCAAATCCTTCAGCCGGATAAGGGTTTATTCCGGCTTTTCGTAATTCTGTAAGTGAGTTACGTCTGAAAATTTCCTGTTCACTTAATTCTATAGACATTTTCTTTAAACAATAAATAAATTACAACGCATTACCAGTAATTTCAGGTAAATTGTTTTTTACAAACTTACATGATTTTTTCTTGAATATAAACTGGAAAAATATCACCCCTGAACTTCTTGTTAAAAAACACTAAATTTGTACCACAGTGGAAAGTCTAAACGCTATTAATATGCTCCAGGTAAAATTTATAGATCTCGGTATAAAAGATTACAAAGAAACATGGGATTATCAGGAAGTTTTGTTTGGAGAAATGCTTGAAGAAAAGAAAAATGGTTCAGATATGGATTTTGGAGGTTATTTGTTATTTGTTGAACATCCACATGTATATACACTTGGTAAAAGCGGGCAGAAAAGCAATTTACTTATATCTGAACCATTTCTGAAACAGATTGGAGCAACGTTTTATAATATTAACAGGGGAGGAGATATTACTTATCATGGTCCGGGTCAACTTGTTTGCTATCCGGTAATAAACCTGGGCAGGTTTAATATTGGAATAAGAGATTATATTGATTTGCTTGAAGAAGTTGTTATTTGTGCATTAACCAAATGGAATATTAAAGGCGAAAGGCACCATGGGGCAACAGGTATATGGATAGAAGCCGCGCAACCCACTGCCAGGAAAATTTGTGCTATAGGTGTGCGGGTTAGCAGGTTCATTACCATGCATGGGTTTGCATTTAATATAAACACTGACATGAGTTATTATTCATATATAAATCCATGTGGATTTCAGGATAAAGGTGTAACTTCATTAGCCAGGGAACTTAAAAATGAAGTTGATTTTAAACTGACGAAACAAATTGTTAAGGAGAAATTTGGCGAAATTTTCAAAATGAATTTTGGGTAAAATGAATTTTTTAGCTCATATATATCTGTCAGGGACAAACGAGCAGGTGATATTAGGTAATTTTATCGGTGACTGGATAAAAGGCAGTGATTATAAACAATATCCTGCTGATATCCAAAAAGGAATGTTGCTGCACCGCACCATTGATTTTTATACTGACAGCCATACGATAGTCCGTGCAAGCAAAAGCAGGCTGAATACTGATTATCATAAATATTCAGGAATAATAATAGACATATTTTATGACCATATTCTTGCTAAGAACTGGCAGTTGTATTCAAAGGTTTCCCTGGCCGATTATTGCGAAAATGTCAATAATGTATTAATGTCGCAAATGCATTTTTTACCTCAGAACATACAGGAATTTGTGCCTAATTTTATGAAAAACAGATGGCTGGAATCCTATGCAAGCATACAAGGTATAGAACAGGTACTTAATGGTATGGTAAAAAATACCTCCTTACCTGACAAAACTATTTATGCAATTAATATTCTAATTAAATTTTATGATGAATTCCGTGATGAATTTTATGAATATTTTCCGCAATTGATAAAGCACGTTGAGGAAAACTTTCAGATTCTTTTTTAATTATTAAATTGTAAATTTTAATTACTTTTTGCCTTATCATCCACTACATTGGTACCTTTTTCGAGTGGTTCTTTTCCGTAGGCTGTTCCTTCTATGAAAACGCCGGGTATGTCACCGTAATCCCCGAAAGTTTCTTCATTTGTAATTAAGACCACCGTACCACCAACTGCTGCAGCTTTTTTCTGTAATTTGATATATACATTTTGCTGGGCTGCCTTTTTACTGCGTGCACTTGGAGATGATTTTGCCGAAACATTCCCGTGCTTATACATACCTTCAACCTGGCTTTTGTCCTTTGTAATTGTAACAGCTTCCCACTGGCTGTCATCAATCATCTGTACAACAGGCTTATTAAATATTTCAATCTGGCCCGATTTAAAGATTATTTTCTCAAGTTGCTTTCTTTCAACTTTAATTGTTGAATCAGGACGAACAGGCAAGGCATAGGTAATAAATGTTGAACTCACATTAACCTGTTCAGCGCCAACTTTTTTACCTCCCAGATAAATAATTGTGTCATTTATTTTTTTAATAGTGTTGTCTCCGGATTGACCAAAAGAATTAATACAAGCTGCAATTAAAACAGAAGTCAGAAATGTTTTCATAATTTTAAAATTAAAATTATACGATATACAAACAAGTAAGGATTCACATATAAAGTTAAAACATTATTTTTATACTTTTTATATACTAATAGATTTTAATGTAATGTATTATTTTTTCGCTACCATATTGAGCTGGGTTGTTTTTATGCTAACCTGTTTCACAGTCTTTCCGGTTGCTGTTATTATATGTTTTGTAACTTATCCTTTTGACAGGAACCTTCGTGTTATGCATATTGTTTCCTGTTTCTGGGCTTCAACACTTTCATGGCTGAATCCGTTGTGGAAGGTTAAGATTACAGGCAGGAATAAAATTAAATCCTCCAAGCCACAGGTAATAATAAGTAATCATCAGTCAATGACTGACATACTTGTATTGTACCGGTTATTTAAACATTTTAAATGGGTATCAAAGGCAGAAATATTTAAATTTCCTTTTGTCGGCTGGAATATGAGTCTTAACAGGTATGTTGCAGTTGAACGGGGTAAATTTGCAGGCCACATAAAAATGATGAGCCAGTGTGAAAAACATCTTAAAAAAGGGAGTTCATTGATGATTTTTCCTGAAGGTACAAGGTCAAAAACAGGAGAAATAAATATGTTTAAAGAAGGTGCGTTTCATTTGGCACTTAATGCAAAAGTACCAATAGTCCCAATTGTAATTGATGGCACATTAGATAGTTATCCAAGAAAAGGTTTAATATTCGACAGGCATAGTAATATAATCGTCAGGATTCTTGATCCCATACCATATGAATCATTTGAGGGCATGTCCGTGAAAGAAACAGCAAAAATGGTAAGGGAGATAATGGTCAAAGAATTGAAGGAAATGAGGGTATGATGTACAGATTTGAAGATGTGCTGACGGGTTTAGCCTTAAATACGAATGTCAAATGACGTATTACTGATGAAATGGGAAATATTAATAATCAAAAATATAAACTAGAAAATAGAAAATTATCCAGGGCGGGGCAGAGAATATTCAGGAAGATGGGATATTATGATGATCAGGATGGCATTCTCCGACGGTATGCAAGAGAAGCTCAAAACTGGAGTGAACATCTTGAAAACACAAAATCATTTATTTGCAAAGCAGCTGTAGACAAACAGAAAAATAAGGCTGCAGTTTTAGGTAGCGGATGGTTGCTTGATGTGCCCTTTATTGAACTCAGCAGTCTTTTCAATGAAGTTTGGTTTTTTGATATCCGACATTCGGCTTATGTACATGAGAAAGTCAAGGCTATAAAAAATATTGTTCTCATAGAAACAGATATATCAGGATTTGCGGAACCTCTTTACAATCTTTATAAAGTGAACCGTAAAAAAAGGTTAAAATTCAACCCTGATGATTTAATTCCTTATTTTGATTTTTACCTCGATGATTTTGATTTTGTAGTTTCATGTAATATAATTGACCAGCTGGATGACATACCTGTTCAGTTCCTTCAGGAAAGTGCCGGTTTAATAAGCAAGGATGAATATTTATTAAGAATGAAAATAAAACAGGACCATATTAATATATTACCAAAATTAAAAAGTTGTATTATTATGGATTTTGAAGAACAAACAATTGACAGAAATGATAATCTTTTAAAATTAAAGAAGCTCATATTTCCTGAAATTGAAAATATTATTATCAGGGATACCTGGTTGTGGAAATTTGACAATGATGGGATGTATAATCCTGGATATAAGACATGGTATAAGGTTGGCGCCATTGAAATTTAAAAAAAATACTAACTTTAAATTTTAAATGTTATTTTTAAACCGTTTTGATAATAAAATATGAGCGAATTCAGACAATTTAAAAAATACAATAATCCTGAAGAAGCCGGCGTTCTTGTTGAAATTCTAAAAAAGAATAATATTGAATATGAACTTACCTCTGATACTCCTCCCAGTGATGTATTGTTTGCAGGAAATACCATGACGGAAGAGATTCAGATCAATATTAAAGAGCAAGATTTTGAAACAGTTACAAAACTTCAGGAAGAAATAAATGTAATCACAGCAGAAACTCTTGAAAAGGATTATTATTTGTTTGAGTTTTCAGATGATGAGCTGCTCGATCTGTTAAAGAATCCGGATGAATGGAGTTTAAACGATTATCACTGGGCCCGGGAAATTCTCACAATACGTGGAAAGGATGTAGACGATGGAACTATTGAGAAATGGCAGAACGACCGTCTGGAAAACCTCTCACAGACTGAAACTGTAAGTTTGAAATATTTAATTCTTGCCTGGTTTTTTTGTCTGATGGGTGGCTTTATTGGCATTTTTATGGGTAGGCACCTTAGTTCTTATAAAAAACTTCTCCCCAATGGACAAAAAATTTATGGGTTTAATCAAAAAGATAGAAAAAAGGGATACCAGATAAGTATTGCAGGTTTCATAGTACTGCTGATTTGGATAGGTATATTATTTTGGGAATTGATGTAAATGGGAAGATGTGCAGATTTGTAGATGTGAAAATATGTAAATGCGGAAGCATAAATATCTTAAGACGTGTAGATTATAAATCAATAATCAATAATCAATTTTCCATGATGCCATTAAAATCAATAAATTCATCATGGGAAATCGACAATACAAATAAAATCAATTATAAATTGTCAATTATACCTGATACCTTTAAAATCAATATTTTATCAGGTGTAATCGACAATACAAATAAAATCAATTATAAATTGTCAATAATCAATAATCAATTACACTATGGCTGAAGAAAAAAAAGAAAAATGGATGAATTACATGGCTATTACAACGGTATTGATAGCAGTATGTGCAACTTTTTCAACATTCAGGGGGGGTGGCTATGGCACTAAATCATTAATGCAGCAGACTCTTGCCTCAGATAAATGGTCACAGTACGAGGCTAAAAGTATCAAAAGCTATATTTTTGAAATGCAAAAAGATAACCTGGAACTTCAGAAGGATATGATTGCTAAATCACCTAATTCTAAAGATAATGTTGACAAATTTCAATCCAAGATTGACAATTACACTAAAAAATTAAAACAATACGAACAGGATAAAGCTGATATTACAAAGGAAGCACATGCATTTGAAGCAGAAAAGGACAATTGTACAAAGCATTCCGGTGCATTTGGTATAGCGGTGATATTCCTGCAAATATCCATACTGTTATCATCAATCTCTGCCCTTGCCAAGAAAAGCTATATCTATGTATTAAGTTTAATTGTTGGAGTAATTGGAGTAATTTACTTTTTAGACGGATTTTTCCTTTTTATAAAATAAGGTTAAAATGCGAAAAGCCCTGAATATAATATTTGGTTGTATATTTATACTAACTTCTGCCTTTAGCGCATCGGGACAGCAAGCAGTGTCGATAAACGGCTGGCAGAGCAGTTTTGATACAACTGCAGTGTATTCAGCACTGGCTCCTATTTTTATTTATAACCAGTACCCAAAAGTACAACCTATTCAATTAAGAAGCTATTGTCCTGTAAGTGACACAACAAAAGTAACTTATGTTTGGAGTCAGTACGATACCGTTTCATATGCTTTTGACATCCCTATAAAAACTGACAGTGACAAATATTTTTCTCAGGTTGAAACTTTATCACCAGGTTGTTACCAGGTTAAAGTTTATAATGCAGATACACTGGTAGGTTCAGCTTCAGCCTGGGCATTTTTAAATAATGACAGTATTAGTACGAACAAGGATGCAACAGACAATTTGCAACTTGCTTATAAGCATTGTTATTTTATAGAACTTGAGACTGTAGTCTTATTAAAAAATTACACTTACAGAAATCCTGCTGATTCCTTACATCGTAAATATATTCTTAAAAACAGTATTAAATGTTCATGGACATTTAACCCGGCACTTAAAGTAACTCCCGCAATAACAACCGGAACCAATTTGCAGTATACTACTTTTATTGAAAATATTTTAAGGATAGGAGATGGCAATGGCAAACCACCAGCTGTTCCAACACATATGTATCTTCAGGCAAAAGATAAATTTAATCTGATAAGGAATGATTCAATTTATTTTAATTACCCTATTTATACTACCTGGGCACATTTTAATATGAATGCTGTATCTATTCAGATGGATTCCCTTCAGGCACCACTTAAAGTAACATTTACTGACAGTTCTGAAAATGCTTTAACCCACTTCTGGAATTTTAATGATTTTCTTAATGATACTTCATACAAAACCAACCCTACTCACACATTCTACTTACCAAAAATAGATACTATAACTCTTATTACCAGATCAGTTTCCGGTGATTGTTTTGATACTGCAAGAAACATGATTCAGATAATGAAACCATATATTGCAAAAGACACATCAGGCATAAGGATTTTACTTCCAAGAACACCTCTTACAAATGCTTTTGTAGCGGGAAAATCAAATTTTAAACTTTCCTTGGTATCAGTTGATGAATTTCATATTATTATTTATTCCAAATGGGGAACTAAAGTTTATGAATATGATAGTTCCGCTAAAAATTGGGAAGGCTGGGATGGAAATATCGGAATAAGCCAGGCGTCTCCGGGTATTTATTTTTATGTTATCAAAGCTACTTCCTGGGATCCGAACGTTGACCCGTTCTTTAATTCTGACGGGGTTTACAAGGGCTTTTTTTATTTGTTCAGGGAAGATTGAAAAAAATGTTAGGTTAATTGGTTATTAAATATAGAAATTATTCCGGACCCTGAAACATGTTGTATTCATAATTGTTTAAATAGGAAATTGATTTAAATTTATTGTATGTAATAAATTGATTTACAATGTTTTGTCAATTTGCAAAAATTCATTTAATAATTATAATCTTTTAACATGAATAATACAATTAAAAATATATCAACCGAGGATTTATTATCTAACCTTGAACAAAATATTATAAAAATTATAGATGTTCGCTCTGCAGATGCTTACAATGGATGGACACTTCAAAATGAACACAGGGGGGGGCATATTAAAAATGCTAAAAGTCTACCGGTAAAATGGATTAAATATTTTGACTGGATTGAAGTTGTAAGAAACAAAAATATATTTCCCGACCACAAAATAATAATATATGGATATAAAGATGAAGATATTAATTCTGTTGCGGATAGGTTTATAAATTCAGGATATAAAGATATATCGTGTTATTATCATTTTAAAGATCAATGGTCAGCAAATGATGATTTGCCAATGGAAAATCTTAACCGGTTCAAACAACTTGTACCTGCCGGTTGGGTTAAAAGTCTTCTGGAGGGCAGTAAACCCAAATATTATTATAATAATAAGTTTATTATTGTACATGCCCACTACCGTAACCGGGATGCATACCTTAGCGGACATATACCTGGGGCAATAGACATGGACACACTTGCTGTTGAAGCACCTGATACATGGAACAGGCGAAATCCCTGGGAACTTAAAAAAACATTTGAAAAGTACGGAATAAATGCGGATACTACTGTTATAATGTATGGTAAGTTTATGTTCCCTGATAATAACGACCCGTTTCCCGGCAGTGCAGCGGGTGATATCGGAGCAATGCGCTGTGCATTTATTATGAAGTATGCAGGTGTAAAAGACGTAAGGGTTTTAAATGGTGGATTTCAATCCTGGGTGGATGAAGGGTTTGATATTTCTTATACTGATGAACCAAAAACACCTGTAACCGATTTTGGAGTAACAATCCCTGTATATCCTGAACTAGCTGTAGATACCCCGGAAGCTAAACAAATGATTATCTCAAAAGATGCTGAACTTGTTTGTGTTCGCAGCTGGCCTGAATATATAGGAGAGGTAAGTGGCTATAATTATATTGAAAAGAAAGGCAGGATCCCCGGAGCTAAATTTGCCGATTGCGGTTCAGATGCCTATCATATGGAGAATTACAGAAATATCGACCACACTACAAGAGAATATTCTGAAATAGCTGAAAACTGGATTAAAAACGGAATTACTCCTGATAAACACCTTGCTTTTTATTGTGGAACGGGCTGGAGAGGCAGTGAAGCCTGGTTTAATGCCTGGCTCATGGGTTGGCCACGGGTTTCTGTTTATGACGGAGGTTGGTATGAGTGGAGCAATGATGAAACCAACCCTACAGAAACCGGAATTCCTTTGATCCGTGCGTAGTAAATAGTTGGTAGTAATAAATTTAACTCTTAAAAAATGGATTACGTTGAAACCAATATATTGCCAGATAGTAAAGTAGCATTTAGTAATTTTCTGGTACAGGAAAGTAAGGAAGATATTGTAAAAATGTTAATAAAAGGACTGGCATCTGAAAAAAAGTATATTTCAAGCAGATTTTTTTATGATGATGAAGGGTCGAACCTTTTCGAAAAAATAACTTTATTGCCTGAGTATTATCCTACTGCTACAGAAAAATCAATATTAAGAGGAATAGCTCCTTTTATTGCAAAAACACTTAAAAATACAAGCATAATAGAACTTGGGAGTGGAGACAGTTCTAAAATTTCAATACTTTTAGATGCTATTCCACAGGAAAACACAAATTCTATTTGCTACATCCCTATAGATGTAAGTAAAGAGGCTTTAGTTAAATCTTATGAAAACCTATTCATAAAATATCCTGATATTAATGTTTACGGGATGCTTGCAGATTTTATGCAACATCTTGGATTAATGCCATCGGGAGTAAACAGGTTAATTTGCTTTTTTGGAAGTACCCTCGGAAATCTAAACCGTCCGGAAGCCATTGAATTTCTGATCCGGTTAAGGGAATTGATGAAACCTGGGGATCAACTATTACTTGGACTGGATATGGTAAAAGATATTAATGTTTTGGAAAAAGCCTATAATGATAACATAGGTGTTACTGCGGCTTTTAATAAAAATATTTTAAATGTTGTAAATTTTTATCTTAACACAAATTTTAACCCCGACCTGTTTGAACATGTAGCATTTTATAATAAGGAGGAGGAACGGATTGAAATGCATCTTAAAGCCTTACACGATTTGGAAATATTTAGTCTTGACAGCAATTTAAGTTTAAACATTTTTAAAGATGAAACAATTCATACAGAAAATTCACATAAGTTTACAGAGGAATATATTTTAAAATTAGCCGATATGGCAGAATTAAATATATTAGATATTTATACAGATAAAAACAAGTGGTTTTCGGTTGTACATTTTAATAGTTAGTAGTAATTCTTAATAATGCCAATTATTTTTTCAGGTTTTTCAAAATAAAATTAACTTGCACAGGTTATAAAACTAACCACGATATTATACTAAAATAATATTTTAGGTTAATTGAAATTTACAAGCAATTTTAAAATCGCATTTTTATAATGATACAAAAACTAACTATTATTATTCCTGCATTTAACGAAGAAGCTACAATTTGCAAAGTACTGGAAAAGGTAAATAACGTAATACTTATTGGTAATATTGAGAAAGAAATTCTTGTTATAAATGACCACTCTACAGATAATACACTAAAACAAATTGAAATTTTTAAAAACAAGCACGGGAAGATAAACCTTGAAGTTATAAATCAGCCAATAAATATGGGAAAAGGGGAAGCCATCCATACTGGCATTAAACTTGCAACAGGAGATTTTATTGTTGTGCAGGATGCAGATTTTGAATATGATCCACAGGAATACAATCTTTTACTTAAACCTGCCCTTGATGGATTTGCTGATGTTGTATATGGTTCACGTTTTATGGGAGGCAATCCTCACCGAATTCTATTTTTCTGGCATTCCATAGGCAATAAGCTGCTTACATTTATTTCCAATATGCTTACAGGCCTTAATCTTACCGATATGGAAACGGGATTTAAACTTGTAAGGACCGAAATTATTAAAAATATTTCTTTAAAGGAAAACCGTTTTGGCTTTGAGCCAGAAGTTACAGCTAAATTATCGAATGTTCCGGGTATCCGAATTTATGAAATTGGAATATCTTATTATGGGCGTACTTTTTCAGAAGGGAAAAAGATAAACTGGAAAGATGGATTAAAAGCTATATATTGTATTTTAAGGTATAATCTTTTCAAATGATATTTTTCTGATCGCCTATATCGATTGACTTTAATCATTTTAGATTTTATATAAATCAGAATCCCTTAAATTATTTTAGGGATCACATGAATTTAATAAAGGAAAGAAAATTATAATTCTATTGGTATTTCAGTGAATCCTTTCAATTACAAGATTGTCAAAATATGCAGGAAGAATTTGATCATAATTCCAGCAGTATATGTTTATATCACAGTTGTTAATTTGTTCATTTACAGACAATATATACTCTAATTTTTCCCATTTTGCTGAGGTTTTACTAGTTATTGAGACGCAATTATAAAATAAAGAGGAATTATTAGTACTAATAACAAGTCCTGAATTTAAATTACCGTTTTTATATCTCCATATACTTATACTATATTTTTCTCCTGTTTGCACTTCACTAAGAGAACAAGTCATACCATATGGTTTATCCTTTGTAAGTTTAGCACTAAACTTACCTTTATAGGCTTGTTCATCAGATTGAGTGTTACCATTTTTAAAAATTAACCCATCGGTTATGAAATTAAACTTTGTGCTGTCAGTATTTTCAGCATCACATTCATATTTTAAGTGCCTGCTATTTTCCGAGGAATCAAATGTAAATTTGTAAATAGTCTCCAGTGAGTAATTATTTTTATAGACCAGAGTTTCTTTAGTATCAATCTGACGGTTTAACCCATTAAATTTTGTAGTTAAAGATTCCTTTACTTCCTGATCCCTAGTATCCAAATAAACCTGCTTATATTTTTTTAACAGGGTAATAAATGAGAATGAATTACTCCAATCACTGAAAAGATTATCATAGCTTTTATATATATAAGCATCAGGGTACATTTTTGATAATGTGGCTGCATACCATTTATGCATTTTAGTATCGGATCCACCAGTCCAGACTATTCCAAATAATAATGCGTATTGCTTAAATGCAGATCCTGTGTAATTACAAATCATGAGAATTGGTTTACCGGTGTATTTTTTATCAATTCCATACGATTCCATATAATGTTGTTTATTCTCATGGCGGATTGCGCTAAATTTAAAAACATTCTTTATTTGAAAATGATACAGGCATAAAATAAATATTAAAAGACCAGGGATGATTATCCAGTTTGATTTAAAACCTAATCTCCTGTTATATATATAAATTGTAAGATAAATTCCCGGAACAACTAACAACAATCCTGGAGTTATATAATAGTTTTTATACTGTTTGGCTACCATAATTAAAATTAATATCATGGTTACAGTAATGCCTAATAATGCATTGAAATACTTATCATCCTTTAACTTAAATTTAAAATAAGTGATAAAATAGATTGAACTGGTTATAATAAATATCAATAGTGAAAAGGTGAAAATTTGTTCTTGAAAAATAATAGTTTTAATATTTGTTATAAATATATGTTTATCAATAAGATTTGATGGTCCTGCTCCATATTGGCCACTGTGAATAAAAAGAGACTCTACCCAATTTCTGAAATCGACCCACCGAAAAAATATTGGATATGCAAACAATGAGAAAAACACAATGGAAAGAATTGAGTATTTTAATTTATTTATTACTCCCGGAATCAGAAATAAAGGAATAATAAAAAATGGAACAAATGTAATTTTTACTGCAGTTCCAAATCCTATTAAAGCTGAAAAAAGTATTATAAATTTTAGGATATTATTTTTGGTATTTGAGCTATTTAAGTTACTAATAATTAATAATATCAAAAGCAAGGTAACCGGAATTAATAAATTCTCGGGTATTAGTCTATCAAACAGTGAAATTATAATATATGAAGAAAATGGAGTAAGCTGAAGAAAAAAAGCTGATGTAAGATCATGAGTCCATTTTAAAGTAAATAGTCCAAGGAGAAATAACATTACAGAAGACAATATTATTATGCAAATATTTATTGAATAAATAAATAAGTCTGGATTAGAGAAAACGTCTTCATCAAGTGGAATATTGGAATTGTGAAAAATATGGACAATGCGTATAATGATGGATGACAACATTTGTAAAGGAGTTCCCGGATGATCTATGTGAAATGGATGTTGTAAATGAGCAAAATTCAGAGCGTTAAATAAATAACAGTACTCAGGGTCAACACAATATAAATAATTACTTGGTTGAGAATTTATTAAATAAAAGCCAAATAAAATGATTAAAATTGGAACAATGGTAATAACCAGTAATTTAAAAGTATGGTTTTTAAAGAAAATTATTGGATTTATAATGAAAGAATTCATTTTAATTTTTTAATAATAACAAAAATGCTGGTATCACATCTAATCGTTCAAAATTTAATTAAATCTTTTTTTTAAAATTAATAACGGAGGATCATGAACTATTACACTCCAGGTACTATCTGACTTATATTTATTTAATTCGCTGTTATACTGATCTCGAGTTAGAGGAAAAAAACTGGAATCAATAAGAGCAATATATTCAGCATCTTCAACCATTGGGAAAAAGTAAGGCTTTCGGCGAAATGCCAAATGAGGAATAATTCTGTCACTCATAGAAACAGTTGCATCTTTAGGTATTATAGAAAGGTGTTTATATATTTTTCTTACATCATATGGTGATTTGTACATTGCACTTTTGTAAAATTCATATTTAATATCATTTCCCCAATCCATTTGTCTTTTATAACCAAGTAACTTAATAATAGTAATTGAAATTGATAATAAAAATACTAAAATTGTTAATCCATACTTTATATTCTTATTCTTAAATTCCGAAAGTATCAAAAAAACAGCTATTGAAAATTTATTTTAAAAATAATCTGTTATATTCGTCAAAGATGTTAACTATCTGGTAAAAAATTAGCAAGGTTTAAATAATTATTATAGAAATACAATGCTTCAAATCAAAAATAAATTGCAAGTTATTAGATTTTATTTGATTAATCCAATTAATAAATTAATTGGATCGGTTAACCCTATACTAAAATTTGTATTGATTCTGTTATTCGTTTCATTATTTTATGAATATCCCTCAATAGTAATGAAACGACCACAGTCTGTTCATAAATGGCGTCAAACAGATTGTACATCAGTAGCATCACTATATTATCAAACCGGATTTCATTTTTTTAAGCCACAAACCTATAATTTAACTTCAGATAATAACACTACGGGTTATAATGCAACAAGCGAAATTCCGGTTATTTACTATTTCGTAGCGATATTATATAAGATTTTCGGGTTTCATGAATTTATATATCGTTTGTTAAATACTCTGCTTTTTTTGACGGCATTATTTTATTTATATAAAACACTGATGCTTTGGCTAAAAAGTCATTTTTGGTCAGCAGCATTTACAATATTATTATTTACATCACCAGTTCTGGTGTATTACGGAAATAACTTTTTAACTGATACTTCAGCTTTTTCATTTGCTTTAATTGCCATTTTCTTTTTCAGCAAATTTTATTTTGGTGGACGTCAACAAAATTATTTATTATCAATGCTTTTTTTTCTTTTGGCAGGTTCATGTAAAATAACATCACTAATTAGCCTGGTTGCAATTATCGGAGCATTTATTATTGAATTAATTGGCCTGGTAAAATTAAAAGGTGATAAAAAACTTTTTCAAAAGCCAATTTTACAGTCTATTCCTTTTATTATAATTGGTTTAATTGTTGGATCATGGACCTTGTATGCAAGACATTTCAATCATTTGCATTATACAGATTATTTTTCAACAGGTACACTTCCAATCTGGGATCTTAACAATCAAGAAATAAATCAAGTAATTAAAAATATTAAAGAACTTTGGTTAGGTCAGTACTTTCATATCACAGCTTTAATAGTCTTTGGAATCTCTCTTGTATTGAATATTATATTCTGGAAAAGATCTAATATATTTTTAAGGACAATTTTGATTTTTATTTTTTTAGGAGTGATTTTATATGCTATTTTATGGTTTCAAACTTTTCAACATCATGATTATTATACCATTAACTTGTATATACTTGTAATTTTTTCTTTTTTGTCAATAGGGTGGGCTTTACAAAAATCATTATCAAAATATTTTAATAATATTTTGATAAAAGTATTTTTTATTATTTTGATTCTTTTCAATATTAATTATGCTAAAAATCAAATACATGATAGATATTATGGTTGGTGGAATGATCATAATGATTTTCAGGATTACGATAACATTACACCTTATCTTAGATCAATAGGTATAGCTCCTCTTGATACAGTCATATGTTTACCTGATATTACACATTCTACATTATACCTGATGAACCAAAGAGGCTGGACAGCATGTTACAGTAATAATTATGACAGCGCATCTATACAAAATTCAATAAAACATGGTGCAAAATATTTAATTTTAAACGGGAATGTCGTTTTAGGAAGAAGTTACATCCGAAGTTTTATCAATCATCCAATTGGTAATTTCGGAATGGTCAGGATATTCAAATTAGATAAAAATGATAGAATTAATTCTAATAATCAAATAAATAATAAAAATATTAAAATTGAAAAGATTTTTTGTGGGGCTGAAAAACTAACCAGTGATGGGAAATCATTTATTGCTGATTCATCAAATGAATTACTGCAATATGGTGAAACGCAATCTGCAGAGAAATCATTTTCAGGGAAATATTCAGCTAAATTAACAAAAGAACATCCCTATGGAATGACTATTCATCTAAAAAATGTACACCCGGGTCAGTATTTTAAAGCAGAAGTTTATAGGTATTCCGAACATAAAAATGGACAACTAATAGTATCATGCAATAATCCAAAGGAGTACTATTCAACAGCTCCCATTGATAAAATAAATATCGGAAATGGTTGGGAACTATTAACTACAGAAGTTTATGTAAATTTTACTCCAAGTGATGGAGAAATTGCATTTTATCTTTATAATGATGGTTTAACACCTGTATATTTTGACAATCTGCAAATTACAAGACTTTATTAGTAAAATAAAAAACTCATTTAAGTGGCAAAATTTTTCTGATACACAAGTCGTTAATATCTATCGTACCGCTAGAGGTATTCCAAAAGTAAATTTTTAAGTGTTCGTTTGCTCGTGCAGGTGTATTAATTCTTAAAAGTTTTGATATCTCAAAAGATTGACCTTTTTTTACCGGGAACAGGTTAATATTATAACTATTATATAATTCGTGCTCAGAATTGTTTTCCAGTGAAACAATTAAATGAAGATATGGACCTTGCATATAGTCAACAGTACTAATTTTAGCAGAAACAAACATCAACAAAGAATCACCATTATCCCTAAAAATTTTGACTGCCGGAGTATCTATCCCGGGACTGAACGGGTTCTTTTTATTTAAATTAACATAGCTAAAAAAACCACAGGTATCAATTAGCTTGTTAATTGGTAAAGGTTCTGACATTGATGGAACTGTATCGTTTAACCTTCCTTTAATTGATTGTTTATAGAGTGAAAAATTTTCAGAAATGTTAATTTTATCATTTATTCTTTCAAATATACAAACCTCATAAATTTTACCTGTTAAAATTTCATACTTGTGTAATGGTTCAAAAACTTTAATCAGACGTAAAAAAGAGTCATTCATAAATCTTTCCAAAGGCATTTCCCCCTGAAAATCACCAAATCGTGTATCCCAAACTATCACATTTCCGGGAGTTAGGTCTTTAGATGGCACTTCACCCCTTGGTTTTTGTTCCATAGTTTTAGTCTGATCAAATGGGTCAGCGTGAAGTGCAAAACAAAAATATGGATCATAATAATAAATCCTGTTTTTATCATACCCGTTATTATGTACCCAGGCGGCCGCTTCCCTCAAAACAGTCTGCCCTTCATCTTCAGGAACAGGTATTTGATACACCTTGAACGGTGTTGAGATTATAAGGTAAAGTATAACTATAATAATAAATGCTTTGAGCCAGTTAGCTGCAATAATGTCAAGTAATCCGCCTAAAACATCCATAGCAATAATTGCAAACAATGGAACAACACCTGCAATAACCCTTATAAGTCCGAATGATCCTCCCCAGCCTTTCCACCATAGAATACTGTGGGTTACATAGTAAGAAAACAAGGGGAGAACTACCAGCAGCAGAATTTGAATTGATTTATAATTAATATTTTTTTTATTGGATTTGTCAGGTTTAAGCAATCTTAATGGTATTATTAATAATCCTGATAAAAATAAAACAGTAAGTGGAATGCCAAATATGGATTTTGTTTCATTAACGAAATGAAGTAACGGACCTGAACCATACAATTCTTTAGCCCCTGTATAAGGCATTTTTGTAATTACCCAAAACAGGTCGTGATAATATACGTATCCAATCAAACTAAAAAAAATAAATCCAGATACAATGAAGGGTATAGCGATATACTTCCGGTTTATTATAAAATAAATCAAAAAGAAGGGTATCACTACAATACCCTCGTTTCTGACAAATGGTAAAAGGGATAACACTACAGCTGACAAGATTAGTTTGTTACGAAATGCAAAAAATACTGCTAAAATAAGAGTAAATCCAAACAGGATTTCTGTCATCCCGGTCATCAACATGCTGAGGTAAACAGGAGCAAAACACACAAAAAATATAACTAGCCAGCTGTATTTAATTTTTAAATCCTTGCAAATAAAAAAGGTAAGCCAGGCAGTAGCAAGCCCGGTTAATATGTTAAAAGTTTTAATGCCCATATATCCAAACTGTGCAAATGGGGATGCAAGAATAGTAAATAATGGTTTGGCCCAATGATCGAGGAAAAGGTAAGGATGAACAAACGCCCAACGGGCAAAGCTATAATGCTCGAAATCATCGCCTCCTCCATATGTACCTTTGGATAAAAAGGAAAGAATAAAGAATACAATAAATAAAAAAACAAATAGGATCAGAATTGAATATTTCTTTATAAACGTTTGATATTCCAGCATTTTAGAGAAAAATTAAAATAAATTAAAGTCAATTCAATTAAATTTTACACCTGTAAGAGACAAAAATTTATTGTTATAGTATAATAAGAAAAAGGTATTTACATACCTAAATAAATAGCTGCGTCAATAGCGTAGTAATGAGGAACACCCCATACCTCCTGAGTGTTCCATTCCACAGCATTTGAAGTTTCAATATATGGAGAATCATCCCATCGTCCTATAAATCCGTTTACGGCCGCATCAGGAATCCGGTAGTTTACAAAGGAAGCAATTACAGGGTGTCTGAATCCGACACTTGTAAACAAACATAAACCAGCAGTATTATGGCCTGTAGCCCATTGTATAAGTCTTTCCGCACCTCCTTCATAGTTTCTGTTACCAAAATCTTTTCCGGCCCTGGCCATTAAATAGGCATGCTGCATAAGCACGGCATCTGTGCCATGTACCATTTCCTGTCCGTTAAGAGGATTTATAAAAGTGCGTACAAACCTGTCAGGTCCGGCAGCTCTGAATGTAACCTCCCTGGCATGCAATGGATTTATAAATGCACCATAAGGAGTAACATTGAAAGGGTTACTCACGGCATCTTTTAAAAGGTAATTTTCAATATACCTTGCCACGGACTCCCTTGCCATAGCGGTTTCCGGAACAGGCAAACCAAGCTCACAGAATCGAAGCAGGGCAAAAGGAGGTTCTGCGTTCCAGGCAACAGCCCTGTATGCATCAGTTTGATTTTTTTCATAGTAGTAGCCGTTCAACACCGGATTTTTAATTTCCTGACGTTGAATAAGTAAGTTTACTAATTCTATTAGTCTGGACGTTGTTACCACTTTACTTCCGGCAGTAACCAATTCACATCCGGCAATTAATTCTTCCGACAAAAAAAGTGTACGCCCGTCATTTTTTGTTTTCTGCCCGTATGACCAGGCATTTTGTGCCAGGGAAAGACATTTGACAGCATCTGCCGGTTCAAGGACAGTAGAAGCAATAGCCTGATTGCGGATAAAAATATACTGACATAAAGGATTATAATTTGTCCGTATTTTTCGTTCGTCTCCACTCATGATTATATTATCAGTCTTTGATGTGCCACTGGCCAGACAGCCAGCATGATTTTCGCACCACCAGTCTTTATCATAATCAGAGCCTGAGCGT
Organism: uncultured Bacteroidota bacterium; assembly: GCA_963766305.1. Taxonomy (GTDB): domain Bacteria; phylum Bacteroidota; class Bacteroidia; order Bacteroidales; family JAAUTT01; genus JAAUTT01. Next base: position 69,454 of record CAVYAE010000033.1, read on the forward strand.
AATTCACCACTGCCAATATCCTCATATACACGCCCTTCGTTATTAATCATAGATTGAAAAAATTTATTTCCCCATTTTATCTCTTCAATAGCCTGATGTTTATATGCTGGGTGCGCATATTTTGCAATTAAACTTAATGCTTCAATATGTGAACTGGTCTGTGATATCCATTTTCGGTAATCACCTGCATCGTTCCATCCACCGGCAGCTGCAATATAGCTTCCGTCTTTGTCAAGTACGGCATCATCGAGATTCTCAACAGGACGAACACCGGGAATTTCCATACCTGAACGCTGACAATAGAGGTAATTCAAATATCCCCTGATAAACTTTTCATATGGATTTTTTGAAATTATAAATGGTGTTGAAAAGCCATATTCACATTCAATCTGATAAATACCTTCAGTTTGAAAAGCAGTAAAATCACCTTGCCAAAATACTCCCCATCTGCTTTCAATTCTTTTTAATTTGCCTTCAAAAACCGCTTTGGCACCAATATTTTTATCTTCTTTAGAATATTTACCTTTATCAAGATCGTATGGGTAATTATAATTATTATCTATCCAGCCTGCTGGTTTTTTAATGTCGCGAAATCTCCGTGAACCTATAGTATATATATAATAATTTATTTCATCTTTAAATTTCAGTTGTTCCTTGTCAGGTATCAAACTTACTGTTTTCGGACTTTCCGGTTTATACCCAAGCTGGGATGCAACCAGCGTGGATTTATCAACATAAGTATTTGTCAATTTTTGCTGACCAATAAGATTTGGACAAACTAAAACCAAATAAAGCATAAACCCTTTTTTTATCATAGTAATATTAGTTTTTATAGTAGTCAAAATTTAAATAAAAATAATCTGTTTTCTTAATATTCCAATTTTTAAATTTCTTAATATTGTTAAAAGAATAATAAAATGTTTAGAAAAACTATACTACCAATTCTATTGGCAACAATTTGGATTAGCATTTCCGAATTTGTAAGAAACCAGATATTACTTAAATCGTTCTGGGTACAGCATTACCAAAACCTTGGTCTTAATTTTCCTGCAAAACCGGTAAATGGGGCAGTTTGGGGTATTTGGTCCTTTTTGTTCGCAATAGAGATTTTTATTGTTTCCAAAAAGTTTAATGTATCACAGACAACTTTTCTTTCCTGGTTCACAGGGTTTGTGATGATGTGGGTTACAATAGGTAATTTGATGGTTTTACCATATGGAATATTGTTATATGCTGTTCCGCTGAGTATTTTGGAAGCATGGATAGCCACACTCATCATTAAAAAAATTTCGTGAGAAATAATTATTTTATTCTTCATATCAACTTATTTAAGCTAAAATTATTTATATGGCGTTAAAATCAGAAAATATTCAATGGAAGGATTCATTTAATACCGGTTTCAGCGATGTGGATCTTCAGCATATGGGTTTAGTTGATATAATAAATGAGTTATTTGAGTTACAAAAAATTGAAGATAGTAAAACTCAACTTAATCAGACTTTTAAAAAACTAATGGATTATGCCGTTATTCATTTCTCAACGGAAGAAAAACTAATGCAGGAACACCATTATGAAAATTATATATCTCATAAACAAGAACATGCAAATTTCATTACTAAAGTATTGGCTTTGAGAGAAGAATTCATCATGGGAAATAACGATGTTAAATTAAGCGTTTTAAATTTTTTAAGAGAGTGGTTATTAGGACATATTATAGGTACAGATAAGGTAACTTTTATGACAATTAATAGTAAAATCCGGTAAAATTACAAATCAAAACTATACAGTTTTAGTTAGCAATTTTTTTATTATTTTACGTTAAAGATTTGGAAATATAAAAATTGTTATTTATGTTTGCAGTGTATTAATGCAGTAATACACTAATATGGTACGACTTGAAAACATAGATTTCGGATATAAGAAAGACAAATTATTATTTAACAACCTAAACCTATTTGCTGAAAGAGGTTCAATTTATGGACTTCTTGGAAAAAATGGAGCAGGTAAAACAACTCTTTTAAAAATAATCACGGGTATAAGACAAGTTCAAAGGGGGAAAGCCATAATATTAGGGCATAATCCTTTCGACCGTAGTTATGATCTGCTGGAACAGATATTTTTTGTACCTGAAGAGCTTTATTTGCCTTCGTGTACTGGTAATAAATATGTTAATCAATATGCGGGATTTTATCCCAATTTTGACAAAACAGCATTTGTAAAAAATCTTGATAGTTTTGACATTGAAGTAGATATGCACCTGGGGAGAATGTCATACGGACAAAAAAAGAAATTTCTTCTGTCTTTTGCAATGGCCTCAGGTACAAAATTGGTATTACTGGACGAACCCACCAACGGTTTGGACATACCGTCAAAAAGTGTTTTCAGAAAACTTTGTTCTTCAGCTTTGTCAAATGAGAGGACATTTATTATTTCCACACACCAGGTACGTGATCTTAATATCCTTATTGATAGTGTTATATTGATTGAAAAAGGATCAGTAATTTTAAATGACAGAATTTCAGCAATATCTGAAAAATTTTCATTTATTACACTCCCACGTAACCATAGTAGAAAGGACCTTCTATATTTTGAAGAGCAACTGGAAGGAATTAAAGCTATTGTAAAAAATAATGACAATAATGAAACTTATGTGGATATGGAACTACTGTTTAATGCTACCTGCGACAAACAATTTTTAGGGATTTTTAAAAATTGGAATACAAATAAATTAGTTTCAAATGATTATGCAAATGAACTTTAACATAAATTATTAAAAATGAAAGTTAAAGAGTTATTAAAATTTAAACATTTTTGGCTATTTTTTGCCCTAAACTTCAGATTTTATTTAATTTATTATTTATTTATATCAGCAGGGTTAATTCTGTTGCTGGGAGGTTTATCACTTATACTTTTTAGTGTGCCACAGTCTATTAAAGATATAATGAATGAACTGTTCTGGCCATTGATGAATATTTGTGGTATAATTCTTTCAACATCTGCATATTATGTTTATAGTAAGGCAAGTACAGCTTTCAGATTATTAACATTACCTGTATCATCCGTAACCCGCTTATTTACAATAGTTATATATGTAATTCCAATACTTTTACTAATAACATCTGGTATTTATATAATAACAGCAAATATTATTGGTAAGGTCTTAACAATGATGAACTTTGTCAGTGAATATTCATTTAATCCATTCAGGGTTGAAAACAGTCAGTGTGCTAAAACAATATGGGATCATTTTCATATTTATTTATTGATTCAATCTATTTCTTTAATGATTGGATCATTTTATCCGAAACTCGGATTTGTAAAATCAATGTGTATATTTATCTTAAGCCTAATATTTTATTTTGTATTTAAATCTATTTTCTTCCCTGGCAACTTCGATGGTAATTTTATATTCAATTTTGTTAATTTATTAATTTCCAAAAATTATTCCAGTAATGAAATATTAAAACAAATGCCGGTTATTTCATTTGTATGGAGCATCGTTGTAATTATGGTAATACCATTTTGCTGGTATATTAGTTTCTTACGGATTAAAGAATTAGAGGTATAAGATGGATTTTAATGATCAAAAAGCAATATATCTGCAAATTGCAATGATGGTTTACGACCGTATCCTGTCAGGTGAATGGAAACCAAATGACCGTATACCATCTGTACGGGAATTATCCATGATGTTGGAAGTTAATCCTAATACTGCAATGAGGACATATCAATTTCTTGAAAATATGAATATTATTACTTTGAAACGCGGAACGGGTTTTTTCCTCACGGAAGATGCATACGACAATGTATTTAAAGTTTTGAAAGACGAATATTGTTCGGAACACTTACCGGACCTGTTCAGGAGAATTTCATTACTGAAGATTTCTCCTCAGGAACTTGTACAGATGTATGAGGACTACCTTAATGAAACGAAAGTATAATAATTAAAATATTAGGGAGAAAAATTAGTTTATTAAACGATAGAGTAATTTAATTACCAAAAGATGCACTTAAAGAAAAGTATAATTTCATTAATTATAGCCATAGTCTTATTATTTGCCGGACTAATCTTAACTAAGATGATAATATCGCGTGATAAATGGCTTTATATTAAAATATCTACTTTTAATAATAGTGATAATCAAATAGAAAGGAACTTAATTGATTTAGATACCTATTGGTATGTAAGTACCGAAGACAGTATTGCATTTTCTTTCTTTAATTATAATGATAAAAACTGGAATACTGACCGTTATGTTTCAATAGCTTTAATAAGAACTCCAAATAAATTCCTTTGGGTTAGAAAACACTTTATTGCACCTGAACATATTCCATCAGATACTTTACTGCTAAAGCTGAGCCTTAATGAAATAAATGCTGAAGTTTATATTAATGGAGTTAAAATTGCAGATAGTTGTTTTATTTATAACAGAAGCGTATGTTGTTACCTGCCAACAGCTTTACTTAAAAAAGGGAAATCTAATGTAATTGCACTTCGATCAAGGTCTATGCTCGCAAATCCGGAAAATGCAATTAAAAATTTTAAGGACCAGATTTCATATGTACTTAAACCTGAAATTGACCTTAAGGGAATTTGGAAATTTTCATTTGGAGATAATATAAACTGGATGAAAAAGGAATTTAATGATTCAGCTTTTAAAAACATTTATGCTCCATTATTTTGGGATTTTCAGGGCTATAAGTACCATATTGGTTTAGGCTGGTATAGGAAAAACTTTACTGTACCTGAAAAAATGCGTACTCAGAAATTAGTTTTAATCACTGGTAAAATTGACGATTACGGAGAAGTGTATATCAATGGAACCAAAGTTGGCGGACATATAGTGAGAGGTACAAATCTAAAAAATACTGAATTTGATACATATGGTTTATATTTATTGGATGGAAACATGCTCTCTGCTAACAATACAGTTGCCATCAGAGTAATAAACGACCAGAAAAGAGGCGGAATATACCAGGGTCCTTTGGGTATTATCACTTTAAGTGATTATTTAAAATTTATTGATTGGAAATAGTTAAAATATAAAAAATTAAATTCAACCTATGATAGAAATTAATGAAATATCAAAAACCTTTAAGGTTTCAGGAAAAATGAAAAGGGAATCAGGTATAAACAGTGATTCTGTGGATGCTCTAAGCAATGTGAGTTTTACATGCAGACCAGGTAGAATTTTAACCCTGCTGGGACCAAACGGGGCAGGTAAAACTACCCTTTTAAGATTAATGGCAACCATTTTAAAACCAACTCACGGATATATAAGAGTAGCCGGTTACGACACTGTTAAAGACGACCAGACAGTCCGCAGAAAAATTGGCTTTCTTACTGCAACAGCCGGACTTTATGAAAGACTTACGACAAATGAAACTATTAAATATTTCGCAGATCTTTATGATGTAGACAATTCAGTTTTTGAAAGAAGAAAAAAAGAATTGTATGACCTGCTGGAAATTGATTTTGCCAGTAAACGCATTGGCCAGCTTTCTACCGGTATGAAACAAAAGGTATCTCTTGTTAGGACCATGATTCATGATCCTGAAATAGTTGTATTTGATGAGCCCACATCGGGGCTCGATGTAATTGCGGCCGGAAATATAATTTCACTTATAAAGCAATGTAAATTAAAGGGTAAAACCGTAATCTTTTCCTCACATAATATGAGTGATGTGGACTTGTTAACTGACGACCTTGTAATTTTATCAAAAGGGACTGTTTGCTACAATGGTAATATTGATGATTTCAGGAAAAATATGCAGACCGGTAATATTACCGAGGAATTTATACGTTATGTACAAAAATTTAAATAAATAAAAAAATTAAGAATTATGAAAAAGTTTACTATAATATTCAAAAAGGAAATTAAAGATCTTACCAGGGATAAAAGAACCTTGTTGACAATGATAATCATACCTTTACTCCTTTTCCCGGTGTTACTAAATATTACAGGTTCTATAGCCAAAAACCAGGATAAAAACGAAAAGGAGAAGCAGCTCTCAGTTGGAATTATTGGTAAGGATAATGCTAAAGACCTGGTAACTAAAATTGAAAATTTAAAAGGAGTTAAAGTGACGTATTTTAAAAACACTATCGAAACAGATACCCTGATAAAATCCGGCAAACTGGATGGTGCTTTATTCTTTGAAAATGATTTTGAAGCACATATCAACAGTTTGAGTACAGGTACTATAGTACTTTACTACAAGTCACAAAACTATGGTGTAAAGGACCGTCTGATGCAGGTAATCAGTATATATAAGGCTTCTCTTACGCATGAGCGTCTTACACAGCTGAAAATAACCAACGCATCAATTGATCCATTAGAAGTTAAAATAGAGGATGTTTCAACTAAAAGAGAAGTATTGGGACAAACAATAGGAGGTTTTATCCCTTATATTTTTGTTATTTTTACTTATTTGGGTTGTATTTATCCGGCTATTGACCTTTTTACCAACGAAAAAGAAAAAGGAACTATAGAAACTTTACTTTCCTCACCAGCTGGGAGGCTCGAAATTCTGTTTGCCAAAATGAGCGTTGTAGCCTGCATAGGATTAATATCTGCCTTGCTATCTATAGTTGGTTTATCCTTTGGAATACATAATCTTGCTCAGGGTCTTCCTGCAGAATTAACTGATACTCTTGGTAGTTTTATACGACCTGAAAATGTTGCATTGATATTTGCAATGTTACTTCCTCTTACAGTTTTCCTTGCAAGTTTGCTTACAATACTTACCACTTATGCAAAAACATATAAGGAAGCACAAACAATACTCTCGCCTCTTGCAATAATCATAATTATTCCAGCAGTTATAGGTCTTATGCCGGGGATAGCTCTTAATATCAAAACAGCTATAATCCCTATTACAAATATTTCCCTGGCTACAAAAGAGATAATTGCAGGTACTATAAATCCATTTTTATATATACTTGTTTTAGGTTCACTGCTTGTTTATGCAGCTATAGGAGTATATGTATCAAGCCTGTGGTATAGCAAAGAAGTTAATATAATTAAATAACTAATACGATACTCATTGAAAAATTTATACCTCCTCATAATTCTTTTTAGCTTCATTGCACTTTTTAGTTCAGTTGCCTTACAGTCACAAACAATTAACGGTTATGTATGTGTTCAAAAGGACAAAACTCCCATAGAATTTGCAACTGTTACGCTGATTCATCTTCCTGACTCTGCAGTCATAACCGGATCTAATACCCTAAAAAATGGCTCATTTATGTTTTCAGGAGTCAAACCGGGGAAATATTTCCTTAAAACAGATTTTTTGGGGTACAGGACCGGAGGGAAACAGGTAAAACTTTCATCTAATCAATCAGTACTAAAAGCCGACACAATTTTTCTACTTGAAGTTTCCCAACAGATTAAAGAAGTTACTGTTACAGGAGCAAGGATTGAAGCTAAGGAGTTGGTTGACAGGACAGTTTATAATATTCCAAGTGAAATAGCAAAAACCAGTGCTAATGGCTTTGAAATTTTAAAGAAAATACCATCCATACAGGTTGATTTCCAAAATAATGTTACACTTAACGGCAGTACTAATTTTATAATACAGGTCGATGGTAAAATAAGAGATAAAGAATTCCTGGCAAAAATAAACCCTGCAGATTTTGAATCTATTGAGGTGATAAGTAATCCTTCCGGGAAATACGAAGGTAATATTGACGGGGTTTTAAACATTATCCTGAAAAAAACAGCCCGTGCAGGTACAACAGGCAATGTTACAGTTCAGTTCAGAACATCTACTTTGCCTACAGGATATGCTTCTGCCGGAATAGATTACGGTACGGGTAAAGTGACATATTATGCAACAGGATATTCATGGAACCAGATTGTGAACATAATAAATCAAAGCAGTTACCTCGATACCCTTTCATCCAGAACCATGTCATCTACAGGTAAGTATATGGGATCGTACAATTCTATAAATACAGGATTTGATTATTACTTTAATGACAGGAACAACCTGAACTTTAATATAAATTTCCGGCCAACTGTTAATATTTCAAACAGTCCATCCACCGGAACAACTGATTCCCTGAGAAATGGCAATCCTTATCTTTCTTTAGTATCAAACCAGATTGCATTTAACCAGACAATTAGCCAGGAAGGTACAGTTTCGATGTTTTATAAGAGAACTTATAAGAAACCTATAAAGGAGTTATCAGCTGAAGCCCGTTTTTACAGGTTTCATTCATATGTTAAAAGTAAGTTGCTGGATACACTTTCAAATGATGGCTTCTCGTTTTCATACCTTAGCCTGAATCATACCTATAACGACAGAACGGCCTATACATTAAAATTAGATTATGTCCAGCCTATTGGTATATCAGCAAGGATGGAAACAGGATTTCAGTTCTATGATCAGTTAATTCAAATAAATTTCGATCAGGAAATAGCCAGCCAATATTTGCAATATTCGGGTTATAATGAGTCTGGTTCTTTATTTTCATATAATGAATTAAGAAATGCTGCTTATGTTGGATTTATTGATAACATAAATAAATTAAGCCTTCAGGCTACAGTGAGGGTTGAAAACAGCATAATTAGCATCAGGGACACATCCGGACTGATACAATATTCTACTTTACTACCTTCCGGAAATGTACAATATAAAATTACAAAAAAGCAAAATGTAAAGCTTACGTATAACAGACGTATAGTGCGACCTGCCATAGGGGACTTAAACCCAAATACTGTTATTTCACAATACAGTGAATCAAAGGGTAACCCGGGTCTTTTACCTGAATATTATGACAGGTTCCAGTTGACATATACCGTGAATTTTGGTAAGAATTATCTTTCACCTAATGTGTATTACACCATAATAACCAACAAAAAGGGTACAGAAATATCTTTTCCGTATTCAGGTTCAGGCTTTTCATTGTCACAACCCAGAAACCTCCTTACAGGATATGAAGAAGGATTCGGTTTAAATGGTATGTTATGGTTTTTTAATGTTAATGCAAGGTTTTACCAGGGTCATTATGATGCAGTTAACAACCTTCCTGTACCGATTCCTGCTAAAACATATTCTTCATTTGCATTAAACAGTTATGCATTCGCTCCACTTCCCAAGGATATTAAAGCATTTGCATTTATAAATTATAACGGTCCAAGCTTAAATGCCTATAGCAGAACAACCAGTACACCATTTTACGGATTGGGAGCAAACAAAACTTTTGGTGACCATATGATACAGCTTGTATATTTATTGCCTTTCCGCAGTACAATTATAATGTCCAATACTGTTACAAACACCCCTGCCAGCAGCGCGAGCATGGCTACGTCATCAACCGCCAGCTCCGGATTTAATTGTTCCTACTTTATTATGCTGCAGTATACATATAAGTTCCATAAAGGTAAAACCGTGAAAAAAATTATACAACAGGAAGAAAATGAAACAGACTCAAAAATACAGGGATTAGGGAAATGATATTAAGTAACGAAAAGGTAATGATATGAAAATTAGTCTTGGACGCCATGTTTTTGGTTTGGCGGCTATTGGGTATGGTATTGTTACTTTACAGTGGCATCAGGTTGATTCACTTGGTGATATAACTCATCCAGCCTATACCGTTTACGTTTTTGGTATTGTTGAAATTATTTGCGGCTTTGCATTACAATTGAAGAGGACAGTAATGTTCGGGGCACTTCTTCTCATGACCATATTTTTAATTTTTTCAATTTACTGTATACTGCAAATAATTAAAGCACCCTTGTCTTTTGCCAGTTACGGTAACTTCTTTGAAAAGTTCTCAATTTTAACCGGAAGTATATTTGTTGCTGCTTCTTCTGCGCCGGGATATCCTGAAAAAAAGACAAAATTAGTTGGAATTATTTATATATGTTACGGTATATGCGTGTTATCATATGCCTTATACCAGCTTTTTTATCTGACTTACACTGCTAATTTGGTACCAAAGTGGATTCTACCCGGTCAAATGTTCTGGACTGTTACCACCACTATTGCCTTTGCTCTGGCTGCCATCGCCATAATTACAGGGCGTCTGAGCCTTCTGGCATCGAGGTTGCTCACATTAATGCTAATAATATTTGGTATTCTGATATGGGTACCTGCATGCATTGCCGATCCACATAATATGAGCAACTGGTCCGAGAATGTTGAGAACCTTGCAATGGCTGCATCAGCGTGGATTGTGACAGATTATCTGTATCAAACAAAAATAGCAGGTACCTGATTATTGAAGAGGTCTTATGACTGAGGGTATAATGGCAATTTATCAATATATTTGAATACTCAATTCTAACTGTTAGTGTACAATTAAACTTAAAGAACTGGGATATTCTGTTCATCTGATTGATGGAGATGGTAATCTTTTAAAGCAATAAATTTATATCACAACAGGGGATATTCAAGTAAGTATATCCCCGGTGTTATTATTAAATTAATTATTTAAAATAGATCTGCACATTTGCTAAATTGCACGTTTTATTTCATTTCTTCCCTGCACTTAACCATCTGTTGGCCAAAACTTCGGCCAAACTCAATGAATTCATCAGCTTTACTGTCATGAGGTGAAAATTTGGCAATAAGGCTGTCCTGTACAATATTAAATTTTAATGCATTAAAGTTTGCTTCTATAATTTTTACTGCTTCACCGCTCCATCCATAGGATCCAAACGCTGTTGCCAGCTTACCCCGGTCGCGTATAGGATTTACTATTGAGAAAAACCTGTATACAGGTAAAAGAGTATTTTGATTAATAGTAGGTGAACCCATAATTACCCCATTTGAAAGGGTAAGCTGTTCATCCATTTCTCCTAACAGTGTTTTTTCAATATTGAGTATTTTCACATTAACACCATCGACCTTAAGCAGGCCTTCTTTAATTTTTTCGGCCATTTCTCCTGTATAGCCATATGCTGATACGTAAGTAATAAGAACGTTTTTATCTTTTTGTCCTTCCTTGCACAAAAATTCCCTGGCCAGCTCTTCACTTCTTGTTATCCTCTGCTTCCAGGTAGAGCGAAGTACTGGACCATGTCCGGTGCAAATAACTTCTATTTCAAGCGCTCGTATCTTATCAAGTGCCTTAAGCATAAATCTGCTGAATGGTTTGAGTATAACGTCGAAGTAATAATCAAAAGCCTCATCAAAGTTATCAACCAAATCGTCAAACACAGCATCATTGCAATAATGTGAACCAAATGAGTCACAGGTAAAAAGTATCTTTTCTTCCTGAAGGTAGGTGTACATGGTATCGGGCCAGTGAAGGTTAGCAGCTCCGATAAATTTAATGGTTTTGTTGCCCAGGTCGAGTGTATCTCCGTCTTTTACCCGGAGTGACTTAAAAGAAATACCAGTTATATCCTGCAGATAATTAATTGCCTGGCCACTTCCTACAACTGTAGCCTCAGGAGCCAATGCCAAAAGGTCTTTCAGGGATCCTGAATGATCGGGTTCGGTGTGATTGAGGATTATATATTCTATTTCGGAAGGATCGGTTACTTTTTTAATTTTATCGAGATAAACATCTTTAAATGATTCCTTTACCGTATCTATAACAGTCTTTTTATCTGCATTTATAAAATAAGAGTTATAAGTTGTTCCATACTTAGTTTCCATAACTATATCAAAGGTGACAATGTCGTGATCGAGGACACCTATCCATTGCACGTCGGGAGATACATTTAATATTTTGTCGTCAGTCATTTGTGATCAGAGGTTTGGAGTTACAATAAGCATTTGACGTGGAGATGAGAATTTATTACATTAATTCTTTTAAATTATAATTTCAATAGTCAATTACAAATGCGCCAGAACTGTTTTATTTGCAATTACTTTTTGATTTATTTCGACATTTATAGAGGCTGTAAGAGGGAGAAAAACATCCACCCGCGACCCAAACTTTATAAAGCCCAGCTGATCGCCCTGAATAACGTTTGCGTTTACTGCTGAATAACAAACTACTCTTCTTGCAACCGCACCAGCAATTTGTCTTAACAAAAGCTCAGCTCCTGAAGGGGTTTGAACAACAATAGTCGTACGTTCATTATGGGTTGATGATTTTGGATGCCATGCCACAAGGTAATCGCCGCGGTGATATTTATAGTAGACTACCTTACCACTTATAGGGTATCTGTTTATGTGAACATTTAAAGGATTCATAAATATGGAAACCTGAATACGTTTATCGTTAAAGTATTCATTTTCTCCGGTTTCTTCAATAACAACAACTTTACCATCTGCCGGGGCAATAACCACATTGTCATCGGGCATTAAGTATCGTTGCGGGCTTCTGAAAAACCAGATGATTAAAAATAGGAATATTGCTGAAGCCAGAGATAATATTAATGAAATCAAAGGTATATGAATTGTCCAGTATCGAATTAAAATATTCAATACTAACAAGGCAATAAAGGATATGCCAATTATTCTGTAACCTTCTTTATGTATAGTCATGATATAATTTTTATATTTTGGCCTTAAATACAAAGTTTGTAAAAATAAACCAGGAAATCAGGAATGGTAGTCCCTGATAGCCTGCTTACCTAAACACAAGCTGCAAATATATAAATACTATCGGTATGGCAAATATTACCGAATCAAATCGGTCTAATATTCCTCCATGACCGGGTAAGATATTTCCGGAGTCTTTAATATTGTAACTACGTTTTAACATAGATTCCGTCAGGTCTCCCAAAACCCCGAAAATGCATATAATTAAAGCAATAACCATCCAGTTTTTAATTTGCAGTTCAGTAAAATAATTTGATAATAATATTGCGATTGTAATAGTTAAAGCTATCCCTCCTAATAATCCTTCCCACGTTTTTTTTGGAGAAATCCGCGGGAACAAAGGATGTTTCCCAAAAGTTATTCCAAACAGATAGGCACCTGTATCTGCAGTCCAGAATAAAATAAATAAACCCAAAATAAGGTGAGGTTTATATGAAGTCAGTGTATGCAGGGGAAACCCACTTAAAACAAGTAATGAAAATGGAATGGCAATATAAATAATACCTGTAAGGGTCATAGCAATATTGACAAAAGGAAGTTCATTTTTTTGATAAATTTCACAAAGAAAAAAATATGGTATAAACGGAATTAAAAATAAGAAAGCAGAAGAATCAGAGTATCCTGCGGCATATAAACATGACGATATAAATAAAACCATACCGCAACAGATTCCGGAATATTTATAAGGTTTAATATTTCCACTGTTTACTATTGAATAAAACTCGTTTAACCCTGTAAAAGTAGTGAAGCCAATTAAAATAATAAAAGTTAACGGGTTAATAAGTATAGCACTAATAAGAATTATAACAAATACCGCCCCGGTGATTGATCTGGAAATGAAATTAGTCATAGATTATATACAACTTAATCACTAGACTTCCTCAGGAATGGGGTTATCATCTTTAAATACATGTTCAAACTGATTTGGAAATTTACGTTTCCCAAATATTTTTTCAAGGTCCTCGCTAAATATTACTTCCTTTTCTAATAGTAAATTAGCAAGCTGAGTTAACCCCTCAATATTTTCTTTAAGAATATCTTTTGAACGGTTGTAGGCTCCTTCAATTATCTTTGATACTTCGTTGTCTATTGTTTCAGAAGTTCTTTCACTGAAAGGTTTAACAAATGCATATTCACTTTGTCCGCTTGAGTCGTAGAAGCTCAGGTTACCTATTGCTTCGCTCATTCCAAAATAAGATACCATCGCATAAGCCTGTTTTGTAACCCGTTCAAGATCATTTAAGGCTCCTGTAGAAATTTTTCCGAAAATTATTTCTTCAGATGCCCGTCCTCCTAAGGCGGAGCACATCTCATCTATCATCTGTTCTGTAGTAGTTATCTGTCGTTCTTCAGGCAGATACCATGCAGCACCCAGTGAGCGGCCACGGGGAATAATGGTTACTTTAACAAGAGGATTGGCATATTCCAATAGCCAACTTATAGTTGCATGACCAGCTTCATGAAAAGCAATGGTTTTTTTCTCATTTGGAGAAATTATTTTGTTTTTCTTTTCCAGGCCGCCTATTATTCTGTCAATTGCATCCAGAAAATCTTGTTTTTCAACTATTTTCTTGTTTTTCCTTGCAGCAATAAGTGCTGATTCGTTGCAAACATTGGCAATGTCAGCACCAGAGAATCCAGGTGTTTGACGTGATAAAAAGTCAAGGTCAAGCAAAGGGTCGTATTTCAATGGACGTAGGTGAACTTTAAATATTTCCCTTCTTTCATTTAAATCGGGTAATTCAACATGAATCTGCCTGTCGAACCTGCCAGCTCTTAACAAAGCCCTGTCCAGAATATCTGCACGGTTTGTGGCTGCGAGAATAATAACCCCTGTGTTGGTTGCAAAACCATCCATTTCAGTAAGAAGCTGATTAAGAGTATTTTCACGTTCGTCATTAGCTCCAAAGTTAGGATTTTTACCCCTTGCACGTCCTATAGCGTCAATTTCATCTATAAAAACAATACACGGAGCTTTTTCCTTTGCCTGTTTAAAGAGGTCACGAACACGTGAAGCACCAACTCCTACAAACATTTCAACAAAATCAGAACCTGAAATGGAGAAAAAAGGTACGTTTGCTTCACCTGCCACAGCTTTGGCCAGTAATGTTTTTCCGGTACCCGGAGGGCCAACCAGCAGAGCTCCTTTAGGTATTTTACCACCCAAATCTGTATATTTTTTTGGATTTTTAAGAAAGTCAACAATTTCCTTTATTTCTATTTTTGCTTCTTCTAAGCCCGCAACATCTTTAAAATCAATTTTTACGTTTGTATCCTTATCGAAAATCTGAGCACGGGATTTGCCAACATTAAATATATTGCCTCCTCCGCCACCAGCACCTGCACTCATCCGGCGTAATACAAAAACCCATATTAATACAATGGCAACAATCCAGATTAGTGTTGGCAGGGCATCGCCCCACAAATCCTTACGTTGCTCGTAGCTAGGTATGATACGTTCATTTTCAGGAAAATCTTTCTGGGCTTCTTCGAGTTGTTTATAAAATATTCCAACTTCTCCTATAGAGAAGGTAAACTGGGGACCCTGTTTTGTAATGGAGGAGTAACCTTTGTCAAAATATTTCTTATATTGTGGTTTTGATAAACTTTCCTGTTTGATGAAAACTTCGGCACGTTCTTTATTTACGACCACAATTTTTTCAACATCATGTTCCTTAAGCATATCGTTTTCAAACTGATTCCAGCTTATTTCCTCAACATGCCTTACACCAACATATATATTAATAAATATAAATCCAAGAATTATAATGCCATAAATCCAATAAATATTAAACTTTGGTTTAGGTGAAGAACCCAGTTTCGGATCTTTATTGCCAAATAAATTATTGTTTCCTGGTTTAGGTTCAGGTTTCTGAACCTTATTTTCAGAAGATTCATTGTTTTCAATTATATCATTATTATCACTCATTCCTCAATTTTTCAGTTATCAATTAATTTATGTTTTCTATTTTTCTAATTAAACCATCAGCCCAAAGTTCTTCAAGGTTATAAAAATCACGGAATTCTTTTTGAAAAATATGAACTACAATATCAACATAATCAAGAAGAATCCATTGGGCATTTTCAAAACCCTGTTTTTTCCAAACTCTTTCGTTAAGATTTTCTTCTAAACTTTTTTCAACCCATTGGGCTATTGCACTTACCTGGGTATTAGAATCTCCGTGACAAATAATAAAATACCGGCAAACTGCAGAATCCAGTGCTGATAAATTTATGCTTACTATTTCTTTTCCTTTTTTTTCTTTTATTCCTTCAATGATATGATCTATAAGTGGTTCTTTTTCAGGATTATGGGTAATTATCATTTGCTCATATTTTAACAAAGGTAATCAATTTTGTAATTCTAATTATTCAAATAATTATCAGTATTTTTGGCTTAATAATTATATAACAAATATTGTACAATATTTTCAATTTCGACATATTGTCTTAATAATTATAAAATAAAAGCATGGGTGACTTATTTCACAATGGAAAACTGCTTAAATTCCAAGAAATTGCTTCTACTAATTTATATGCAGGTACCTTACCACACGATTCACCTGAAGGCACCATTGTATTAGCTGATTATCAAACACATGGCAGAGGACAAGGTATTAATTCCTGGGAAAGTGAACCAGGTAAAAACTTAACTTTTAGTATTTTACTTAAACCTCATTTTTTAAAAGCATCAGGACAGTTTTATATTTCAAAAGTTATATCTCTGGCCCTGGCTGATTTTATTTCCTTATTCATAGATAATGTATTTATAAAATGGCCTAATGATATTTATGTGGGCGATAGCAAAATAGGCGGGATATTGATTGAAAATTCAATAGATGGACAATATATTTCACAAACTATTGCAGGTATTGGAATAAATATTAACCAGAAAAAATTCTCAACCAGTGTTCCTAATCCAATATCGTTAAGTCTGTTGACTAATTTGGAATATGATATTGTAGATTTACTTGATACCCTGACCGATATTATTGAATACAGGTATAAAATGCTTAAGGAAAGGGAATATTTAACATTGGATGAAAATTACACAGGATTTCTATACAAGTTTGGACAAAAAGCTCAATTTAAGACAGGAAATGAAATTTTTACCGGAACTATTACAGGTGTTGAGTCAACAGGCGAATTAATCATATCAGATGATAAAGCTGTTATAAGAAGTTTTACCTACAAGGAAGTTACCTTTTTAATCGAAAATAAATATTTATAATTTTTTATGACAGAATAATTTGAATATGCGACGTTTTGGCAGGTATGGAATTAAAAAGTCATTTTCTCCATGGCATCCACTAATTTGTCGAGAAAGGATTGTAAGGGTTTTGCAGCCATCATCTTTAACATTGGGTTTAGGTCGGCCTTGATTGTCAGCTTAATTCTGGTATCTGAAACGGACATTTCCTTTAATTGTATCCAAAATATAAATGATTGATTTGACATCCCTTCCCCTGTAATTTTAATAGTATTATTTGGTGTTTTTTCAAGAATTTTCAGTCCCACATCACCAGCCCCGGGAATTGAAAACCTGCAATTGTTCTCAGTTGATTGAAAATCTTTTACTTTGTCTGCAGGAATAAAATTTTTGAAGTTATTAAAGTCCGAGATGAAATTATAAATGTTAAGCTCACTGCTATTGATTTTGCCAATCCTGCTTTCAAATTTTGTCTCCATTGAAGGTTGTGTATAATTATTGGAATTATTTATTTAGTAAATTTTTTGCAATCCTGATTAGTAATTTTAGTTGGAAGGTAGGTAAGCAGGATAGCAGGAAGAGGACTCATCCTACATGCCAGGTATCAGATACAAAAAATTTACTAAATAAATAATTCCAATAATTATACACAACCTTCAATGGAGACAAAATTTGAAAGCAGGATTGGCAAAATCAATAGCAGTGAGCTTAACACCGCCGGAGGCATGCGGTCTGGCGACGTTCACCCGCGATTCGGCCGACGCCGTGGATCTGGCGGCCGACGAGCCTGGTGTCAACGGTCGCGGCCATCCAGAAGACGGGCAAGCTTCGTTGACGATGGTCCGCGCCTGGTCCACGTAATCGACAACGCCCGCCCGGCGCTATGGCCTGGCCGCGGAAGTGGCCAACGACGGCTCCTGCGACGTGGTAAGCTTGCAGCATGAATTTGGCCTTTATCCGGGCGATTGGGGGATGCGCATGTTGGACTTCGTGCGTGAGTGCCGCAAGCCCATTGTGACCACCTTTCACACGCTCCTGACCCATCCGGACCCGCTGCCCCGGCGCATGATTCAGAACATCGCGGCCTGTCGCCACGGCATCGTGGTCATGACCGAACTTGCCGCGCGGCTGGCTTCGCGAGCGTCTACGACGTGTCCGGGCCGCATGTGCAGGTCATTCCGCACGGCGTGCCGGTGGTTTACCGCTACGCCAAACCGATGTTCTGGCCGAACGTGGGCATGCGGTACTTGACGTTCTTCACCCAGGTCGTTTCCGCCGATCTTGCGGCGTCTCTCCATCGATACCGCGGGACTTTGGCAATGCGCAAGGATGAATGGCGGTCGTCGCTTGTCACAACGGCGGGGAAATTAGGGATTGCTTCAAACTAGATTAGTGAGATTAGGTGCAAGACGGTCGGAATCCATCTTCGGAAGGATTCCTCCCAGCCCAAGCACCGGAGGATCTGAAGGAAAACTACGGCACGTTCGGCAACCGCACGCTGGGGCAGTCGTTGGTCCCGGCTCCCAGCACATTCGCGGGGCTGTTCAGACCGCTCCCGGCGGGAGACTTTCTCGGACGGTCAGACGCCTCCCCAGCGTCCGCCATGCCGGGGCAGCAGAGCAATCGCGCGGGGCGATGCAGAACACT
>CAVYAE010000034.1:0-268898 GCA_963766305.1 uncultured Bacteroidota bacterium
AATCCGCCGATAACTCCAGCCTGCAGTCCGTCATTCAAGAAGAAGCGGGAGGCGGGGGGCTGAGCTTTGCCCGCTTCATGGAGCTTTGCCTGTACCACCCCCGGTTCGGCTACTATCGCCGGGACGGAAGGCGAATCGGGTACGCGCAGGGCACGGACTTCTTCACGGCCGCCTCGTCGGGATCGGTGTTTGGGGAGCTTGTGGTGGCCGCCTGCGTTTCGCTGCTTGCGGGACGCGACCCCGGCCAATTCGGGTTTGTGGAGATGGGCGCCGAGCCCGCCGATTCCGGTGGCGGGACCCGCTGCGTGCTCGATGGGGTCTCACACCCTTTCCGGTTCGTCCGCGCAATCGGTGCGGATGGGGCCGTTCAAGGCGGCGGAGCCCACCGGACGGTCCCCGGACCTGATCGAAGGCCCGTGCGTCGTCTTCTCGAACGAACTCTTTGACGCCCAGCCGTTCCACCGCTTTGCGCGCCGCGGCGGCGAATGGCGCGAAATGGGCGTCGGCGTCGAAGGCGGCCTGCTTGTTGAACGGGAGCTGTCTTCGGCCACGCCGGCCCCCCTGCCTGCGCGCGCCCCTGAGGGCTACCGGATCGATGCGCCGCTCAACGCCGTGCGGCTTCTCGAAACGGTCGCGGCCTCCCCGTGGACGGGGCTTTTCGTGGCGATCGACTACGGCAAGAGCTGGGAGGAATTGAGCAGGCACACGCCCCAGGGCACCGCCCGCGCCTGCCACCGGCACGCCCAGTCGAACGACCTGCTTGCGCGGCCCGGGGAGCAGGACTTGACCTGCCACGCTCGGCTGGCACTGGCTCGCGGAGGCGCTCGCATGATGGCTGGGATGATGTTTTAAACTTTACCAGAGCCAGCCGCTCAATAGTTCGCAGGATTTCAATACTTTTTTTGGATATTTCAATATCCTGCCCTGTCCTGTATAGTTCATACCAGGTACGACGTACATCATAGAAAACTTGTAATTTGGCATCCCTGAACAATTCAAATTTGGCTTTTGCCATAAGGCTCATTTCATCCCGGGCATTTTTAAGCACTCCGAACCATGGAAACATCTGCATAAGCTTAATATCGGCCACTTGTTTACCTTCAACCAGTTCCATGGGACTAAGAAAAATACCAAGGTTTAATTCAGGATCCGGCAAATTTCCAACCTGTGGAACTTTTTGTAACGCTGCCATGTATTCCATGTATCGTTGCTGAACGGTTGGATTATTTTTAGCTGCCAGCTCCATATATGTTAATAGAGAATCTTTAGTAACAGTCTTCTTCTGTCCATAGCTGCTATTATCCATTGTGAGACTTATGGAAATGATCGTTAAATATATTTGTATATACTTTTTCATCCTGCAATTTGTTTATGATTCAATTACCTGTTTCCTGTTTAATCGTTTTACAGCTCCTTCCCTCCACATCGACTGAAACATGGGAACTACAAAAACAGTCATCACCTGAATAAGCATCCCACCGAAAGCTGGTATGGCCATAGGTACCATGATATCCGCTCCTTTACCTGTGGATGTTAATACAGGCAAAAGAGCAATAACAGCTACTGCGGTAGTCATCATAGCCGGCCGGACACGTTTCTTCCCTGCAGTTATAACAGCTTCACGCACATCATAAACAGTTGCCGGGTGCCTTTCTTCAAATGCCTGATGAATATAAGTTCCCATGATCACCCCGTCGTTAGTGGCAATACCGAACAGGGCAATGAATCCGACCCAAACCGCCACACTAAGATTGATGGTATGCATCTGGAACAGATCCCGAAGATTCATTCCAGCTATTGAGAAATTCAGGAACCATCCTTGCCCGTATAGCCAAAGCATGATAAATCCCCCTGCAAAGGCAACGAAAACACCGGAAAAGTGAATGCAGGAGGCCGTGATCGTCTTAAATTGAAAATAAAGCAACAGGAAAATCATGATTAAACTAACAGGTATCACAATACTCAATCGTTTGGCAGCTCTTACCTGCTGTTCGTAGTTACCTGCAAACTTATAGGATATACCGGCCGGTAATTTCATCTGTCCTGAAACTATTTTTTGATGCAAAACCTTACCGGCTTCCTCCACCACGTCTGCTTCAGCTTTGCCTTCTATTTTATCAAAAATCACGTACCCTGCCAGAAAGGTGTTTTCGCTTCGGATCATCTGTGCCCCCCGTGTATATTCAATATCTGCTATTTCGCTAAGAGGAACCTGCTGCCCGCCCATTGTTGGAACCAGGATCCTTTTCAGATCTTCCGGATTGTCACGAAGCTCGCGTGCATAGCGAACCCTTAACGGAAAACGTTCCCGTCCTTCCACCGAGGTGCTTAATGACATCCCCCCTACGGCCACCTGTAATATTTCCTGTACCTCACTTATAGTCATTCCATAACGGGCCATGGCTTCACGGTTAAGCTTAATTTCAATATAGGGAGCGCCCACGGCACGGTCATAAAATACCGAGGGTGCTTTAACGGAAGGGACATCTTTTAAAGCTTGTTCAAATAATAAGCCAGCTTGTTCTATAGAAGCCAAATCGGACCCATAAACCTTTAGTCCCATTGGCGCGCGCATCCCTGTGGAGAGCATGATAAGCCTGGTTTCTATGGGTTGCAGTTTTGGGGCCGATGTTAAACCAGGGATATTGGTAACTTTTACTATCTCGTTCCAAATGTCCAATGGTTTTTTAATTTGTGGCCTCCATTGACGGAAAAATTCACCATGATCATCAGGTATCAGGCTATCAGCTGGTATAAGCCGGAAACCATCTCTAGCTGGATTGTATGTCCTGGAATTTATTAGTACAAAGCCTTCCTGATTATCTATTTTAAAACGTATACGCTGGCCGTCAGGGTCAAGGATATACTCAGGACGATAATTGATAGTATTTTCAAACATTTGTACCGGGGCCGGGTCAAGGGCTGAGTTTACACGTCCCCATTTACCGGCGGCCACTTCTACTTCAGGAATGGCCGAGAGGCGTTTATCGAGCGTTTCGATGTACTGAATATTTTTTTCGATGCTTGAATGGGGCATACTGGTAGGCATCAGCAAAAACGAACCCTCGTTAAGAGATGGCATGAACTCTTTTCCTGTTCCGGGAAACAGGCTTGTGGTCCTTTGGTAGAAAGATGTCTGCCGGATTGTATTCCATCCGGTTTTTCCCATCGCCTGTGATACTAGCCAGAATATTTTATCAGATCCCTGCCATGCCAGAACTCCTAAAATCAATGTAAATGCCGGTATTAGCAAAAATTTCCATTTATTGGTCAGGCACCAGCGTAAAATTTGCTCGTAACGGTATACCATGGACGTAAGTGCCGCAAGAATGACAGCGACTATGCCGGCTACAAAGAGAAAGTTAACCAGAGTACTGTTATGTGCTCCCAGTGGCAACCAATCGATGGAAAGGTAATACAAGGCCACCAGCACGGTTATTGCTATGTTGATATAGCCAGGATAGGCTTTGTGTTTTTCGGGCCAGCGATAATCCAGCAAATTGTTAATACCGATGGCAACAAGTACCATTGCCGGCCAGGTACCCCAGAGAATGGTAAAAAGCAACCCTGCAATAAAAAGACTTCCATTCCATAGCCACTTTACTTTTTTTGTACCGAAGCGGAAGGAAAAAAACACCTGTGCCAGTGTAGGCAGTACAACAATTCCCAGTATTAAGGATGACATCAACGCGAATGTTTTGGTGAAGGCCAGCGGCCGGAACAATTTTCCTTCAGCAGCTTCCATTGCAAAAACAGGCAGAAAACTGACAATGGTGGTAGCCAGGGCCGTCATCACGGCAGGCGATACTTCGCTTGTAGATTTTAATATTAATTCATGTAAAGGTTTACCACTAAGGGTGTGGTTCCCTTCCATCTCCATATGCCTTACTATATTCTCAACATAAATAATCCCAATATCTACCATCACTCCTATGGCAATGGCAATACCCGATAAGGCTACAATATTGGCCTCCACGCCGGAAAAACGCATCGCAATAAAGGTCATCAATACGGCAATGGGCAATAATCCGGAGATAATGACAGATGCTCTCAGGTTTATTACAAGCACCAGAATGACAAGTATACTTATAAGGATTTCATGCGACAGTGAAGATTCAAGGGTGCCGATTGTTTCCCTTATCAATCCGGTACGGTCATAGAAAGGTACTACTGTTACCTTTGATATGCTGCCATCGGGAAGTGTCTTTTGAGGTAACCCGGCCTCAATTTCTTTTATTTTATCTTTTACATTACCAATCACTTCCATAGGATTGGAGCCGTACCTGGCAACCACTACTGCTCCCACTGCCCCGGAGCCGCCTTTGTCAAGACCACCACGCCGTGTTGCCGGACCGAAAGCAACATGGGCAACATCCCTGATTCTGACAGGGATGTTATTTCGGACAGCAATCACAGAACTTTCCAGGTCATCCAGGTTTTTTATATACCCCAGCCCCCGAATGATGTATTCAACATTATTCAATTCAACAGTTTCAGCTCCTATATCCAGATTGCTGTTTTTAACTGCATTCATCACATCCATTACAGATACTCTATATGCCTTTAGTGCCTCAGGGTTCAGATCGACCTGGTATTCTTTGATAAACCCGCCCACTGAGGCCACTTCCGAAACACCTTCAGCGGATGTTAACCCGTATTTGACATAAAAATCCTGAATGGTGCGCAATTCCTCTAAGTTCCACCCTCCATTGGGTTTGCCTGTTTTGGGGTTTCGTCCTTCGAGCGTGTACCAGAATATTTGACCCAGGGCGGTAGCATCCGGTCCAAGGGTGGGTTGAACCCCGGCTGGCAATGTACCGGCAGGCAGTGAGTTCAGTTTTTCGAGGATACGTGAGCGGCTCCAGTAAAAATCCACTCCGTCCTTAAAAATAATGTAAACGAATGACATCCCGAACATAGATGTACTTCGGATAGTTTTAACACCTGGAATACCCAAAAGAGAGGTTGTTAACGGGTATGTCACCTGGTCCTGAATATCTTTTGGAGAACGGCCCATCCATTCAGTAGCAACAATTTGCTGGTTATCTCCAATATCCGGGATTGCATCTACCGGAACCGGGTTACGGGGCAAAAAGCTCAGATTAAAATTAAAAGGAGAGGTAACCAGGCCGCCTCCTATAAATGCAATAAGAATGATGATAGTAACTATCCTGTTTTCAAGAAAATATTTTACTATATTATTTAACATATTACTGCGGAATATCTAAATTTTGTATTTTCTCACTGTCGGCAACCCGGTAATGCATTATAAGCTTTATCACAGGCTTTAAACCTTTTGTTATCGTGGCCGACTTTGCAATCTTCTTTAATATCTCATCACTGCTGACTTTTGAAGGATTATAAACTAAAGTCAGTACCTTGGTATCCAAATTCCAATCTTTTTTGAAATACCAATAATTTTAAATTTTAGAAAAGAAAATGCAATGATTTAACAAAAGAGCATGATGCCCTTTTAGGTTAATCAATAAAACAGGAAGGAATTTTCAAATACGAAAAACACAAATTTCGGGCAGGTAAACAACACTACTCAAATTAATGTCAGGAGGAATAACAATATAATTTCCTGAAACATAAAAGTTATGAGAGTTGGATAAACTTATTAAAGCAGCTGGGAATGAATGCAATCTATTTTTTGGTAACTCTTTAGTCTGAAAAGCAGAGGGTTTATAGCTGTTATCAATTGCGTAAACAATTATTCTGTCCTGACAACAGTTTTCGGATAAACCTTTGTTTGCAGGACACGTTTCTTTGCTTTTTTCCATTCCACAAGTAGCTTTTTGGCCTGTGAATGACCATTTCACCGCTTCCACCTGCATGCCGCAAAAATGTGTGGCAATAGTAAGATTCATCCCTGAAAGCAGGATTAGTAAGGCAAACGATATGGAAAAAAGTTTTTTCATTGTAATGATTAAACAAATTTTAACATATTATGTTATGCGAAGTTAATATTTATTTGATAAGCATGTCAACAACAATCTTATCGATGGGGAATGTTACATCGTCAACTGTCAGAAATTGTAAAGGTTTCCACCGAAACGACTGGCTTCCTTCAATATCGGGAGTAAAGTCAAATGGTATTTCAGAGATTTTAAACCTCACAGGTTCTGTAAATTGTGCATTGTAATAAATGCTTATCAATTGTGCATTTTCATAAAATAAAGCCTTTTGGAAAAAATCAGTTGTATAAAAATGTGAAACAATTTCTATAGTCTGTCCAAATTCTTCAACAGCCTCCCTTCGAAGACACTCCAGTGTACTTTCACCGAACTCAAGTCCTCCTCCCGGAAATTTTGTCATTCTTGTATTTTTATAATATTCATCGCTCAATAGAATTTCCTGCCTGTCATTGACAATTATAGCATATACCCTGATAACAAATTGAGGATATTTCATATTTTAGATAATATATAGTCAACCATTAAATTATATTCCTCAGGATTAAACCACTGAAAGTCTTTATATCTGGAGAACCATGTAATCTGCCTTTTTGCATAATGCCGGGTATTAATTTTAACCTTTCGTATAGCTTCATCCAGTGACATATGACCATCAAGATGATCAAATATCTCACGATATCCTACTGTACGTAAAGCGTTTGTGTCACGGGCATACTCCAATCCCCTAACTTCATCTACCAAACCTTCCGCAATCATATTATCCACCCTGGAGTCAATTTTATTGTAAAGTTGTTGCCGTTCCATGTTCACTCCTATGCGGATAAAATTAAACCCCCGTTCTTTCTTTTTATAAGTAAGTAATGAAGAATATGGCTTACCTGTCATAACACTTACCTCAATTGCCTTTATCATCCTTAATGGGTTTTTTAAATCCGTCTTCTGATAATGCAGGGGATCTAATTGTAAAAGTTGATTTTGAAGATATTCAATTCCATATTGCTTATAATCTTCATTGATCTTTTCCCTTAGAGACATATTTACCGGGGGCAGGTCATCCATGCCATGACAAACAGCTTCAATGTAAAGGGTTGAACCTCCTGCCATAATAACTGTATCATAAATTCCAAATAACTCGCTGAGCCTTTCCAAAACATCAGATTCAAACATCCCTGCATTATAATAATCCAAAACTGAAATGCTCTTGATAAAATGATGTTTAACTGTTCTTAATTCATTATCTGTAGGTGCTGCTACACCAATATTCAATTCTTTATAGATCTGACGTGAATCTGCCGAAATTATTTCAGTTTTAAAATGCAGGGCAAGTTTAATTGCCAGAGCTGTTTTCCCAACAGCTGTGGGACCGGCAATAACTATAAGATGTTTATTCTGGTTATCCACAATTATTTTACTTTTCTAATTTAATTTCATCAGTAACCCTTCAGATTTGATAAAACCGGGCCATAAGTGCTGAATAATTCCCTTATCTGGTTCCGGTAACATTCAATTTATGATGGAATACCGTAATCAGCATGGTTACGGTCCCAGGGTGACAAGTATATCCCAAATTTAACGTTCTGCTTTTTGCAGGCTTCCGATAGTTCATAAACAATATCGCCTTTCCCTTTTTTATAGGGACTGTTCTTTATTGAGTGCCCGGTATATTTACCTGGCCACAGGCAAAAACCATCATGGTGCTTGCATATCAGGATTATACCATTGA
Organism: uncultured Bacteroidota bacterium; assembly: GCA_963766305.1. Classification (GTDB taxonomy): domain Bacteria; phylum Bacteroidota; class Bacteroidia; order Bacteroidales; family JAAUTT01; genus JAAUTT01. The sequence continues at coordinate 7,642 of CAVYAE010000034.1, forward strand.
ACCCGGTTTCCTTTAGTGTCGATACCCACTGCCCGGGATTGGCTTCTTCAGGATTAAGCATCTGACTTTTTCATTTATTGAATATTAATTAATTGTTAATTCCAACAAGAACCTTATAACATCTTTATTATCGTCATAATTAAAAAGTGAAAAATCAAAACTGCTTCCCGGCTTAAATGAACCAGGTATTAATTCTGAATTTGTAATTATCTGTTGATATTCATTCTCATTAAGTTTTAATTTATCTTCAAGGTCTTTGTGGGAATAATAATATTCAAAATAAACACAACCTGCAGGAACTTTCAATTCACTGCACTCACGCATTATAAGAAACCCATTTTCAAAAAACGGGATTTTGTCAAGCAGGAAGATGGAACGGTTGTAATCGAAATTATTGGCATATCTGTTATATTTATACAGGTATCCATAATGTTCAATGGAAGGATAAAACGCATCAACCGTAAAATTTTCAGGAACTAATAACTTGCGGACATTTCTGTTACTTAGTCCGAAGCAATTAAAAATATCATCTGCAAATTTTCTGTAATCGTATTCATTATCCGATTCTAACAACACTCCGGCAGATATTCTTTTTTTTCTAATCAGATTATTTTTAGAACCGAAATAATTCAATAAGGTAGTGTCCCCCTCATTAGAAAATAAAAGAAATGAATCGATTCCCTTTGGTAAATGATCAGTCCAAAAAACATTATCCTTAAAACCTGGTTCCAGTTCAAGTAATTTCAGGGTTATAAGCTGGAGGATATCGTTTTCATGGTTGATATTCCTGCAAAAGAATCTGTTTCCTGTTAAAATAACACAGATAAAGTCATGCAAACCTGATAAGGGGACCTCCGACCGGGTAATGACGGCAACATCAATACAATTATTTGGATTTTCAATTCCGGTATACTTATCAAGTAACTCATTTTTATTTATGTCTGACAACTTTACAGCCCATGATTTAATAACTATGTAAATGAAACTATCTATCCACCACGGATTAAAAGTAAATGCTTTTTTAACAGCATTATCTAATACTCCGTAGCCATAGTTCATTTCATCCCTTTTAAATTCAACATATTCCATTAACCATTCACCCAATTTCCTCAATGCATCAATTCTTCTATCCAGGAAAACCATTACACTGTAATTATTTGTTGGCTTATTAACCAAATAAACATTTATGATCTTTTAAATTAATGATAAAGGGAGTGGCCGGAAAAGCCAGTATAAATAGTTCCGAGAGCTGTTCCAAGTAATATTTTAATTATAAAGAATATCAGATAAATTCCGGAAAAGATGGTTCCTGTAATAGCACAAATTTTACCGGCATTCATATTATTAATTGATGCCCTTGTATATTTGCCTGGTTCATTTGAATAGAGCAGGCTGGCCTTTTTGGCCAAAACCAGTGCAATTATTCCCGGTACAAGCCCGAACAGACACCAGCATCCCGGAATAGATAATATTCCCAAAATCAGCACTACTGTTGAATTTGGTAATGGTTGCTGATTAATAAAATATGGCCCTCCGTCGGAACTGTCATAAGAAGTATTTGGCTCCATATTGATTTTAAATAATGTTAATTCGTATTGGGGATTATATAAACTTATAGATATAACTCCAAACAATTATTATTACATTAATTATAAATAATATTTTTAACAGGTTATGCCCATTCTTAATATTAATTATTAAATGTAAAACCAGAAATATAAACAATAATAGTAGTGGTAATAAAGCCGGGTAAAGAGAAAAACTATTATGTATGTTACCACGAATAAACTCTATAAAGGCTCTTTGTGCACCACATCCGGGACAGTCGATGCCAGTAAGTTTCTTAAATAAACATGGCAGGGTATGTTTTTCCAGCCAGTCAGGAATGAAGGATATTAATGAGATAATCAATAATATTATTTTAAATACAAAATCCTCAGGGTTTTCTACCTGCTTCCTTTATAAGATTCAGAGCCGATCCGGCCTTAAACCAGTCATACTGGTTCTGATTATATGTGTGATTGACCAAAATAGTCTCTATAGAACCGTCCGCATGGTGAAGCAAAACTTTAAATGGTTTACCTTCATGGAATTCATCAAGTCCAAGTATGTCTAAAGAGTCATCCTCCCTGATCTTATCATAATCTGATTTTTCAGCAAAGGTTAATGCCAGCATACCTTGCTTTTTAAGATTAGTTTCATGTATACGAGCGAAGGATTTGACTATAACAGCCCTTACATTTAAGTAACGTGGTTCCATTGCAGCATGTTCTCTGGAAGACCCTTCACCATAATTTTCATCTCCAATAATAACCGATCCGGCACCAGCAGCTTTATAAGCCCGTGCAGCCTCAGGTACAGAACAGTACCTTCCTGAAATTTGATTTTTAACTTCGTTTTGTTTATCATTAAAGGCATTGGTGGCTCCAATAAGTAAATTATCAGAAATTTTATCCAGGTGGCCACGGTAATTAAGCCATGGACCAGCCATGGAAATATGGTCTGTAGTGCATTTCCCTTTTGCTTTTAACAGAAGTTTTAAACCGGTATAGTTGCGGCCATTCCATTTTGGAAAAGGCTCAAGTAACTGTAACCGTTCTGAATTAATATCTACAGAAATTTGAATTTTACTTCCATCTTCAGCAGGTGCCTGATATCCTGATCCGGCCTCCGCAAATCCTTGTGAAGGCAATTCTGTGCCAACAGGTTCCTGCAGTTTAACTTTTTTGCCATTTTCATTAACCAGCTCATCTGTAACAGGGTTAAAAGTCAGATCCCCTGCTATTGCGAAGGCGGTCACAATTTCAGGTGAAGCAACAAAAGCATATGTATTGGGATTGCCATCGTTACGCTTGGCAAAATTTCTGTTAAAGGAAGTAATTATTGAATTTTTTTTAAGTTTATCTGTGGTTTTCCGCGACCACTGTCCAATACATGGCCCACAAGCATTTGCCAGAACAATTCCACCTATTTTTTCGAACACATTTATAAGTCCGTCTCTTTCCATAGTGTTATGGATCATTTCCGACCCGGGTGTTACTGTAAACTCTGATTTAACCTTCAGGTTATTTTCTATAGCCTGTTTAGCCACCGACGAGGATCGTGTTATATCTTCATACGATGAGTTGGTGCACGATCCTATCAAACCTACTTCAAGTAAACTTGGATAATCATTTTCAATTACTGCCTGCTTGAACTTCGACAAGGGCCAGGCTTTATCAGGTGAAAACGGTCCATTAATATAAGGTTCCAGTTCAGATAAGTTGATTTCTATCACCTGGTCAAAATATTTTTCGGGGGATTGGTACACCTTGTCATCTCCGGTTAGATATGGTTTGAGTTTATCTGCCATATTAGCAACTTCGCCACGACCTGTAGCCCTAAGATAGGAAGCCATTTTTTCATCATAACCAAATAATGAAGTGGTAGCACCTACCTCTGCTCCCATATTGCATATTGTACCTTTCCCTGTGCATGAGATTGTTGCAGCTCCATCTCCGAAATATTCAATTATATATCCTGTACCACCTTTTACTGTTAGTATTCCAGCTACTTTTAAAATTACGTCCTTGGCTGAGGACCATCCGCTGAGTTTACCCGTTAATTTAACTCCGATTATTTTAGGAAATTTAAGTTCCCAGGGCATTCCAGCCATTACATCCACGGCATCAGATCCGCCGACACCTATTGCTATCATGCCCAATCCTCCGGCATTTACTGTATGTGAATCAGTGCCTATCATCATTCCTCCAGGGAAGGCATAGTTTTCAAGGATTACCTGATGAATAATCCCGGCTCCTGGTTTCCAGAAACCAATACCATATTTATTGGACACATCTGCCAAAAATTCATATACTTCTTTATTTTCTGACCTGGCCAGTTGTAAATCTTCTTTGGCCCCATTTCTTGCAAGGATAAGATGGTCACAATGGACAGTAGAAGGTACCGACACTTTATTCTTGCCTGCCTGCATAAACTGCAGCAAAGCCATTTGAGCCGTTGCATCCTGCATGGCGACCCTGTCCGGGTTAAAATCTACGTATTCTTACTCCCCTGGAAAATAATTTGGCGGGCAGAACGTGGGCAATATGTGAGTAAAGAATTTTTTCTGTAAGGGTCAAAGGGCTATTGGCAATACGTCTTGCCTTATCGACTTTATCAACTAAGTTACTATATAACTCCCTGATTATTTCTATATCAAAAATTGGTTGGCTCATTTTAAAGGGTTTTTGAATTATGCAATTTACTAAAAAACCTGTAAGGATATTTCAATTAATCCCTTTTAAAGCATAAAATTCCTGTGGGCAGATAATTTTATTAATCTCTTCTTTTGAGCGAGTAACTGGTGTCGATTTATGAAAAAGGTGATACTGAATAGCTTCGTTGGTGATTTTTCTTATTTTGTATCCCTTAAGCTTAAACCTCTGACTTAAATTAATATCTTCAAGACCCCACCCAGTGATACTTTCATCATAACCATTAATGTCAATAAAGTCCTGTTTATGAATTGAAAAATTACAACCTATTGCCCAATAATTTTTATCCGGAAAATTAACAATTTTATATATAAACGGTAAATATATTCCTCTTTTCCATTCTTTTACATCTGTATGTCTCCACCAGAAGGATGGTTTTTCTATTAGCTTGTTTATTATATGGTCGTTGGTGATACTTTTACTCAATAAATTATCCAGCATTATACGCCGTCCGGATAATACTGTCCTTAACTGCCTTCTTTTATAGTGACTTGCTATAAATTGATGATGTAAAATGCAATCCCCATCAACAAAAATAATATAATCAGAATCACATTTTTTAACTGCCCGATTACCAATAACTGTTCTTCTGTAACCAATATCTTCGTGCCAGACATGCTGTATCGGATAAGCAAATTTATTACTGAAAGCCTGCACAAGTTTAAACATTTCCGGACCTGAACCGTCATCTGCAAGAACAATTTCAAATTCCGTAAAAGTTTGATTTAACAAAGAATAAAATATTTTTTCAATATTACTGACTTGATTATAACACGATAATATTACCGAAGCTTTAGGGGAATTAATATTAGTCATCACAAAGATTAAAAAATTGCAAATTACAATTATTTTCCAAGTAATTTAAATTTGGAATTTTTGATAATGAAAATTACACACAGGGAATATTTATTTTTATTTAATCTAAAAATTTGTTAAATTTAAAAAAGTATTAGTCTGATAGTGTAAAAATATGAATGATTTAGTAATTGAAAAGACTTACAGTACACCACTTATTCAATTTAACACCCAAAATGGTGTGATGAAAATTGAAGGTCGGTCAATCCCTGAAAACCCGTCATTATTTTACGATCCTATTATATCATGGCTCAATGATTTTTTACAGAATTCGAAAACCAAAATAAAACTTGATATTAAGTTGGATTATATAAACAGCGGATCCACGAAGTCTATTTTATCAGTTCTTAAATCTATAAAACAATATTATGATAAAGGAATTGACTGTCAGGTAACGTGGTATTATGAAGAGGATGATGAATCAATTCGTGACCTTGGGAAACATTATAAATCGGTAATTAAATTGCCTATCACGCTCTCCGAAATAATGTAGACGAAGGGAAAGGGATAAAATTGATATATGTATTTACCGGATATATTTTAAATAAACTGAAAGTAATAATAAAAGGGTGTTCAAAATTTGGACACCCTCTTGTTTTTATTGTATTTAAATTCTCCAATTACTAAACTACGGTATGTATATATTCAATCATGTCAATTAACTTGTTTGAATATCCCCATTCATTGTCATACCATGCCACAACTTTAACAAAATTACTGTTAAGAGATATGCCTGCCTTGGCATCGAAAATTGAAGTACGGGGATCACCGATAAAATCACTGGATACCACTTCATCTTCAGTGTAACCTAAAATACCTTTCAGTTCACCGTTAGCTGCTTTTTTCATTGCGGTTTTAATTTCTTCATATGTTGCCGGTTTTTCCAAACGTGCTGTAAGATCCACTACAGAGACATCAAGAGTGGGAACCCGGAATGACATACCTGTGAGCTTTCCTTTCAATTCAGGAATAACAACAGTAACAGCTTTGGCAGCTCCTGTAGATGAAGGAATGATATTGCCTGCAGCAGCTCTGCCACCTCTCCAGTCTTTTGCTGAGGGTCCATCGACAGTTTTTTGTGTGGCTGTGGTGGCATGAACAGTTGTCATTAACCCTTCTACCATTCCAAAGTTATCGTGCAGAACTTTTGCAATAGGAGCAAGGCAGTTAGTTGTACATGAAGCATTTGAGATTATTTTTTGATCTTTTGTATATTTTTTGTGATTTACGCCGTATACATACATTGGTGTATCATCCTTTGAGGGCGCAGATAAAATAACTTTTTTGGCACCGGCTTGTATGTGCAAATCGGCCTTAGCTTTATCGAGGAACAATCCGGTCGATTCAATAACATATTCAGCACCAACTTCATTCCATTTAAGATTTGCGGGGTCTTTCTCAGCTGTTATCCTGATTGCATGTCCGTTAACTACAAGCTTACCATCCTTAACTTCTACAGTACCTTTGAACTGGCCGTGAATTGTGTCATATCTGAGCATATATGACATGTAATCAACATCAATAATGTCATTAATACCAACAATTTCAATGTTGTCTCTACTAACTGCAGCTCTGAAGGCAAGCCTTCCGATTCTGCCAAAACCATTAATACCTACTTTAATTTTTGTCATAGTAAAATATATTTATTATTTAATAATTTTTGGGATTTACATGAACCACAAAAATAATATTAATATGAAAAACCAATTGAATAATTCATATTATTTTAACCTATTCCCTTAAATAGCATTTCTGAGCTATGCTAATTAATAGAAATATAATCCATGTTTTGAATAAAAATGCAAATTCAAAACATTAGAATATCAAAAATAAAAATAGAAACTACCAATTACCGGCTAAAGCTGGTTGTTCTGAGGATCTGTGGGAATAGGCCGGGCATTTCTTGTTACTTTGGCAAGAAACCACGATAATAATTAATGATATACAAATTGTCAAAACAATTAATAATTTTTTCATATTTATGATTTTATAATAATTAGTGGTGTTAATGTAAATATAATAAAAAAGAATTTATCCTAAATAAATAGTATATTAATTTTATTTAATAAAGATTCATATTTAAATTCCATGAGATCTACCATTTTAAACCACAAAAGTATAAGAAAGTATTTACCTGAAATGATAAAGGATGAAATTATCAATAATATCTTATTGGCTGGTATTCGTGCTTCCAATACAGGAAACATGCAGGTATACAGTATTATAGTCTCTAAAGAACCTGAAACAAAACAAAAATTATGGGAAGTTCATTTCAAACAACCAATGGTTTTACAAGCACCTTTATTAATGACTTTCTGTGCTGATTTTAACAGGTTTGAATTATGGTGTAAATATAGAAAAGCTATACCAGGTTACAATAATTTTCTTTCTTTCTTTACAGCTGCCGCTGATTCCTTACTGGCTGCCCAGAACGTTGCCATAGCAGCGGAAAGTTATGGATTGGGTATTTGTTACTTGGGAACAACGGTATATAATGCTGATAAAATTATAGATATACTGAAGATTCCAAAAGGAGTCGTTCCTGTTACCACTCTTGTTATTGGCTACCCTGATGAAAAACCGGAGCTTACAGATCGTTTGCCTTTGGAAGCGGTGGTTCACCTGGAAACCTATCACGATTATTCCCGGGAAGATATCGATAAGTACTATCTTGAAAAAGAAAATTCAGGTCAAACTAAGGATTTACTTGAAATTAATAATAAGGAGACCCTGGCTCAGATATATACTGATAACAGATATACTAAAAAAGATAATGTTTTATTTTCAGTATCATTTTTAAAAGTTTTAGCCGAACAAGGGTTTATGAATAATGACATATGACGGAGGACATATGTATCATAGCTTTAAATTTATCAATCAGGTATTAGATTCTATTAAACCCGCTTCTTCGGTCATCCTGATGTACACATCAGTCCAACCCTTCCAGATTCCGGTTTCACTAAGGGTTTCATTATGCCACAAGCTGATAAAAGTACCATTAACTTTTTTTACTTCTTCGATTATGTTAAAAATTAAATTTTCAGCTTCCAAAGGTTTTATCCTTAAGTATTGATTAAGTGTCCCGTCCATGACCTGAAAAGGGTATATCAGGAGGTCTGATTCCTTTTCAAGGGATATGTCATAAAATTTAAAAGGCGTGCAGGTGCCTGCCCTGAAACCCGGCATGTCTGCATAGCCCATGGTAAAGTCTTCCTTAATTCCCGTTGATATGAGGTTTTGGTAAGTCTGTGGAAGGTTCATTTTGAGAAAATGTTGCCGGCTTTTAAAGACAGGTTTTTTAATAATTTTACCTAACAACTCAACTTCAGTTTTTAATTTTAATATAGAGTTATTTGAACCGTAGGAAGGATGAATCCCTACATTGTACCTGTTTCCAATCTTAATAATCAACTCCTTCAATCCCTTATGTTTCGGATTAATATTTTTATCAAATCTCCCATAAGAGCCTAACAAAAAGAAAAAAACAGGCTGTAACCCATATTTATCAAACAACCCGGTTAATATATCATAAGTATCAAAAGGATCCCTGGCTTTAAACAGTAAAGTTTTACACCTGCTGTTGAAATCTTTAAAATTTCCGGTCAACAATGATTTTGCAGATGCTCCTGCCACCCTGAAGAAATTTCTGTACTTATAGGCAAATGCAATATCAACATCAATTGTAGGTATGTAAGTGAATTTACGAACAGGAAATTTGTACAAGGGATAACGTTTTGCAATTTCAAGTTTTAAAATTAATGCCCATTTATCTACAACTGGTAATTGAAGAAAGTTGTATTTATATGCTATGGATTTATCCGCCATAAACCGGTCATGGCTGTCTTTACCCTGTATTGTGTATTCCTCGTACCTGCTAATTAAAAGAAAAGATGCCGCAAATACATCAAAAGTAATATCAGATGAATTGTTAGAATTGTATATTACCGGAATACCCTTAAAACTTTTATATTCAGTATTTATATTTTTTATGCCTGTTTCGAATAATAATGCGACAGGAGTTATAGAAATACCATCAAGCTTTTCTTCAGAATAATTAATTTTTATATAATCTGAATTTACATATTCATTCACCTGTGATGTATGTATTACTTCTACTCCTAATAAATCCATAAATATGAACCTGGTTATATATCTTAACCTGGGGCTTATAGATTTTGAATAGATAATAACCATAAATTTAATATTTTAAGTTAGTATGATTAAATTTGTAAATCTCTGTATTTCCAAACCTGAAATTCTACAACAGTTTTCCATATACTTTCATCAGTTCCTTTACCTCGTTTTCCCAGCAAAGTTCCATGGAAGCTTTTTTGAGGTTCTCCCGCCAATTTTTAATTTGTTCATTATCTGCCAGCATCTCCCTTATTTTACGCGCAATTAATTTTGGATCATGACTATCGATGACCTCGCCAATTTTATATTCTTTTACTATTTTAGCCACTTCAATTATATTGGAGCACAATACAGGAATGCCGGAATGAATATAATCGAATAACTTATTTGGTAAACTATATCTGTAGTTTATATTTGTATCTTTATCAAGGGTACATCCTAAATCTGCCAGTCTTGTATAACCTGCCAGGTCTAAATATGACATTTTAGGCCTGAAGATCACTTTTTCAGTTAAATTGTTGTTTTTTACTATTTTGTGTAATTCTTCTATTACATCACCTCCTCCTATTATTAATAATATTGTATTGTCAATATACTGCATTGCCCTTGTTAACTCTTCTGCACCGCGGTCCACATTAATTCCTGAACCCTGCAACAGAACTATCTTTTTATCAGCCGGCAGTCCTAAAGCAGATCTTTCAGGCCAGGTATTACAAGTAATTGAGGGAGAAATATTGCGGACAACAATAATATCTTTATGATACTTGTCTGAATACAACTTTGCAATTGATTCATTTACAGTAAATATATATTTAAGTTTAGGGAAAATAAATTTTTCAATAGTTTCCCATATCGATCTTACAAAAGGCCTGTTCATCAATTCAGGCACTCCTGTATAATATTCATGGGTATCGTAAACCAATGTTTTACGCCGGAAAACTGATACAAGGTAGTTGGCCGGCAGAGTGTCAAGATCATTGGAAACAAGTATATCCAGAGGTTGAAATAATAAATATAAAAACAACCTGAAATTATATTCTGCATAAAATAACGGACCTTTTGTAAACAATAAAGACATGCGAACCGTAAAATAAGGCCTTTGGACAGGAAGACTGTTTTTTAATAATCTGCCTACAAGTACTACTTTATTGTCCCTGTTAAATAATGTTGCACTGACCTTGTGCACCCTCTGATCAGTTACAAGGTCGTTAGTAACAGATATAATAATTGTCTTCATTATCCAAAAATAACATTTTAGGTTGGTTTTTAATACTTTTGTTTCAATTCATTACTTTTGGTCTTTTATTTAATATTTTGTTCCCAATTAAATATTGATGGTAATAGAAGAAAATTTTTCACTACTCTCTTATAATACATTCCGGTTGCCTGTAAAATCAAAAATATTTACAGAAGCTAAAACCGTTAAAGACCTTTTGGCTATATCAGATTTATTCCGGAATTATAATTTACCTAAATTAATACTGGGTGGAGGCAGTAACATACTGTTTACTTCTGATTTTGAAGGAATTATTATATACCCTAATATTACCGGTACAGAAATTACCAGGCAGGATGAGGAATTTATATATGTAAAAGCTTATGCAGGAGAAACCTGGGATGAATTTGTTTCATTTTGCGTTTCCAATAATTGGGGAGGAGTTGAAAATTTATCCTGGATTCCCGGAAAAGTGGGAGCTTGTCCCATACAAAATATAGGCGCCTATGGATCCGAAGTAAAAGACACTGTGTATTCAGTTGAAGGTATTGAAATTGAAACAGGTAATATAGTGAATTTCAAGAATTGGGAATGCAAATTTGCTTACAGGGACAGTATCTTCAAATCTGCATTCAAGAATAGGTTTATTATAGTATCCGTTACTTTTAAATTAAATAAAAAACCTCAGCCGAATATAACCTATAAAGGATTAAAAGAAGCACTTACAGGCATCGAACATGTTAACATTCAAACATTAAGAGATGTAATAATTAGGATAAGAAAATTAAAATTACCTGATCCAAAAGAATTGGGAAATGCCGGTAGTTTCTTCAAAAATCCTGTTATTGGGGAGCAAACATTCAATAACCTGCAATTAAAACATCCCGGGATTACATTTTATCCCGATGGTAATGGAATGTATAAAATTTCAGCAGCTTCCTTAATTGAAAAGTGCGGATTTAAGGGTATCAGAGAAGGTTTTGTCGGCACCTATGATAAACAACCTCTGGTAATAATTAATTATGGTAAGGCTAAGGGCAGCGAAATTTATAACTTTGCGAATAAGATTCGAAAATCTGTTTTTGATACCTTTAATATAAAATTAGAAATGGAAGTCAATGTTTATTAATTTCAGGTGTTCATTAAAAAAGCTTTTAGAAATTATATAATTGTAAATATTATATAATTTCTATTTTAATCGAAATTATAAATTCGAAAATATAAAATTAATAAAATGACACAATTTGTAGGTGTGCTCACTTCGGGAGGCGACAACCCAGGTTTAAATGCAGCTATCAGAGGCCTAGGGAAGGCGGCATTAGGATGCTATGGAATGCAGGTAATTGGGTTTAGGGATGGTTTCAGGGGACTCATGGAGAACCGTTCAGTAAACCTTGACGGAAAAATGCTGTCAGGAATACTAACACAAGGGGGAACCATCCTTGGCACGAGCAGGGATAAACCCCACAAAATGATTGTTGGAGGCCGGGAAATGGATATGACCCAAGCAATTATTGAAAATTACCATGGGAATAACCTCGATGTATTAGTGTGTATTGGAGGTGGAGGAACCCAAAAGAATGCATTCAGGTTAATGCAGCAGGGATTAAATGTTATTACTCTTCCCAAGACAATAGATAATGATGTGGCATGCACGGATGTTACTTTCGGTTTTGATACAGCACTTGATATAGCCACGGAGGCAATAGACCGGTTACATTCAACTGCACAAAGTCACCACAGGGTAATACTAGTTGAAGTTATGGGTCACCGGGCAGGATGGCTGGCACTTGGTGCTGGTATAGCAGGGGGTGCAGATGTTATCCTTATACCTGAAATTCCTTATGATATAAGACATGTGGCAGAATCAATAAAAACCAGAAGCCGTAGTGGAAAATCCTTCAGTATAGTAGCAGTAGCTGAAGGGGCCATTTCAAAAACCCAACATAAACAAATTTTAGAACTTACAAAAAAGCTTGAAGAAGCTGAGGATAAAAATGAAAAAAAACAACTCAGAACTCTTATTGAAGATATAGAAAATTTCAGGACCACTCATTCTATAAGGCTGGCCGACAAAATACAGGAATTAACCGGAATTGAATCTCGGGTCACCATCCTCGGTCATCTGCAACGTGGTGGCACTCCTTCTTCATTTGACCGTATCCTGGCCACTAAACTGGGTACAGCTTGTGCAGATTATATTAATCACGGAAAATACGGGATCATGGTTGCTTCAAAAGCCGATGGAGTTGAACCTGTACCATTGGGCGAGGTGGCGGGCAAACTAAAGCTGGTACCACTGAATCATTCCTGGATTGAGAGTGCAAGGAGGGTGGGTACATGCCTTGGGGATTAACCACGTTATTTCATTATCCCCGACCTGTTTAAGGCATTCTGGTATTTCTGGGCATTCCGGTTATGTTGTTCTATAGTTCGTGCAAAGGTATGATATCCTGAAAAATCATCTTTGGCACACATATACAGGTACTCATTATCCTTGTAATTTAAAACAGCCTCAATTGAATTTATTGATGGTATACAAATTGGACCGGGAGGTAAACCATAATACTTATAAGTATTGTATTTTGAATCTATTTCTTTATATTTTTTCAGTACTCTTTTTATTTTAAAATCACCTAAGGCAAATCTTATGGTGGGATCGGCCTGCAGTAACATTCCTTTTCGCAATCTGTTTATGTATAATCCGGCTATTTCAGGTCTTTCATCTTTTTTCTGAGTTTCCTCCTCAACAATTGAAGCCAGTATTGAAACCTCAACCGCACTTAATCCGGCATTTCTGCATTTTTGAAGTCTGTCGTCATTCCAGAATTTATTATATTCCGAATGCATCCTGGTAAAAAATTCTTCAACAGATGTATTCCAGTAAAAATCATAGGTATTTGGAATAAATACTGCCATTATTGTATACTTGTTAAACCCTGTACCTGCTAATACATTGTCATTATTCATATATTTAAAAAGGGAAACAGAATCTGCCTCAATTTGCCTGGACACCTGCGAAGCCAGATCCTTTTTAAGCCTTATATTATTAATAACCAGTTTAACTGATACCTGTTGTCCTGACCTTAACATATGTATTAACTCCCTGTTATTCATACCATCCTTTAGAAGGTACTTGCCAGCTTTTACATGGTTCGGATATTTCATTTTGAGAGCCATCCATTCAAATGATTTATTATCAATAAGATAATGGTACTTAACAAGTAACCCCTCAACATCTTTGAATGTGTATCCTGTAGGTATATACAAATATTTTAGATTGTCACCGGATGAAATTCGAATATTAGCAGAAAAGAACCTTTTATAACCCAGGTATCCCAGGAATAAACATACAAGAAAAATAAATATTAATATTATTCCTGTATAAGAGCTTATATTGGATTTTTTATTATTTCTTTTTTTTTGTTTTGCCATTACGCCAGTTTATCCAGGGCAGCTTTCATCTGATTCAAACCTTTTGTTAACTTTTCGTCAGCGCTTGCATAAGAAATTCTTATACAGTTAGGTTCTCCGAATGCACCTCCGGGAACAGTTGAAATAAAAGCCTTATCCAATAAATACAGACAGAGGTCCATATCATTGTTAATTGTAACATGTCCATCACTTTTACCAAAATAATAACTAATATCAGGAAATACGTAAAAAGCGCCATCCGGAACATTACATTTTATCCCTTTTATATCTTTCATCAGACCTAAAACCAAATCCCTCCTTCGTTTAAAAGCCTTATTCATTTCTTTTGTATAGGAGTTATCCATTGTTAAAGCAGCAATTGCAGCTTTCTGTGAAACTGATGCCGCGTTAGAAGTAAACTGACCCTGTAACTTTGAACATGCCTGCGTAAGCCATACCGGGCCAGCCATATATCCTATTCTGTAGCCTGTCATTGCATAAGCTTTTGATACTCCATTAATAATAACAACCCTGTCCCTGATATTTTCAAACTGAGCAATGGATTCATGAGAACCGGTAAAATTAATATGCTCATAAATTTCATCAGCTATTACAAAAATTCTTGGATATTTGGCAATTACATCAGCTATTCCCTGCAGTTCTTTTCTGCTGTATAAGCTTCCTGTAGGGTTGGAAGGAGAGCAAAGAATAATTGCTTTTGTTTTTGGAGTAATAGCCTGTTCAATCTGGGCAGGTGTCACCTTGTAATTGGCCTTAAGTTCGGTCCTGATTATAATATTGTTACCCTGAGCAAGTTTAACCAGTTCGGAATAACTGACCCAGTAAGGACCAGGAATAATAACTTCATCGCCTTCATCTATAAGACAAAGTATTGCATTAGCCAATGAATGTTTTGCTCCGTTTGAAACAATAATTTGCTCAGGTTTATATTCAAGATTATTTTCGTTTTTTAATTTGTTAACTATTGCTTTAATTAAATCTGGATAACCATTTACAGGTGTATAAAAAGAAAAGTTATCATCTATGGCCTTCTTCCCGGCTTCTTTAACATGAGGAGGAGTATTAAAATCAGGCTCTCCTACAGTAAAGTTTATTATATCAATCCCCTGAGCTTGCAGATCTCTGGTTTTTTGATTCATAGCCATAGTTTGGGATTCACTTAAATTCCTAATCCTTGCAGACAAATGTTCCATAATTAAGATGTTTGATTTTTTTAAAAATACTTCTTTTTAACGAAATTTTTAATATTTTAGTTCAATTAAGTAAAATTCATGTTTAAAATATAATATTTCTTAATTTAATACGCTTAAATTTAAAATACTGTTTATGCTTGAAATACTTAAATATACAATACCTTCTCTGGTTACATTTTTAACTGTATTTTATATTTTACATTCCTATTTTGAAGACCAGGAAAAAATAAGACAATCCAAAGCTTCATTAAAAAACAGAAAACTTATCACTCCGTTAAGATTGCAGGCCTATGAGCGGGTAATATTGTTTTTGGAAAGAATTTCTCTGGATTCACTAATTCTTCGTATTAGCGAAACGGGTATGACAAGCAAGCAGTTACATGCCGGTTTGTTAACCACCGTGAGGGCAGAATTTGACCATAATTTATCGCAACAGCTGTATATGTCTGATGAGGCATGGGAAATAGTTAAAAACGCCAAATCTAATACCATTAAGATCATTAGTCTGGCTGCAGATAAGATACAGGGTGAGGCTCCTTATATTAACCTTAGTACCAAAATTATGGAATCCCTGATGGAATTGGACAAAACACCAACAGCTGCAGCCATTGAATATCTTAAGAAAGAGGTGCAAAGATTATTCTGATTAGATATATACAGAATACCAGGCACCAGGTTCCAAGTCCTATTTAATTAATTCTACACTCCGTTTTACGAATTTAGTCAGATCCTCACCTTTAAGCATGTTGTTGGAAAGTAAAGCCAGGTCAACCAGCTGTTTTGCCAGGTCGTTTTTCATTCCGTAAGCTTTTAATATTTCTTCCCGGCGGCTTTTAATTTCATTTACCCTGGCGTTCAGGGAGTCTCTTTTATCTTTTTGTTCAGTAGGTATTTCTTCATCTTTTTTATCCTTAATGGCTTTCTCTATTTCATCAAGCTGTTCTGTTACAGGCTTTAATTCTTCATTAAGTTTTGAAAGTTCAGCTCCCATATATTTTTCCTTATCTTCTATTATCCGGTTAACCAGTGGATGGTTTGTATTTACCACCAAATTATAACTGTCTGGCATTTCACCGTAAAAGCTCATTCCTCCTCCACCCATAGCTGACATATCCTTCATCCTTCGCATAAACTCATTTTGGGTTATCAGCATTGGAGCCGATAATTCGGATAAATTTTCAAACTGAACATAAAAATTACTCTTTTCAGGTAACAAGGGCTTTATTACTGTTCTTATATCCTCCTGATTATCTGACGATAAGGAAGTTTGTGGTAAATCATCTTTTTCAATCAAACGGTCAATAACATCACCATCTACACGTGAAAAACGGCAATCCTTGAATTTTGATTCAAGATTATTAATAAAGTGCGCATCCAGTTGTCCATCAAGTACTAATACATCATAACCCTTGGCATTTGCAGATTCAATAAAACTATGCTGGTCCACAGTATTAGTAGAATATAAGTAAATCAAGGTTTTGTTTTTGTCAGTTTGTGTACTCTCAACTAATTTTTTATATTCATCAAATGTGAAATATTTTCCATTTGTGCTTTTAAATAAGAAGAATTTTTCAGCACGTTCATAGAATTTTTCATCGGTTATCATGCCATACTCCAGAAATAACCTGAGATTATCTATTTTCTTTTCAAATTCCGGCCTGTCATTCTTAAATATATCTTCAAGCCTGTCACTAACCTTTTTAGTTATGTGAGTTGAAATCTTTTTAACATTTGAATCGCTTTGCAGGTAACTCCTGGAAACATTAAGGGGTATGTCAGGTGAATCAATTACTCCATGGAGTAAAGTCAGAAAATCAGGAACAATTCCTTCCACTGAGTCGGTTACATATACCTGGTTGCAATATAACTGAATTTTATTTTTCTGAATTTCAATATTATTTTTAATTTTTGGGAAATACAGTATACCGGTAAGATTAAAAGGATAATCAACATTTAAATGAATATAGAACAACGGTTCCTCTGACATCGGATATAAATCCCTGTAAAACTTTTTATAGTCCTCTTCCTTCAGATCCACTGGTTTTTTAGTCCACAATGGTTGAGTATCGTTAATAATGTTGTCTTTATCGGTTTCAATTTCTTTTCCATCTTTCCATTCCTTTACTTTTCCAAACACTATTTCAACCGGGAGGAATCTGCAGTATTTCTTCAATAACCCACTTATTTTCTCCTCATTGGCAAATTCATCAGAATCTTTATCAAGATGAAGAATTATATCCGTTCCCCTTCCTTCTTTTTTCGTTTCTTCCAGGGTATATTCAGGACTGCCATCACAGCTCCATTTTACTGCCTGTGTATTATCCTTATAAGATTGAGATATAATTTCAACTTTATCAGACACCATGAAGGATGAATAAAATCCTAATCCAAAATGTCCGATAATAGAATTAATCTGATTTTTATATTTTTCAAGAAACTCTTCTGCACTGGAAAAAGCAATCTGGTTAATGTATTTCTCCACTTCTTCAGCTGTTAACCCAATTCCCCTGTCTGAAACTGTAAGTCTTTTCTTTTTTACATCAAGGTTTACATAAATCTTTAAGTCTCCTAATTCACCTTTGTATTCGCCCACAGAAGCGAGGGCCTTTAATTTTTGAGTTGCATCAATAGCATTGGAGATTAACTCACGTAAAAATATCTCATGATCGGAATAAAGAAATTTTTTAATTATCGGGAATATATTCTCTGTACTTACCCCTATCTGACCTTTTTGCATTTTATTGAATTTTTGGGTTAAACATTATGTGCTGTGAAACCTCTTCAAACAAAGGATGTGCCAGCTTAAACTTACTGACAAATAGTCATACTTTAATTGCTGGATGTAAGAAAAGGTATTACAAACAATCCTGAACTCTCAGGCTTTCTTATTCTATTTATTTAATGCCGGTGGGTTCACGGAGATCAATATTTGAACGATAAATCCATTTGTCATTCTTAAACTCGAGGCCGTCAAAACTTAAGTCTGGTCCGTAATATTCGAATTCTCCGGTATATATTTGTTCAACAGGTGAAAGATGATCAAAAATAATCATTTTTAGCTTTTTATCAAATTTAAGGCTCATGGCCACATGTGAGGAATACTGAAATACCAGTCTGTATTTTAAAGCATTATCCTGTAGAATTATTGGTGCACCAAACACCGGATATCCGGAATCGTTAAAATACATTATCTCAATTATTTTTCGTGAAATATTGGCGTTAAAATATTCCAATCCTAAAAGAGTATAATAATTAATATTCCCTGATTTTTGTTTGACAATGAAATAATACATAGCCCCTAACCATTTATCAGCACTGAGTTCAGTATTTTCAGGCTTAGTTATTACATCTTTACTGTCATTTAAATGAAACAATTTAAAAGCTTCTGATGCCTGATTTAAGATTTGTAAGTATCCGTAATATTTGAAAGTGCCATTTTCAAAAGGAATATTCCAGGATATTACTTTGAATGAATGATCAGGAGAATAAACTTTACTTACAGTTGAAAGAGAGTCAAAATTATATTCAAATGACCCAGGTTGATTCAATACCATAGTAAACAGACTGTCAATCCTTTGTCCCAATAACATTTTAGCATCGTCATTCTGGATTTTTGGTATATTTTTAAATAAATCCCTTATAGAATCTTCTTTTTGTTTGTAATTGCTAACAACCGTATTTTGAGCGAACAAATAAATACTAAATACTCCGCAAACTACGCAAAGAATTAATTTTTTTAAAGTGAACGTCATTAAATATAATATTGTTTATTAATGAACAGAGTAATTAAAAAGCTGGGTTTATAATTAATAATTGAGCATTTTATCACAGGAGTATCGCGGTCTCCGGTTTATTAATTATACTATTTGGCGACAACATTTATGTCGTCCATCAGATTATCTTTATACGATTTACCAATCGGAATGCTTTTGGTTCCGTCATGTGTTTTAATCAAAATAGCATTATCTTCAATAACATTAATATTACTTGTATTCACTATAAATGATCTATGAACCCTTGTAAATTTGGAAGTTGGTAATTTTTGTTCAATGGATTTCATTGTAAAATGGATGGTATATTTTTCATGAAACGTATTAACAATAACGTAATTTTCAAGAGCTTCCACCCATAATATGTCTGTATATTTTAACCTTACAAGAGATGAATTATGTTTAATAAAAATTTCATCTCCTTTAGTGTCAAGCTTTCCTTTATTGTAACGCACCATAGCTTTTGAAACTGCCTTATAAAAACGGACATATTGTACCGGTTTAAGCAAATAATCCGTTACATCATATTCAAAAGCGTCAAGAGCATATTTTTCTTTTGATGAAACAATTATAATCTGTGGAGCAGTAGTCAGGGAATCAAGAAAATCTATACCACTCATTTCAGGCATTTCAATATCCAGAAAAATCAAATCTATTTCAATTTCATTTTTTAGGGCATTGATAGCTTCAACAGCATTGGAAAAAGATGATAACAGTACTAAATTTTCAGTCCTTTCAACATATGATTCAATGACTTTTGATGAAAGCTTATCATCATCAATTATAATACAGTTCATCCTTTAGTATATTTCATCTATTAAATAGAATAGTTCAACTTTTTAATTGATCATTTCGTCAAATATAACACATTTTTCGAAATGTTATCAACGGGGTGTAAAAAAAACTCTAACATATAATGAATTATACGTTAGAGTTTTGAATAAAACGGTATTTATCTTAATAAGTCTTCAAAAATGAGATCCAATAATTAAATTGTTTGATTAAAATTAATACCAAAAAATAAGGGGTAGTAACACCCCTTAATAATTGTTATTTACAAATTTATTGTACAATTGTAACTAAGTCAGCTCCAGCTTTAAATTTAACGACATTTTTAGCTTTAATGTTAATAGGTTTGCCAGTTTGTGGATTACGTCCCGTTCTTGCACTTCTTTTAGCTACACCAAATGAACCAAAACCAACGAGTGCTACACGGTCTCCTTTTTTAAGTGCTCCGCTTGTTGCTTTAATAAATGCATCCAGAGCTTTTTTTGAGTCAGCCTTAGTTAAACTTGATTCTGCAGCAATGGCATCAATTAATTCTGCTTTATTCATAATAATTAGTTTTAGGGTTAGTATTTTATTTTAATTAGTTATTAAAATTACTTGCAAATATAGAGTATTTCTGGCGTTTAACAAATCATTAAAAAAAAATTTTTAAAAACAACAAAAAAAAATGGTTTTTTTTGACAAACGTCAATTTTATTTTTATAAACAACCTAAACTGATTACGTTTTTTCTATTTTAAAAGTGCTAATTAAAAAAGTATTTTTACTTTTGCAGCCTGGAGAAATGGCAGAGCGGTCGAATGCGGCGGTCTTGAAAACCGTTGTCCGGGCGACTGGACCAGGGGTTCGAATCCCTTTTTCTCCGCAAACTGAAGCTAACCCTGCAGAATGCAGGGTATTTTTTTGGAATCAAGCTTTGAAAGTTTACTTTCAAAAGCGAAGATGACAAAAAAATAAAACCCTTTAGGGTTAGCTTCAGTTTTAGCATCCCCCTTAGGGATCGACGAAGTCAATCCCGCTAATATTGTATCGCAACCAGCTAATCACTTTTTAGGGATCGCCGAAGGCAATCCCATTATCCTGTTTACAGTATGTTTCAATTATAACTTTTACTCAGGGGATCGACGAAGTCAATCCCGCTAATATTGTATTGCAACTCACTAGTGTCTCGTTTAATATTTTAAAAGTTCTTTGATATATTTGATAATTAATTATTTGTAAAGGTTTTTGTTGCGTGACGATTTCAATTTATTTTCTTTGGATTCAAATTCTTCAGAAAATGAACCAAGGGAAATATGTTTTCGCTCAGATAACAGAGTTTTTGCCTAGAAGAGTATTCGATGGTATTGTTCTAAAATACAAAGGCAATAAGCACATTCGTACATTTACATGCTGGAATCAGATGCTTTGCATGGTATTTGGACAACTTACTAATCGAGACAGTCTTCGTGATTTAATTGTTGCTCTGGATGCACACAAAGCTAAGTTATATCATTTGGGTCTTGGTTCAAACGTTAATCGACCTACACTTGCAAGGGCTAATATACGCAGGAATAGTAAATTATATGAAGAATTTGCTTTTCATCTTGTAGATTATGCACGCAGAGTGTGTGTATGTAGCGATTTTGATATCAAAGTAGACGGCAATGTTTATGCTTTTGATTCAACTACCATTGATCTATGTTTAAGTGTATTTTGGTGGGCTGAGTTCCGCAAGGAAAAAGGAGCAATCAAAATGCACACGCTCTATGACGTTAAAACACAGATACCAAGTTTCTTTTATATTACACCGGCCTCTGTCAATGATGTCAATGGAATGGATCATATACCCTACGAAAGAGGAAGTTACTACATATTTGATCGAGGGTACAATGATTTTGAACGTCTTTTCAGAATCGATAAACTTGAAGCTTATTTTGTAGTGAGAGCAAGAGACAACTTACAATTCAACCGTATGTATTCCAAAAATACAAATAATCAAGTAGGTGTCAAATGTGACCAAATAGGAACCTTTGTTGTATACAGGTCTCATGTTCGTTATCCTAAGAAACTGCGTAGAATCAAGTATTATGATAGTGACACAGATGTTGAGTTTGTTTTTTTGACAAACAATTTTGAACTAACAGCAACTGAAATCGCTACTCTATATAAGAATCGCTGGCAGGTAGAGTTATTTTTTAAATGGATAAAACAACACTTGAAAGTAAAAAGCTTTTGGGGCCACACTCCAAATGCAGTAAAAACTCAACTTTATTGTGCAATAATTACATATTGTTTAGTTGCAATAGTAGGTAAGGAACTTAAAATTGAACGCACAACCTACGAAATATTACAGATCTTAGGAATCTCACTACTGGATAAAACGCCAGTAAAAGAACTACTTACAAATATTAATTACCAAAATGTCAAAGAACCTAATTATAAACAATTAAAACTCAATCTATTTTAACGAGACACTAGTGATTGCAACTAGCTAATCACTTTTTAGGGATCGACGAAGTCAATCCCGCTAATATTGTATCGCAACCAGCTAATCACTTTTTAGGGATCGCCGAAGGCAATCCCATTATCCTGTTTACAGTATGTTTCAATTATAACTTTTACTCAGGGGATCGACGAAGTCAATCCCGCTAATATTGTATTGCAACTAGCTAATCACTTTTTAGGGATCGACGAGTCAATCCGCTAATATTGTATTGCAATTAGCTAATCACTTTTTAGGGATCGACGAAGTCAATCCCGCTAATATTGTATTGCAACTAGCTAATCACTTTTTAGGGATCGACGAGTCAATCCCGCTAATATTGTATCGCATCCAGCTAATCACTTTTTAGGGATCGACGAAGTCAATCCAACCTTTTACATACATGAAAACTTATGATTTCTATCTTAATAATTACATGAAGTGACCATTTCTAAAAAGAAGACAGAGGCATTATAACAACAATGAAAAATTATACTATACCAAATTGTTCTATATCTGTACCTTAAATATCCTAAAATTAACCCTATAAAAAATAACCAGAAAATTGATATAAATGCAAAATGAACAAATGAAAACAGAATGCTTGTAATTAAAATTACTGTTTTTGGACGCGTTAATCTTAGTAAATTATTAAATAATAATCCTCTGAATAACATCTCTTCTAAAAAGCCTGGCAGGATAGCTATAAAAATAATCCCATATAAATAGACATTGTTTACTAATAAACTGCTATATTGTTCATAATAAGTAGTATGCTTAAGTAAGAAAGCTGTTCTTATTAAATTTGCTAAATGAATTATTAAAAATGCCAATACAGGTGTACCTATAATAAATAAAATTGGCTTAATGTTAAGATGTAACTTAAATAATTTAAAAAAGCTCTTGTTATCAAAACATGTATACAATATAATTATTGCCAATAAAAAACTATTAAAAATAAACTCAAAGGTTTTTAATGAGAAAATAGATATACTCCTCCAGGACAATAGAATAACTATAACAATACTTAAAAATAGAAATATAGTCTGATTTAAATATTTTTTATCCTTATCAAGGATATCGTATTTAACGCCATATAATTGATTGCCACAATTGGTACAAAAATGAATATCTTCAGTATTTTCATTGCCACATTTAAAACACTTCATAATATTTATCCTTCATCAATTTTGAATTTATAAGCACCATATGTAGCTTTTATAAACGCAATGATAAATATTACTTTAAAAACAATGCCATTAATTAAAGTAAGTGGAGTAAAAATACCATTTAAGAGAATAATAGTAATATAAATAAGGAATCCGGTAAAAATTGCAGCGAAGGCTTTCTTCCTGGCCCAAAAGCCCAATCCTAAATAAATTCCTGCAAGTATTAGATTTACAATAAATAATAAGTTATTGTTATCTTTAAGTAATAACACCAAACCAGTTATTACCGTAAAGCCTGATAGAACATACAATATTAGCCTGGCTTGCTTTATTTTTACCTTAACATTATCTATGTCAATCTTATTAAGATAATAATTTGTGCTAAACTGTTTTTGTTCTTCTTTAGTACCTTTTAACGGATATCCACAAACACCACAAAAGCTGTCGGATTCATTATATGCTGATCTGCAGCAATAACATGTCAATTTGTTTAAATTGTCGTCATTTTCCATGGACTAAATATTAGGTTTATTGGTTATAAAAATTGGACAATGCAATAATTAAATAATTATTAAACTAGTGTTGAAACTTTGTAACCATATACGAATAAAGTTTAAACAAGTTTATGCAAATAATGATAACGTCGAATATAAATTGTCAAATTACAATATATTTTAGCGTTGTTTAAAGCAGTTAAAACGAATCCCCATAACGGTAATATCATCTGTTTGAAGATTATCCTTCATCCAATCAATTAAAGTTTTCTCAAGAATTTCCTTTTGTTTTTCCATTTCCAGTGTATGGATTGATGTTAATAAGTTGTAAAACTGATTACGCAGAAATTTTTTATTAAACTCGCCTCCAAACTGATCTTTATATCCGTCAGAAAATAAATAAAAAATGTCATCATCCTTATATTCAATTTCGTTCATGGTAAAAATACCGGAATCCTGGGTCATGGCACTAACTGAAATGTTATTTGCTTTTACTACATTTAATATACCATCTCTAAAATAAACCAGGTCATTCTTAGCTCCCGTAAAATAAATTTTTTTATTATCCTTGTCTAAAACGCACAAAGATAAATCCATTCCGTCAGGAGTATCTATTCTGGTTTGTGATTGTTGGAGTGCAAGGATTAATTTTTCACGTAAAATCATAACTATATCATCTGATCTGGTAATTCCACCTATATTAACAATTTCTCTTAACAAGGTAATACCCATAAGACTCATGAATGCCCCTGGAACCCCATGTCCGGTACAATCCGCTACGGTAAAAACCACTTTGTTTCTTTTTTCTGTAACCCAATAGAAATCACCACTTACTATATCTTTAGGTTTACTAAGAATAAAATTTTCAGGTAATAATTTATTAATAATTAGTTGGGATGGTAAAACAGCATTTTGTATGTGCCTGGCATAGGTTATGCTTGAGATAATATTTAAATTATTGCTTTCAATCAAATCACGTTGTAACTCAATTTCCTTTTTCTGACACAATATTTCAAAAGTCCGTTCCTTGACTTTTCTTTCCAAAAGCCTATTTTCTTCAAAAAGATTTAATTCACGATTTTTTATGTAATAAGCTATTATAACTATCAACAGGATCGCAATAATACAGTAAACCCACCATTTTTTCCAGATTGGTGTTTGTATTATAATATTTATTAAAAGAGGTTTTTCAGTCACGGCACCATCACCACTGGATGCCTTTAGAACAAAACGATAATTTCCTTCAGTCAACTGATATGTAACGTTTGTATTTTTTGTAATGCCCGACCATTGATCATAACCTTCTAGTATATATTGGTATGTCACAAGACCGGGTTCTTTTAAATTAATTCCTAAAAAATCAATTCTTATTTTATATTTTCCTGGTGAAAGGACAATTTTATCAGTGATGTTTCTTTCTTCATCATTTATTTTAATTGAAATTATTCCCAGGACAGGTGATAAATATCCTATTGGTTCTCTGGAGGGATCATAAGAAATTAGTCCGTGATCAGAGCCAAAGATAAGTTTGTGATTTGTATCTTTTACAACAGCATTTGGATAAAAACTAAAATTATCAATATTTCCATTAAAATTATTAATTGGTTTTACTGAGTAATCAATTGTTTTAATCCTGCTCAATCCTCCTGAGTGACCTACCCAGACATTGTTTTTATCATCACAAATTATTGAATAACAATAATCAGACAAAAGACCTTCTTTTGTTGTTAGGTTTATTACAGAATCTGATTTTACCCTCAAAACGCCATTTCCATTGGATCCTATCCATATATTATAATCTTTGTCTTCTGTTATAGGTCCTAAAGTAATAATTCCACTTCTGAAATTCAGTGGTATCTTAGTAACCTTTTCCTCCTTAATATATGCAAGTATATTTGTGGGTGAGCTTATCCATAATTTTCCTGAATGGTCTAAATATAAACTATTAATATAATTATGCGGAAGCCCTCCCTGGTTTATAGAATACCACCGGATACTATTGGTTTCTGAATTAATATTACATAATCCTTTTTTTGTGCCTGCAAAAATTTGATTCCCTTTACCCGTAATACATGTTACAGAATTTTCAAGGTTGCCATTTCCTAAAGAATATTTACTGAATATACCACTATTTATTTTCAACCTGAAAACACCATTTTTATCAGTACCTATCCAAAGTTCTTTACCGTCGGTTGAATATATAGCAGTTACAGTATCATTGGGCAAACCAACATCCTTGCTGAAAAACCTGATTATTTTTCCTGTCAACTGATTAAGTTGAATAAGTCCCTTATTAGTACCAATAAAATAATTTGATCCGGTAACATAAATTGAAAATACCTTATCCCCGTATAATATTTTATCAAATGAAATTACAGAAAAAACGTTAGTTGTAATCAGAGTCAATCCTTCACCATAATTGCCACACCAGATATTTCCCTCACGGTCTTCAAATACTGTTTTAGTATTGTCTGATAAATATCCATTTGATTTATTATAAAAATCAACTTTTAATATTTGAAATGAATCAGATAAGGTTAATTTTATTAAACCACTACCAAAGGAACATATCCAGAGATTTTGGTGGCTATCTTCCAATATATCCTGGATGCCATTAAGAGTTATTTCTGCACCAGTATTAAATTTCGAAACGATTATTTTATTTTGATTAAGCTTGAGTATATATATGCCGTCATTTTCTGTAGATATGTAAAATCCATTTCCATTTTTAATCTTTTTTATTGCTGTTATTTTAGAATCCGGAATTTCTTTAAATATTGTAATATTTTCTATTTTACCTGCATTTCCTATTTTACATTTAAATAAACCTGCATTTGTACCAACAATTAATTCATCCTCACTGAAAAAATCAAATGTTATAATATTTATATTTTCACTTAACCCATGATGAATAACCTCTTCATTTGTATTTCCAAATTCTAATAATCCATCACTATAAGTACTTGCCCAAATATGTTTACCCGGACCTTTTATAAAATGGGTAATTGGACTTCCTGTTGGTTGAGGGATTTTTACTGTTTTAAATTTCTTCCCGTTAAATAATGAAATCCTGCCATTAGGAAATCCAAACCAAAGATAATTACCATCTGAAATGCTGCAATTTATAAAATTGTCGGCCAAAGAATCATTAGTGGTAAAGGATTCAAATTTAATACCGTCAAACCTGGATAATCCATTTCCTGTGCCTATCCATAAATAACCCCTGCTATCCTGCAGTAATGAATATATGTAAGGTTGTGCCAACCCTTGTTCTGTTGTATAAGTATGGAAAGAATAATCACCTGAGTAAACTTTATCTGTAAAAACTAAGAATAATATTAATAGCAAAACCTTAACAGGATTTATATTTCTACGGGACAAATGCTTGAATAATAAACCTGCTATCCTGTTTATGAAGTAACTGGAAATATAAATACCCGATTTTATCATTATAAATTATTTTTCTATTTTATATCATTTCATTCGAATTTTGGGAGAATAGATGGGTACTCCTCCTATTGGTATTACAAAAAATGGCAGAGACATCCCATATTGATTTCTGACGGTAACCACTACATTATTATTTTTTATTTGAATAGTTTGATTTTTAATGAATTGTATCTCAATTGTAGTATTTTTTTCTTCAGGAACAATAGGGAATTTATTTATTTTCCAATTGTTTTCACCTGATACTTCACATAACAATCCATTTTTAGCAACTGAGATTACCCTTATTACTCCATCATTATCCCAGTCAAAATTAGATATTTCAATAGAAATAGTCTTATCATCAACAAAGGGATAGATTTGACAAACTTGTTTAGGATCATCCGGTAACCGAAAATGGTATTTATAAGTGAAAAAATTGCCACCTTCAACAGGTATATTTTGATTTGGGCTAACACTTAAAAAATATTTATATAAATTCCCATCATTTCCTGAAATTCCCTGTGCTATAATTTTAAATATTCTACCCTTAAGTTTTTCAACATATTCACCTTCTGAAGGATTAAAAGGTCCAAAACTATACCAGTTTTTGTTGTACTTTGGATCTGCACCAAAAGATTTTGAAGATAATAAATAGCCACTCTTAAAGGTTCCTTTTGGGTGAACACTCTGGGCTGCAGTATCTGACCAACATCCTTTACCACCATAAACCGAAAAATTAACAATAGTATTAAAATCTCCTTTGGCTTCATCAATGTCACCTCCGGTATCAGGGTCATATACCCTTATATAAACGGGGTCCTTTTGAGATAATGGTATTAAACAAAAGAATATCTGTATAAAATCGTCATCACCCCAGGAGGTTAGTGCATCAGCACCAAAAGTTACCAGATATGGAATATTTTCATCAACTGCGGGAGCCGCTTGACTATATACAATTAACCTTGTAGTAAGAAATAATAATATCATTAAAACATTTTTCATTCTTTAATTTCTTTATTCGACATAAAGTAAAATCCAATTACATTATCATATGATAATATTCTGTAAAAAAATGATCCTATATCCACCATGTTGTGTTCAAAGCCTTTAGCATGGAAAGCATTTAAACTGATATCTTTATTTTTTAGATAAAATGCCAATGCCTGAGCCAATCTTTCTGAATTGTTCATTTTTTTTTCAGGTATATTATTCTCTTTTGAATTTACACAAATTTCAAGTTTTATGGTTGTATCGGATTTAAGTACTCCGGCTATAGAATTTAGTAATTCAAATGATAAAGGGTTTATTTCGTATCGGTCAAATATAATTTTACCATTAATATTTTTGTTTAACGATTCAATTATTTCTTGATTTTGCTGTTTCGTAAGATCGTTTAGAATGTAAAACCTTGGATTTAAAATTTGTATATTACTTTCATTAACTGTCATACCAGGTAAATATTTATCAGAATCTTTCTTAAATTTTAATTCGGAAAATTTATCATAAATACTAATATGTCTTGTTACACATGTTTGAAAATAACTGTTCAGGCTATCATTCTTACCTGAAATAGCCATCTGAACAGTATAATCCCCGGGCTTGTGAAAAGTGTGGTTCATAATTGACCGACCGGTTTTAAAACCTTCCCCAAAATTCCATTTATAATCTGTTATGCTACAGCCTTTCAGATTAGATTGTAATCCATCAAATATTAGTGAATTATCCTTTAAACCAAAATTCATTGAATTTATATACCCTTGTTCAATATTATTAAGATCAACATTATATTGATCCATTGCAAGAATAGGTTTACCAGTTATTTCATCAATTATCTTTAATTTAACTGAATAAGTTCCCGGTCCCGGAAAACAATGTTTTACTTCTATGCCATTTTGAATTATACCATCTCCAAAATCCCATAAATAGGATACTTTTATTGAATCATTATGCTGATATCGTTCATCGTAAAAGGTAAAACAATAATTATTTTCTTTAATATCTTTGCAATTTTCAATTTGTAATGGAACTGAACTGAAACTATAAATATCGTCGGTATGTCTCCTGTTTGATGAAAAAAAACCGTTCAGTCCTGTGGAATCGATAATCAGGCCAAAATCGTCAAAAGGTGTATTTATTGCTGAATCCAGGTGTACAGGGGTTTCCCATTTTCCATTTATTTCACGTGTGTAAAAAATATCAAGTCCTCCATAACCCTTAAGGCCGTCCGATGCAAAATATAAGTCTCCATTTCCTGACATATATGGGAATGATTCATTTTTTGGACTATTAATTACAGATCCTAAATTGACCGGAGGATCCCAGTCATTATTACGCCTGTTACAATAATAAAGGTCAAATCCTCCGTAACCTCCCGGCATATCAGAAGAAAAATAAATTCTTTGTCCATCAGCAGAGAGTGCCGGTGCACAAAATGAATACAATGGGTTATTATACTTAAATGGTGTAATATTTGTAAATTTTCCGTTTTTTAATTCCGCTGAGTATATACCCATGTTATTAGTAGAATCAGAAATATTTCTTAGCCTGAAATTTACAAAATTATTCCTTGAATAATAAATGATATTCCCGGTAATATTAAATGTAGCGGGACCGTCATTGGAATCTGTAATAAGTTCTCTGGAAAATAATTTTGGGCTTTTCCATCCGTTTCTTCCTTTAGGTATTATATAGAATAACTTAAAGAGCCTGTTTTTTCCATCGCTAAAACTTACCAGAGAATTAAGACGTAGATTGGAACAATACACAATTCCTTTTTTATAATATACAGGTGAAAATTCATCATCTATTCCGGAACTGAAAGATGTTCTTTTAACGGTAAAATGCTGTGTCTGTGCAAATGTTTTGGTAAAACAAAACATAAATAAAACAGCTAATGTAGAAATAACATTTCTCATCAATTAAAAATTTTAAATTGGCGGGGACCTTTTACCAATCTTATATAATTAAAAATATAATTTATCCCTATTTCATGAGAACCATTCTCATATCTGCCTAAAGTATTCATATCATAATCATACGAGTATACTAATTTTAGCTGATGGTTAATTTGAACTTTAAGCCTCCCCACCATGGTATTACTGCTCCTGTAGGCAACACCCAGCCAAATAATATTATTAAAATCTAAAAATGTATTATAGTCTATCTGAATAGTAGTATTTGGATTATATTTTATTAATAATGAAGGTAAAAAGTTGATCCTGGGACTAACTCTCACTTTATATCCACAGTTAATTAAATAGTTATAACTAGAAAACTTATTACTTATCTGATATTTATGTGTACTTTGGTTTATTTCATTACTTAAAAATAAAGGTACAGATAAACCTAAAAAGTATTTTCTTGAATAATAGTACATTCCAAGATTAAAAGTAGGTAAAACAGCACAAGAAGGGTTGTTAATAAGTTCAGGATCATTTAAATCGGTTATATTTAGGTTATTCCAGGAATTTTGATATTCGCTTATTCCAAAACCTAACCCTAATGCTAAAATTCCATCAACAATCTCGATTCTATAAGAATAATTACCTAATATATTTGTTTGTTGATTTATTCCTATACTGTTTTCATCAATTAATAATCCTAATCCTATGCGGTCGTTATTCACAGCTGTATGAATTGATAACATGAGATTTTTAGGTGCCCCTTCAAGGCCGATCCATTGATCACGGTACATAACGGTTGCACTCAATCCTTCCAGACAACCGGCAAAAGCAGGATTTATATCAAGAGCATCATATACATAATTGTCCGACAAAGGAAATAACTGACCAAAAATATTGACCGGAATTAATACTATTAAAACACTTAATATTAATCTGTTCATTTATCTTTTAATTAATATATATCCTTTTTTTACCCTTCCATTTGAAAATTTCAGTAAATAGAAATATGTGTCATTTGGTAATTCCATTCCTTGATTATTTTTACCATCCCAGTTATTTGAATAATTGTTATTTGAATACTCTTCATTGCCCCATTTATCGATTATTATTAGCTCGACCTGACCTATTCCTTCACTTAATTTAAAATAATCATTTTTCCCATCACCGTTTGGTGTAATAACTGAAGGCACAAACAAGTCATGAACGATTATATGTACGGTTGTATCTGCTTCACAATGACCATTCTGTACTTTCCATAAAAAACTATTATCCCCTAATGATAAGTCACTTACAAAAGTTGAAGGAGAATGAATGTCACTGATCAAACCAGTACCGGAACTCAAGCTCCAGTAACCTGTTTCAGGTAATATTAATTCTGCCTCTAAATTTGTTTGAAAAACAAAGGTAAGATCCTGATTAGGTCCGGCATTTGCAAGAGGTATAGGATTTACAATGATTAACTGTGAATCTTTATTGGAACAACCATTGGAATAACTATAAACTAATGTAATGCCACCGGTATTGGATGCTGATAGATTATTCCCTTCGACAATACCAGGTCCGTCAATAACTTTAAATGTTCCTCCTGCCGGATTGGCTGTTAATAGCCTTAAATCATTAATACATAATGAACTATCACTACTGGTTATTTTAACTGCCGGTAAAGGGTTTACCGTTACTATTTCAGGTTGTGATGATAAACTTTGACAACCGTTTATATCAGTAATTTTTACAGTATAATTACCTGATAAGGTAATATTTATACTTGGAGATGTTGAACCATTTGACCATAAATAGCTTGAACCAGTACTTGAAATAAGGCCAACACTATCTCCATAACAAAATGTGGTGGTGCCATCTGCAGTTATGGTTGGGACAAAAGGCAAAGCATTCACTGTTATAGTGACCTCGACTGAGGAGCCACTTATACATCCATTGGCATTTTTCACTTTAACATAATAATTTCCGGATTTGGTAGCTATTATACTTTCAGTTGTATCGCTATCTGACCATAAATAAAAATTGCCATAACTTGAAGTTAATTTAACGCTATCTCCCTCACAAAATGTAGTTGGTCCACCTGAGGTGATGGTTGGCGTGGTCGGAATTTCATTTACGGTAACTTTTAAAGGTGATGATAACTTGCTTTGACACCCGTTTAAATTTGTAATCCTAACAGTGTAATTTCCAGTATTAGTAACATAAATACTTGATGTAGTATCGTTAGTTGACCATAAATTCCTGATTCCTTCACTCGACGTTAATTTTACACTATCCCCTTCACATATATTTGTTGACCCACTGGCTAAAATTACCGGTACAGCTGGTAAGTTATCAACGGTTACATTTTTATGTAAGGATGTATCACTCAAGCAACCATTTGTATTAGTAACCTGAACGAAATAGCTTCCTGTTTTGGTTATGTTTATATTTTTTGTTGTTTCTCCATTGGACCAGATATAACTATTACCCTCGCTTGAAGTTAATATTACACTATCCCCCTCACAAAAATTTATTGAACCTTCAACATTAATATCTGGAGTTGTCGGTAATTGGTTAACAGTAACTATAGTAGGTACAGAATTAGCACTCTGGCATCCGCTTAAATTTGTGACCTTTACAAAATAACTATTTGATGTATCTATATTTATACTATTTGTAGTATCACCTGTTGACCATAAATATTTATATGCTTTACTTGAAATTAATGTTACACTATCGCCCTTGCAGAAAGTTGTTGAACCATTTGGGGTAATAATTGGTGTTGTTGGAATGCTATTTACTGTTACAACTGTTGTAGTTGAAGAATCACTCTGACAACCAAAAGAATTTGTAACCTTAACAGTATAATGTCCTGAATTGGTAACTATTATACTTGACATAGTATCTCCATTTGACCATAGATTACCTGTTCCTGCATTTGAGGTCAGTCTTACACTCCCACCTTCACAGAATGTTGTAAGACTGTCGGCTGTAATTGTTGGAATTACCGGTAAAGGATTTACTGTTACCAAAACCTGACTGTTGGCAATATTAAAACCATCAGAAACATTTATATAATATGTTGTATTAACTAAAGGATTAACAATGGGATTAGCTAGAATTGATGTAAAACCTGCCGGGAGGGAAGTCCAGTTATAACTATAAGTTCCTGAACCTCCACCTGCTAAGGCTTTTAATTGTACATTAGTACCTGCACAAACTTTAACAGGAGTAGCTGACGGAGTTGTCGTTAATGGACCTCCGGTAATAGAAACTGTTACATAACCCTGTGAAGAACAAGATGTTGAAATAGAAGTGGCCTTTAATGTAAAAATTGTAGTATTTGATAAATTAATTGTTGTAGGATCTTTCATGGTATCATTTACAAGTTCTGCGGAAGGCGTCCATAAATATGTAAATGGAGCAGTGCCTGTAACTGTTGCCGTTAAAGTTGTATTTGTTCCATTGGGAATGGAAATATTTGATCCGGTATTAACAACGGGTAAGGTATTTACTTTTACAACAGTAGTATCTGATGTTGAACTTTGACATCCATTGATGTCTTTAATTTGAACAAAATAATTTCCAGCTTTTGTAACATTAATATTTGGATCTGTTGATCCGTTTGACCATAAATAATTACCACTTCCACTTGATGTTAGAGTTACACTTCCTCCTTCACAGAAAGTGGTTGAGCTGGATGCAGTGATTACAGGTGTTAAAGGTAAACTATTAACAGTTACTATTTTAGCTACCGACCAGGCACTCATGCAACCATTAGCATTGAAAATCTTAACAGAATAGGGACCGGATTCATTAACATTTGTAGTATCAGAAGTTGTCCCATTTGACCATAAATAACCTGCTCCGTTACTTGAGATTAAAGTTACATTTCCACCCTGGCAAAAGACCGTAGGCCCCCTGGCAGTTATAGTAGGTGTAACTGGCAAGGCGTTTACAGTCACAACTGTAGTATCTGATGGTGAACTCTGACATCCGTTTAATCCAGTAACACTTACTGTAAATTCGCCGGAGGTTTTAACATTAATACTTTGGGAAGTTAATCCATTGGACCAAAGATAAGTTGAACCACTACTTGAGGCTAAAATTACACTATCACCATCGCAGAATGTTGTAAGACCACCAGGGGTTATTGTTGGAGCAGGCGGCGGATAATTAACAAATACATCTAATCCTGCTGATAATGGACTCTGACAACCATTTGCATTTTTAACCATTACTCTGTATATACCTGCTGAGTCAACCGTTATATTTTGAGTAGTCATTCCATTTGTCCAAAAATATAACAATCCTGGACTTGAAGTTAATTTTACATTTCCTCCTTTGCAAAAAATTGTAGGTCCGTTTGTTGTTATTGTTGGTGCAGAAGGCAGAGAATTTACTGTTACAACAGTTGCTATTGATGAAGCACTTTGACATCCATTTGCATTAGTTACCTTAACTGTATAGTTACCAGATGATTTTGCAATTATACTTTGTGAAGTTTTACCATTAGACCATAAATATGATGTTCCTGAACTGGATGTTAAGGTCACACTATCACCGGAACAGAAAGTAGTCGGCCCGGTAGCTGTAATGGTTGGAGTAGCAGTTTGACAAGTAGATTCAAAGAATGGGTATATGGGATCATTAATTAAATCATTCAAATTACCGTAACTACAACCTGAATTTGAATATGGGTTTGTAGGTGCATTGCAATTGAGGGCCGGAAAATGACTATTTCCATCAGTTAAACTTAATGGAACGGTAGAACCAAGCATATAAATATTTCCCCCGCTGTTTCTGATAAATGTACCATCGTTTATTGACCCACCTTTTATTATGTTGCCAGTTACAATTAAATAGTCATTATCATAAATCGTCGCATTATTGTTAATATAAAGATTACCCCAAACAATGATTATTCCATGTGAATTTATATCAAGAGTAGTTGTAGTGTCAATAGTAAGATTTCCGTATATTACAAGAGTATCATTAACATACAGGTTAGCCGAAGCTCCTGTAAATGATATAGATTCATATGCAGAAATATACCCGTATATAGTTATACCTACTCCGCTTATGGTAGTTTGGGGAGTCCATGTTGGGTTCCAGCTTGAGGAGGATTCCCATGAACCTGTATAATTATTGTATGTTTGCTGATAACTTGTTTGTGCTAATACTCCAATAATTGGTAAACAGAATAATCCCAATATTAAAAATATCCATTTAAAAGAGCTCATTAATTTTTGATAATATTTAAAACCTGATTTGGAAATTTGTTGTAGAACATATAGTATAATTAAAGATAATAAATTAACCTGTTAATTTATCCTATAGCATGTACTTTAAAACCATATTCTGAGAGAAATTTGGAATGCCTTCCAACATCACGGTGAAAATCTAAGTATGCCTCCGGATTAATTTATTTAAAGGTTATAATATTACTATAAAATTCAAAATAAAATGTGTTTTATATGAAATATTTAATTATTGTATTATTTTTAACAACTTCTTTTTCAGCATTTTCACAACAAGGTTAAAAAAATTTCTTTGACCAATATTATATTGAAAGATTATGCCGGTAATTTCATGCAATTTAGGCTGAGTAAGACTAATGTCATTCTTACAAAAGAGAATCAGTTGATAATTCACGACACAAAAACTTTACAAAATGTATTTACAGGTTTTCAAAACTTAGGGATTTCAAATGTATCTATTTGAATATTATTTACATATTTAAACTTATAATATATTAAACTAATTACAAATTTGTTAAAAAAATATATGAATATATTTGTACACATGTCTACCTGTATTAGCAACGACATTAGCCTAATTATTAATAAATTAAATTTATTTTTAATACTAAAAATATTAAATTATTTATAAATAATGATAAATATAAATTTAGGTCAACCTTTCCCGAAGAATGCAAATCCTTGGAAGAACGCAATTTTTGTTAGTGTATTTATAATTTTATTTTTGTTGATTTTTCAACCATTTGGATTATCCCAATTTGATGGCTCAAATAAAATATTAATAATTACAGGCTATGGCATTATTACTCTTGTTGCCATTTTAATTAACTCTTTTATCGTTCCATTGTGTTTTAAAAATTGGTTTCATGAAAAATCATGGACAGTTTTTAAACAAATTATAATTGTTAGCTGTATTTTATTTACAATAGGTCTGGGTAATTTTTTATATACTTGTTTATTTTTCAATATCTTTTGGAGTGTTTATGGATTTTTATTATTTCAGTTTTACACTTTGATTATTGGTGTGATCCCTGTAGTAGTCATTACAATAATTGTACAAAACAAATGGTTAATACAAAACTTAAAATCGGCAAATGATTTAAACAAAGATATAGCTGACATTAAAACTAAAATTGACAATAAACAAATTATTTGCTTAATTGGGGATAATCAGAAGTATAAAATTGAAATGGAATTATCTCAGCTGTTATATATTGAATCGACGGGGAATTATATTAAAATTGTTTATCATAAAGATAATAATGCTCAAAACTTTATCCTCAGGTGTGCTTTAAAACGGGCAGAGATGCAATTGGATGAATTCAAGCAAATAATAAAATGTCACAGGGCCTTTATTGTTAATATTTCCAATATAATTCATATAAAAGGAAATGCTCAGGGTTTACAGCTATTACTAAAAAATACTGAAGCAGAAATTCCTGTTTCCCGAAATTTAGTTAAAAAATTAAAGGATCATATTCAAGTTTTTGATAAACATGAAAAATAAAGATCCTCTGTAAAAACTTCAAATTTGACAATTCTATAATTCATTTTTGGGTATTGTAGGCCCCGTTTAATAATATAATAAATAAATTATTATGGAACTTTGAAGCCCGATAAAGAATAAAAGATATAAACCTGGAGTTTGTATTTCATCCCGGGAATTTATCATTTCAGCACCGACTTTTGCATTTCATCACAAAACCTTGCTATATATCCCAAATATTTGGAGATAAGTATGTTTGCCTATATGTTTGCATCATGTTTAACAAAAAATATTTATTAATCTAAAATTAAAAACAATGAAAAAACTTATTCTTATTACAGCAATAGTTCTTGTCGTAATTGGCGTATTATTACAATTAACATCAGGTTATTTGTTTGATAAACATGGTCTTAATCTTTTTTCAGCATGCACTTATTGTTTAAATTACTTTTCAGCAGGGACATATTCAATAGGTATTTTTTCAGCAGGTACTTTTTCAATAGGTATTTTCTCTATTGGTATATTTTCAATAGGTATTTTTTCTATTGGAATATTTAACATTGGCATTTTTGCTATTGGAATATTTATCCTTGGCTGGAAAAAACGGATTCCTGACATTTTTGGTAATAAAACTGTAAATAATAAATAATCCTAAAATTAAGGTTTATCTATTAGAGAATTATTTCCTGGTAAAGAGGCACGGATCACAAAACCGTACCTCTTTTTAAATTTATACCCCTACCCTATTAAAAACTGATTTCTGAAGCTTTAACACGTTTGTACCTATTTCTGTAAGTTCTGACACGGTAAAATCCGGTACATCAGTTACTTTTACAGCAAATACAAGCTGCATTAGTGAATCTCCAGGGATTCAGTTACAACCAGGTGTTTATGTTGTGTCTGTAAAGGGAGAAGATTCTTTTGAGGGGAGTAAGATGGTGGTAAAGTAACAGGAATCTTCGCTAGTAAATTGCTTTAAATTTTGCAATTAATTTATAATTAGCTTCTATAATTTTCTCAAAGTTAATCATATTCGGGTTATATATTAAATCGTAGTCAGCATTTTTAGGCTTACATTGGTTCACACCAAATGCTACCATGTTGGCAGGTAAATCTTTTGTAATAATCGCCCCGGCTGCTATGACAGAATTCTCACCAATAATTATTGGTCCAAGAATTTTAGCCCCATCAGCTATTACTACGTTTTTACATATAACAGGATTACCAATATTTTCCCATTCGTCACTTACTTTATTAAACCTCAGGTTTGACCCGATAGTAACATTTTGAAATATTACAGCATTTTCACAAATTTTTGAAGCAACAATAGTGCACCCACGTGCATGATGAGCAAACAAGACACTTTTATCTATTTCCGTGCAATTAATTTCACAGCAATAAAACTTTTCCAGCAAATTAGCCGCAGCTTGTCTAAGCATTTTATGCCTGGAATGGCAATTTATTTTTACTAACTTTTCAAAAAAATTCATATTATTCTTTCTTTAAAATTAAATATTCTTTACCCACGCATGGGTAATTTCTCCAAATACATATTTGCGATAATCGTTCTCATCTTTATAAGCTTCGTTTATGAAGTCTTTGGCATATTGTGAATAAAAATCATTGCGATTGGGGGTAGTGATTTGTGTCAATCTGCATTCAATAATAAGTCTGGCTTCTTTGTAGGACATATTTCCGGAAGGAGTTGGAACACTTGTCAATTCAACTTCTTTCATTTTATCATTATCTCTTCCCGATTTGCTTCCCAAATAGAGCAGTTGTTTCTTAAATTCTTCGGGGAAGAAAGTAAGCGTATAGGTTTGCTCTTTTTGAATCAATTCAAGCGTATAACGATCAGTTCTAAAACCGCCCCAAATGGTAGGCTTTCTCATGAGAATGCCAAAACCGCCACCGCTACCTGCCATGGAATTATAATGCTCCTGCCTGCCTGCGGTAACAGCATAAAAATCTTTTCCCAGCAAAGTAAATATGTTGTTACCTTCACATATCTCTTCCGGTGAAATTTGTTTAAATATCTGGTTAAAATTCATCTCTTTAATATTGTTAGGAACTGTTGATTTCATTTTTTGATGTTTTAATTATAACTAATTGCTTAATGGTTAAACTAATTTTTTTTGTTAATTGATGAGACAAATATATTTGGTATTTTAGCGATAAAATAGCTATATTTGCCAGTAAAATAGTCGTAAAAGACTTTTTATGAAAATTGAAAAACAGAAATCAGAACCGGTTGTCCTGAAAAAGCTTGCTAAATTATTAGGGACTGAAATAAAAAACAGAAGATTAGTAATCCCTGAAAAATTTGGCAAAGGTTATTGTTCAGGATTCGTTTTTAATGAGCATATTCGTATGTTAATCAGTAACTATGAGCTATATGAGGACTTGATTGTTGAAAACCCTGAATTCAATACCTCTAAAAAAATGATATTTTTTAAGTTTCAAAACATTTTTCCTAAAACAGAAACACAATTATCAGAAAAGCTATTAAAGGAAATACCTTCTGTGCTAATTGGAACCAGCAGAATTAATACCGACAATGTTATTTCAATTCACACAAATACTGCAACAATTAATATTGAAGTAGATGCAGATTATTTGAAAGGGTTATTTGACTTTTCAGAAAAATCACCGGTTTTGCAAAGTCTTTTACAGAATATGCAACCATTATTATTCGAACAAATCATTTACCCTTCCTTACTAAAAATTGTGGATGAAATAGTTAATGAATCGGTGGATGAAGCTTTTGAACTGTTTTTTCTGAGGATAAAATCAGAAGAACTGGTGTGCAGACTATTAATGGAATTGGAAAAACGGGAAGCAAAACATCCTGTTGCTTTAAATATTCATGATATACAAAACATTTACAAAGTAAAAGAGCAAATGCTTGAACATTTGGATACCCCGCCAGTTATTAATGAACTGGCAGTTTGTGCCAATATGAGTCCTTCCAAACTGAAACGTTTATTCAAACAAATTTTCGGCAACAGTATTTTCAGTTATTATCAGGAATTCAGGATGAAAGAAGCCGCCCGTTTATTAAAAGCGGAAAATCTATCAGTTTCTGATATAGGTTATAAGTTGGGGTTTACCAATTTAAGCCATTTTGCAAGAGTCTTTAAGGAACATATAGGGATGAAGCCTAAACAATACAGCCGGTCATAAATTATTACCGGCATAAAAACTAACTGGAAAATTTATAACATTATGAGCACAGTATTATTGATTATCGATATTCAAAATGATTATTTTGATAATGGTGCAAACCCCCTTGAAGGTTCTGAAAGTGCAAGTTTAAATGCCAAAAGACTTTTAGAAAAATTCAGAACTGATAATTCCCTGATTATACATATTCAACACATATCATTACGGGCTGATGCAACTTTTTTCCTGCCTGATACTTTTGGTTGCCAAATCCATGATAATGTTAAGCCAATTGAAGATGAAAAAACTATAGTCAAACATTTCCCCAATAGCTTCCGGGAAACAAATTTATTAGCGTATTTAACAGACAGGCATGTAACTGATTTAGTTATATGTGGCATGATGACACATATGTGCATTGATGCAACAACAAGAGCTGCAAAGGATTTTGGTTTTAATTGCACATTGATCGGTGATGCCTGCGCAACTAAAAATTTGGAATTCAATGGACACTTTATCAGAGCAGAAGATGTACACAATGCATTTCTGGCAGCATTGGGCAATAATTATTCGAAAGTAGAAACCACAGGGCTATATCTGGAAGATTTTTCAAACAAATAAAAGGTGAAATAATACAGGCTAAATCATTTCGATTCTTTTAATTTATTCAGTAATGTAAAATAAAAGGTGGTGCCTTTCCCGGGTTCCGATTCCAGCCAAATATTACCTCCCAACAAATCTATAAGACCCCTGACTATAGAAAGTCCTAACCCTGTACCTCCGCTGGTATTGAATTTACTTCCCGACAATTGAGTAAACCTTTCAAAAATTTCTGCCTGTTTATTGAAAGGAATACCAATTCCTGTATCGGAAACAAAATAAACCATACCACTGTTAAGGTGATTACTACAACCAAATTTAATATTACCTGATTCTGTAAACTTAAATGCATTGCTCAATAAGTTTATAAAAATTTGTTTAAACTTAACCTTGTCAGTAACAATTATTTCATCACCGATATCCTCCTTTATTTCAAGGCTCAACTGAATATGTTGTTTTTTCATTTGTACTTGTTGTTCCTGAAAAAACGATTCTATTTCGTAAAATAACCTGGTCTTACTGCAAACCTCGAGGCTGGTTGTTAACTGCCCTGATTCTATTTTTGCTATATCAAGTATATCGTTTATCAGAACAAGTAAATCCTTACACCTGACGTTAATTATTTCTGAAAATTTTTCGAGCTTAGCCCTGTTATCAAAGTTTTCAGGCAATAAATTTGCGAAACCCATTACTGCATTCATAGGTGTTCTTATTTCGTGACTCATATTATGCAGGAAGGCAGTTTTCAAACGGTCACTTTCTTCAGCTTTTTCCTTGGCAAGCAGTAATTCTATACTGGCATTTTTTTGTTGGGTGATATCCTGAATTGTAATAACTCTGTATAAGAATTTGCCGCTTTCATCTTTTATAATTGTTTCATCGCTTAACACAGGAAAAGTGGTGCCATCTTTTCTTTTATGATACGATTCCCATGATTTATGACCGGTTTCAAGAAGCTGATTCTGAATTATGTTTAATTCCTGCATGCTCTCCGGAGCAAACACAAGTTCAAGGGATTGTCCCTTAATATCCTTAAGGCTATAACCATGCATATGTGCAAATTCGGGATTCATAAGATCCAGCCTGTTCGATCCGTTTAAAGCAACAGCAATTCCTAATCTTGTATGCAGAAATATATCTTCCCATTGTTTGGATATTCTTTCTTCCTGTATTAATCGATTTGTTATTTTAGTGTTAAACATTACAAAAAATAAAATCGTCCAGGATATGTCAATTGTCAAAAAGGACATAAACATGAATGCATTAATCCAGGCTTCATTGAACAAATTGCTAATTGAGGGGAACAATATCCAGCCAATTATACGTGAAATTGAAATAACTGAATATGAGAAGTATATCGCCGCTGTAAATCTGTATATTAAAGAATTATCTCTTGGCTTATTCTTTAAAATTAGCCATCCGAGGTAAATCGTACATGCCGAAAATGAAACACTGTTTACAATGGTTCTTAAAACTATATTATTCTCACCATAAGTATAATATATTAAAGTAAATAGATATAGTACAATTATAAAACCTATAATGTAATGCGCGTATTTTTTAATCTTATAATCGAAAAACCTGATAAACCCGTAAACTCTTATTACTCCTGAACCCAGAAATAAGGAGTTGGCAACAATTATGGACAAAAAGTCAGGTACCCTGTTTCTTAATGACAATAACAAATAACCAATGGCAATTAAAAAACAGGTAATTATCCAAAAATCCAATTTTTTAAATTCCTTCTGTGATTGCTGAATTACAAGAACTATTACACCAATAAAAAAATTAACAACAAATAAGCAATATAGAATTGTATGTATAACCATAAATTATAGAAACTAATTTATAATTAGTATAGAACAGCTAATAAACCTTCGACTCCGGTCTGAACTTTTCTTCAGCCCCAAACTTTGTATTGGGTACATCACTCATAATAAATTCGTAAGTTCCGCCATTCATTATTTCTCTATATGTAATATAGGAATATTTATAAGGTTTATTATTAACCAATATTGCTTTTATGTAAATATTTTTAGGTGAAGGATTTAGTACATTAATTTCAAACTTTTTGTTTTTTGGTAAATTAATTTTTATATCATTAAACAGCGGAGTGCCAAAAACAAAACACGATGAGGCAGGGTTAACAGGATAAAACCCCATTGAAGAAAATACATACCATGCCGACATTTGCCCACAGTCCTCGTTTCCGCATAATCCTTCCGGCTTGTCATGATAAAGATTCCGGAGTATATAACTGACTTTTTCAGCAGTTTTCCATTGCAGACCTGCATATGCATACATATATGCTATGTGATGGCTGGGTTCGTTTCCATGGGCGTACTCACCAATCAATCCGGAAATGTCTTCAGGTGCTTCACTGCCTAAATCACCTGTTGCTAAAAACAGGCTGTCCAGCTTATTCTTAAACGGTTTTATCCCTCCGAACAATTTGATAAGACCTTCCACGTCCTGGGGAACCAGCCATGTGTACTGCCATGCATTGCCTTCAGTATAATCATGCGTTGCTTTTATTGGATCAAAAGGTACTCTGAAACTGCCGTTTGCAAGTTTTGGACGCATAAAACCGGTTATAGTATCAAAATACTGGGTATAAGCTTTGGCCCTCTTTGAATAATATTCGAAATCGTCCATTTTTCCTTGTTTTTTAGCCACCTGAGCAATACACCGTCAGAAATAGCATATTCAAGTGCTTTGGAAACAGATTCTTTTTCCTTGTCAGCGGGTATGTATCCTATTTCTTTCAGGTATTTCAATCCATTGTCGTCCCTTTGTAGAAGAAGCTTTCATTGCTTCAAACGCCAGTTGCCCGTCAAACCCCTGAAACCCTTTTAAATAAGCATCAGCTATAACCGGTACGGCACTGTAACCTACCATACAGTCAGTTTCACATCCCATCAGCGGCCATACCGGTAACTTCCCTTGCTGTTTATATATTGCCAGGAGTGAATTAACCATATCCGGGACACGATTGGGCTGAAGAATTGTAAAAAGAGGCTGAGCAGCCCGGTAGGTATCCCAAAGTGAAAATACTGAATAATTATTAAATCCCGGATTTGTATATACTTTTTTATCAGTACCCAAATAATCCCCATTGTGGTCGTTATATAAAAATGGAGCTGTAAAACAATGGTAAAGGGAAGTATAAAAAGTTCTTAAATCCTGGACGTAAGGGGTGGAGACTTCCACTTCCCAGTTCCCTGTCCCATAAGTTATAGGCTTTTGCTACTATCTGCTCAAAGTCCCAGGAAGGAATTTCCGCTTTTATATTTGCAAGCGCATTCTCCTGGCTTAATGGCGATATGCCAATCTTAAGCATTACAACTTCATTTACATGTGTATAAAAATTAAGGAAAGCCTTTATGTTTTCCCCTTCTGCAACTGTATCCTTCAACTTTATATCGTCTTTAAATAAACTTAAGGAATCAGCTAAACGGGATAATATTATAGCAAAATAAACTCGCTGGTCCTTTGCCCAGCCTGTAGAATACCGGTAACCGGTATAAGTAAAATCATCCACTTTTTTAAAACAGGCTTTAACCGTTTTATCCGAACCTATGCCATGTGTGAGATCTATGGCTATATGTGCGTTCTGTGCATACTTAAATGAATATCTGTGGAAGCCTACCCGCTCACTGGCTGTAAGTTCAACCTTTTCGT
This sequence comes from uncultured Bacteroidota bacterium, assembly GCA_963766305.1. GTDB lineage: Bacteria > Bacteroidota > Bacteroidia > Bacteroidales > JAAUTT01 > JAAUTT01. The sequence continues at coordinate 51,920 of CAVYAE010000034.1, forward strand.
CATATTTAACCAGATTAACAGAATAATAACCCGGCTTAACAGATTCATCTTTATGGGTATAAAGAGTTGCATAACCTGACAGGGGATCTTTAACCGTACCAGGAGAAGTCATAAATACTCCCGTATAAGGCATCACTTCAATGTCACCCAGATCTCCCACACCGGTACCACTCAAATGCATTTGTGAAAACCCGGTCAGAATGCTGTCTGAGTAATGATAACCCGAACACCAGTCCCACCCTTTATTGTAATTATCGGGCCCAACCTGAACAGCACCAAATGGAACATTCGCCCCAAGAAAAACGTGGCCATGGTCGCCAGTACCTATATAAGGATCAACATATTGAACAACATTGATTTTTTGTGAAAACCCAGTATTAAGATTTGAAACTATTAATAAAATGGTTAATAAATTAAAAATATTATACTTCATCTCTTATAAATTTATACTTCAAGTAATTCTTATAATTCAATCAAATTTCAACTTTGACTGAACCTTTGGATCGGATAAATAAGCAAGAACAAGCTCCTTTTCCAAATACCTGTTCGAGTGTATCAATATATCTGTTTTGAAATTCCTTTGGAACAAAGGCCTGAACCGTACCGGCAAATCCTCCGCCATGAACTCTCCAGGCACCTTTACCCTTAAGTATCATTTCACTTAAAGCGAGAGCCAGGGAAACTCCCTGTTCCCTTATATTTGTTACCGGATACACATTTTGATTGTACATGTAAGAACTGCGGCCTGAATCAATTACCAATCCAAGGAATTTGTCAAACTCATTTTTTTCAAGGGCTTCAACCTGATTTACAACTCTCTGGTTTTCCCCAAGGAAGTGTAAGGCACGCAGAATTGACCTGTCTCCTGTTTTTTCCCTTATTTTAGGTATAATTTTTACAACCTCATCCAAAGTAACATCACGTAGTACATTGGCTCCTAATTCGGCGGCAACAGCTTTCATTTCTGATGGTACAGCGGCATACTCATCATTAAGATCAGCATGATTGCCGCCTGTGTCTGTAATAATGAGATAAAAACCGGTATTCGTAAAATTGAAATTTACCTTTTTTACCACAGGATGAGCAGGGTCTTTAAAATCAATCGTTACCAATCCTCCAAGGGAACAAGCCACCTGGTCCATTAATCCGCAAGGCTTTCCAAAGAAATTGTTTTCGGAATACTGACCTACTATAGCGTTTTGTATAGGGTCTATAGCTCCTTTGTTATACAAATGACTGAGAATAGCTCCTATCAATACTTCAAAAGATGCCGATGAACTTAACCCGGAACCTTTAGGTACCTGTCCGTCTATTATGGCATTGAACCCTCCGATCGTATAACCCAATTCCTTAAATTTAGCACAAATACCCCGGACCAGCGAGGCAGAAGAATATTTTTCTTCAGTAACCGGAGTTAAATTGTCCAAATGAACCTCAAAACCCGGGTATCCTGTAGATTCAATATATATTGTATTATTACTGTTCCTGGAAGCAAAGGCAATATTATCCAGATTGACCGCACCCGCTAATACGCGACCGTGATTATGATCTGTATGGTTACCACCTATCTCAGTTCTTCCGGGCGAACTAAAAAAATCGCCATCTGATTCACCAAATTTTTTTGTGAATCTACTGATCAGATCGATATACCGGTCTCCCTGTATTTTAACAGTATGTTTATCATCACCGTACAGATCAATTAACGCCGGATTATTTGAATCTTTTAGCTTTTTAATAATAATATCCGAATGGTTCATTTGAATAAAGATTAAAGTTAATATATCATGTAATGAAATGGTATTAAAAACGAAAAAGGCGATATCTACGCGACATTGCCTTTTTCTAACCAACAAATCCAAACTATTTTTATGCCGCAAAGATATTAATTGTATTGATATTTCCTATCAGTTAATAAGAGTTTTAGTTTATGAAATACCATTTTTTACAATTATTAACATAAGATTTATCAACACTTAAAAAAGCCTCTTTTTTATCATATATTCGGCTATTTGAACAGCATTAAGCGCAGCACCTTTTTTTATCTGATCTCCAACGCACCAAAAGGCTATACCATTAGGTGTCGTATGGTCATTTCTTAAACGCCCGGCATAAACCGGGTCCTTCCCTGCCACAAACAAGGGCATGGGATATTTAAATGCGGAAGGATCGTCCTCAACAACCAAGCCTTCTGCCTGTTTCATTTTAGCTCTGATAGCTTCTATAGACAGTTCCTTCTCCGTTTCAACCCATACCGCCTCCGAATGAGCCCGAAAAACGGGAACCCTGACACAGGTGGAGCTTACCGATATATCAGAATGCATAATTTTTCGTGTTTCATAATGTAGTTTCATTTCTTCTTTTGTATAATCATTTTCAAGAAACACATCAATATGTGGAATAAGATTGAATGCAATCTGATATGTTAATTTTTCTACCCTCACAGGTTTATTTTCTACTATCTGTATTACCTGATCTTCAAGTTCTTTCATTGCTGCAGCTCCGGCTCCGCTTGCTGCCTGATAGGTAGCTACATGAGCTCTCTTTAAAGGAGATAAATCCTGAATTGGCTTTAATGCAACAACCAGAATAATAGTTGAACAGTTGGGATTTGCAATTATATTTCTTGGCCTTTTTTTACAGTCATCAGGATTGATTTCCGGAACTATAAGCGGTACATTTTCATCCATACGAAATGCACTTGAGTTATCTATCATTACTGCTCCAAATTTTGTAATTGTATCTGCAAATTCCCTTGAAGTTCCCGCACCTGCTGAAACAAGCGCTACATTTACATCTTTGAAATCGTCATTTTTTTTTAGTTCTTTTACTGTAAGAGTTTTACCACCGTAGTTATAAGATAATCCTGCACTGCGTGATGATCCAAATAATACGAGCTCAGAAACAGGAAAATTCCTTTCTTCCAAAACCTTAAGGAATTCCTGACCAACTGCACCACTAACTCCTACAATTGCTACTCTCATTTCTTACCATTTTAATTTTAATTACAAAACTAAATATTCTTTTCATAATAGCAACCAGGATATTATATGAGGAAATATTGCCATAAACAATAATTGTTTGATGTATCCTCCTGTCACATTATAAATAATACCTTTTAAATTGGTTTTTTACAGCATAACTTTCTGTTCCTCACCATTATAATCAATTACTTTATCAGGTTTGGAACTCATTCCAATATCAGTGCCATTATTTTTTCCAACAACTATAACATTAAATCTTCTGTTAATGAGCATCCCGGGGAATTTCCCTTCTCGTTTTTGAATAGTTAACAAGCGTTTATCATTATTCCATATAAAATTAATTGTGGCAAAAGCACCCTTTTCGTAATTATAGTTTTCATTTTCATCCTCATATAAGGTAAAAGTTCCGTCTGCCCCTGGATATATTCTTAATTCAAGGGGGTCGGCAGTTTTTTCTGAAGCATACTGGAGAAATGGTCCCAGAGGCAAGATAGACCCGGCTTTAACATAAATTGGAATTATTTCTATGGGAGCCCGGGCATTAATAACAGTACCCCCCTGAATAGTTTCACCAGTCCAGAAGTCAATCCATTTGGTTCCATCAGGAAGATATACATTTCTTGTTTTTGAAATGTCTTTTTCAGGTGATTGTTCTTTTGCAAAAATATCCGGAGTTTTCCAGTATAATTGAACACGCAAGGCACCGGAGGTAGGATTTTCAGTTTCCAAAACAAAATGATACTGTTTACCTGCAACCAGGTCGACGTATTGAGTATAAACCTCAATATTACCCGATAAAGGTTTTAACTCCTTCTCATCCAGGTAAATTCTTTTAGGCCCAAAACATTTTATTTGAAACTGATGTTTACCGCTTTGAGAAGGTATGAGATTTCCTTCCCACCGTATAGAAAGTGTAGAATCGGTTACATAATCTGGCCGTCCGGTATACCAGTATACGTTAATATTTGTATCCACCTTTGCCAGTCCGAGGGTTTTATAATTAACGTCCCTGTAATATTTAGCTGAAAGGCCTGGCTTGCCGTCCATTGTCTTAAAAAACTTTCCTGAGACAAGTATGCTTTTCTCGGGAGGACGGTGGTACATGTATTCAGTAACAGGGCAAACCATAAGACTTGGTCCAAATAGATACTGATCATCAATAGAATATGTTTTTTTGTCATTACTGAAATCCATTGGCAAGCCCCTCATAATTGTGTATCCCTTTAGAGATACCTGCGCTGCCAGTGAATAAATATAAGGAATCAGGCGGTACCGTAAGTTGTCAAATTTTTCCAGTACCCTGGTATAATCGCCAAACTGCCATATTTCTCTTGGAGTTTCAGAACCATGAGAACGAAAGATAGGGCAGAATGCACCAAATTGAAACATTCTTGTATAAAATTCATTATAGGCAGGAGTTTTACCCCCATAACAAAATACACCTTCGTAACTACTTATATTAAAACCACCTATATCAAAAGTCCAATACGGAATACCAGCCATACTATGATTAAGGCCGGCTGAAATCTGACGTCTGTAAATTGGCCAGTCGGCACCAATATCGCCTGACCAGGTAGTGGCTGCGGCAGCCTGCTGCCCAGCGAAGGTGGAGCGTGTAAGAATATATACACGTTTTTGTTCATTCTCTGCACGCTGGTGCTTATACACCGACCTTGTAATCATCAGCGGATAGGTATTAAGATACCTGGCAAAAGACCCCAGATAATTTTTGCCGGTACGTTTCATTTCATATTCCTCGGATTCCTTGGTAATTGCATTTACTATATCTGGTTCAGTGGAGTCCATCCACCAACCATCAATACCCAGTGAGAATAATCCTTTACTTATATATTTCCAGTAAATATCATTGGCAGCAGGATTGTAGGCATCATAATATTTAAAGCCCGCCCATCCTACAGGTTTATACAGAAATCCGTTTTTGTCCATCTCCCTGTATATGTCAGTATTTGGTCCTAAGCCTCCCCAAATTGAAATCATTATATGGAAATTCTCTTTATGCAAAATATCAATCATTCCCTTAGGATCGGGGTAAAGATTCCCGTCAAAAAACATCTGGCTCCAGTTTTTTTTGTCACCCCAGTAGTCCCAATCCTGAATAATGTTATCTATTGGAATTTTCCGTTTACGGTATTCGGCTGCAATGCTTAACAATTCTTCCCGGTTTGCATAATGTTCCTTGCTTTGCCAGTATCCGTAGGCCCATTTACCATACATGGGTACCTCACCGGTAAGCTTCCGGTAACCTGAAATGACACTGTCCATATTATTACCAAAAATGAAATAATAATCGATATTATCAGCTACATCAGACCACAGAGATGCCCCTTCCTTTTTATCACTAAATACAGTTTTGGAATAATTATCCCAGTATATCCCGTAGTTTTTTGTGGAGATGAAAAACGGGGTAACAGAATTAGTATTTGATTGTACAAGCTTTACTGTATGTCCGCGATAATTCATATATCCATACTGATGTTGTCCAAAACCGTATATTCCCTCATCATTTGAAAGCTCAAAACACTGCTTTACACTGTAGGCATTATCGAATTTATATTCAACAGGAATAAATGATGGTTTCCCTGTTTCTTTTAAAATGGATGTATTATTTTTTGAAAAGTATTCAAGTGTGCCGTCTTTCTTTGAAAGAGTTATTTTAATATTTCCAGATATTAATGTAATGGCATTATCATTTTCCAAAACCTTTATATTTAATTGCGCCCACTGCTGTTCAACTACCACCAGGCTTGTGGAATCAGGCACTTTACCCGGAAGCCATTTACTTACCCGTACTATACTATTATTATAAAAAGTAACTTTCTCTATGAAATCCTTGGTGTCCAGCAGTACCCCATTTTTTAAATTTATTATTTTAATTTTATTGACCGAACATTGAAAGCCAGTGAAAACTAAAGCTAAAAAAATCAAAAAAGATAAATTTTTTCTCATATTAATATGTATTATCAGTAATTTAATTATGGTTCAGCTACCAGGTGTAACTATCCACTGTTTTAACCACAAGTTTAAATTTGACCTGCTACTTATACACATAAACTCGGCATTTTTCAATATTTAAACTCCGGGGAGAAAACCTCCAGGCCCGGCCCTGGTCATCTTCATCCCCGTTTAGTCTTCGTCCCGGTATCCATTTGTTGTTAATGAAAACTCCTTCATCAACCTTACCTATTCCAACTATGGTATCGCTTTTTGTTACAGTGGAAAGCCTTACCCTGAATCCGCTTCCAGCTCCAATAAATTGATCAGTTCCGTCTGTCATTATAATACCATATCCTAATTTTGATTTATGCCCAAAAAGATCGTCCAGTGAAATTTCCAAAATAAATCTGCCCATTTGCTTAGTTATAACCGGGTTTTTTTCGTCGATAACAAAACCTGTCATTTCACCTTTAACCTGTTTATCAAGAATATAAGGACCAAGCTGACTCAGGATGTTATAACTTTTACTTAATGCTGCTTCTTTTGGTCCTTTGGCTTGTTCATTGCCAAGGGCCGTCATACCTAACCTGTCGATACCAAATGGTGAAACACCTATGGCATTATATTTACCAATTGCAATAAAAATATTTCGGGCTCCATCCTCTCCGCTGTTCATTTCCGGCATAAACAAAGGGTTGCCACGCTGTGTGAATTTTTTGCATCTTTCTTCATAATCCGGTACATAAAGATCTGGTGCCAAAATACTTATTGAAGGAGCACCTGCCTGCCATATATCCAGTACATTTGCCAATGGTCCGCCACTTGGGTACAAGCCTGGTCTGGGACATCCTTCCTGGTTAAGCCAGGCATTGACGTACATAGGTATTGGATACTCCTTTTTTCCTGCTTCGGCTACTTTATTTACGTAACGGGAATAATACCAGGCCATAAAAACCTCATTACAGGAATCTCCTTTTCCAAAAATGTCTTCCCAGTTGCCGGAAGATTTGAAATTATTTTGTCCCCAAAGTGACTTTATTTCCGGTACCAACGATACTTTGTTTGACAACAGATAAGACATTAATTCTTTGGGAACAGGTGAGGTAAATGCTTTATCCGCAAGTTCAGAACGGTCGCGCGAATCGCCAAGAATACCTACTTCATTTTCAATTTGCATCATCAGAACCGTGTGTTGCACACCGTCAATTTCACGGATATGTTTCATTAGCCTTGCAAATCCCTTTGCGTCAGCATCAGAATTAGCATTTGTAAAAGTTGACAATATCTCAGTGGTATAATTATTCTGAAGTTTAACCCTGGTATATTTTTTATAGTTTTCCTTAACCCACAGAGGTATATAGCTTGACATTCCATTTTTCCAGCTGGCAAGCCATAGGAAAACAATATGCATATTATGTTGTCTTGCCTCTGTAATAAGGCTGTCCACTAGCTCAAAATTAAACTTTCCTTCTTCTGGTTCAATTAATTCCCATGACAGAGGTGTAATAACGGTATTAAAATTTAAATCTGTAACTTCCTGCCAGATAGCTTTCATATATTCAATGCTGGAAGAAGAAGAATTATTTAATTCTCCTCCTAAAATCAGGAATGGCTTACCATCAACAAAAAGTTGTTTAACGTTTCCCGACTTTACGATTTGGGGAATCCCTTTATCAATAGATATGTCGGTCTGGCAATAATTATTAATATTAAATGACAAAATGAAAAAAGGGATAACCAATATCCGAACGCTGGTAATTTTAAGTGATCTCATAAAAGTACAGTCTGGTTATTTATTTAGTAATACAGGTATTAAAATTCAAATACAAGTTGTTTCATTAATCGGGTCATGTTGGGCTCTGATTTTTCAGCCACAGCAACTATTTCTGCCATAGTAACTTTTCTTATTTTTCCCGGAACGCCCAGATCTGTTATTATGGATATTGCAAAAACAGGTATACCGGTATGATTAGCCACTAAGACCTCAGGAACTGTAGACATCCCAACAGCATCGGCTCCTATGGTTCTCAGGTACCTGTATTCTGCAGGTGTCTCCAGTGTAGGTCCGGATATTGCGGCGTATGTTCCAACCTTAATTTTAATATCATGAAGCCTGGCATTATTTTTGGCCAAACTTATCATCCTTTCATTATATGGCTGGCTCATATCCGGAAACCTTGGTCCAAGTTCCGGAAAGTTTTTACCTATTAAAGGATTTGGCAGTAAATTAATATGATCGTTAATAATCATCAAATCCCCAACCTCAAAATCAGGATTTAATCCTCCACTGGCATTTGATAGCAGCAAAGCTTTTATTCCTAATTGTTTCATTACCCTCACCGGAAATGTAATTTCCTGAGTACTGTAACCTTCATAAAAATGAAACCTGCCCTGCATGACAACAACCTTTTTATCTCCCAGGTAGCCAAAAATCAGTTTGCCATGGTGACTTTCAACCGTAGATATTGGAAAGTTTGGCACTTCTCTGTAATCTAAAATAAATTCAGCTTTAATTTCTTTTGTTAGTCCGCCAAGACCGGTACCCAGTATGATGCCGAATTCAGGTACAAGGTCAGTATTACCTTTAATAAAACTTACAGCTTCTTTAATTTTTTCTAACATAATTAAATATATGATTATTAAACTTATCTCCTTCTTCAAAATTAAATTTAGTTTCAATTGGTATACAATACCAGGCTTGAGGAATATTTGCAATCAAATTAAAAGGCAACAACCTTGCAGAATCTTTCTCAGTAGTAATAATAACCTTATTATCACCTCCCATATTCTTATACCTGCGAATAATATTGTTTATATCTTTTTGATTATAAGAGTAATGATCGGGATAAATTAAAGGCACAACAGATTTATACCTAACTGTAAGCATTGATATTACAGGTTCTGGATTTGCTATTCCTGTTACCAATAATACTTCTAAATCAGAATTTTCAAAATCTACAGACACGCCATTCATTGCATCCCTGAAAACAGGAATTGGTTTTCCATAAATAATGGATGTGAAAAAAATTTCCTGGCCGGATTTAATTTTAAGTCTCCTTTTAATTTCTTCCTTTTCCTGTTCTGAAATACTTTCAGGTACTTTCGTCACTATAACTATATCTGCACGTTTTTTCCCGTTTACCGGTTCCCGTAAAAATCCGTATGGCAATAAATAATCCTTGTAAATAGGTTTACTATAATCCACAAGCAAAATGTTTAATCCCGGAGTTACCTTACGGTGTTGAAAAGCATCGTCCAAAAGAATTATATCAATATGTGCCCTGGTGGAAAGTAAAGTTGTTATTCCTTTAACCCTGTTATTGTCTACAACAACAGACACTTCAGGAAATTTTCTACTTACCTGAAATGGTTCGTCCCCTAATTCATTGGCTGTTAATTGTCCATCAGCCATTAAAAATCCTTTTGTCTTTCTCTTATATCCCCTGCTCAAGTATGCAATCTTATGATTAGTCTTTAACAGCCTGATTAAATATTCTGTGTGAGGAGTTTTACCGGTTCCTCCAACAGTAATATTTCCCACTGAAATTACAGGAACCTTAAAAGAAACAGATTTTAATACTTTTATATCATATAAATAATTTCTGCAGATAGCAATAAACCCGTAAATAAGAGAAAAGGGGTAGAGGATTAATTTCTGGTTTCCGGGCATGCTCGCTATAAGTGAGAAGGTGAAGAGGTTTATTTTTATATAATATAATATATAACTTTAACTGCTCAATAGATTTCCATGTCGAATGGCATCCTTACCTGAATTCCCTGGCTTTTAATTATCTTATCAACATCTTTGTACATTTCACTGCTATTGCCAAGATATGATTTAATTAAACTCTGCCTGATTGTTGATGAAAATCCGTTAAAGAATTCTGTGAGTTTATCTTCTGCCTTTGGAAATTCTTCCACCTGGTAATTTTTAATGTGTGCCCTTTTTGAGGCTATTGACATGGCAGTATCCAAGCCACCTATTACATCCACAAGTCCCAATTTTTTTGCATCCAGGGCACTCCATACATGACCCTGACCGATAGAATCCACAGCTGCCATACTCATTTTTCTACCTTCAGATACCCTGGATAAAAAGGCCTGGTATGTATTTTCTATTTCTGACTGTATAACTTCCTTTTCTTCTCCGGTTAACGGACGGAAGTTAAACCCTCTCATCAATGTCCCCAAATCAGAATGCTTATTGGTTTGAACGACATCGTTTGTAATACCCAGCTTGCTGTTAAAGAAGGTTTTGGCATTAAATATTATCCCGAATACCCCTATAGAACCTGTTATGGAAGTAGCATCGGAAACTATGGTATCTGCCGGAGCTGAAATGTAATAGCCTCCTGAAGCTGCAACCGATCCCATTGAAATAATCAAAGGTTTGGATTTTTTTGCCAGATACAGCTCACGCCAGATAATATCGGATGCCATGGCGTCGCCTCCCGGAGAATTAACCCTGAGAACTATTGCTTTGATGCTGCTGTCTTTCCGTGCCTGACTCACAGCCTCGGATAATGTTTCCGAACCTATATCAGCCTGGTCACCTGTTCCCATATTTATATCCCCGGATGCATAAATCAATGCTATTTTATTAGGTATAAATTCTTTTTTACTTTTTGGGGCTTTAAAATATTTGGAAAGACTAACAAACTCGAGCTTTTTTTCTGAAGCCACACCGGAAAGTTTAGTCAGACCGGCCATTATCTGGTCTTTATAACGTAACCCGTCTATCAGTTTATTATCCAAAGCGCTTTTTGCATTTCTGATTGTCAGCTCATCCGCCAAACGGTTAAGTTCACTTTTAGAAATATGACGCTGTTTTGAAATACCATCCAGCATAAAATTCCAAATAGAGTTAATAAGCACGGAAATCTGATAACGGTTAGGTTCGCTCATTTTGTCATTGGTATATTGCTCAACAAAACTTTTAAACTTACCATGTCTTATAATCTGAGGTTCTATACCAAGTTTTTCAAAAAGTCCCTTGTAAAAAATACTTTCAGAGCGTAAGCCAACAAATAATATCTCGCCACGAGGATACAAAAATATACTGTCTGCTACACTAGCCAGATAATAAGAACCATGTGTATAGATATTGGCATAACTGATAATAAATTTCCCTGAAGTTTTAAAATCAAGAAGTGCGTTCCTTATTTCTTCCACTGTACCTATGCCGGTTTGAATAATCCCCGGATTAAAATAAATACCTTTAATGTTCGGATCGGTTTTTGCCTGCCTGATACATTTTAATATATCATTTAAACCCAGAATTGTATTTATTTTCATATTAACAAAGTCAATATTTTCAAATGGATTTACAGAAGAACGGTCCGGAACCGGTTTACTCAGGTCTATTGACAGAATCGAATTGGGCTTAATTGTTACTTCCTTATCTGAAGAGGAAACTAACGCACTTATAATTCCCAGAAATATAAAAAACAAAAGTATTGAAGAAATAATTATTCCAACAATAGTTGCTAACAGGTATTTAAGAAAACTTTTCATTAAAATAAGGGTTAAATTAGTAATACAATCCAGGCTCTTGATTACAGGTTGTGCTTAAAATTTTTTATTTTGCTAAAATACAAATTTTTTATTGTAATGGCCCGGGTATATTTAATATTAGGCAGCAATCTTGGAAACAGGTTATGGTATATTGAAGAAGCCAAAATAAGGCTTCTTCAAAGCACTGTAATAATACAGCAGTCTCTGATTTATGAAACTGAACCCTGGGGCTATAACGATAGTAATTATTTTCTTAATCAGGTGATTATAATTGAAACTGATCTCAGTCCCTCAGAACTTTTGGAAAATATAAAATATATTGAAACTTCTTTAGGACGGACCAATACTGTAATCCGCTATTCATCAAGGATTATAGATATAGATATTTTATTTTACGACATGCTTATTATAAATACCCCGGAATTAATAATTCCCCATCCTGAAATTGCAAACAGGAGGTTTGTACTTGAGCCGCTTAAGGAGATAAACCCCCTTTTTGTTCATCCGGAATTACTTAAGAATATTGCTGAACTGCATGATACATGTAAAGATAATTGTAAGGTGGAGGTTTACAGGGATATATGATTGTACATAAATAGTTATATTAATAATTTTTTGTGTTTTATTAATAACCTTTATATTTGGAAATTCAAAACCTGATATTATGATAAAACAATATCTTTTCCTTCTGGCTATCACAATTACAGCTTTTACCGGAGGATGTTCAAAACATCCGAAGGTGGCTACGGATCCGCTTGTTTCCCACATCGATTCAACTGTAAGCCCTGGTGATGATTTTTTCATGTTCGCAAACGGTAAATGGTTCAAAAATAATCCAATACCTGCAAGTGAATCATCAAATGGTATATGGCGGATAATCCAGGACACTATAAACGCACAGATAAGATATGCATGCGAATCATCTGCAAAATCAGTCAACCCGCAGGGAAGTAACAAACAAAAGATAGGTGATTTCTTTTATACCGGAATGGATAGTATAAGCCTTAACAAGAAAGGAATTGATGACCTGAGGGGTGAATTAAATAAAATAAACGGTATAGGAAAGATTAAAGAACTAGCCGCGGAAGCTGCTTATATTCACACTGTTTCGGACGCACCATTATTTAATTTCTGGGTTACACAGGACGACAAACTCAGCAACAAGAATGCTATTTTTATCTGGCAGGGAGGGTTAAGTTTGCCCGACAGGAACTTTTATTTTGATAATGACAAGCAGGCTGTAACTATAAGGCAGGAATTTAATAAATATATAATAAAAATATTCAAAATTATTGGCTATAAGCCGCCTGAAGCACAAAAAGCAGCTTCTGAAATAATTAAAATTGAGACGTCCCTGGCAAAGTCGGCGCGAAAGCGCGAGGATACCCGTGATCCTTTGAAAAATTATCACAAAATGGCATTAAAGGAGCTTCAATCTGAACTTCCGGATTTTGACCTGGACATATTTTTAAAGGATTGCGGGATACAAAAAGCCGATTCCGTTATTGTCGGACAACCTGAATTCCTTAAAGCCCTGGATGGGTACTTAAAATCATTTCCTTTGGACAGCTGGAAAAATTATTTAAAATTCCATATGATTGTGGGTTTGTCAAGTTACCTTGATGACAAAACCTTCATGGAATCTTTTCATTTTTATTCTTCTGTGCTCAATGGGGTAAAAGAACCAAAACCAAGATGGAAAAGAGTTGTTGAAAGTGCAAATAATGAGCTCGGTGAAATACTGGGACAAATATATGTAAGTGATTACTTGCCAAAGGGGACAAAAGATAAACTGCTTGAAATTGGTAATGCTATTCGTACTGAATTTGCAAAAAGGATAAATAAACTGGATTGGATGAGCCCGGCAACGAAAGCTAAGGCATTGGATAAACTTAAGGGTATAACAATGAAAATGGGCTATCCTGATAAGTGGAAGGAAACAGGCACTATTAAAATTGACCGCACATCTTATGTGAATAATGTTATACAGGCTAATCGCTGGGCTTTTAATTTTATGGTATCCAAATACGGAAAACCTGTGGACAGAACTATATGGGATATGGAGCCTCAGACTTATAATGCTTATTATAACCCGTCAAATAATGAAATAGTTGTTCCCGGCTGTAATATTATTGTCCCGGGATTTGAACACAAACTGGCCGATGATGCCATACTTTACTCAGTAATAGGAGGGTCTACCATAGGACATGAAATAACCCACGGGTTTGACGACCAGGGATGTAAATATGATGTAAATGGTAATATTAATAACTGGTGGCTTCCCGGGGACAGTATTAATTTTTATAGGAAAACCAAACTTATAGTAAAGCAGTTCAACGGTTTTATTGCTGTCGACAGCCTGCACGTAAACGGGGACCTCACACAGGGTGAAAATATAGCCGACCTGGGAGGTGTAATAATGGGTTATGAAGCCTATAAAAATACCAGGGAATACAAAAGTAAAAGGATAATAGGAGGTGTTTCACCTGACCAGCGTTATTTTCTGGGTTATGCATTATCATGGATGGTAAACCAGCGTCCGGAATCCATAGCCAGCCAGGTACGAAGTAATGAACATTCCCCTGCAAAATTCCGGGTAGTAGGACCTTTATCAAATATCCCTGAATTTTACACTGCCTTTGATATAAAACCAGGTCAGCCTATGTGGAGGCCAGACAGTCTCAGGGTGAGGATATGGTAGGTCTTACTTTTTTAAATTAATCAGCATTAGCTGCTCTCCAATATCAACCTTGTAATATCCTTCCACATCAGGCTTAAGGATAATATTCCGGGTGACATTGAACACAGACCATAATGCAGGGTCAGCAGAAAAAAATATTGAGCATCCTCCAAAATTACCGGCAGGATCGGAAAACCCGAATTTTACCCTGGTACTCTTCTCTATAGGAAGGCTGTCCATGGAGGCCATTTGTAAATAAGGAAAAACGGTTTTTATAGTTTTTACACGGAATAAGCTCCTCCCACTTTGGAATTCATATATCTCCCTCAGGTGTCCGTTAATTTTGCTGTCAAGTCTCGCGTTAGTTCCTAACACTCGTTCATTCTGAAAGTTTCCCAAAAGAAATTCCATTGCAACTGCTGATGTCCAGGAAAATTTCCTTATATGCTGACCTGCCCCGGTACGGGAATCATAATATTCTGCAGGCATGGACCCGAACTGGGGAAAGTCACGTGTCCACTGTTCCTGCCGGCTCATCATGCCAGTCAACCTGTGTGCTATGTCATTAGCCTGATCCTCATAACCATATTTATATAATCCCTTGACTATAATCCATGCTTCAGGCATCCATATGTTTCCCCTCCAGAGACCTCCAGCTTCATTAGTCCTGGGTGGCTTTTGTTTATAATAACGCGGGCTGTTGTACGCCACTGTCGGTATAGGATATGGTCCGTTAAATTCCGAAGGGTTTAAAATATGATCTTCAATCACCCTGCGTATTTTTGCAGTGTCACGGCACATATCCGTAAATACAGGGTAAAGTATTGAACTGGTCAATACATTATCTCTAAGGTGGTGTTTGTATCTAACTGTCCAGTAACCCGCTTTTTCATCCCATAAGGAATCAATGGCAGTAATACTTTTATTGTACTGTTTTGCCCATTCCTCCGCATCGTTGGTGTATCCGAGTATGTTGGCCAAACGCTGCATGACAACGGTTCCATATGCCAAAAGTGAGCTTGAAGCAGGGTCTTCAAGGTAATTATCCCTGGACATGCGCACCCAGTCATCCCACCAGCTGTTCCACTGGCCGGGTATATCCCTCGCCTCCCTGAAAAGCAGGTCTGCTCTTGGTCCGTCGTCCCAGTTATTTGGTGTTGAGCATAAAAGATTATGATCAATGTCTATCCGGGTAGTCCAAACCTTATAAGTCTCTTTAAGCAACGGGTAAACCAGGCGGGCAAACTGGTGTTGTTGCGCAGTATCAGGTATTCGTGAGTAGAGCTCCCACATCGACCAGTAATAATGGGGATCCATTATGATACATGTCGGATCCAGAACTGGCAGGGCATGACCTGCAGCCCATGCGGTATTTATATCAAGGTAACCAAGTATATTCCAGCAGGCGTCACTTTGGAAGAACAGGTTAAAACCTCCCCGCGCCGGACATGAGGCATCATATAACTGAGCCTGCCCGCCACCAGACTCTGAATAATCATCAAAAGGCACCCCGGCACTGCTTGTTGACCCTTCCCCGCTGACCCCGGGCAATCGTTTCAGCATTACGTGGTTTACCCGCAGGGAAAGTGCGGAAGAATAATAGAGTTTAAGTTCTTTTTCAGAGGGTTTATAAAGTTTTGGGAGTGATGAGAAATAATTATCCCAGTCATTTTTAACCCTTGCAAAAATATTCCCCGGTCCATTTGCAGCTAAATCCTGTCCTGCCGCAACAGCCGTCTTTTGTGTCGTATTAAAATCCGGTCCTGAAGCTATATAAAATGCAAATTCAGTAGTTTGTTTATAATTAAGAATTAATGGAAGGGATGTGATTATCCCTGTACCGACATTTGATCGGAGCATAGGCGACCCGCTGCCATATAAAATTTTATATATACTATCGTTTTGTCCTGTTTGAAAATATTGTGGCAGAAAGGATGCATGTACATCTCCGGCAGACGAACCGATTATAAGAACATCAGTATAATCTTTGGGATCACATGATTTGCCAATTCGTTTATTACTCCATCTCACGCGTTTGCTATCATCGGTTGATCCGGTAATAAGTCCGCCTGTTTTCCCATCATATTCGGATCGTCCCGTGACCAGTAGACCGGGTACTATGATTATGGATGCTGAATCTGTATTTTTGACTTTTACAGTCAAAGTAATGGTGTTGAAAGATGAAAAAAACAAATGTGATTCAATCTCAAGGTTATCCTGCTTAGTAGTTGTTTCCCAACCATATGGGTACCAGTTTACTTCACATTTTCCTTTACTCCCGTCAATTATTTTTCCTACGTTTGTTTGTAAAATCAAAGAAATTTGTCCTATATCCTGGGTAGTATTAAAACCCGACTGGTCATATGTATGATGTCGCAATGTATTAATTATGAACCTGTTTATCCCGGAGCAATAAGCTGCATCGTACCATGAACCATAATCAGACAACTCACATCCCATATCAGGATTCTGATGCTCTTCGCCCCTGAAGTCCTTAACGCTGTAAGTTATCTGGTTCTCCATCAATTTCAGGGCTGATCCTGCGACCTGTAAAGAACCGCTGTCTTTATCTGATTGGCAATAAACAAAAGAGGATATGGTAAATAAAATAAGATAAGATAAAAGCTGTTTTCTCATATTTATCATGATATTTCAATGTCAGTCAGAAGATTCAGTTTGTAGTCTGCTGTTAAATATTGTAATATTCAGGAAATTAATATTTCGTCAAGAATTTTAAACAATAATTTATGCATGTTTTTATAATAACCTTCTCCCTTTATTTTCATTTCTTCTTCACTTTGTATATAATTTCCCGGAATCAGTTCAGATTTACAGGAATTACTCATATTAGAAAGTGACTCAGCAGTAGTTTCCAGATGGCACTGCATTGCAATAACCTTCCTGCCAACTGTAAACATCTGGTTTTTGCAGGCTGCCGAGCTTGCAATTAATTCTGCATCTGAAGGTAAATCAAAAGTTTCCCCATGCCAGTGAAAAACTGTTATTTGATCCGGAAGGTTTTTAGTAACAGGCGATTTATATTTTCCAATTTTGTATATAGGGTACCATCCTATCTCTTTTTCCGGATTTTTATACACCTTACAGTCAAGGGAAGAGGCAATTAACTGTGAACCCAGGCAGACTCCTATTACTACTTTAGCTTCAGATATGCACTTTTTAATAAAAGCCTTTTCTTTAGCCAGCCAGGGGAAAATATTTTCATCATTCACACTCATTGAGCCACCCATTATAATAATCCAATCTATGTCATCCATTAATGGCAGATCTTCGTGTTCAAAAAACCTGGTGTACGAAATTTCAAAATTATTTTCAAGGAGCCAGGCTTCAATTGCGCCCATATCTTCAATAAGCTCATGCTGAAGGCAATGTGCTTTCATAAGTAGATAATGTTGATGTTAATTAACGACTAATAAAAATAATTATATATAATAAGAAACAATTAATCTGATATCATGTTATTTCGATTTAAGGTCTGAATTTATACATTGTTTTAAACTCATTTATAAATTATATAAAAAATAAATTATGAAAAATAAAATCGTAGTAATAACAGGTGGTGCTTCGGGTATAGGATTTGCTATTGCCAAACTATTAACTAATGACAATACTGTAATATCTGTTGACCGCAATCCTTCAAAAATTGAATCTTTAAAGTCTGCCTTACCAAAAGTTATAAGTATAAAGGCTGATATTACTTCCATAGAAGAGCTGGATAATGCAATTTCCATAATTGAAAAGACTCAGGGGAAAATTGATGTTTTACTCAATAATGCCGGAAAAGGCTCTTCGTTTGATTTCATAAATGCTGCGGAAAAGGATTTGATGGCAGGAGTGGAAAATGAAATTTCAATTAATTATTACGCTCCGATAAGACTTACAAAAAAAGCCCTTCCATTACTTAAAAAATCATCAGAACCCACAGTTGTGATAATTTCCTCGGGACTTGCATATATACCTTTATCCCTCATAGGATCATATTGTGCCTCGAAAGCAGCCATACATTTTGTAACCTTAGCTTTACGTCACCAGCTTGCCGGAGAAAAAATAAGGGTAGTGGAAGTATTGCCTCCTGTGGTCGATACAGATCTGAGTAAAAGTACAACTGTAAAAAAGATGCCGGCAGACACTTTCGCAAAAATATTTCTCAAAAAGCTTGCTTCAGGTAAAAATATTATGAATATTGGACAGACAGGTGCTCTTGAGAAAATGAGCCGGTTAATGCCACAAACTGCATTTAAAATGTTAAACAGGATGTAATTAAAGTTTCTGGCCGTTGGTTGAGGGCCGTTTATTGCGGGCCGTTTATTGAGGGCCGTCGGTTGACGGATGTTGGTTGTGGATATTTTGTTGTGGATATTTTGTTGAAGATATTTTATTGAGGTTATTTTATTGAGGTTATTTTATTGAGGTTATTTTATTGAGGGTATTTTGTTGAGGGTATTTTGTAAGCCTGATTTTTTAAAAATTATATTTTATTCTGATATATAATATTGATAACTGAAGGGAGTTATTCCCGATTTTTCCGCTGAATGACTGGTCGTATAAACCTGCTTCAAGATTATCTCCAAGAGAATAAGTCAGGGAAGGTCCGGCAAAATAACCATTGATACCGGGAAAAAACATACCGGAGAGTGTACCAGTCAGTAAAGGAGTTATAGGATATGTAGCCTGAACAACAAAATTATGGTTTACAAATGAAAGGTTTTTAACTGTTAAGGGGGCACTTAAAAACGAAGTAAACGAGACATTACTGTTTACCTTGTTACCATCATAAAGATATTCAGCAAGTATTGAACTAGAGTTGCCAAAAGTATAATCAAGTGATACTGATGCAAGTAATATGCCGGTTGTATCTTTGAAGTTTTTTACCGGCTGGAAATAACTTAATTCCCCGCGAAATGCAATATGACCAATTGCTCCGCTCCACCCCATTCCAAGGACATAATCTGTCTGGTTAAGGGTACCGCCAAGGAATTGAAAATCGTATTCAAAAACATTAAATTTGTACATGGCAGCAGCTGTTAGCTGATTGGCACTGTTAAGCTTGGCAGCCAGTTCAAAGGAAGATACAACAGAATTATAGTATTGCAGCCTTAGCGCATCACTGCCGGGCTTTTCTACATAATCAAAATCAAAAAATGAATACGCATTGAAAATATCGTTTGGATTCCAGACAAGTGTCTGGCCCCAGTTTATTCTTTGCCGGCCAAAAGTGAGCCGGGTTTTTCCTCCTTCATATGATATCCATAACCTGTCCAAAGTACTATTAAGCACATATGAATTCCCCTGGGATATATTGCGGGTTAAGTTTAAAAATCCGTAATCTGTTGAAAAATTTGATGCTGTTACTGCCGTACCTGCCGGGTTTTCTTCAAACTGTAGCCTGTTCCTCATTTCCAGGGCCATGCTTAGTCCATTAAAAGGTATATATTTAAAATTTAGACGGTTATGAAATAAATTGGTTATTGTAAATTGTTTATTCAGACCGCTGTCAGCCATAAAACTTTCCATATTGGTAATATACCCGGAAAGAGTGAATTTCTTTTGATCGTCCTGCGCCTGGATGGCAGTACCTAAAAGACTTACAAATAAAAAAGTGATGAATTGATTTTTCATCTTTGTCAATATTTATGCATATTTCAATTAGTAGTCCTGATTTGCAAATCTGCACCAATTCATTTATTTTCTTTCATCTGTTGATATCTTCCCATCCACAAGCGTTATTACCCTCCTTGCCTTTTTAACAACGCGGGGATCATGAGTAGAAAAGATGAAGGTAATTTTTTCTTCATGATTCAACTTTTCCATAATATCCAATAAATTTTCAGCCGATTTAGAGTCAAGGTTGGCAGTAGGTTCATCGGCAAGAATAAACTTTGGCCGTGATGCCAAAGCCCTTGCAACAGCTACCCGTTGTTGCTGGCCACCTGATAGTTTTGCAGGACGGCTGTCCATTCTGTCTCCAAGTCCAACTTCATTTAATAATTCTTCACTTCGTTTAGAGCGTTCAATCTTTGGTCTTTTCTGTAAAAACATTATAAATTCTACATTTTCCCTCGCAGTTAAAACCGGGATTAAGTTATAAGACTGAAATACAAATCCTATATTCCTCATTCTGAAATCAATAAGTTTTGAACCGGGTAGAGCCCCTATGTTTACATCATTAATAATTATTTCTCCTTTTGAAGGGTAATCTATCCCTCCAACCATATTTAAGAAAGTTGTTTTCCCTGATCCTGAAGGACCTACAACTGCTGTAAATTCTCCCTGTTCAAATGAAATATTAATATCATCAAGGGCTACAACATCATTTCCGCTTTCCTGATAAATTTTTGATAATGAGATTGTTTCAATTATTTTCATCTTATATGGCGTTTAATTTTCCGGTATTATTATTTATTAAGTTTTCCATTGATCGTAAATTTTCAACTGTATTCAAATACCTCAGGTATATTCAGCATTAAAAAGCCAACAGTTATCCGTAATTATTTTAAAGTTGTCTTATGGCTTCTGAAGGATTCAATTGTAATGCCTTTCTTGCCGGTACGACAGAAGAAATTATTCCGGCTATAACAACCATTATAACTATTTGTATATATGCATTAAATGCAAGTTGCGGATACACCCTCGAACTAAAACCAATACCTGAAAAGCCTGAAGCAAATTTTGACAGATCAACTCCATATTTATGTAAAATATTAACTATAAAATATGCAAGAACCAAACCGGTAACTGCTCCGGTAAGCATCAGCATAATTGTTTCAAGCATAATCATCGTAAATATTCTGAATTTATTCATGCCTATTGCCATTAGCATTCCTATTTCCCTTACCCGTTCCAATACTGCCATAAGCATTGTGTTGATTATACCAAAACTAAGTGCAAGAAATATTATCAGCATAAAAATATACAGCATGTAATTCATTGCACCGGTTAATAAACCAAGTTCGGGTAAAATGTCAAACCAAACCTCAATACTTAATTTAGTATCATTATATTTATTTGTCAGTAATTTAGCCAGGTTTATACTTTCCTTATCGTTATACACTGAAATTGCAATTTCATGGGCAGTTTGTGCACCCGTTCCAATAATTTCCGCCAAATCAGATTTTCTGACAAATACATTATGACCATCAAAATTAGAATTATAGGTTTTATATATTCCACTTACCTTAAAAGCTGCACTTGTAATATTTCCGGCCGCAGACTGCATAGTAACAACTACTTTGGAATGTAACCTTATTTTTAGCTTATGAGCTAATTTATCTCCTATAACTATAACATTCTTCCTTTTTTCAATAAAATAAGTGCCTGTCTGGATATATTTGTATATGCCTGTAACCTGTTTTTCTCTTTCAGGATCTATGCCATTAAGCATAATTCCTTCGCTATTAGTGGCAGAATTTACCATGCTGACAACTTTAAGCCTTGAGCAATAAGCTTTGATTTTTCTGTTAGTGTCAAGAGCAGTTGTCAACCTGTTTATATTAATTATAGTATCATTAATTTCCTTATTCCCCTGAAAATTGGAGTTGTGAATTTGAATATTTGATACCTCATTCCCAATAGCCATTTCAAGGCGCTGATTAAACAGTCCATTCATAAATGCCACAATACCAACCCCTCCTATAATTCCAAAGACTATGGCAAATATGATTATCATACTGCGGGTTTTATTTCTCCAAATGTTTTTCCAGGATAGACTGAACATGTTAATTGAATATTGAATATTGATTATTGAATATTGATTATTGATTATTGATTATTGATTATTGAATATTGCATTGTATTATGTTAATTGAACATTAACGTCTCATTGCTTTTGTTAAATCCAATTTATAAACTGATATTAAGGGATATATAAGTACAAGGATTATAATACACAATACTATATAAACCTGTTGAAGCATATAATCAAGTTGCCATGCGGTAGGAAGTATGGCATCCATCCCGAAAGCAGCGTAAGATTTTTGCATTGCAGCTCCCATGTGTATAGGGAAAAAATGAAAATAAGCCACTATTGGTACGCTAAATATAAATCCGCAAACCAAACCTATAGTACAAATAAAAATCAATTCACATCCAACCATGCCCATCAGTCGAACCCTCTGCATGCCAACCGTTATCATAATGCCAAATTCATGCTGACGTTCTGCTATCATCATTAAGACTGTTCCAAATACACCAAAACCAACTATAAGATATAAAAGAGAGATAATAATCATTGAACTACCCTCATTACTAATGTACTGCTGATAGAGTTCAACGAGCATTTCCTTCCAGGACATAACTTCAAAATTTTGCTTACCTGCTAATCTGCTTATTTTATTAATTACCTTATCCATTTGTTGGGGATTCTTCAGATCCACAATAACAGAGGTTATACGACCCCGGGCTGAATAAAATTCCTGCGCTAAAGCCAGTGGCATATATATCATTTGATTATCGATTTCAGGGGATGGTAATCTGACTATTCCTATAATCCTGAAAATTCCGTTTGCTCCTTCTCCCTGATAGCCCTGACTTAAAAGTACTATCGAATCATTAACCCTGACATTCAAATATTTTGAAAGACGGTCTGATACAATTACTCCTTTATCATTGTCTGATAAGAAACGGCCCGAAACCATTTTTTTATCAAGTTCGGTAAATTGTTTTTCCTTATCAGGGTCAATACCTGCTGTAATTACCCCCTTTGTTTTTTCTCCGTAGGAAACAAGAGAAAATGACTCCAGCCTCGGTATAAGTCCTTTTATTTGCTTAATGGATTTTACTTCTTTAAAAAAATTGTCATTGGCATCCATACTATAATCAAAGGTTTTTTCTTCCCAATAACCTTTATTATGAATTTGAACATATCCTGTATATGAGTGTAAAACATTATCAATCAGATGAACCCAGGAACCATGCTTGAACCCCCGCATCAGAATTGCAAGAAAAACAGCGAAAAAGACTGACCCAGCTGTAATAAGAGTCCGGCGCCTGTTGCGCCATAAATTTCTCCATGCCAGTTTAAACATAGTGCATAGTTATTAGAGCTTAATAGAACTATCTAACATTCTTCATATTTTGTTGTGAGAAAAAATTATCATCCAAAGGTTTATTAAAAATTGCCTTATCATAATCTACTATAGTTTTGTTCCCTGGCTTGTCTGCAGGTATTATTTCAAAATGGGTTGGTATTTCACGGTCTCCCATTACTTTGATTAAAGAGGCTGATTCGGTTTTAACAAGCTGATTGTCTTCGTCATAAAATTCCGTTTTCATCTGGAAATACCCTTTTTTACTGACCCATTTCATCAAAGACCCCCAAACTATGGCTGCTTCAGGTTTTGGAACGAGTTTGATTTTGTAACAATCAACCCCGTTGCATATTTCATTTCCAACAAGAGTTTGTATGTAATCGTCGACTATTGATGCAGCCTTGAGCAGATCGTCATTGGTAAAGTCAGATCCCATCCAGCCCTGGGACATCATAGATGGCGGAAGTTTTATCATGCGTTGTATGTCAGGTACCCAATTCCATATTTCATTTTTCCTTTTAAGGAATGACTGCCCTTTATCTTTTGCCGGATCGGTTATAACTGCTATACTATATTCTTTCCCTTTGGCCCATGAATGAAATGCTATGGTTCTTTGCCAGGTTGGCCTTACAATACTCATGTGCATATAACTTTCGTTAGTCTGACCCTGCATAATATCGTTGGCTTTTCTTATTATTTCTTTTGCATCCGGTTGCTGGCAGTTTGACGTAACACCAATAAAGCAACCTGTTATAATCAGTATGGAAATTTTCATAAAAAAATTATTCTTTTATTCGTTTATTCATTATCTAATATACCGGTTTTTCAAGACGTATTATTAATTGTTCAAGTTCTTCATTTGTATATTCATTATACCTGTATATATAATTTAATATAACACCATCTATAAGAATATTAGCATGTACAGCATCCTGACGTGGGTCAGATGAACCAGCCCTTTCGTAATATTTTTCAAGTAAGTTAAGTTGATTAAATATAAACTCATCATAATCCTTAAGAATTATTTCAGCAACACCTGGCTGAAGAGCAACGGCCATATATAATCTCCAGAAATCTATATTTCCTTTAATCAGGCTAATTACTTTATTTATCAAATTACGAAATATATCCGGCGTATCCAAATTCTGTGAAAAAACCTGATACGCATTTTGTGGAAAGATATCAAAAAAATCTTTAAATCCTTCACTTACCACTGATTTTAAAAGTTCCTCCTTGCTGGGGAAATAATCATACATCAACCCCTTGGCAATACCGGCATGTTTTGCAATCAAGCTCACTGAAGATTCATGATAACCACGAAGTGCAAATATTTCAAGAGCCTTATCCAGGATTAGCCTTCGCTTTTCCTGTCTTATTTTTTCATTTTGTTCCCTGCTTTTCGGCGACATATTATTTTTGACTGAACAACCGGTCAAAGATAATAAATTATTTTATATTACCAACAAAAAAAACTGGCTCCTGTATGCGAATTATTATATCACTCCTAAAAATCTTCTCCTCGTAAGACGGTTCAAACGGATAGTTTCAAAATATTCAATTATTCTTCTGAGAATATCATAATAAAGAATAGCAAATAACAAGGCACTAAATATCCATATTACGCTTAAATTATACCAGAAAGTATCTATTTTTACACCCATTACCCTTTTAAATGGAGAATAAAAGTGTGCCCTTCCGTTATTATATAAAGGAGTACGGAAAATAGCATCTTTAATTCTTTCCATTTCATTATCCTGAATAATATAATCCTTTATTTCATTTTCATTGGTGACTACATTAGCTAATTGCCTGTTATAATAATCATATTTAAATTGCATAAATGCGTCGTCCCCGCCAAGTTTTTTAGAATAATACCCGTACCTGGAATCCCTTGTGTTAACTGCATTGTTATATCTGCGAATATACCTGGCTTCCATTAGTTCCAAACAATTACCCAGGTTTACTCCAACACCTTTATTATACATTTTTATATTAAGAGAATCAAGTTTCCGGGAAATATTAAAATGCAGTTCATCAGACAGTCTAGTTAATTCAGTCCTCAGGATTGCAAAGTCGTGAGATAATTTATCAGTATCCGAAGCAGATCCCAAAAAACGGTCGCATTCCGCTAAATAATTCCTTAGTTGGGGAATTTCGTAAGATTTATAATAATTTGAATTATGAATCTCCATATCTGCATCAAAAAAAATCTCTTCGAATTTGTTTCCCTTAAACTGAGTCACCATGAGTGCCTCATATGCCCAGCGGGAAGTCATCATATCCCCAATTACAGGAACTGATTTTTCGGAAGCAATTTTATTGTGCATTTTATTAAATTCCACTACTACCCCGCTGAATAATAATTCAGGTACAAGAATAATAGGAACCAAAATATATATGGTAACTATTGAATTCAGTCCTGCAGATATATTCAGACCAACCAGGTTGGCCCAGCACGAAAGAGTAAACAGAATAAGCCAGTATTCAAAAACCATACCTCTTATCTCAAGCATCCGGTTTGTTATCAAAACAAAGACCAGAGACTGGATAGCCGAAATACAAAACAAAATAGATATTTTGGAAAACAGGTAACTTAAACGGCTAAGGTTTAAAAATTTCTCACGTTTAATTATTTTACGATCCTTAAAAATTTCTTCAGCACTGTTCACTAAACCAAGAAATAGTGCCACTATTACAGCCATGAATAAAAATGCAGGCAGATTGGAATTCTCTCCGAAAATATATTTTGCCACGCCATTTTTAAATGTGTAGTCTTTTGAAAAAAAAGCTAGGATAAATGCTAATAAAGGAGCCTCAATGGCACTAATAAACAAATATTGCTTATTGTGAAACTTGGCCAGCACATCACGCATAAAATATATCTTAAACTGCTTGAAATGGTCAGGTATACCAAAATTTGTGGGAGGGATTGAATCGTCATGTTCCCGTAAGGTTTTGCGGACCTTAACATCTATTTCATTAAGATAGCGTCTGTACCACTCTTCAGGCGATGTTTTTCTTTTTCGTGTTAGTCTGCCATTGGAATCGACCACCCTGGCTTCCACAATACGAAGAATCTGATCGGCATTTATGTTACCGCAGCTTAAACATTCACTCTCGTCTGCATCTGCATAATGTGAAGCTCTTTTAAAATATGTAATGGCAACAACCGGATTTCCGTAATAAATGACTCTCCCACCCTGATCCATAACCAGCAATTTATCAAGCATTTTAAATATATCCGAAGATGGCTGATGAATATTGGTTATAACAAGGTTTCCTTTTAAAGCCTGGCGCTTAAGTAAAATAATTATTTTTTCAGAATCAGCTGATGATAAGCCGGATGTAGGTTCATCCACAAATAGTATTGAAGGTTCCCTTATCAGTTCAAGGGCAATATTTAACCTTTTCCTCTGACCTCCGCTCAATATTGTTGTGAATGCATCCCCGGCATTTAAATCCCTGGCTTCAGCCAGGTCAAAATCGATGAGAGCTTTTTCTACCAGTTTATTTATCTGAAATTCCGAGTAATTATTATAGCAAAGTTTAGCATTATAATAAAGGTTTTGGAATACAGTAAGTTCCTTTATCAGCAAATCATCCTGAGGTACATATCCAATAATACCTTTGAGCATTTCTTTGTTTTCGTGGATATCATATCCATTGATTCTGATATTGCCGCTTTTGGGTTTAATGTTACCATTTAAAACATTAAGCAATGTCGACTTGCCTGAACCGCTACCTCCTATTATCCCTATAAGCCGTCCAGATTCTTCAGTAAGGTTGAACCTTTTTAGTCCATTGGAACTGTTCCTGTAACTAAATTCTATATTCTCCGCTGTAAAAACAAACTTACTCTCTATATTATCCTGGATAAATTTTCCTGCCATCCGGCTATAATAAAGGGAACCTATCCTGGGGTTTTTGATTACCGATCCGGCAGACCATATGTAGGACCGATTAGGTTTTATATTATGTCCGTTAAGGACAAGGTCAAGCTTGCCGTTATATCTGAAAACATGTGTGTATGTGCTGGGTATGAGTAAAACAATTATCCTCCCGTCTATTTTATCAGCCGGCATGTGTTTAATTTCCGGATCCTCAGATGATGTGGATGAATCTATAAAAAGTAAATTATCCTTATTGAATATCAAGTCCAGTTTGTTAAAAGTAAATGCCTGAACATCATGGAATTCATTTTCATTAATTTTAAGCGCTGTAGCTATATCAGTTACCAGCCTGAGTTCAGTGTCAGTAATTTCAGGACCACTGTTAATAAAATCAAGCAGGTAAACCATTACTATCAGCCTTTGTACCTGCTCCAGCTCTTCATTTATCTGATTACAAAGAGTGGTTATGTTTAAATTATTTATATGCTTTACTATTAATGCCTCGGAATCACTGGCATATCGAAGCTCAGAATGGTAATTAGTTATTTGCTGATCAAAGTATTCAATATATTTTTTTACAATTTCACCTGAATATTGCCTGTCAAGATAATCCATAACAATACTTCGCTTATCTTCCGATTGCCCTTCCTCATCAACAACAGCGACAATGGCAAATAAACGGAGCAAAGCTTTAAGAATGGACTCATTCATTTAATTTCATGTTAAAAAAAACAGCCCAATGCTTTCTTGCATGAGCTGTAATAATTTGTTTGCTATTTGTTGTTTATGTTTTTTTATTTCAAAACATCAAACCATTCTTTCTTTTATTTTATTTGACGAAAGAATTTCTTACAGATTGAATAGTTTTCAAAATTAATTTATAATCACTTTCTGTAAGTCCGGAATCAACTTTATCATATACAGGTTTAAGAACTTCAAGCCGCACTTCAATATCCTTAATATCCGAACTCTTATCTCTTTCCTTTAATATGGACATAAGTTTAGTGTATGTTTCTTTCTGTCCGGCAATCATTTTAACAATTTCTGAATTATTATATGTGTCTTCAGAAATATTAGTAGCAATGTACATAACTTCGGTCCATGCGCCTGATACCATTACAACAGCTAAATCCTGATTGTTTTTGTTATATATAAACCTATATGTGTCTGAAAACATATTTGTTATTATATTAACCAAGGTATCTTTATTATTTAGTTTTTCATTGGCATCATCCGACAACAGCCTGCTGTAATTAATATTAATACCCAGCTGATCAATAAGTACCTTAATTGTTTTGGAATAAACTTTTACATCCTGCTTCTGATTGAAAGTAACAGCGTATGCCAGGTCAGCACCATAAATGCCAACATTAACAGCTTTACTTTTTTCGTTAAAATATTTTTCTGAACGTTCAGACGGATTAAGAACAGAAGAATTATATTTTGCTCCTATTTCATTTAACATATTTACCATTTCGAATGGCGTAGGTAAAGGATAAACAACATCCTTAACATTTTGAGATATTTCCTTTAAACCTATGCTATCTGCTTTCACAGAATCTTTGTTGGGAGACTGACCTCCGTTTTTACAGGAAAAAAGCAAAACAAACCCTGTAACAAAAATTATTGATACAGTTTTATTGAATTTAAGGTTAATAATCATAATTTTTAAATTTTTCATTTTGTCCACATACAAATATAATTAATATTTGTGAAAAAATTCATGACATTATCAGTAAGTTGTTAAAAGTAGTGTGTCAGTAGCCGGTCAACGTAAAGGTTAAAAACACAGTAATTAATTATATTCTTCATAAATATGCATAACTCAGAAAACCCCGGTAATAAGGTCCCTTCCTCTGAACTAAAAAGCAGGATGTTCAGATTTCGCGAACTCATTAATAATTTGCATCCTGATTGGGAGATAGCTGCAATATTCAGTAAATTAAATATTTATTATTTTACTGGTACCATGCAGGAAGGTATGCTATTAATTCAAAAAAATGAAGATTCTGTATTTTGGGTACGCAGAAGTTATGAAAAAGCAGCTGTTGAATCTCAATTCGATAATATAAAACCAATGGATTCGTTCAAGGATGCCGCAAAATTTTTCAAAAGTGTACCTGAAACATTTTTTATTGAATCCGAGTTTATGCCTGTTGCCATGCTTCAGCGTTTTCAAAAGCATTTTCCTTTTAAAAACTTTAAACCTGCAGATAGTATTATTGCTAAACTCCGGTCTGTAAAAAGTAACTACGAACTTGATCTTATGATTGAATCAGGCAGAATTCATAAGAGAGTACTTGAAGACATAGTTCCAAATCTCTTAAAGGAAGGAATTAGTGAAATAGAATTTGCTACCGAACTTTATGCAACCCTTGTTCATGAAGGTCATCAGGGAATAGTCAGATTTGCCATGGCTGATACTGAAATGATGATAGGGCAGATAGCTTTTGGTACCAGTTCACTAATTCCAACAAGCTTTAACGGACCTGGTGGAAATAATGGCATAGGGCCTGCAATACCATTTCCCGGCAGCAGAGAAAGAAAACTTACCGTCGGTGATTTGGTTTTTGTTGATGCAGGCTGCGGTGTGCAGGGATATCATACTGACAAAACCATGACTTATTCCTTTGGCAGACCTTTACCTTCATATGTTAAGGATATTCATATGCAATGTGTTGCCATTCAAGACAATATAGCTTCAATGCTTAAGCCTGGAGCTGTGCCTTCAGTAATTTATGAGACAATTATTTCTGAATTACCCGAAGGTTTTACAACTAATTTTATGGGCTATGGAAACCGGCAGGTTAAATTTCTAGGACATGGCATTGGATTGACAATAGATGAAACGCCGGTACTTGCAAAAGGTTTTGATGAGCCTTTAGCAGAAGGTATGGCATTTGCAGTGGAGCCTAAAAAGGGTATTGATGGTATTGGAATGGTTGGAATTGAGAATACTTTTCTTGTGACTAAAGAAGGAGGAAAATGCATAACAGGAACTAATCCGGGTCTTATTCCGGTAGACTGTTGCTGAGTTGAAATAGTCCTTAGTTCTTAAACCTGAACAATTAAATTATTACTCCAGGTATTTGTTAACCACATCTCCTTTGGTAGAAATCAATTGATCCACAACCTTATTGACAATATCTTCAGAAAAATCTTTACCTACTTCCGACCCGCAAAGATTGGCTCCATAAATTTTATTTCCAAACAATTTAATATACTTTTTCAGGAAATGGTGTTTATTATATGCTATCTCCTTCATTAAAATTTGGCTGAACAACCCTGTATTTTCAATTAATTGGAAATCAAATGCTTTATAAAGCTGAGTAAGAAATTGGGTTCCAACAATATCGGAGGGAATATATGAGGAATCCTTTGATAACGATAACTTTAATCGTTCTAATTTTACAGATAATTTATTACCTGATCCAAATCTGTATACCCAGTTTTGAGGTGATTTGACTATCTCCTGGCACACATAAATATAAAAGTCAAGAAAACTATTATTTGATGTATATACTGAAATGGCATTACAAACCTTTTGTTCAAATGTCATTAGCCCGAGTTTATTTTTCTCAACCCATACTTCCTTCATCAAAGCAAATTGTTCGCTTATTGAAATTTCAAATTTATCAGGGTCAAATAAAAGTAAATCAGCATCAATCCAAATAGTGCGGTCATAACCTTTAGAAAGAAATTCCTTGGCTATCAAAAGTCTTGCAAGATCGGAAACCGGAAGAACCCTGTTATTTAACTTTTGCCTGTACCATTCCGGGACATAATCAAACATGCGGTCATCTATAAAAAGATACTCATATCCATTCACCGAAGCCCATTTTTCAACCAGACTCATAGAATACTTAATCCACCCCGGGACATTGATTGTTCGGTAAGACTGATATACGACAGTTTTCAACTTACTTCAAATAAGTAAATAACTTTTCTTCAGGGTTCCTTACCTTCTTAAGGTTTACCAGCCAGTCATTTTCTGCATCCCGGTATCCAAGCGGAAGAAGGGTCACACTCTTAAGACCTTTTCCCTTTAGGTTTAAAAGTTCATCGAGGGCGTTGTTGTCAAATCCTTCCATTGGAGTAGAATCAACTCTTAGTTCAGCTGCAGCTGCCAAAGCCATTCCAAAACTTATGTAAGCCTGCCGTGCCGCATGTTCAAAATTTTGTTGTGCCGGTCTTGGAGGATAACCTGCAATAAGTCTGCTTTTATAGGCATCCATTGCGTTTTCAGGCAAACCTCTTTCTAATACAATATGAGTATAGATAGTACTAATACGTTCAACAGTATATGTATCCCAGGCAGCAAATATCAATAAATGTGAACAATCAATAATCTGGCTTTGATTATTTGCAATAGGTAAGATTTTAGTTTTTAGTTCAGGATTTGTTACCACGATTATTTCAAAAGGCTGTAATCCTGATGAGCTGGGGGCTAAACGAGCTGCTGCAAGTATAGCTTCCACCTTTTCTTCAGGAACTGTTTTACCATTCATTTTTTTAGTTGCATATCTCCATTTTAGAGCTTCTATTAATTCCATAAGTTTTTATTGGTTATTGATCTAAATAATTATTTGATTTATATAAATGAAATAGGTTTCTGTAAAAGAAACCTATTTCACTATTTCTTATTGTTTTTTAAATACAATTCTTCTAACCTGACTAAAGTCCTTTATTTATTCAAAATTAATTTGTTTTACTTAATTATTTAATCAGA
Source organism: uncultured Bacteroidota bacterium (assembly GCA_963766305.1). GTDB lineage: Bacteria > Bacteroidota > Bacteroidia > Bacteroidales > JAAUTT01 > JAAUTT01. Next base: position 83,713 of record CAVYAE010000034.1, read on the forward strand.
ATGCACCCTGAGAAATAGCAATACTGCCACTAGTATCATATTCTATATAAGTTCCGGTACCTGTACTTGTCCAGCTAAAATACCATTGCTTAAGCAGCGGACCTGTATTATTGTTTTGCCCTGTAACTGTTAAAGTTCCTGACTTATTTGATGCCGATGTGGAAATAAACTGTTCATTTAATGATCCATCGTTATTATACAAACTAAAAGTAGAATTTGTAGTACCGCCTGATACGCTCCAGGTATCGCTCAAGGCTAATTCCTGTGCTCCCTTTATACTTGATGCGTTATACCAGTCAATTGTTCCGCTGGTTCCCTTGTCATCAATATAATAAAGTTCTTTGGATGATGAAGCACTGTCAACACTATACTCCCACCAGGATTCAGAAGAAGATTTGTAATATGTTAAGGATATTCCTTCATTAACCCCATATGCAGATAAATTATAACTATATGTTACAGATCCATTGGAGTTGGTTTTAGATGTGTAACCAGGGAAAATACTTGGAGATATCAGGAAGGCCCCTGATAAACCGGTTGAATAAGCATTAACCAATGCTGCAAATTCAACTAAAGTGTAAAGAGTTCCGCCAAGTGTATCCCCCTGTGATGAATAACTTGTAGCTTTTGTTTGAATCTGTGGTGGTAAATTGATTAAAGTATCCTTTGCCAATGTAGGAGCAAGATATCCATAGGGATTGTTGCCGGTTGTGGTATCTGCTTTCTTGCAGGAGCTAAAAATAACGGTAAACGTGATAAATAAAATAAGTAAACGATAAGTAATTGTTTTCATAATTTTTAAGTTTTAGATGTCATTTTTACAACAACATAAAAATAATTTGGTTCATCCCAATATGTGAAATGTTATACAATTTGATAAATTTATGAAAAATAAAATAAATTATTTATTAAAAATCAAAACAATTTAATAACTTAAAGTGTTCATTGGAAAATATTTATAATATATGAACTTTTATTATATGTTTAATATGAGTCAGGTATATTATAAATTATCATTTATTTAAAACAAGTAAAACAACTTTATGAATATTCTTATTCATTGGAAACCGGAATACAGTGTAAATATTAAGGAAATAGACCAGCAACACAAGAAACTGTTTGATTTGATAAATTGGTTATATGATTCTATTGTCCGGAATGAAAAGGATGATATAATTGAACAGATTTTAATTGAATTAAAAGATTATGCATTCGTGCATTTTAAGGATGAAGAAAAGTACCTGGTAAAAGCCAGGGAAATGGGATATATGGAATCTGATCCCCATATGTCAGAACACAATGAATTTATTAATGTAATAGAAAAGTTTCATCAAAAATACATTAATGGTAATCCGCAGATTAAACAGGAAGTTGTTGAATTCCTTCAAAGGTGGATTACTCAGCATATTATTAATTCAGACAAAAAATACATGAAATATTTAATCAACTATCATAATGTTAAGTAATTAATGTTGCTTTGCATATACTTAAAATTATCCCTTTAATTATAATTATTGTTTAAATTTTTACTACTTTTCTAAAAAATTTAACCACTAAAAAAACTAATATGCCATTAACTATTCTAATCGTATTAATTATTATTATTTTACTCAGCAGTTTTGTTACCGTCAGACAAGGTTATGTAGCTGTCATAACCGTATTTGGAAAATATTCCCGTATAATGGGGCCCGGGCTTAATATGAGGGTTCCTCTTATTGAAGTTATTCACAGAAGAATATCGATTCAAAATCGTTCTGTTGAACTTGAATTTCAGGCCGTAACTCAGGATCAGGCAAATGTCTATTTTAAAGCCATGTTGCTGTATGCTGTATTTAACCAGGCCGAAGCAACAATTAAAAATGTCGCCTTCAAATTTGTGGATGACCGGAATTTTATGCAGGCCCTTATACGTACTATTGAAGGAACTATTCGAAGCTTTGTGGCCACAAAAAAACAAGCTGAAATTTTAGGATTGCGCACTGAAATTATTCTGGAAGTTAAAAAACACCTTGACAGCACATTGGAAGAATGGGGTTATCACATGATAGACATACAGCTTAACGATATAACCTTTGACGAAGAAATTATAAAGTCCATGGCCAGAGTTGTTGCATCAAACAATCTTAAAGCCGCTGCAGAAAATGAAGGACAGGCCTTACTTATTACAAAAACAAAATCTGCCGAAGCAGAAGGCAATGCAATTAAAATATCGGCATCAGCAGAAAAGGAAGCAGCTATGATGCGTGGCCAGGGGGTAGCCCTGTTCCGTGAAGAGGTGGCCAAAGGTATGGCTCTTGCAGCCAAAGAAATGTCAGATGCCAATATGGACGCATCATTCCTGCTGTTTTCAATGTGGACTGAAGCAATTAAGCATTTTGCGGAACAAGGTCAGGGAAATGTAATTTTTCTGGATGGTTCAGCTGATGGCATGCAGAAAACAATGCAGCAAATTCTCTCAACTTCTTTAACCTTTGAGCAAAAGAAAAAGTGAAATAATGATTGATTAAATGTGCAAATGTGCAAATATTTACATCTTTACATCCGTCATTAGTCATTTTCCAATATCATAAACCTTCCGGGAAGGTTGCATTTTGAATACCAATCCGGTTCTGCTTGGAATGTATATTTTCAAATGATTATTATTCATTATTTTATCTCCATTAAATGTGGTATAATATGTCATTGAATCATTTACAAGATTATTGCCACCAAATAATTCCGAGTCGGTATTCAAAATAATATTGTATTTACCTGCATCGCTTTCAAAACTGTAATCTTTAAAAGATGTAGCAGGGTTAAAGTTAAATACAAATACCAGTTCTCCTCTTTTGTATGCTATTACCTGAGCTTCTTTATTAGCGTGTATAAGCTTTATTTCAGAATTTTGCAGTATATTATTTTCTTTTAGAAGTTTAATCAGTTCTTTATCAAAATCTCCCAGGAAATGATATTTTAAATTTTGATTATCCACAAGACTCCACATCCTGCGGGCATATTTATATGACCAGTTATTCCCTTCCCTTGGAAAGTCTATCCATTCAGGATGTCCAAATTCATTTCCCATAAAATTAAGATATCCATTCCCTGCTGTTGAACTGGTCATTAGACGGATCATTTTATGTAAAGCCATGGCTCTGTCTACTACCATATTTGGACGGTTTTTGTCCATATTAAAATAAATATCTTTATCCATCAGCCTGAATACTATCGTTTTATCTCCAACTAACGCCTGGTCATGAGATTCTGCATAACCAATTGTCTTTTCGTCATGCCGCTTTTTTATCAGTTCATAGAATAAGGCCACCACATCCCAATCTTCATCAGGAACCTCTTTGATAACCTTTATCCAGTAATCAGGGGTGCCCATTGCCAGCCTGTAATTAAACCCATAGCCACCACTCTCCAATGGTGCTGCAATACCCGGCATACCGCTCATTTCTTCTGCTACTGTAATTGCATCAGGTTTATATTCATGAATTACCTTATTGGCAAGTGAAAGATAAACAAGTGCGTCTTCATCTTCATTATTATCATAATACATATTATAATTTACAAAATCCCTGGATAATCCATGATCAAGATAAAGCATACTTGTTACTCCATCAAACCTGAAACCGTCAAAATGATATTGATCGAGCCAAAACTTGCAATTGGAAAGAAGAAAATGCAGGACCTCCGGCTTACCATAATTAAAGCAAAGCGAATCCCAGGCAGGATGGTTTCGACGTGCTCCTGCATGAAAATACTGATATAAAGTGCCGTCAAACCGGTTCAAACCTTCAGCTTCATTTTTAACTGAATGTGAATGAACAAGATCCATTATTATTGCAATATTGTTTTGATGAGCAGTATCAACCAGTTCTTTGAGTTCTTCGGGTGTACCAAACCTTGATGAAACTGCGAAAAAATTTGAAACATGGTAACCAAATGACCCATAATAAGGATGTTCCTGAATAGCCATGAGTTGTATAGTATTATATCCGGCTTTGGCAATTCTAGGGATTATATTTGCGGTAAATTCCTTAAATGTACCAACCTTATATTCTTCTGTAGCCATTCCAATATGAGCTTCATATACCAAAGGTGATTCATCCGGATGCACATATTCAGGAATTTTCCATTCATACTTATTATCAGGCCACCAAACCTGTGCACTGAATATCAAAGTTTTTTCATCCTGCACAACTCTCCTTATCCAGGCTGGTATCCTTTCAGCCTGACCATTATCCCATATTATCAATAGCTTGAATAAATCCCCATGACGGATTTTATCCTTTTTTAACTCTATTTCCCATACTTTGTTCTGAACAGGTTTTAAGAGAAACTCATCCGATTTTTTCCAATTATTAAAGTCTCCAATGATATATATTTCTTTAGCGTTAGGCGCCCATTCACGAAACACCCAGCCATCAGCTGTTTTATGCAATCCAAAATACAAATAACCTGAAGCAAAATCTGAAAGTGACTTTTCCCTGCCAATTAGTTCTTTTTCCTTTTGCAATACCTTTGTGTATCTTTCATTAATGGTTTTTTCAAAAGGTTCAAGCCACGGATCGTTTTTAACCAGTTCTAGTTTACTCATGATTAGGTAATTTTATGAAAGATTGTTTTACCAATCAGTAATGAATTAAAAGTACCAAATTAATTCAACCTATTATAATTTTTTTTGCTTTTTACTAAGTATATTTGGCATCTTATCATATAAATAGCAGATTTTATAAAAATTTAATTTCTGTAAAATAAATTATTCGTTTTTTTGTAAAATCACTTAATAAACAAGGTTAATGAAAAAAGTTGCTTTAATTTCGGGTATCACAGGACAGGATGGAGCTTACCTGGCTGAATTTCTCCTTCGCAAAGATTATATCGTTCATGGTATTAAAAGACGGAGTTCTTTATTTAACACAGACAGGATTGATCATCTTTACCAGGATCCTCATGTAGAAAATAAAAATTTTGTCCTTCATTATGGTGACTTAACCGATTCATCAAACTTAATCCGTATAATACAGGAAATTCAACCTGATGAAATATATAATCTGGCAGCGCAGAGCCATGTAGGGGTAAGTTTTGAAACTCCTGAATACACTGCAAATGCTGACGGTATTGGTACTTTACGAATACTTGAAGCAGTAAGGTTACTGGGTTTAATTCATAAATCAAGGATATACCAGGCTTCAACAAGCGAATTATATGGCCTGGTACAGCAGATACCTCAAAATGAAAAAACACCCTTTTATCCAAGAAGTCCATATGCATGTGCCAAACTATATGGATACTGGATTACGGTAAATTATCGTGAAGCTTATCAAATGTTCGCTTGTAATGGTATTTTATTTAACCATGAATCTCCTATTCGCGGTGAAACCTTTGTAACCCGTAAAATTACCAGGGCAGTTGCCAAAATAGCCTTAGGTATGCAGGATAAGGTCTACCTTGGTAATCTTTCATCCAAAAGAGACTGGGGTCATGCCAAGGATTATATAGAAGCAATGTATCTCATTCTTCAACAGGATACCCCTGATGATTACGTAATAGCCACTGGCATTACAACGGAAGTCAGGGAATTTGTCAGAATGGCTTTTTCCGAAGTAGGTATAGAAATAGAATTCAGAGGTAAAAATGAAGATGAAAAAGCATTTGTAGTTAAATGTAATAACCCTGAATTTCAGGTAGAAATAGGTAAAAACGTAGTTTCAGTTGATAAGAGGTATTACCGTCCTACTGAAGTTGATTTACTAATTGGAGACCCCTCAAAAGCTAAAGATAAATTAGGCTGGAAACCTAAATTTGATTTGCCTGCTCTGGTTAAGGATATGGTCGAGGGAGATGTTAAAATAATGCAAAAGGAGAGGTATTTACTCAAAGGCGGTTACAAAATAATGAATTACTTCGAATAAAATAAGCAGGATAATTAAGCAGTATAATAACTACTCATAAATATATCAGGTTTTTAGTTAATGCATAATAAATATAATCTACAATGAATTTAGACGCAAAAATATACGTAGCCGGTCACACCGGATTGGTTGGCAGTTCTATCCTAAAGAAACTCAAAGAAAAAGGTTATTCCAACTTTGTGCTGAAAACCATGGATGAACTGGATTTAACCAATCAAATAGCTACATCAGAATTTTTTGCCAAAGAAAAACCGGATTATGTTTTTCTTGCAGCTGCCAAGGTCGGAGGTATTGTTGCCAATAATACCTACAGAGCTGAATTTATTTTTGACAATATACAAATACAGAATAATATCATTCATAATTCGTATAAAGCAGGAGTTAAAAAATTACTTTTCCTGGGTAGTTCATGTATATATCCTAAAAATGCAATCCAGCCTTTAAAGGAAGATTATTTATTGACTTCACCGCTGGAATATACAAACGAACCATATGCAATAGCCAAGATTGCCGGTATAAAACTTTGTGAAAGTTATAACCTCCAGTATGGTACAAATTTTATTTCAGTAATGCCTACTAATTTATACGGCCATGCAGATAATTTTAATCTTGAAAAATCACATGTACTGCCTGCTATGATTAGGAAAATGCATCTTGGCAAATCATTGGAAAATAATGACTGGACCATGATCAGAAATGACCTTGATAAAAACCCGATTGAAGGCGTTAACGGCAGCTCAGATGAAGACAAAATTCTTTCAGTACTTGGAAAATACGGAATACACAAAACCTCAAAAAGTGTTGAAGTTACTCTCTGGGGTACCGGAAGCCCTAAACGGGAATTCCTGTTCTCAGAAGATTTGGCAGATGCATGTATTTTCATAATGAAAACTGTTGATTTTCAAGATTTGGTAAAAATATCCGCTACAGATCCAAATGAAATCAGAAATACCCATATAAATATAGGATGCGGAACTGACCTGACAATTAAAGAATTAGCAAACCTGGTTAAAAAAACAGTTGGCTTTAATGGTAGCCTTGTTTGGGATACTTCAAAACCTGACGGCACTCCGCAGAAACTTCTGGATGTTTCAAAATTAAATGCTCTTGGATGGAAATATAAGGTTTCTCTTGAGGATGGGATAGGTATGGTTTATAATAAATATAAATAATATTTGACCATTATTGATTTATACTTGTCAGGATTATTTTAATAATGGCATTTTTGTTAAAGGACAGATAATAAATTCAGTAAAAGACTTTCGTTTTTTTATTGAACAAATATTCTTTTTCTTTGTCTAAATTTAATATATTTGAATCAATAATATGTCCTTAATTGTTTAGGATTATAATTGTTTGTTTAATCGGTCATAATATTTAATAAAATAATATTGGATATATGATATTAGATAAACCCGGTACATAAATATGTTAAGGTTAAAACTGGTCAATGGAAAAGTTTATTAATAATAAAACTTCAAAATCTCCTTATATAAACCTTGAAGAAGGTTTATTTACATTTAGTGGCAGGTCTATACCTGAAGATGCAAAAAAAATATATAAACCGGTTATTGATTGGATTAGAGCTTATTCTCCAAATAATTTAAGTAAAACTACTGTTAATTTTAACTTTGATTATCTTGATACTTCTTCTTCCAAATGTGTGTTTGATATTCTTAAAACTCTTGAGGATTTATTTGAAAAAGGACACGAACTTTCAATAAACTGGTATTATGAAGAAGGAGATGACGATATGCTTGATTTAGGAATACATTTAAAATCGTTCGTTAAGGCCCCTTTTAATTTCATAGAAAATGAACCTTTGATTGGGCAAATGGATGAGTTTATGACTAAAGAATAAATATTTCTTTAAAAAGTCCATATTACTTCCTTTTGCCCTACAGAAAAATTTTACATTAATATCCAACCCTGAAAATTAATTCTTTTGTTAGTTTACTTTGACTTTAAGGATTTTTTGGTTAAACGTCCTGTTATAACTATAGGAGCTTACGATGGAGTTCATTCGGGACATCGTGCAATACTTAGCAAACTGTGTAATTCTGCAATTGAAAAAAACGGAGAATCGGTTGTAGTAACGTTTTGGCCTCACCCAAGGCTAATCCTTGAACCTGACAGTAACCTAAAACTAATTAATACTTTAGAAGAAAAAATATCCCTGCTTGATAAAGCAGGAATTCAACATCTTGTTATAGTATCATTTACTCAGGCATTTTCCAAATTAACCTATCCGGAATTTATAAAATTAATTTTAGTAGATAAACTTAAAGTTTATCACCTGATAGTTGGTTATAACCATCATTTTGGCAAAAACAGGGAAGGCAATTTTGATAAGATTTCTGAATATGGAGATAAATATGGTTTTACTTCCGAAAAACTGGATCCAATATTTATTGAAAATGAAAAGGTTAGTTCCACCCATATTCGCAATGCTCTGGCAGAAGGTAATGTTGAGTTGGCTAATAAATATTTGGGATATAATTATTCCATTACAGGAAAAGTAATTACAGGGGATAAAATAGGCCGTACTATTGGCTTCCCGACAGCCAATATTAATGTAATTGAGAAATTTAAACTAATACCTGAGAACGGGGTATATGCTGTAACAGTCAAAATAAATAATACTGTACATAAAGGAATGATGAATATTGGCATACGCCCTTCTGTTAATTCTGACAGAAAACTATCTCTTGAAGTACATATTTTAAATTTTTCAGATGATATATATGGAAAAGATATCACGGTTTATTTTAAAAAATGGATGCGAAAAGAGATTCAATTTAAATCCATTGATCAGCTGATACAACAATTGAATGCTGACAGGACTGAGGTTTCTGATATTTTAGGAACATAATAAATAATGTGTAAATTTGTATTAAATTAGTAGTAAGCCGCAATACTTATAAAAAACAAATATGGAATTATTAACAGAAGTTTTAAAGTACAAAGTTGCAGATATCAGCCTTGCTGATTTTGGCCGCAAAGAAATAGATATAGCTGAAAAGGAAATGCCGGGTCTTATGGCTATACGTAAACGTTACTCGGGTCAAAAACCTTTAAAAGGGGCTCGTATAACAGGTTCACTGCATATGACAATCCAAACAGCCGTATTAATTGAAACCTTGCATGAACTTGGTGCTGATGTACGCTGGGCAAGTTGTAATATTTTCTCTACCCAGGATCATGCTGCAGCAGCCATAGCAGCAACAGGTATTCCTGTTTTTGCATGGAAGGGAGAATCGCTTCAGGAATATTGGTGGTGCACCGAACAGGCTTTAAATTTTCCGGAAGGTAAAGGGCCAAACCTTATTGTGGATGATGGTGGTGATGCTACATTATTAATTCACCTGGGTTTTAAGGTTGAAAACGACCCTGCTTATCTTAACAAAAAAGCTTCAAACAAAGAAGAGGAAGTTATTCTTGATTTATTGAAAAATACCTATGCGGAAGACAACGGAAAATGGCACGCCTACGCCAGGGATATTAAAGGCGTATCGGAAGAAACAACCACCGGTGTTCATCGTCTTTATCAAATGAAAGAAAAGGGAGAATTACTTTTTCCTGCCATAAATGTTAATGATTCAGTTACTAAATCCAAATTTGATAATTTGTATGGTTGCAGGGAATCACTTGCAGATGGCATCAAGCGCGCCACTGATGTTATGATTGCAGGCAAGGTAGTTGTTGTACTTGGTTATGGTGACGTGGGCAAAGGATGCGCACGTTCCATGAAATCATATGGTGCCAGGGTTTTAGTTACAGAAATAGATCCTATCTGTGCTCTTCAGGCTGCCATGGAAGGCTTTGAAGTAACTACCATGGAACATGCTGTAAAAGAGGGCAATATATTTGTTACAACTACAGGAAACCTTGGAGTTATAACAATTGATCATTTGACTCATATGAAGGATCAAAGCATTGTTTGCAATATAGGACATTTTGATAATGAAATACAGGTAGATAAACTTATCTCATACCCTGGAATAAAGCACCTTAATATTAAACCTCAGGTGGATAAATACACATTCCCTGACGGACATTCTTTATTTTTACTTGCTGAGGGCCGTCTTGTAAACTTAGGCTGTGCTACGGGCACCCTTCTTTTGTAATGAGCAATTCTTTTACAAATCAAACACTTGCACAAATAGATCTTTGGTCAAATACATACAAGGTAGATGTTTATCGCTTGCCTAAAAAACTTGATGAGGAAGTAGCCCGTTTACACCTTGAACAGTTAGGGGTAAAACTGACAAAACTAAGTAAAGAACAAGCGGAATATTTAGGAGTTGAACCAGATGGTCCTTATAAGCCTGACCATTACAGGTATTAAGTTATAATTGATTTTATTTGTATTGTCGATTAAACCTGATAAAATATTGATTTTAAAGGTATCAGGTATAATTGATTTTTACGGGCTTTATATTAGTATATTAGTTTTGTATTATTAACGAATTACCATCGGAAGATACTGTTACATTATACTGCTTTAAAGGCCACTTTGACGGACCATTTAATACTGAACCATCCAAAAGAAAATATTCAGTCTTGCATTTTGGACAGTGTGCTGTATTTAAATCCGGATTTATAACAATAGTGCTGGTATCTTTAGGGTAATATGTGCACAATGCTGAATAGGCAATATAATTCACTTCTCCGTAGCTACCTGCATTATACAGTATAATACCCTTTCCCAGTGCACCCTGATTTGTACTGTTGGGACAAACTACTGCAGTTCCTATTCCTATAGGAAAGCTTATTAAATTAACTGTTACATTAACAGATGCATAAGGAAAATTTTCAGCAGGTTCTTTTACGCATGAAATAGCTGATAATATAATTATTAATAGTACCAGACTTTGTTTTATATTTTTATTATTCATATACTTAGATTTTTTCTTAATATATAACACGTGCATTGTGTCTATTAAGTTTAAATTGTTTATATAATTTCAAATAAACTTCATAAGCCATATAAACGTATACACGTATAAACTTTTAAACGTAAATACATAAAAAAGATATATTATAAACTTATAAACTTATAAACTTATAAACGTATAAACGTATAAACGTATAAACTTTTTAAAAAATACATAAAATTATGAAAATACCCGTTTTAATATTTAGCACGGGTTGCCTTTTCTGCAGTTTTTGTTTTCCCTGTTCTGTAATGTCAAAAAGTACTGATCTTATAACCCGAATAAGTTATTCAGAGACAACTTTAAAATCTCAGGATCAGCCGGCATCCAAAAAAGTAAAAAAAGCTCAGGAGAAAAGTGCTAAAGCACAAGAAGATGAAGAAAAAGCCTATGAAAGAGCCAAAGCGCAGGATATGAAACACAGGATGGATCTTCAGACTCCGAAAACCCGTGAAAGAATGAAAGAAAACAGAAAATTGGCCGATAAGAACAACGAACATTATCATAAAAGTTTCTGGGAGAAAATATTCGGACACTAATACTTTTCTTTTTCGAAAACCTTTTGTAATTTAGCAAAAAATCCTATAATCATATTTAATCTTAATTACATAATATTGATGTAGTTGTATGAATTATAACTTATCAGAAAGAAAATATTTTTAAAATTTAGTAAATTGCTACGGTAAAAGGGTTCCGGGCAATCGGGATTCTTTTTTGTTTTTATATAGTTTTTATCTTGGAGGAAATAACATGTCTATTTCTTATTTAACAGAAGAAGGTCTTCTCAAACTTAAAGCAGAACTTGACCAGCTGACCAACATTGAAAGGCCAGGTATATCACGTCAGATTGCTGAGGCTCGTGATAAGGGTGATTTATCAGAAAATGCAGAATATGATGCAGCGAAAGAGGCACAAGGTATGCTCGAGGCCCGTATTGCCAAACTGGAAAATATTCTTGCAAATTCAAGAATTATTGATGAATCGCGTATTGATATTTCAAAAGTTCAAATTCTGAACCGTGTTAAAATAAAAAACCTTAAAACAAACGCTATACTTGAGTATATATTGGTTGCCGAACAGGAAGCCAATCTTAAAGAAGGCAAACTATCAGTAAGCACTCCTATCGCCAGGGGACTCATCGGAAAAAAACTGGGTGATATTGTTGAAATAAATGTTCCTTCAGGTAAAATGTCCTTCGAGATTATGGACATTTCCCGTTCACATTGATGAAGTATAAATAAAAGCTAAACACTGCATTATGTCATCGATATTTACAAAAATTATAAGGGGAGAAATTCCTTCATATAAAATTGCAGAGGATACAGACTATTTTGCATTCCTTGATATTAATCCCCTGACTAAAGGACATACACTTGTTATTCCAAAAAAGGAAGTAGATTACATATTTGATCTTGATGATGAAACACTTGCAGGGATGCTGGTATTTTCCAGGAAAGTTGCAAAAGCTATAGAAAGTGTAATACCATGTAAAAGAATAGGGATTGCTGTTCTGGGGCTTGAAGTGCCCCACGCCCATATACATCTTGTACCTGTTAACGGAGCTTTTGATATAGAATTTTCACATCCCAAATTAAAATTAACCACAGAAGAATTTATAAACATTGCGACAAGAATAAAAGAAGCTTATCTGTTGCAATGATTAAAACTCACTAATAAAAAACCTACTATGAAAGCCAGTGGATTAATATGCTTTTGTTTCATTTTAACCTTTATATGTACCTGCAAATCCAAAAATAATACCGAAACAGGCCGGCAATGTTCATCACAAAGTACTGAATCAGGAAAATTCAAACGTTTTTTTAATGATTCGAGTTTTTGGAATCGACCTGTTTCTGAAAATCCTGAAACAGATCCCCGTAATCAGGAATGGATTAAACTTTTGGAAAAAGAACCTAGCAAACTGAATTTTCTTGTAAACTGTGAATCATGGACAATTCCTGTTTATGAAGTAGATAGTACAACTCCCCTGCAAAAAATTGGTTTTCATTATCTTACAAATAATGAAAAAAAACACTGGCACACCAATAAAGAGCATTTTGGACATGGAAAAGGTTTCGGCCTCGTGCCTATACCAACAACGGCGTCTCCTGATCCCGAGTCTGATTCTCACATGGCAGTGGTAGACCGTAAAAAGGGCATGGTTTGGGATATGTGGGACTTATTAAAAGACAAGGATGGAAATTGGAGATCAGCCACCGGAATGGTTTATCAATTAAATGGAAGCGGAGTATTTAAAACAGAAGATATTGGAGTACAGGATGGAGAAAGTGTTCATTTTTATGGCCCCAGCCGTGCAGCAGGAGTTCCTGCTATTGCAGGATTAATTATGTATGATGAAGTACTGGAGGGAGAAATTCGCCATAAAATTGCTGCAGCTTCCCGATTTTGTGCCTACAGGGAATTTGTTTTTCCGGCAGCCTGGACAGATGGATTTACAGAAGGTGGCATTCCGGAAGGATCAGTCATTCAGTTGGATCCAAATCTGGATTTAAATAAATTTGACCTGACAAAAGAAGAAAAAATTGTTTGCAAAGCAATTCAAAAATATGGTATGGTATTGGTAGATATTGCAGAAGGACAAGCCATTTACGCTGAAGGTTTATGGGGCCATCCCGGGAAGTCATGGAAAGGAAAGTTACGTAAAGTGGGTGGCATAAGCCAGATTCCATACAATTGTTACAAGGTATTAAAAGTTACTAATTCAGTAAAAAAGGGAGACGGACGTTCGAAATTTGAAACAGTCTGGTAACCACTTAATAATCTGTAATAGTAACCTCATATTCAGTTCAGATCATTTTTCCGGGATTCTTGTTAATGAAATCCTTCCAGCTTTTCACCTGATTACCTCCAACAACATTGTTTTTCTGGTAGAAGTGACATATTGCCACAGCTAAACCGTCAGTTGCATCAAGATTTTCGGGTATTTCTGGAATATGAAGCATCTGCTGAAGTACCAACGCCACCTGTTCTTTTGATGCTTTTCCCTGACCGGTAATTGCCATCTTTATTTTTAAAGGAGCGTATTCAAATATGGGTATGCTGCGTGATAAGCCCGCAGCTATTGCAGTCCCCTGGGCACGGCCAAGTTTAAGCATCGATTGTACGTTTTTCCCGTAAAATTGTGATTCAATTGCCAATTCATCAGGATTATACTGATCTATAAGTGAAACGGTCCTGTCGAAAATTCTTTTAAGTTTGGTGAAATGGTCGGTTAATTTTTTTAATTCCAGAACCCCTAAAACAAGGAGTTCCGGATTTTTGTCCTTAGCCCGGATAATTCCATATCCCATAATTGTTGTACCCGGATCAATTCCCAGAATAATCCTTTCTTTATCCACCTGTCTTTAAGTTAATGCTTATTTGTTGGTTATTAAATAGTTAAATAAATTAAACTCATTATGGATTGATGGTAAAGCTGATACTTTTCATCTTTAACACTTTATTTAATTTATATAGTCGAACCTTGTATAAGGTATCAAAACTTCAGGTATTTTAATTCCTGCAGGAGTCTGGTTATTCTCCAGTAAGGCTGCCACAATTCTGGGCAGTGCCAGTGCACTTCCATTAAGGGTATGCACCATATTTATCTTTTTGTCATTTTCATCCCTGTAACGAAGTTTTAGCCTGTTAGCCTGAAAAGTTTCAAAATTTGAAACTGAGCTGACCTCAAGCCACCTGTCCTGGGCTGCGGAATATACCTCAAAATCATATGTCAGTGCAGAAGTAAAGCTTATGTCGCCCCCGCAAAGTTTTATAATACGGTAAGGCAGCTCAAGCTTTTGAACCAGACTTTCAACATGCACAACCATCTCTTCCAAAGTATCGTATGATTTTGCAGGATGTTGAATCTGCACTATCTCAACCTTGTCAAACTGGTGTAACCTGTTCAATCCTCTTACATCCTTTCCATAAGCACCAGCTTCACGGCGGAAACATGGAGTATACGCCATAGCCTTGACAGGAAGGTCAGAATGATTCAGAATAGTATTTCTCCAGATATTGGTCAGGGGAACTTCGGCTGTAGGAATTAAGTAGTAATTATCAAGAGTGGCATGATACATCTGTCCTTCCTTATCAGGTAATTGTCCTGTTCCATATCCCGAATCCGCATTTACCATCAATGGTGGCATATATTCCTGATATCCGTTCCTGGCAGCCTCGTCGAGGAAAAAATTTATCAGTGCTCTCTGAAGTTTGGCTCCTTTTCCGACATAAACCGGGAAACCCGCACCGGTTATCTTGACACCCAGTTCAAAATCAATAATGTTATATTTTTTAGCTAAATCCCAGTGAGGTTTGGCGTTTTTATCCAATAAAGGCTTTATTCCTCCTTCCCTTACCAGGACATTATCTTCAGCTCCATTACCTGCAGGTACGGATATATGCGGCAGGTTTGGCACCTGATCGAGAAGGTTTTTTATTTCTTTTTCGGTAGATTCAAGATCGGAACCTAAAGTTTTGGACTCATCCTTTAACCTGGCGGTTTTTTCTTTGGATTCTTCTATTTCATTAGTGTTACCACTTTTAATGAGTATTCCAATACTTTTAGATAATATATTGATTTCTGCAAGTATACTGTCATTTTTATTCTGGATCTGACGTCTTTTATTGTCAAGCTCCAATATTTTATCTATGATTTCTTTACCGTTAAACCTCTTTACAGCAAGACGTTCAATAACATAATCCTTATTTTCTTCAATTAACTTTACTGAAAGCATATAGTTATAATAAAAAGTGCAATCTAAATGTACGGGAAATAGTAATTCAATAGCCAGGAATATTGCACCTGAAAAAAAAACTCCTGCACAAATTACTGTAAAGTTAGTAAAAGTGTGCAGGAGATTAAATTTATATTTTATTTCTTATTCTTTAACCGGAATAATAGAAACGTATGATTTGTTATTTATTTTTTTCCTGAATTCAACTGTTCCGTCTTCAAGGGCAAATAGGGTATGATCTCTTCCAATGCCAACATTTAACCCTGGATAGTGAACGGTACCTCTCTGACGTACAATAATATTCCCTGCTTTGGCCACCTGTCCGCCAAATAACTTTACTCCAAGTCTTTTACTCTCGGATTCTCTTCCGTTTCGGGAACTACCTGCTCCTTTTTTATGTGCCATTTTCTAATTTGTTAATATTTTTGTCAATATTATTCTGTAATCTGCTCAACCTGAATTTGTGTCAAATCCTGACGGTGGCCATTTAATTTCTGGTATCCTTTTCTTCTGTTTTTCTTGAATACCAATACTTTATCAGCACGAACGTGAGCAAGAATTTTGGCAGATATCGATGCTCCCTTTACATTTGGTGTACCAACCTTTATCTGGCCATCATTATCAACCAGTAAAACCTTATCAAACGAAATATCAGTTCCTTCTTCACCCTTTAAACGATGTACAAAAATCTTCTGATCCTTCTCCACCTTAAACTGCTGCCCTGCTATGTCAACTATTGCGTACATTATTGTATTATTTCTAAATGGACTGCAAAAATATAAAACTTTAAATCAACAACAAAAAAAATATCACGAAATTTATATGATCTCATATTTCATGAAAGTTTTCATGTTTTAATTATATTTGTGATTTGTATAAAAAAATATTAATAATTTACTTAATTAGTGTTTTATTATAGACACATATACAAAACTAACATTTAAAAGATTAATTTGGAGTGAACAAAATCAGGTTAAATGTTTTAGGTATTTCTTACAGTCAAACACAATCAGGTGCATATGCACTTGTACTCAGTGAAGAGAACGGTCAAAGGAGGGTGCCAATTATTGTTGGCGGATTTGAAGCTCAGGCTATTGCTATTCAACTTGAAGGGCTTAAGCCACCCCGTCCTCTAACTCATGACCTTTTTGTTAATTTTGCTCAGTCTTTTAAAATCAACCTTATAGAAGTAAATATTTACAAACTTGAAGAAGGTGTATTTTTTTCCAAATTGATATGTGATAACGGTCAGACAAGAATTTCCATTGATGCCCGTACTTCGGATGCCATAGCGCTGGCTTTAAGGTTTAAATGTCCAATTTATACTACAGAAGAAATTTTATCTCACGCCGGTATAATTATTGATTTTGAAAACGAAGCCCGCCCAAGAAAAACAGAAGCTGAAGATATTAAATCTGAAATCCCGATTTCTGAAAATGAAGAACTTAAAGATCTTGACAAGGATGAATTGATTAATTTACTTGATGAGGCAATACATAAGGAAAATTATGAAAGAGCTTCAATAATAAGGGATGAAATTAAACGTAAATACCCTGATAATGAATAATGGTGTCGAATTAGTCGTGATCCGGGTCTTAAGAGGTTTAATCGGAATAGTTTTCATTTTAGGAGTCAGTTTTTTATTGAGCGAAAACAGGAAAAGAATTTCCTGGAGAGTTGTTATTCTTGGATTACTTGCACAATTTATCCTGGGAATAGGCGTAGTTTATATCCCCTGGTTTTATAAGACTTTTGAATTTATAGGCAAGATATTTATACAGATTTTAAATTTTTCACGAAACGGTTCCAGGTTTGTATTTGGTGATATGGCAAATAGTGAAAAGTTTGGCTTTATTTTTGCTTTTCAGATTTTACCTGTAATTGTATTTTTCGGTGCATTAACAGGTGCATTATATTATTATGGAATTATTCAAAAAGTAGTTAAATTTTTTGCTTTTCTCTTAAGACATCTTTTAAATCTCTCCGGAGCGGAAAGTGTTGCGACTTCAGCCAATGTGTTTTTAGGACAAAGTGAATCGCCCTTACTTGTGAAACCATATCTTAATATGATGACACGTTCCGAAATTTTTTTAATTATGTGCGCGGGTATGTCAATGCTAGCAGGTGGGGTTCTGGCTGCATATATAGGTTTTCTTGGAGGAAACAATCCTGCACAGCAGTTGTTATTTGCAAAACACCTAATTGCTGCTTCGATTATGGCTGCACCGGGAGCTATATTAATTTCAAAAATATTAATACCTCAAACTGAGGATATAAACAAAGAATTTATATTTGAAGAACCTTACAAATCTGGTAATGTATTAAATGCTATCTCAAATGGAACTTCAGACGGGCTAAAACTTGCAGTTAATGTTGCAGCTATGCTGGTAGTGTTTATAGGATTAATAGCCCTGTTTAATTTTTGCGTTGAAAAAATTGGTGCATGGACAAACCTTAACAGTTATATTTCAGTTTCAACTAATGGCAAATATCAGGTTCTGTCCTTGCAACTTATTCTTGGATACATATTTTCACCTGTTATGTGGCTCATCGGGATAAATTCCCACGATATAATACCTTCGGGAAGGTTGCTGGGAGAAAAGATGATATTAACAGAATTCATTGGTTATCTGAGTCTTGCCAACCTCAAAACCGCCGGGGCATTCTTCCAGGATAAAACTATCATTATGGCTACTTATTTTTTATCTGGTTTTGCAAATATAGCTTCTGTAGGTATTCAAATTGGCAGTATAGGCACCCTGGTTCCTTCCAAAAAGATTCTGGTTTCAGAACTTGGAATGAAATCAATGATAGCAGGTACACTTGTGTCATTGTTATCGGCTTGTTTTATAGGTATATTAATTCCATAAGGAATGATATCAATAGTTTATTAATTTTACAATTGTTCATTTCACAATTAGTATATTTAAAGTAATTTTCAATTTAAGGGAATAATAAATTTGAGCAAAACGGTGAACCTTTCTTATGAGGAATTAATAAGGCAAAACGAGGAACTTAAAAATCAGATCTCCTCTCTTGAAAAGAAGGTTTCAGATTTTGATATAAGCAATACTCAATTATTGTCTTTATTGGATAATATCCCGTTCTCTATATGGTTAAAGGATAGAGCTGGACATTATGTAATTGTTAATAAACAGTTTGCTAATTATTATAAATCTGAACGTGAGAATTTTATTGGTAAAACTGACTGGGATATTTGCACCCCTGAAATTGCTATTCAATACGAAGCTTCAGATAGTGAAGTTTTTAGCCTAAAAAAAAGAAAGTCATACCAGGATGTTTCAGAAGAACATGGAAAGTTAAAATGGACTGAAACCTATAAATCCCCGATTTTTGATGAACATGACAACGTAATTGGTATTGCAGGAATATCACGGGATATCACTAACAGGAAAAGTGCCGAAATAGCTCTGAAGTTCAGCGAGGAAAAATATAAGGAATTGGTTACAATGCTCCCTGAAATAGTTTTCGAAACCGATCTGGATGGTAAGTTTACATTTTTAAATCTAAAGGCTTTTGAAACATTCGGACTATCCAATGAAGATTTGTCGGGAGGAATTAAGTTGTATGATATACTGGTGCAGGAGGATTCGGAACGGATCATGGAACATCTTGAACGACTTAAGAAAAGGGAAACAATAAAAAGAGAGGAATATACTGCCATAACCAGGGCAGGAAGACGATTCCCCGTTTTGATTTATACAAACCTGTTAATTGTCAGCGAAAATATAAATGGTTTTCGCGGGGTAATGTTCGATATTACTGATCAGCGTAATGCAGAAGACAGGGAGAAAAAATATAACAGAAATCTTGTATTTCTTTCAAATACAGCTTTAAAGTTTCTTAGTTTTTCAAATGATGATGATATCCTTATATTTATTGGTAAAAAACTGGCCGAGCTAACCAAAAATTCAATTGTAGTGGTATCTTCCTTCGACGATACAAACAATGCTCTCTCGGTGAGGTTTATTTCAGGGATAAACCGTTATCTGAATAACATATTACAAATTATCGGAGTAAACCCGGAGGAACTCAAAATTAATCTGTCCGATAATTTCAAAAAAAATCTTCTCAACCACAGCCAGTCACTTTATCCGATTGCGGGAGGTCTTTATAGTGCCACCCTTGGTCAGATTAGTAAGGATAATTGTAATCAACTTGAAAAATTATTAAAACTTTCTCATTATTATTTAATGGGGTTAATGCGTGGCGGAAATTTATATGCCGTGGTTTTAATTGCAACCAAGACAAATCAGGATATAAAAGATGTTAAAATAATTGAAACTTTTCTCTATCAGGCTTCAATTTCCTTGCATAGAAAACAAATTGAAAATGAACTGATCCGTGCCAAACTAAAAGCTGAAGAATCTGACAGGCTTAAATCGGCCTTCCTTGCAAATATGTCGCACGAAATACGTACTCCTATGAATGGCATATTAGGGATGGCACAGTTACTTGCCATTCAGGATATTACCAACGAACAGCGTAAAGAGTACATCAGCCTGATAAACAGTAACAGTGATACCTTGTTAAGTTTGATTGATGACATTATAGATGTTTCTAAAATAGAAGCCGGGCAAATGAAGTTTTCACAAAAGTCATTCCGCCTGAATGCCTTGCTTGATCAGGTTTATGCCTTGTTTATATCAAGCTCTATGTATAAATTAAAGACAGGATTGAGTTTGAAAATAGATAAAAGCCTGCCTGATAATTTATGTTTGTATACCGATCCCGATCGTCTGCGGCAAATATTAATTAACTTGATTGGCAATGCCTTAAAATTTACTGATTGTGGATATGTGGAATTTGGATACCAGTTAAAAGACGACATGCTTGAATTTTATGTCAGGGATACAGGAATTGGCATTTCAAATGAAAAACAAAAGGTTATTTTTGACCGCTTTATTCAGGCAGACGATTCACTTACAAGGAAATTTGGAGGTTCAGGATTGGGTTTGGCAATTTCAAAAGGGTTAACAGAAATACTTGGTGGCCATATATGGGTGCATTCACAACTACAGCACGGATCAACTTTTTATTTTACTATCCCATATGTTACAAGCTTTGAAGAGGAAGAAGCTGTAAAACAACAGGAAGAATTGATTACTGATTTTGACTGGTCCGACAGGACTATTCTTATTGCAGAAGACGATAAGGTGAGCTACAAGTTTCTTGAAGAAATATTTAAAAAAACCAAAGCAAAGATATACCACGCTGACAATGGCCTGCAAGCAATAGAATATTGCAAGGCACACCACGAAATAGATATAGTTTTAATGGATATACAGCTGCCTGAACTTAGTGGACTGGATGCAACCAGGGTTATAAAAAACCTTAGAAGGGACTTGCCTATCATTGCCCAGACAGCCAATGCAATGTCCGAGGATAAGGAAAAATGCATAGAAGTGGGCTGTGTCGATTATATCAGCAAACCAATCAACGTGGCGACCCTCTTCCGTAAAATAAATAAATACATGCCAAAGCGCTGAAAAAAGCTGATTAATTTAAAAGGATAATTAAATTTATGTTTATTCTGGCCATAAGCACCAGTGCCTGCTACGTGTTACTGATAACTATATTATGGATAGGATGGGAAAAACTTGATAAATTTGAGTGCACAAATGATACCTGTTCCACCTTTGTTTCAATTATTATTCCTTTGAGAAACGAAGAAAGCAATATTAAAATATTGCTTGATAACCTACTCCTTCAGAATTATTCACAAAACAATTTTGAAATAATTGCTGTTGACGACCATTCTGAAGATAAATCCACACAGGAAGTTTTGAAGGTTAAAAACAACATTGTTAAATTACTTCACCTGCCTGAAGGTATAACAGGGAAAAAAAAAGCCATTCAATTCGGTATTGACAATTCATCCGGCGATTTAATCCTTACTTGCGATGCGGATTGCCACCCTGGTAAAAACTGGATCATGTCACATGCAACTTATTATGCAAAAAACAATTCAATAATGTTATCGGGTCCTGTTTGCGGAAAATACAAGCATGCATTTTCAAAAATGCAATCTCTTGAAATGTTTGGTTTACTTGGTTCAACAGCGGGAGCCGCTGCAATTGGTCACCATATTATGTGCAACGGTGCCAACCTGTCATTTAAAAAAGAAATTTATAAGGAAATACGTCCCATATATAATCAAAGCATAAATTCAGGAGATGACATGTTTATACTTGAGCACCTTAAAAAAAAGTACAGGGATAAAATACATTTTATTAAATCAACTGATTGTATAGTTCATACCTTTAATTCTGATTCTTTATCTTCCTTTTTCAGGCAAAGGGTTCGCTGGGCAGGTAAAGCCCGGCATTTTAAGGATGCCGACATTATAATTTGTGGGTTTATTATATTTATAATCAATGTATTATTGCTATATTCATTAGTTTTAGGTATATTCAGGTCCAATTTGCAGGGTTTTCTGATATTGTTTTTATCTAAATTATTTATCGACATATTATTCTTGTACCGGATTACCCAATTCTTCGGCAAGCGTCGCCTGTTATGGTATTACCCTTTGGTACAGAGTATCTATTTTATTTATGTATGCATTACACTATCGTTATCCATTTTTTTACCTGTCAGCTGGAAAGGAAGAAAATTACAATAATAGAAATCATTAATCTGTTTAATTATGAAACGAACATGTTTAATTCAAAACACACCGGAGTATCCAAATAATTATATGCGAGCTCCACACAACCATTTTAAGTCAAACTTATCAATTTATCTTCTAATGAATTTCAAACAGGTACTTTCATTAAAGCAAGCATGCAGCTTGGCGTTTCTAGTTTTTACCTTAAGTAACTTCATTGTTTTTATTTCCTGTACAGATATAAAGGATAATGCTATACCTTATTTCGGACAATTCAAGTCTTTGCCTGCCAACACAATCACTCCAAAAGGATGGCTCAGACAGTATCTGGTTAATCAGAGAAACGGTCTGACAGGTCATCTGGAGAACGCCGGATATCCATTTAATACAAAAGGTTGGGCAGCAGACAGTATCACCGGCAATAAAAGCATTGAAAAGTGGTGGCCCTATGAACAGAATGGATATTGGGTAGACGGTATGCTCCGTTGCGGACTTTTATTAAACGATACCTTTCTATTAAATAAGGCACGAAGGAGTATTTACTATGTACTGAACCATCCGGACAAAAACGGGTTTTTAGGCCCTAAATATTACCAGCTCGACAAATGGGTATATGTAGTTTTCTTCAGGGCATGGATGGCAGAATATGAAGCCACAAAAAACCCCGGGATTTTATCAGCCCTTAAAAAACATTTTCTTAATAATCGTTTTTCATATACCGGAATCAGAGAATCTATAAACATTGAGAACCTTCTGTGGCTGTATAGCGAAACCAAAGATACTGCACTGCTTAACTATGCAAAAGAAATTTATAGGAACTCCAATGAAGTAAATAAGTATTCACAGGTTTCAGATATTGGGTTTTTAAAGGATACTACTTCTAATGAACATGGTGTCACTTACCTTGAAAAATCAAAGCTTGGTGCCATTTTATTCCTGTATACAGGTGACAGCATTTACCTTAAACCCAGTGTGGCCGCATATAAAAAACTTGATAAATATAACATGCTTGCCGACGGAGTAAATGTTTCTTCAGAGCAATTAAACAGGCCAACCACACAGGAGTCTCATGAAACTTGCGATATATCAGATTATACTTGGGCTGTTTCTTATTTATTGAAAGCTACAGGAAATGCTGATTATGCTGATAAAATTGAAAAAGCGGCTTTTAATGCCGCACCAGGGTCAGTTACCAAAGATTTTAAGGCTCTGCAGTATTTCTCAGCTCCTAACCAGGTTATCGCTACCAGAACCAGCAATATACGGGATGGTGGCGGATCGATGCGTTATGCTCCGAACCCCGGAACAGAATGTTGTCCGGGAAATGTTAACCGGATGATGCCTAATTTTGCTATCAATGCCTGGATGGCCGACGGAAAAGGAGGACTGGCAGCTGCAATGTATGCACCCTCCTCGGTGACATTTCCGGCAGGCAGGCACAATAGTATTATCACTGTGGATGAAGATACATACTATCCGTTTTCTGACACCGTGAATTTTACGTTTCACCTGAAAAAATCAAACAACTTCAGTTTTTATGTTAGGATACCAGGATGGTGCACTAAAGCACGCATACTGGTTAATGGTGAAGAATTGTCTCACACAAATACACCAGGTGCATATATTAGTATAAACAGGAAATACAAAGAAGGTGATAACATTAAAGTGATTCTGCCATCTGATTTTAAAATAAATAAGGGACCTGAAAACGGCATTACAGTTGAAAAAGGTCCTTTGGTATATTCTTTAAAAATTCAGGAAGACTGGAAAAAAGACCAGCAGGACGAACGTTCCACAGCTGATTTTCCTGCCTGGGAATTGTTCCCAAAAAGTCCCTGGAATTATGCCCTGTGCATTAACCCTGAAAATATTGCCAATGAGATAAAAGTGGTCAGCAAAGCATATTCCCTAAACCCCTGGAGTATTGAAAGTAGCCCGGTCGAATTAAAAATTCCCGCAAGAATAGTTAATGGCTGGGATCTGGAAAAGAAAAATGAAATGAAGTTTGAACACTGGACGGTGGAACGTGATGTGCTTGGTAAGGTGCTGCGCTGGTACATAGATAAATCAACCATAGAAAAAGGACCATGGCTGTTTTCCCCATTATTACCCGGCGCTGATCTGTTAAAAAAGGGATTAAGTAATAATACAGATACAGTTACTCTGGTACCTTACGGGTGCAGTAAATTAAGGATAACAGTTTTCCCGGTAGTAAATTAGTTCTGTTCACCGATATATTACCTTTGCATGCCTGAGTCTGTCAAAATATTTACCAAAAACCCACTGGCTTTAACAGGATTTGTCATTATTGGAATAATGATATTAATCTCTGTGCCCGGATATCTTATATTACCAGACAAGACTCCGTTCTCAAATGACCAAAACCTTTCAATAGCAGCTAAGCCACCAATGTTCAGGGTTAAAATGCTGCCTGTAAAAAACCGTCATCAAACAGAACATCCTTCACTTTTTAAAACGATGTTAACAGGCCGTGAACCTCTGTATACTCAGTTACCTGTCGATTCATGCAGGTCAGCCGGGGATTCGGTTATAATTTATGAATACTCGAATTCAGGATTGGATGGTTTAATATCCTATAAATTAAGCCAGTCGAATGTGGGGCAACAAGTTAAGGAAAAAACTTTTATTCTGGGCACCGACAGGTTTGGAAGGGACATGCTAAGCAGATTGGTTATAGGTGCACGTGTTTCATTATCAATAGGATTAATATCCGTGTTAATTTCCCTTATAATAGGCATTCCATTGGGCTTATTTTCAGGATACTATAAAGGAATGACTGATTCTGTGATTTCATGGGTAATAAATGTAGTGTGGTCGGTCCCGTCTCTGTTGATGGCATTAAGTATTACCCTTATACTTGGGAAAGGGTTTTGGCAGGTTTTTCTGGCTATTGGTTTAACAATGTGGGTCGAGGTAGCCAGAGTAGTTCGTGGTCAGGTTCTTGTAATACGAGGGAAAGAATACATAGAAGCATCAATGGCCCTGGGGTTTTCTGACTTAAGGATATTATTCCGCCATATTCTTCCAAATGTAATGTCTCCTGTAATAATTATATCTGCAGGAAATTTTGCCTCAGCCATTCTTATTGAAGCAGGGTTAAGTTTTCTGGGTATAGGAGTTCAGCCTCCCGTTCCTTCCTGGGGTAACATGATTAAAGATCACTATGGATATATTATCCTCGACAAGCCATTTCTGGCCATATTGCCTGGTGTTGCTATCATGCTGGTTGTACTGGCATTTAATTTTATTGGAAACGGCCTGAGGGACGCCTTAGACACCAGGATCCGGTAAGACAATGTGTCATACTTTTATTTTTGGCCCGGTTTTTATACCTGAAGGCTAAAATATAGAATTATGGAACCAATATTATATAACAGATCAACCAGGTACAGAAAACGTAGAATTAATGATCCTCCAAATGTCACGGATAATTATCTTGATTCATATTCAAATGCTGTAATCAGGGCAGCTGAAATAGTCAGCCCTTCTGTTGTGCAGATTATAGTTAATTCCTCAGAGGGGAAAAACAGCTCTGCCCAGCGTACAGGAGGAACCGGTTCAGGTTTTTTAATATCCTCTGAAGGATTTATAGTTACAAATAGCCACGTTGTTAATAATGTAAGTGATATAATTGTTAATTTACCTGACGGCTCAGTTTATAATGCAGAAATAACAGGAAACGACTCAACAGCTGATATTGCTGTATTGCGAATTTATGGCAATAATTTTCCATCTGTTAAATTCGGTGATTCAAAAAAACTAAAAGTAGGACAGCTTGTAGTTGCAATAGGTAACCCTTTTGGGTTCCAGTATACCGTAACCACAGGTGTTGTAAGTGCCTTGGGCCGCAGCATGAGAAGTTATAGCGGAGGTCTGGTGGATAATGTTATACAGACAGATGCAGCACTGAACCCAGGCAATTCGGGAGGACCTTTGATTAACCATTTTGGAGAAGTGGTAGGGGTTAATACGGCTATTATACAACAAGCCCAGGGATTATGCTTTGCAGTAGGGTCGTCAACGGCAGAATATGTTGTGGGTAAATTGATCACAGGTCAAAAGATAAAACGTTCTTACCTGGGTATTGTAGGCCAGAGTGTTAGACTTCCACAGAGAGTAATAGATTATAACAGGTTAACTCAAAACAGCGGCGTAAGCGTTCAACAAATAGTCAGGACAAAAAACGGATATAATTCAAGCCTGAAACCAGGTGATATTATAATCGGGTTAAACGAGGAATCAATAAAATCTATGGATGATCTGTATTTCAAATTGAATGAAGCCCTTATCGGGAAAGTAATTAAAATTATTTTGTTGCGTAAGGGAATCAGGCAGGTTGAAAATGCAATCCCTGTAGAAGCGTAAATCTTTATTAATAATCTTTTTTTGTTCATTTCACAAAATTTTATAATTTTGCGCTGGTTTTAATTGAATTTAGGGGGCAATTGTCCCCTATTTTATTATTAAATATGATCCAAAACAAATACATTTCAGATGTTGTAAAAGAATTTATCAATGGTACCGGACTTTTTACAGTAGAAATAAGCATTAAACCGGGAAACCACATTACAATACTGATTGACAGCATGACAGGAGTGACAATTGAACAATGTGCAGAATTAAGCAGGTTGATCAATTCCTCCCTTAACAGGGATGAAGAAGATTATGAACTTGAAGTGTCATCCCCCGGCCTTTTACATCCATTTAAAGTTAAAGAGCAATATCATAAAAACATTGGGCACGAGGTGGAAATATTATCTGCAAACGGTCAAAAATCAACAGGAAAATTAATTTCAGTTGATGAAAATTATTTTACAACTGAAATACAAAAAAAAGTTAAGACTGAAGACAGTAAAAAACCTAGATTAATTACTGAACAACAACAATTTAAATTTGATGAAGTTAAGTCGGCAAAAATTGTCATTAACTTTTAACAACGATAAACAGAATTATAAAAATGGAAAATCTGAATTTAATTGACACTTTTTCTGAATTCAAAGAATTAAAAAACATTGACAGAGCTACAATGATGAGTGTTCTTGAAGATGTTTTCAGAAGTACTTTATTGAAAAAATTTGGTACCGACAAAAACTTTGACATTATCATCAATATAGACAAGGGTGATTTTGAAATCTGGAGAAACAGGGAAATTGTTACTGATGATGAAATCTCAGACCCTAACCTTCAGATTGCCATCACTGATGCAAAAAAAATTGACTCTGACTACGAAGTTGGAGAAGAAGTAACAGACGAAGTTAAGTTACTTGATTTTGGAAGAAGAGCAATATTATCTCTTCGCCAGAACCTGACATCCCGAATACTTGAACTTGAAAAAGGCAACATTTACGGCAAATACAAGGACCGTGTCGGAGAAGTCGTTACAGGTGAGGTGTATCAGGTTTGGAAACGTGAGATACTTGTTTTGGATGACGATGGAAATGAACTTATTTTACCAAAGACAGATCAGATACCCAGCGACCACTTCAGAAAAGGCGACTCCGTTAAGGCCGTTGTACTGAGAGTGGAGATGAAAAACAACAATCCTTTAATTGTCCTGTCACGTACCTCCCCCGTTTTTCTGGAGAGGTTATTCGAACTGGAAGTACCTGAAATATTTGACGGTTTAATTACAATTAAAAAAATTGTCCGTGTACCGGGTGAAAGAGCCAAGGTTGCCGTGGAATCATATGATGAACGTATTGATCCTGTTGGTGCCTGTGTTGGAATGAAAGGTTCAAGAATTCATGGAATAGTACGTGAACTCCGTAATGAAAATATAGATGTTATTAATTATACAAATAATAATCAGCTTTTTATTACCCGAGCCTTAAGCCCGGCCAAAATATCCACTATTAAGATAAATGAATCCAATAAACGTGCAGAGGTGTATTTAAAACCTACTGAAGTGTCCATGGCTATTGGAAAGGGAGGATTAAATATAAAACTGGCCAGTCAGCTGACAGGTTATGAAATAGACGTATACCGTGAAAATGAAGAAGAGGACGATGAGGATGTAAACCTCGATGAATTTGTAGATGAAATAGATGGCTGGATACTGGATGAACTTAAAGCTATAGGATGCGATACAGCTAAAAGTGTATTGGAGATTGGAGCCGAAGATTTATTAAAACGTACTGACCTCGAAGAAGAAACTATTAAGGAGGTAATAAAAATTTTAAGAGCTGAATTTGAGTAAAATCATTGATATATCTTAAATTAGTACCCTAATTAAGGTGTAATTTTAATTAAGACACTGGTTACAGCATGACAGATAAAAAAGAATTAAGATTGAGTAAATTAGCCAGGGAATTTAATGTTGGGATAACTACCATCGTTGATTTTCTGAAGAAAAAAGGGTTTGAAATAGAATCAAATCCTAATACTAAAGTTGCACCCGAATTGTTTGAAATACTTTCCAAGGAGTACACTTCCGACCTGAATGCCAAGAAAGAATCTGAAAAGGTTAATCTCCGCAGTTTCAGAGAAAAAAAAGATACTGTCACTATTGATGACCATAGTGAAGAATCACCCGATGATGATGAATCTGTTGAAAAAGAAATACTGATAACCGATACCAGTACAGGTAAAAAAGCGCCGATGATTTTTGAACCTAAAAAAGAATTTAAAGACCCGGAAATAAAAATTGTTGGTAAAATAGACATTGACAAAATCACAAGACCTAAAAAACCTGAACCTGAAGCTATACATGAAAATTCTAAACCAAAGGAAAATATCATAATACCCGAAATTAAGGAACCTGAAAAAGTTGAGGAACAAAACCTGCTCAGAGACGAAGAAGTTAATAATATTAGTGAAGAAAATATTATTGAACAGGCCAAGCCGGCACATGTTAATGTTAAAAAAGAAGAACCTGATCCTGACGAACTTTTAACTACTTTACCAGAACTGGAGACTGATATCAGAGTAGTTGGAAAAATTGATCTTGATTCCCTTAATCAACGTACGCGTCCGGCTAAAAAAACCAAGGAACAGAGGCAGGAAGAAAGGAAAGAACGTTATCAGATTCAAAAACAGGTAGAAACAAAAGTCGTTGACCAGGTGCCACCTCCGGCAGTTACTGATATGGAAATACCTGTACAAACTCTGACCAAACCTGCAGAACCCCGTGTAATTCGTGCTGAAGTAAAAAAACTTGCCGGTCCTACCGTAGTTGGTAAAATTAACCTTCCACCTGATGAAAAACCCGTTGCAGACGGATTTACCGGCGACGATTCCGACAGGCACAGGAAAAAAAGAAAAAGAATTAAGAAGGATAAGGAAAAAGTAACTATATCCGATAAATCTAAAGCGCCTGACGTACAAAGAGATAAAAAATCCACTTCTGTAATTAAAAAGGAAAAGACTACTGACAGGAAAAAACGTCATCCCCTGTTACATGCGGAAGTAAATGAAGAAGATGTACAAAAACAGATTAAGGATACCCTTGCCAGGCTCACCTCTAAAGGTGGAAAATCAAAAGCGTCCAAGTACCGGCGTGAAAAACGTGAAATATTCAGTCAACGGCTACAGGAAGAAGCCGAACAACAGGAACGGGACAAAAATATATTAAAAGTAACGGAATTTGTTTCTGTCAATGAACTGGCGTCCATGATGAATGTTCCTGCCAACGAAGTAATTGCCACATGCATGAACATGGGTTTGTTCGTTTCAATAAACCAGAGGCTGGATGCAGAAACAATGGCTCTTGTTGCCGATGAATTCAATTATAAAGTTGAGTTTGTTTCCATAGAACTGCAGGAAACGATAAAACATGAAGAAGAAACAGACCTGCCGCAAGATCTGATTCCCCGGCCTCCCATAGTGGCTGTTATGGGACATGTCGACCATGGTAAAACCAAATTACTTGACTATATCCGGAACACCAATGTAATAGCCGGAGAAGCCGGAGGTATTACACAGCATATAGGTGCCTACGGGGTTAAGCTCGATAACGGAAGGCAGATAACTTTTCTGGATACCCCGGGACATGAAGCTTTTACGGCTATGCGTGCCAGGGGAGCCAAGATCACAGACGTTGCAATTATAGTTGTTGCAGCTGATGACGGTGTTATGCCTCAGACGAAAGAAGCCATCAATCATGCCTCTGCCGCCGGCGTTCCTATAGTTTTTGCAATTAATAAAATAGACAAGCCTGAGTCGAACCCCGAAAAAATAAAAGAAGAACTTGCAAACCTTAACTATATGGTCGAGGATTGGGGGGGCAAATATCAGTCACAGGAAATATCAGCAAAAACAGGTTTAAATATTGAACTGCTTCTCGAAAAAGTACTGCTTGAGGCAGAAATGCTCGAATTAAAGGCAAATCCCAATAAAAAGGCCTCCGGTACAGTTATTGAATCATCACTCGACCGTGGCAGAGGTTTTATTTCCACAGTACTTGTTGAACATGGAACCCTTAAAAACGGAGATATAGTTATCGCCGGAAATTATTTTGGCCATGTTAAGGCGATGTACAATGAACGTAACATGAAAATTGCGGAAGCAACGCCAGCTACACCAGTTCTTATACTTGGCCTGGATGGTGCCCCCCAGGCAGGAGACACATTTAACGTTATGGCCGACCTTAAGGAAGCTAAGGATATTGCCACAAAACGTGGCCAGCTTATGCGGGAACAGGGAATAAGGACCAAAAAACATATTACCCTGGATGAAATCGGACGACGTATTGCTATAGGTAATTTCCAGGAACTTAATGTGATAGTTAAAGGAGATGTGGATGGTTCAGTTGAAGCTATTTCCGATTCACTTATTAAACTATCCACCCCTGAAATTCAGGTTAATGTTATTCATAAAGCTGTTGGCCAGATTTCAGAATCGGATATATTGCTTGCAGCTGCTTCAAATGCCATTATTGTAGGGTTCCAGGTGCGTCCTTCCATGAATGCAAGAAAATTAGCAGAAAAAGAACAGATAGACATTCGTCTGTACTCAATAATATATGACGCCATAGAAGAGATAAAAGCTGCCATGGAAGGTATGTTATCTCCTGAAATTAAAGAAGAAATTGTAGCTACTATTGAAGTAAGGGAGGTATTTAAAATTACTAAAGTTGGCACAGTAGCCGGATGTTATGTTAAGGAAGGAAAAATAACCCGCAGTACCAGGATAAGGATAATACGCGACGGAATTGTGATTTATAGTGGCGAGCTGGGTTCGCTTAAACGGTTCAAGGACGATGTAAAAGAGGTAAGCAACGGGTACGAGTGTGGTTTAAATATTCACAATTTTAACGATCTCAAGGTAGGTGATATTATTGAGGGTTATCAGGAAACAGAGGTTAAGAAGAAACTTTAATTAAAGTCTTTTCATTAATGTAATTTTTAACTAAAGAATTAAATTTATTTCATAAAAACAGAGCATTGTGTCTTTGAAGCCATATCCACATGAGTACTGTCTATTAACTGGTGTATCTGGGGATAATTAAGCTTAAAATTTTTGACAATACTGTCAAACAATTCAGGATGATAGTTAATCTGTAACCAGGCCTGGTCTTCAGAAGTAATCATTGCGGGGAGTGGAGAACCATCGAACCAGTGATTTTTAAGGTAAAGTGTGGCTTCCCTTAACCTGTTCATTTTTCCTATCATTCCATCCACATCTTCTTTTATACCATTGTATTGAATAAGTATTTCCAGTTTATGATTACAATCTGTTTGATTTAAAAAAATATGGGTTGTAAGGTCTTTCCCTGAGTAAGTCCATGAATTGGCATTTTGTCCGGTGGTAAAGGGTACATCCTGTCCGTCTGCCATAATCTTTGCCGGAATTACAGATCCGTAAAGCTGTATTTCAAAATTTCTCCTGGTAAGCATGCCTTCAAAGGATCCCTGGCGGGGTTTCACAAATACTTTAAGTGATCCGTCCCTCTGGTGTTCTGTGGCAAATTCCGTATAAGTAAATTTCCCGTTTTTATATTGTTCATCATCACCTCCGTCCTCATAAAGTCTACTGTGATAATCGGCTCCGGGAAATATTTTTAATATAAGCCCGTCAATTCTGTTCTGAAGGTTGCTGATATGTGGGTACATTGGAATGATTGCACCGGATTTGACAAAGACAGGATATTCATTTAAAAGGTACCTTCGTTCAACCTGCTGACCGCCTTTGAGCATTGTCCCTGTACTCCAATCGTACCAGTCGTTTCCCTCTGGTAACCATACCTTTGCTGAAGATAAACTGCTGTCGGCAGGAGATGTAACCGGCATTACAAGCATGTCATCCCCGAACATGTATTCATTTTTATATTCATAAGACTTCTGATCCTCAGGATAATCAAAGTACATTGGTCTGCATAAAGATATTCCGGTGTCATATGTTTTCCTGGCCATGGTATAAATATACGGTACCAGGGCATAACGAAGGTTGATGGCATCTGTGAGAGCATCGAAATATGAACCTGTAAAATTCCATATTTCTTTCTGAAGACGGGGATCCTTGGAAGAATGCGTCCGGAATACAGGACTGAAAACACCATATTGCATCCAACGGGTATAAAGTTCAGGATCTATTTTTTTCTGGCTTTCCTCAACCTTTCCAAACATATGTCCTCCCAAGTCATGACTCCAGTATCCATATAATACATTGGAAGCTGTGGAAGTAAAGTATGGCTGAAAATCAAGTGATTTCCATGAAATGATGGCATCACCTGAAAAACCTATCTGGTACCGGTGATTCCCCAACCCTCCCCAGCGGTGGTATAATATTGGCCTCTGTTTGCCTTGTCTTTGCATATCGGTATAGAAAACATAGTTAAGCCACCATGTATTACTTAGTCCCTGAATGAGTTTGGAATCCTTCCACTGCTGCCAGTCGAGCCACCAGAAACTGACACCACTCTCCTGCAGGGGATGAAGAACGAGAGAAAACCAGTTGTTCACGAATTTTTTATCCGCAGCTTCAAAAGGAATACTGTTATGACCCAGGGTATCAAAATCCATTGCCCTGGCGAATGCCGGATATACAGCTTCACTGGCAGTTATCCCGGAGGCAGGGTGCAGGTTTAAGGTGGTTTTCAGCTGTTGACTTTTAGTCCACAGCAAGAATTTCCCGGGGTCGGGGAAAAGTGATGTATTCCAGGTGTAGCCGGTCCATCCCGGAAGCTGGCCAAAAGCATCCGCCTTACTCTTTCCCTGAATAAATGACAAACCATCCGTTTTATGCCAATCCATGTCAATAACCAGCACATCGAGCGGAATCTGGTACTTCTTAAATTTACCGGTTAAGTCCCTCAGTTCGGCGTCTGAATAGTTCCAGTATCTCGACCACCAGTAACCAAATACATATAACGGAGGTAGTGGTACCTTGCCACTTATCAGAGTTATGTCCGACAATGCAGCTTTGTAGTCTGTTCCATAGCTGATGAAATAATAATCCTGCTCGGCATGATCTCTGATTTTGACCCATTTCCAGTCGCTGTTGTCAAACAGAAAATTCCGGGAGTCATCAATAAAGGTCCATCCCTCCCTGGAGAGTAATCCGTCTTCAAGGATCAAAGGAGTTTGATTCCACCCGTTTATGTTGCCGTTCATTCCATCCAGGGTGCGATATGTACCCTTAAGGTTCTGCACATCCGGCGTGCCTGGTTTCCATTGCTGTTCAGCCCCTTTTTGGTGCATTATTATCTGCAGGTTGGTAGCTGAAAACTTCCCGGAACCAGACTTATATTTAAGTTCAAGCGCTTCTGTTTTGATTATAACCCAGCCATGGTTTGATGATTTTTTATATGTAACAGGATCAAGCCTGCGGTTAATTACAAAAAAGGATGCATTATCTGTAAATGTGCCCGTTGAATCATATTCCAGGCGTATCAGGCGGGGAGTAAGGATGGTGAAACGTGCATTTCCTTGTATAATCACTGACTGTGGATTGGCTACCGGATCAGCAATTTCCTGGGCATAAGAAACCAGGGAGGTCAGCGCACATAAAAAGATCCAAAAAAATACTTTTGATTTCATTAGTAGATAATTTTGATTTTAATGGTCGAAAGGAACTCACAGAAATTTAAATTAGTTTTTGTGTTTATTCTTAAACAAGTAGTTTCACACGTAAATAATTTCTCCTAATATGGTCGTGTGGAAATCGCATTTGTTCATTTGAATTATCTTTTGCGTTTTTCGATATAAATGCCCGTTTCATTGTATATTCCTTAAAGTAAACTATCTCTTTTTTTCTGTAATTTTCAGCAACACCACGCCATGAGATAATACAGGGGTATTAAATTCATTTTCAAACTCACCTAAATTTTTCTGACGCCAAACATCACGAATAGTCTGTTTACCCCTGATTCCAAGTTGGGTAAGGTTTACTGTTACTTTCTGAATAACTGACGACATGTTGAAAATACCTATAGCTTTGCTCCCGTCTTCGAGCATCTTAACCCACACCTGGTACATATCATTTGTAAACAAAGGTACAGCTTGTCTGCCAAGTGGATCCTGGTCTATTGCCAGTACCTCATCGTTAGTCAAAAGGTTAAGAGTAAAATCATCCAGCTGGCTTAAATCGCAACCTAAAAGCATTGGTGCAGATAACAGAGCCCACAGGCTAACATGTGTGTATTGTTCATTGGGTGAAAGTCTTGAATTATGCAGCTCCGGACCCCATCCTAAATAACCCACTATCATCATATCAGGATCGTTCCAGTGTCCTGGTCCCGCATAAGCACTGTTGTTGACCTGTCTGAATCCTGTTTCCATGAGACTTGCCCATGAATCGGAAATGTCACCGGTGGTTCTCCATAAATTACCTCCTGCCCTGGCTCCCCATTTCCATACATCTCCCATCCCATACTGGCAGAGGCTGAACACAATATCGCGTTTGGTGGCTAACAAGGCTTTATGCATAACCCTGTAGGGTTTTTGAAGTTCTCCGGTTGAATTGTCTTTGGCCTTTTGTCCGTATGAACACCAGTCATATTTCAGGTAGTCCACACCCCATTTTGCATAGGTCTTTGCATCCTGAAGTTCATGCTGGTAAGAAGCCATATAACCACCGCAGGTTAAGGGACCCGGGGACGAATAAATTCCAAATTTTAATCCCAGCTTGTGCAGGCTGTCACCTAAGGCTTTCATGTTTTTAAACTTTTCATTCGGAACAATTTCACCACCGGCATCTCTGTTTTTTTCCCAACCATCATCTATATTGATGTAAGTCCACCCATGGTTGATAAGACCTTTATTTATAAACTCATGTGCACTTTGGATTACCTTTTCATCGGTTACACTTAAACCCCAGCAATTCCAGCTGTTCCAGCCCAGAGGAGGTGTAAGTGCAACCTGATCACCAGATAAAATGGTCAGTTCCCTGTGGTCGGCCCCAAGTTTGTTTTCTGCTGTCAGCATAACCTTGTAAGCACCTCTTCCGGGGCCCTTTCCCATAATAATCCCTGTTTTTGGATCAATCGACAATGTTTTTGGAAGATTTTCCGCTTTGAAGATCATGGGCCTTAATCCTGTAGCAGCTACGGTATATAAAAAAGGATTACCCGGACGGACACCTGTGATTTTGGCCCCGTTTATCCTGGGGGTTTCTCCGGGCCGGGGAGTAAGGATATAGGGAACTTCATCAGTAAAGTTAAAAACCAATTTAGAATCATTGTGCCTTAAAGTAAAATGTATGGCTACCGAAAAAGGCTGTGCAACAAAAGAGACAGGAAATGCAAAACTCCCTCCGGGATTCAAATCTATGTCCACTGTTGATTTATAAAAAGTTTCCCTATTCTCATCATCATTGGCGACTACTGAAAAAGATCCTTTAATTTCCAGCTTTGAATTATTCCTGAGTTCATAGGATTTTGATACCTTATTATTTTTATCAAAAATAAAGACGTTTGATTCTTTATTTAAGGAGATATATCTGTCTATATCAACAATAGAAAGAGAAGGCTCCCCGGAAAACATACCTCCGTCCCCTCCCTGATCAAATACCCTGACTGCAAGCACATTTTCCTTATCCCACAATATCCGCGGGTCGCGGGTTGAAAAGGTATAAATTCTGTCCTTATCATAATACCCGTGCTGGTTTATAAATACTGAGTCAGGACCTGTAATCCCTGATTGTTTATTGTTTTGTCCAACAAAGGCACCATTTAGGTAAAACTGGTCGCAGTCGTCAATTTTCCCGAGGAATACCTGCAGACTGTCTTTTAAGTATGAATTTTCCAAAATAGCTGATGGTATAAACACTTTAACCCGGTACCAGGCATAACCGTCGTAATTGGCATGTCCTTGTTTTTCCCAGGGTTTACCGGTTTCTATTTTCTGCCATGAGGAGTCGTCGAATCCTGGTTTGGCCCAAGCTTTGTCGTCACCGGTTTTAAATTTCCAACCATTTTCTATAATTATAACTTTTGAAGGGTTTTCCTGGCCGGAAAACGACATTATCACTGCAATCGCAGTAATAGCAGGGAAAATTATCAAATTTTTAATTGATTTTGAGACCATTGCATAGAAGTTAGTAGTATTATTCACTCAAAATAAAGGTTTAATTTATTAAAGAATTTTGAATAAATTAGTTTTTTATTTGGTAAATATTTTTAAATATTTGCTTAATATCATATACCATAAAAAATACACATGAATATTCCTAAAACTACTAACTTATTGTATTTTTTGATTATTGTTATTTTAAGTTCCTGCACACAAAAAAAGAATATAAAATATGAATGGCATAATTCTGATTACGGTGGTGGAGGTTATGTAACCGGTATTATTCAGCATCCTGTAAATCCGGACATTATTTATATACGTACTGATGTAGCCGGTATGTTTCGCAGTGATGACGGAGGGAAAAGCTGGAAATCCATTAACAATGGAATGTCGGAAGGATACCACCATAATGTGGAAACTTTTGCCATAAGCACAAAAAATCCTGAGGTATTATTTCGTGGTTCAGGTGAAGCGAGGGGACATAAAATGGTAAGCGCCGTGCATAAAAGCAGCGACGGAGGAAAAACATGGAAACTTGTCACAGATAAACCTGATTTTTTTGGAAATGGCGACACACGTTTTTATGGAGAAAAAATAGCCATCAGCCCATATTATCCTGATATAGTTATAGCTGTAAGCAATAGCAGGGGAATATGGTTGTCAACCGATGAAGGCAAAACATGGAATTGCCAGGGTTTAGAAGGAGAGCCTTTTGGATGTGTTGCTTTTGACCCTGTGGATAAAAACAGGGTTTATGCCGGAACCCTTGATTCTTTACCCTTTGCAAGCTATTTATATCCGAATGATGAGTACAAACGTGAAAAAATAGGGAAATTATACGTGTCAGAAGATAAAGGTAAAAACTGGAATTTAATTTTCAGGAAAAAGGGTGTCTCCTTCACAAATATTATTTTTAGCCAGACTGAGAAAAATACATTGTTGGCTACCTTCAGGCATGATGGTATCTATAAATCCACAGACGGTGGGTTAACATTCACAAAAAAAACCAAAGCTTTAAAAAATGTTGATTTTTCAACTATTTCCTGTGACCCTCAAAAGCCGGAGATTATTTATGCTGCTATATGCCGTTATCCGGGACAGGATATTCCTGTTATGCCGTTATACAAATCAACTGACAAAGGTGAGTCGTGGACTGTCATAAAAGAAAATTACCAGTGGAAAGAGTTTATAGGATATCCTTCACATTACGACCGCCCGGAGACACTGGGCTGGGCAATTTCAAAGTTTTTAGCTGATAACAGAAATCCTGAAAAGTTTTATTTATCGGATTGGTTTGGATTATCAGTAAGCAATGATGGCTGTAAGACATGGGAAGGCAATCATTTTAAAGGGTTGGAAAATATATGCCTGGAATCCATAGTAGTTGACCCGGTTAATTCGTCAGTGGTATATTTTACAGGTGCCGACGGGCAGCCATCTATTAGCCTTGACAGAGGGCAATCATACACATCATTCCCTTACCTTCCGAGCCCCGAGAATTATTATTGCAGCACGGCGATTTGTCCTTCTATATTTAAGAAAGGCTTATGTGTGTATGGAGTAACCAATAGCAGTCAACGGCTAAGTGCTATCTGCCGGACAGAGGATTTTGGGAAACACTGTGCAATTAGTGTGCACCTTAAAAAAGGCTTGTTTGTTCAGGCTGTAAAAGAAGATATTTTTAATAAGGGGGTTTTTTACGCATACATAGATGGCTCTTTAAAAGACAGTGCAGGCCTCTACAAGTCTGCAGACTGGGGCAAAACCTGGACCAGAATATTTATCCCGTTTCCACCTGAGGTGATAACTTTACCTTCCCGAAAAGAATTTATTGAAGGCGAACTTTTGGCAGTAACAGCCTACCAGGCAAAAAATGTTTGCGGTACAAACCAGCTGTTATGTATCGATCCTTTCAAACCCGGAACTATTTATTTCGGCGAAGCCGATAAAGGTATTTTTGCTACATACGATAACGGTAAAACCTGGAAAAATGTTGGTATTGGCCTGCCATTTGGAAAAAATGTTGCAGGCATTCTTAATGTAATTAAAGCCAATCCCAAAAAACCGGGATGGCTTTATGCAGGTTTTATACATGAAGGTTTGTGGCTATCCAGGGATTATGGTAATACCTGGTCGAAAATATTCCCTGCCGGCGATGGTGTGTTTAATGCTACAGCGGTAGCTGCAGGTGGAAAATCGGGTAATGAATTGTATGTTGCCAGCGAACCTCTATTCTGGTCAAAATCGGAATCGGCAGTTTATGCCAGCTTTGATTATGGCAGAGCCTGGACAAATATTTACGATAAATCTCTGGGGTCTGTTCGCTGGAAAGGTATTGATGTTGACATTACAACGGGAATCCTGCACCTTGTTTCATGCGGCAATGGCACTTTTTATGCAAAACCGGCAAATTAAAAAATTTATAACATTATTTTCAGGGAGGATATATTATGATAAAGTTTCGTATATTATTGGTTTTATTGCCGTTATTAGTATATACCAAATTGTTGGGACAAGACCTGGTAATACCATTGTATGATGGAGAAATCCCGGATTCAAAGTATACAGGAGCAAAGGAAAAAACCGAAAAAAAAGATATTGTTTTAATAAGCAATGT
The DNA here is from genome assembly GCA_963766305.1 of uncultured Bacteroidota bacterium. GTDB lineage: Bacteria > Bacteroidota > Bacteroidia > Bacteroidales > JAAUTT01 > JAAUTT01. The sequence continues at coordinate 123,005 of CAVYAE010000034.1, forward strand.
TCAGAATCCAAATATTGCAGTATACCTGCCCAGCAAACGAATGGCCACAGGCCAGGCTGTAGTTATTTGTCCGGGAGGTGGTTACTGGGTTCTGGCCTACGACTGGGAAGGCACCGATATTGCCAGGTACTTAAATTCCATAGGTGTGGCAGGTATAGTTCTCAAGTACAGGTTACCCACCTATGGTAACTGCATTGTGCCTCATAAGGCACCTCTCATGGACGCTCAGAGGGCAATGCGCATAGTACGGCAAAATGCTTCCGCATGGAATATAAATCCATCAAAAATTGGAATTATGGGATTTTCTGCCGGTGGACATTTAGCCTCTACCCTGGGTACCCATTTCGACTATGGAAATAAATCAGCTTCTGATTCCGTTGAAAGACAAAGCTGCCGGCCCGATTTCATGATTTTAATGTACCCGGTAATTTCATTCACAGATACCTGTTGCCATACCGGTTCAAGGGAGGCCCTGCTGGGTAAGAATCCGGATAAAAATCTTATAAATTATTATTCGAGTGAACTTCAGGTAAAAGATGATACTCCACCGGCATTTATTGTTCATGCTGATAACGATAACGGTGTGCCTTCGGAAAATTCATTGCTAATGTACAAAGCATTACGTCAGAAAAAGATACCTGCCGAATTGCACATATTATCGGAAGGTGAACACGGTTTTGGCCTGGGTAATAATGATCATGTGGCTTCATGGACAATAAACCTTAAATTATGGCTTAAATGGTTGAATGAGAAAAAATAAAATTTAATAATATAACCGTTAATTAAAACAACCATGAATTCAACCAAATTACACCTGATTTATAAGTTTAAAATGTTTAAAATATGAAACGAATATTTTTTTTATCCGGAATTTTATTACTGGTTACCATTGATTTATACTGCCAGGTTAATGAATTAAATGTTCCCTTAAAACAGAAAGAGAAAACCGTACCCTGGAGCGCAATCTGGATAAGCAACCCTGATGCTTCCGCAACTGAATATGGGGTTACATTATTCCGAAAGACATTTGAACTGGCTGTGAAACCTCAGAAGTTTATAATCCACGTTACAGCGGACAATCACTATAAACTCTATGTTAACGGGAATTTTGTATGCATGGGTCCTCAGTATTCCGACACGAGGCATTGGCGTTATGAAACTATTGATATAGCCGGCTATCTGCAAGCCGGCCAAAATGTTATTGCCTCTGAAGTGGTTAACTGGGGAAAGGACCGATGGTTCGGGATAATTTCTTCATACACCGGTTTCCTGCTTGAAGGTGATTCTGAAGAGGAGAAAATTGCATGTACTGATGATAAATCCTGGAAAACTTTTGATAACAAGGCTTATAATGAGAAACGTGTAAATTGGATGTTTGGAGTGGATATACTTGGAGGATTTTATGCCAGCAACCCTACAGACAGTGTTATTGCAAGCTTTTATCCTTGGGGGTGGGAACAGCAGGGATTTGACGATTCTAACTGGAAAACTGCGGTATGGCTAAGTTCGGCTTCCACCAGGGATGGTTCGTTCGCGTGGATTTTAATGCCCCGCACTACTCCAATTCCTGTAATGAAAAAGCAATTGTTTACTAAAATTGCCCATGCGGAAGGTATTACAGTTCCTGCCGGATTTCTTTCCGGGGAGAAGCCTCTGATAATTCCGGCAAATAAAAAAGTTACAATATTAATTGACCAGACTTATGAAACTATTGGTTACCCCCAGGTTATAATTTCAGGGGGTAAAAATGCCATACTGAGCATAGGTTACGCTGAAAATCTGTTCGATAAAAATCTAAAGAAAGGAAACAGGAATGATATAACAGATAAACATTTCGTGGGAATCAGAGATATTTATATCCCTGACGGAGGACAGCAAAGGCATTTTGAGCCTTTATGGTTCCGCTCATTCCGCTTCGTATACCTTGAAATTACAACCAGGGATGAACCTCTGGAGATTAATCAGTTTTATAACCGGTATATATCCACACCTGTCGAAACAAAAGCAAGCTTTAGCTGCGACAATAAGAAATATGACAAAGTATGGGATATATGTGAACGGACCCTTCATATTTGCACACAAGATAATTTTATTAGCGACGCCTATTATGAACAAATGATGTATGTCGGCGACAGCCGCGTACATTCCATGTCATGGATGTACCTCACAGGTGATACCCTGCAGTTCAGAAATGCCATCGATCAATTCTGGTATTCACGTATTGCTGACGGTAACCTCAACGGTTGTTACCCTAACAAGGGATCCTTCCCTACCCCGACTTTTTCGCTGATCTGGATTGACATGTTACACGACTACTTTATGTATTGCACCGATAAAAAAATCTTAAGGCAATATTTACCTGCTGTGGAAATGATTTTTGACTGGTTTGAGCAACATAAAAACGATTCCGGCATACCCGGAAAAACGGAATGGGGTTATTTTGTTGACTGGTACCAGCCCGGCAGCGGTGGAACTGCACCTGTGTCAGTGAACGGCAACTCTGCAACCATAACCCTGCATCTTATCAACAGCCTGCAAAATGCTTCAGAAATATTCAGGTATTATGGTATGAACTATGAGGCAGATAAATATTTAAACCAGTCCCAAGACCTCAGGAAAATTGTTCTCAACCTGTTCTATGATCCTGTAAAAGGAGTAATAATGGAAGATCCCGGGAAGACTTATTATGACCAACATTGCAATATTATTGCCGTCAATGTCGGCCTCGTGCCTCTGGCCAGTCAGCAACATATTATCAAAACTATCCTGTCTGACACTTTATACAGTGTCGCCAGCCTTTACTACCGTTTTAATTTGTTTAATGCCATGAATGTGTCACAAACAGGCGATGAGTTTGAAAAGGCCATTCAATTATGGTACGATAAAATTAACCTAGGATTGACGACTACTCCTGAAATGGTTATAAATGAAAGATCGGATTGTCATCCATGGGCAACAGGTCCTGTTTATGGGTTTTTTCATGTAATTTGCGGAATTTCTCCTGCTGAACCGGGATTCAATACCATTACCATTGCCCCCCAACTGGGTAACTTAAACAACATTAATGCTACCTTCCCACATCGTTATGGTAATGTTGAAATAAAACTTGAAAGGAAAAATAACCACCTGACAGGAGAAATTACATTACCAGAGAAACTTTCAGGCACTTTCAAATGGAAAGGTCATGAAATAGCCCTGTTTGGAAAAAAGAACCTTATTAATCTGCCAAATGAATGAGTTTTTAGTAAATAATAAAAATAATACTACCTAAAACTATCAATAATGATAAATATGAAATTCTCTTTTTGTCAACAATATCTGTACAGATATTTTACAAATATTTTATAACCATAATTAAAAAAATCAGGATGAAAAAAATTCAATTATTCAGTTTGTTTTCTTTGGTATTAATAGTTGTCTCATGTAACAACCAACCTCCTTACAAGAATCCGGATTTACCCATTGACAAACGTGTCGATGATTTAGTATCCAGGATGACATTGGATGAAAAAATATCCCAGATGATGAATAGTGCGGCTCCGATCGAACGACTGGGCATTCCAGCCTATAACTGGTGGAGTGAAGGATTGCATGGAGTTGCAAATTCCGGCAATGCAACTGTGTTCCCCCAGGCTATTGGATTAGGTGCTACGTGGGACAGTGCTTTAATACATAAAATGGCAGATATAGTCTCTACAGAATTCAGGGGGAAGTACAATGATTATATCCAAAAGAATGATCATGCTTTATTCCACGGACTCACGGTCTGGTCGCCTAATGTGAATATTTTCCGGGATCCACGCTGGGGCCGCGGCCAGGAAACCTACGGGGAAGATCCTTACCTCACCGGAACTATCGGAGTAGCTTTTGTGAAGGGACTGCAGGGCGACAACCCACAATACCTTAAATGTGTATCGACTCCCAAACATTTTGCTGTACACAGCGGTCCTGAACCCTTACGGCATAAATTCAATGCTGTGATTGATGACAGGGATTTTTTAGAAACCTATGTTCCCCAGTTCGAGATGTGCATAAGGGAAGGAGGGGCCTGGTCGATAATGGGCGCATATAATAGTTTGCTTGGAGTACCATGCTGTGCTTCAGATAAATTATTAAAAACGACCTTACGGGAAAAATGGGGATTTAAAGGTTATGTGGTTTCCGACTGTGGTGCCATTGATAATATTTACAAAGACCATGCCTATGTGAAAACCCCTGAAGAAGCAGCAGCTATAGCTGTTAAGACAGGATGTGACCTGGAATGCGGGGAAACATACAGGTATTTGAAAGAAGCTGTTGTAAAAGGTCTTATAACTGAAAAAGAAATAGATGTATCAATAAAAAGACTCTTTACCGCCAGGATGAAATTAGGTATGTTTGATCCGCAGGACAGGGTGCCGTTTAATAAGCTATCATTAACTGACGTAGATACTAAGGATCATAGGAACATGGCACTGGTAGCTGCTAGAAAATCAATGGTATTATTGAAAAATGAACACAGGTTGTTACCATTGTCAAAACAAATAAAGCAGATCGCCTTAATAGGTCCGAATGCAAATAATGCAGAAGTACTGTATGGTAATTATAATGGAACATCCGACCACCCGGTGACAGTTTATCAGGGGATTAAAAGTAAATTACCCGATGCTGAAGTAATATACGAAAAGGGATGTGGTTACACTGATGATGAAGTACCTGCACTTTCAAATATAGACTCTTCATGTTTGCAATTCAATGGACAGCAAGGACTGCAGGGAACATACTACAAAGGAATGGAAATGAAAGGAGCCCCTATTGCTGTGAGAATAGACAAACAGTTAAATTTTGATTCCAATAACCATTCTTTTCAGGGAGGAATTCCCACAGAGGGTTTCTCGGTACGCTGGACGGGTAAGTTAATACCTAAGGCAGCCGGGGAATATATTCTTGGTATTACCGGAGATGACGGCTACAGGTTGTTTATAGATGATAAAAAGGTTATTGAAAACTGGAGCGACCACGGAGCTTCAACCATGACAATAAACATGAAATTAGAAAAAGGCAGGACTTACGATATAAAAATAGAATATTATCAAAACGGAGGAGGTTATGCTATTAACTTCGGATGGAATAAAACAGAAAATGCCAGCAGGGATAAAAAGCTACAAATGGAAAAGGCCATACAAAATGTATCTAAAGCCGATGTCATAGTGATGGTAGGGGGTATTTCGTCTTCGCTGGAAGGAGAAGAAATGAGTGTTCATTACCAAGGTTTTGAAGGTGGAGCAGGACCACCATCAACCTGCCGGCAATACAGGAAGAATTGCTTAAAAAGCTTGTAGCTACAGGTAAACCTGTTGTTTTGGTATTAATGAGCGGCAGCGCCCTTGCAGTAAATTACGCTGCTGCAAATGTACCTGCCATTTTACAGGCCTGGTATCCCGGTGAAGAGGGCGGCAATGCTATAGCTGATATCCTGTTTGGGGATTATAACCCAGCCGGACGGTTACCTGTCACCTTTTATAAATCCGAAAAGGACTTGCCCGATTTCCGGGATTATCATATGAAAGGGCGTACTTACAGGTATTTTGAAGGTATCCCTCTGTATCCTTTTGGATTTGGACTGAGTTACACGACATTTAAATATTCTAACCTTGTCATACCTCCTCAGGTGAAAGTTGGAGAAAAGTTAAAAGTTATGGTCGATGTTCAAAATACCGGGAATGTGGAAGGGGACGAAGTAGCTGAATTATACGTTAAAATTCTCGGCGCTGATGTTCCTGTACCAATTCATTCCTTGCAAGGGTATAAGCGTATACACTTAAAACAGGGAGAAAAACAAACCCTGGAGTTTTTAATTACGCCTAAACAACTATCGGTCATAGATAAAGAGATGAAACGTGTTGCCGAACCCGGAAAATTTGAGATATCGGTAGGTGGCTGCCAGCCCGGGAAAGCAGAAGTTGAAAAAGCACAGGTTGTTCAGAATATGGTAGAAGTTACCGGAACACCGATGGCAATAGAATAATCAATATTAAAATTTCTTTGAAAAATTTAACCTATGAAACTACCAATCTTTTCCTTTTGTTTGCTTTTTCCTATTATTCTGGGTGCGCAAACCTTACCTAAGACAAACTCAAATGATCTTTTAAAAGATAAAGTTTTATACACTATAGGCTATTCCCACCTCGATACGGAGTGGAACTGGGATTACCCTGCCACAATTGACCACTGGATAAAAAACATTATGACAGAGAATTTTCATCTGTTTCCAAAATATCCGGATTACGTATATAATTTCACCGGGGCAAGGCGTTACAGGATGATGAAGGAGTATTATCCCGAGTTGTTTGAAGGTGTTAAAAAATATATAAACGAAGGCAGGTGGTTTGTTTCAGGCTCAAGTGTGGATGAAGCCGAGGTCAACATTTCTTCCTCAGAATCACTCATACGGCAGGTGCTTTACGGAAACGGGTTTTTTAAGAAAGAATTTGGAAAACAAAGTGTAGATTATATGATTCCCGATTGTTTTGGCTTTGTTGCCAGTGTACCAACTGTTTTGAACCATTGCGGGCTACTGGGTTTTTCGACCCAAAAACTCACCTGGCATTCCGCCAATGGTATTCCTTTTAATGTAGGAGTATGGAACGGACCCGATGACAAAGGGGTTGTAGCTGCTCTGAATGCTACGGACTATGGTGGAGAAATACCTCCACGCCTTGACAGGGACAGCGCCTGGATCAACCGGCTGGATGAAGATTACAGGAAATATGGAATCTCTTTTGACTATCGCTACTATGGAGTTGGTGACCAGGGCGGTGCCCCAAGGGAAAGGGACGTGAAAAATGCCGTTGGAAGTTTACATAATGATGATGGCGTCCTTCACGTGTTGCTTACCTCTTCCGATCAGATGTATAAAGATATTACCCCGGCCATCCGCAATAAACTACCGGTTTATAAGGGAGATCTTCTTTTAATAGAACACAGTGCCGGATCCATGACATCCCAGGCTTTCATGAAAAGGATGAACCGCAAAAATGAACTGCTGGCGCAAGCGGCAGAACAATTGGCAAGCACCGCCGACTGGATGGGGACAGCAGGCTATCCTTTGGAAAAATTAAACAACTCATGGGATCTGGTTCTGGGCAGTCAGTTCCATGATCTTCTTCCAGGGACAGCCATTCCAAAGGCTTTTGAATATGCCTGGAACGATGAGTTCATTGCCGCCAACGGATTTTCGGCAGTGTTAAATCATTCATTGGATGCCGTTTCATCAGCAATGGATACACGTGGGGAAGGCCGTTCCGTCGTGGTTTATAACCCGGTGGCTAAGGAGCGCGAAGACCTTGTAACGGCCGAACTTGAGTTTGACAGGGTGCCCTCCTGTATTATAGTATATAATAAGGATGGAAAGAAACTTCCTTCCCAGATTATAAGCACTTCGGGACACAAGCTTAAGTTTCTGTTCCCGGCACATGTTTCTTCGGTAGGCTTGTCGGCTTACAGAGTGGCGGGCAGCATGGATAAACCTGTAAATAACCCATCCCTGAAGATCACAGAACGATCCATGGAGAATGAGTATTATTCATTAAAAATAAATGATAAAGGTGATATAAGCAGTATATATGATAAAAAGGCCGGCAAGGAATTGTTAACAGGTCCGGCAGACCTGGAATTTCAGCGTGAGGAGCCTGCTGAGTGGCCTTCCTGGAATATGGATTGGAAAGACCGCCAAAAACCTGCCTTTGACCATATGGATCAGGAACCGGTTATAAGGATAGCGGAACAGGGGCCTTTACGTGTGACACTGGAAGTAAGCCGTAAGGGTCAGAAATCAGCTATTAAACAATGGATAAGCCTCTCTGTGGGGGAGGCCGGCAAGAGGGTTGAAGTGAATAATACTTTAGACTGGCAATCGGGCGGAGTGTGCCTGAAAGCTTCCTTCCCCCTGTCCGTTGCAAATAAGGAAGCCATCTACAATCTTGGTACAGGTGCCATCAAACGCAGCAATAACAATAATGTGAAGTTTGAGGTTCCTTCAAAGGAATGGTTCGATCTCACAGATGAGTCAGGAAATTACGGAGTTTCCATACTTGAAGATTGCAAGTACGGCTCCGACAAGCCAAATGACAATACACTCAGACTAACCTTATTATATACTCCAAAGGTAAGCCAGGCATTTAACTGGGCAATATACCAGGGTACACAGGACTGGGGTATTCATCATTTCCGCTATGCAATATACGGACACAAAGGTGGTTGGAACCAGGGGCAATCCTACTGGCAGGCACGCTTTTTTAACCAACCCATGCTGGCCTTTGAGACAAATCCACACTCAGGAAGTATTGGTAAAGAACTTTCTTTAATTAAAATAAGCAATCCTCAGGTAGGACTGATGGCATTCAAAAAAATGGAACATGGAGATTATTTCCTGGTTCGTTTAAATGAATTGGGTGGTATGGATGAAAAAGCGGTGAAACTGACATTTCCGGGGAAAATAACAGATGCCTGGGAGGTGAACGGTCAGGAAGAGAAAATTGGAAATGCCGGTTTCACAGAGTCGTCGCTAACGACCGACCTGACACATTATACAATAAAAAGTTTTGCAGTCAAAATTCAATCTCCTCTGAAGCCCTCAATAATAAATCAAACACCTGTACAATTAAAATACAATCAGGATGTAATAAGTTTCGATGATAACCGTGCTGATGGGAATTTTTACGAAAATACCTGGGGGGGAGGAATATCACTACCTGCAGAATTAGTGCCGCATGAAATTGTAAGCGAAGATATTCACTTTATCATGGGCAGTACTGCTGATGAAGCAAATAACGCAGTGACATGTAAAGGACAAACTGTAGATCTGCCGGAGGGAGAATATAACACAATCTATTTGCTGGCAGCAGCCAATGAAGACACTAAAGGGGTTTTTAAACTTGGAGAAATTTCTGACGAATTATCAATACAGAGTCTCACAGGTTTTATTGGTCAGTTTTACAACAGGCAATTTACAAAAGATATGGCTATGGTAACCTCTATAGACACTCCTTTCGTAAAACATGATCATATAGCCTGGTTTGCATCGCACTATCATCAAAAATATCCTTCTGCAAACGCATCATATCAATATTGTTATCTGTACATATATTCTTTAAAGTTGCCCAGGGGAGTGCACAAGCTAACCTTGCCCGATAATAACAAGATAAAAATACTTGCAATAACGGTCTCGGAACAGTCTGCAAATGAGGTAAAACCATTACAGCCTCTCTATGACCACTTTGAAGGTGACCATGCAGTCAAACTCAGATAAAATTAAAAGTAAATTAAAGTCTCTGTTTATAACGGTTTACCTGCTTTCCTGGCGAATATTTTATTTCTGGCCGGTACCATTTTAATTGATTTATTTTCAATTAAACTGTTATCAGACGCTGAAGGGGTATAAACATCAATTTCCGCAACATCCGGGGATGGGGGAGACGTCCAGAAATGTACACCTAAACTATCATAGTAATAAAGTGTATCTTTAACGCCATCTACATAAACTCCAGATTTACCGTATATTGAAAATACCTCGGAAATGTTGTTTCCTATAGTGATTCCCTTGGTCGTATACCCGCTATATGGCGTTACAACTGATATTTCATCGGGTGTTTCACTGGTATCAATTGTCGAGGGAAGAAAATTATAGAAACTGACGTAAATGCCTGATTTTATCAAATAAAGAGTATGTACATAATATTGTCCCGAAGTATCATTGTACATAGCTGTATCCTGTCCTTTAAATTTATTTTGTATGATGTCCCAGCTGTCACTCAGGCTTACTTCGGAAATACCAACACCTTCAAAAATTGTAATAGTACCGGTAACTACCAGACTTTTGGATATTTTGCTTGATTTATTATCACCAATTGCAATTAATGTAACTGTATAATTTCCTCCATTCGTATAGGCATGCTTGGTATTCTGTGTAATCGCATACTGGCCATCTCCAAAGGACCATTGATAATAACCCGCATTTGATGAATTATTGGTAAAAACTATTGAGTCACCAACAACATTGGTACCGCTTATAGTAAAACTGGCAGTAGGAGTACCTTCTTTGGTGCAGCTTATTAGAAATATTAATAACCCAGGTATGATGCAAGCTAAATTTATAAGTAAATTATTGCTAAATTTCTTCATAATGAATCCTATTCAGATGATTAAATAAATTATATAGAAAACGTAAAAGTATTGAATTTATTAACCGATTATTTAATAAACCTGAAAATTAATCAATAAAACCAAATTATTATAAAAACACTTATATTAAGAAATTCTTACCTTAGTACATCTTATATTTAAAACATGAAAACACGAAGTAAAATAATAATCATTATTTCAGCTCTTTTTGTGATATTTGTCCTGTTTATTGGTTTCAGGCTTCACAGAACTATTAATAAGGCTGAGGAACTGACCGGTCCAAAAAGTACTATTCCTGATCCTGTAAAAACCATACCTCCGCTGTCGGATGGAACTGATGACTGGCCAAACTGGAGAGGACCACATTTTAACGGAAAGTCTGACCTGAGAGGTATAAATACCAACTGGGATAAAGGACTGAAAAAATTATGGGCGGTGGATTACCTTTGCCAGGGAGATGCAAATTCTACATGGTCTGCCCCGGTTATTCGCGGTAACCGGTTAATTGTAACAGGACGTGATGACAAAAATGATTTGGTTTTCTGCCTGAATTCTGAAAACGGTCAACTTATATGGTATAAAGCCTATGAAGCTGAAGCAGCTACAAGCCATGGCCCAGGTGCACGCGCCACTCCTGCAATAGATGGAGACAGGGTTTACACTTTTGGCCGGAGTGGCTATCTTGCCTGTTGGATGCTGGAAGACGGGAAGTTGTTGTGGAAAAAAAATGTGGTTGATGCAGGTGGTACAGAACCACAATGGGGTTTCTCGAGTTCACCTTTGATATTTGACAACAAAGTTATAATACAGGCTGGAGGAACAGCAACGGCAATAGCTTATGATAAAATGTCCGGAAACGTAATCTGGAAATCCATGACTGATAATGCGGGGTATGCAGGATCAGTTGTAATGAATATTGATAATAATCCCGAACTGCTTATATTCCATGCCAGTGGTTTGTCACTTTTAAACCCCTCTGATGGAAAACAGTTGTGGAATACTCCCTGGCCAACTGATTATGGAGTAAATGCAACTACTCCCGTTGTATATAAAAATTATGTATTTATTACCTCCGGTTATAAAATGGGATGTGAATTGTTGGAAGTAGAAAAATCGAAATGTTCAGTCAGGTGGAAAAGTAATGTCATAGCTTCTCAACATTCCGACCCGATAATAATTGACGGGTTCCTTTACGGATATTCAGGAGACAGTAATGGTCATAATGGTGCTTTCAAATGTATAGAAATTTCTACCGGAAAAGAATTATGGAGCACAACAGAAATAGGATGGGGAACAATTATTTATGCCGATGGATATTTTATATGCTTTGATATTAAGGGAAATTTATATTTGGTCAAACAAAACCCTGGTAAATTTGAAAAGGCAGCAGAATTTAAAAATGCATTGGAAGGAGTCACCAATCCGGCCTGGACCTCACCTGTTATTGCTAACGGAAAATTATATCTCCGGTATCTGCAAAAACTTGTTTGCTATGATTTATCAGGTAGTAGTAAGTAGGCAGTTATAATTAGTCAGTTATAAGTGTTTTGAACTTTAATAAAATAATATTGAATAATTATTGAATTGAATAATATGAATTCTTTTACCTTTTTTGAAGAAAAAAAAGTATTAATCATACTTGTAATGTTATTTTTTATAAAGTATTCCAATGCACAATGGACAGGAATATCACTGCCCAATAGTCCGTCGAATGTATTGTTTGTTAATTCCTACGGTAATAATATTTATGTTGGTACTGATTATTACGGCATGTATTCTTCCTCCGATAACGGTAAAGACTGGAAATCCCCGGCGTATCCGCTTAGAATCGACTCTGCATCATACATTGTTGAAAATAATAATGGTATGCAAACTTATATTGATGCAAACCTGATTGGATATTATTACCCTGTTACGGCAGCTGTTAAATTTAAGATGGAGTCTAAGGACTCTGTCATTATCGCAGGCACCTGGGCTGGCATTTATTATTCCGGAAATAATGGAAAAACATGGATTCCGGTAAATAATGGTTTGCCGCAATGTTATTTTGATTACAATGGTGGTAGTAATTTGAACACATTTCCAGTTATGTCATTATGTATCAGTAATAAATGTATTTTTGCATCAATAAGGGGTTATGGAATTTACATGTCTGCCTTAAAGGAAGTAAATGATAGTCTTGTTTTGTCATGGAGTACTTTAGGAGGTCTTCCTTCAGCATTAAATCCTGTTTTTCCGGATAATTCAAATATAAATATTTATTCATTTGTGGCAAATGGCAATAATATTTTTGCCGGAACAGCAGGGTTTGGTGTTTATGAAGCCACTTATGCAGAAAATGATACCTGGTCCGGATGGAAAAATGTTAGTGCAGGAATTCCGGCAACCAATTCAGATTATTGTATAAACTCTTTGTTAATAGCAAATAATACGATTTTCGCAGGAACAAATAACGGAATTTATTTATCTTCAATTACCGGGGATACCTTAAACTGGACTGCGTTCAATACCGGATTTCCACAAGGTGTTATTGTAACCACATTATTAAGCTATGGGACTTATATTCTTGCAGGTACTAATTTTGGCATTTATACTCTTTCCTGTAATAACATAACAAGCTGGAGTCCGTTTTATGTCGATAATAATTTTATAACTGATCCTATAGATGCAAGTACAATAACTTCATTAGCAATTACTGAAGGTGGTTTATTTGCCCTTTATAAAAATAATCCTGTGTTGTATAAATATACTATTACCACAACTACTGTATTTTATAACATTCCGTCAAATGTAATTGACTATAAACATAAATATTAATTTATTGCGGACAAAGGTGCAACCCGGCTAACTTTATTTAGCTGCATTTATTTCCTTCTGTACAGTTGACCTTTATATAAATTCTTCTTCCCCATGAACAAGGGCAACCTATCTTTTTTACCCGGAATTAAACTATTTTCGGTAAATGAAGGATAAACATCCATCTGTGCTACTAAAGGTGAAGGGTTTACCGTCCAGAACTGAATACCTAAAGTGTAATAAGAATAACACGTATCTTGTTTAGAATCAATATATACATAAGGCTTTTGCATATCACCGTAAGAACCAAAATCATTAAAGTATGTTGAAAAAACAGTAGAAATATTACTTCCTATTGAAGTTCCCATACTTGTCATTCCGGTATAGGGACTTATAAATGATATCTCACGAACTACATCAAGAGAATCGATGGTGGAAGGAAGGAAATTATAAAATGTAATAATGACTCCTTTATCCGGTAATATCAATGTATGAATATATCCAAGCTGGAATGTATCATTATACATCAAGGTATCCATTCCATAAAATCTATTTTTAACCTCAGGCCAGGTATACCCAAGCTGAACACCCAGACCGGATATACTATCAATTCCCGAAAGTGTAAATCCTATCCATATGGTAATATTTCCCCAAATATTTAAACTTTTTGAAATTGAATCCATTCCGTTGTTACCGACAGACAAAAGTTTCACTGCATATGTACCTGATTGTGTATAGGTATGGGTTGGATTCTCTGATACAGAATATGTACCGTCTCCAAATGACCATTGATAATAAATGGCATTTTTCGATTGGTTTGAAAATACTATTTTATCCCCTACATAAATTGGAGTATGATATGCAGTAAAGGTAAAATTGGCTTCAGTAACCGGTGTGTTTTTTTTACAGCTCTCAATTAAAACTGTATTCATTGAAAATATTGCAATAAATAAAAATATTTTAATCCCATTCATTTTAATTAATTTTATATTTTAACGATCCAAACATAATAATGAATTACTATTCTTTTATTTTCCATTATTTTGAATATTTTCAACTATTTACCGATATTTTTAGATGTAAAAATAAGTGAAAAAATATAGTATTTAAAAATATATATTAAAATATTAATTGGTTATAAAGAATTTAATAAATTAGAAATTTATATATACCATGGCAAGGTCATTTAGTAAACCAGTTTAAAACCAAACTTGTGAAAAACATCATTTCGTTATCAGTAATTACTTTAGTTATAATATTCCAGTTTTTACCCTTTATTGCAAAAGCTCAGGTTAGAAAAAATTATAATTATGATAATATTTATTTAAGGCATCAAAGGTTAGGAAATGTAATATATGATAAAGTTATTATGCACAATGCAACCACTTCAAAAGAATATGGAAAACCAACCTTACCTGTATTTTATTATACTTTTTATATACCTAAAGGGCAAAAAGTTTACAATGTAGTATTCACTCCATTAAATGAAGAGGATATTGTTCTTGAACATCAGCTTATTCCACTCCAGAGACCTGGTAAAACCGGCATTTCAAAAAGTGATCAGACTTTTTATCCGCCCGACTTAACTGCATATAATTCAACTAAAAGTTATCCGCTGACACAGGCAAAAATTTATAATAATAGCACTTATGACAATGACTTTCAAATAGTAACCATAGAAGTATGTCCTTTCCAATATTTTCCAGTCAGCAAAACACTAAAATTTTACAGTTCTGTAAATATAAGTTTTAAGCAAAAATCATTCCCTGAAGACAGTATTTTTTCAATTGCAAAACACCATAAACAAAGGATTGACTTTTTAAACTCAATAATTGAAAATCCACAGGATTTATACTTCGATATTAATAAAAAATCTTCAGGTACATTTAATAATTCCCCGGTAGATAAAATTTCTAATGACCACTCTTTAAGGACTTTGTCAGTCGGACAAAACTGGAGTGAACCATTTTTCCAGTATGAAGTTATTACTTCAAAAGCACTGGGACCTTATTTTTCAAATTTTATTCGATGGAAGAACCGTAAAGGATATAATGCAGGTATAGTATATATTGAAGATATATTGAATGACCCGGTTGCCACAGGTGATCCCGTGAGTTCAACCTTGAATGATAATGCCGGAAAGTTAAGGCAATACCTGAGTGCAGCATATAACAATGGAAATGGCGTTTTGGAATATGTGCTTCTGGGTGGGGATGGAACGGTAATTCCATTCAGATACGGTGAAGATTCAACTCTGGCTACATATTCTATCCCGTCTGATCTTTATTTTTCAAATTTCGATTCAAACTGGGATATTCTTGGCAAAGGTCCTGGCGGACCAACCGGAGTATATTATACGAATTTCGACCTCTCTCCTGAAATATATGTCGGACGTTTGTTATGCAATAGTGCAGCTGATATTAACAATTGGACAATAAAAACATTAACTTATGAACAAAACCCGGGAAACGGAGATTATTCTTATCTTTCAAAAGTTCTTTTCACTGAATCTGACGGAATAAATTCATTCCATGTAGATACCCCGTTTAACCCTATATTTTACCAAACTTCATTACCCCCCTATTTACAAAATAACGTCACATCATGGAGCGAATTACCTTTTGATGATGCTTTATACCCATATTTCCCTAAAGGTGCTGATATAATAAATGCTTTAAACAGCCATTATGGTTTGTACAGCATTTTTAACCATGGTAGCCCTAACAGGTATTCCCCCTGTACAGCTGGTGATGCTAGTTTGCATGGTGAATTTACAAATTTACCGGGTGCATATTATTCTGTATGTTCAGGTGATACTTTAGACGGATATTTTGGAACACCTCCATTTATATTTCCCTATAATTTACCATCTTCAGTTGATGGAACCGAATTACCTGAAAGCGGAAACGGATTTGATAACCTAACAAACCTTAACTATCCGTGTATAATTTATTCACCAAGTTGTTCCAATATTCCTTTTGATAATTATGATACAAAACCAGGATTCAGAAATCTGGGAACAATTTTTACAGTGTCACCAAACGGGGGAGGTCCGGTTTACCTTGGCAATACCAGGGATGGAACTATAGGCCTATCCCAGGGACTGGAAGTAAACTTCTTTAAAAGTATTTCTATAAATAATAGCTTTGGTTTTGCTGAAGGGCATTCTAAAATAGGCAATATTGACTTTGCCACAGTTCTGGCTCACAATCTTATAGGAGATCCTGAACTTTCCATGTGGACAACCTCTCCGCTCACTGTTAAACCAACTATAAAGCTTACTCCTGCAAATGACTCATCAACCCTTTTTACGATTAGTGTAAATCCAAATATAAACCAGTTATGTAAAATATGTGTTATGAGTCAGGAAAATACGGCTTCATATAAAGAAGTAAAAGATACTGCCGGATTGACCACTCAAACATTTAATAATGTTCCTGTTCCGTTTTATATAACTATTACATCAAACAGTAGTACCAATAATCCGGATAATTATATTCCCTATCTTTATAGTTACACATCTTCTACAAAAAATGGATTTGAAAATGGGGACAGCATGCAACTTATAAATAACTCTGAAGTAATAAAAATATATCCTAATCCATCAAGTACTACTGTAACAGTTAATAATCAGTCTGATGAAATTTATAAAATTGAAATCTTTAACCTTTCAGGAGGTCTTATCGATGAAGTACAGAGTTGCTCCGGAATTGTTACCATGAATATTTCAGGTTATCCCGTTGGAATATATATTATTGAAGTACTTACACCTTCCGGCAGGTTTATAAGTAAACTGGTTAAAAACTAAGTGATATCAAGGATTGTATTATAAATATTAATTATTACATTTGCATTTAAACTGTTAGGGGTGCCTTACTAATTCAGGCTGAGATTAAACCCTATGAACCTGATGCGGGTAATGCCGTCGTAGGAAATTGTTCATAGTTTATGTTCACACCTTCCAAATTATTATTCCACTCTTAATTTTTATTGATTGCCTGTTGTTGGTTGTTAATCAAACATTTAAAAATCTAAAAAATATTTTATTTAATCAAGAAACGCTACGATTATGAGCAATAATACACTCACAGACGATTTAAAACTGGTGCGCGAGAAATCTCCTTTGGTGCATAATATAACTAATTATGTAGTAATGAATTTTACAGCAAATGCATTGCTGGCGGCCGGCGCTTCTCCTGTAATGGCTCATGCCATCGAAGAAGTCGAAGATATGGTAAAGATAGCCTCGTCCCTTGTAATAAACATTGGCACGTTAAGTGAAAAATGGGTTGAGTCAATGAAGGCAGCTGGAAAAGCAGCTCACAAAAAAGGTATCCCGGTAATATTGGATCCTGTCGGCGTAGGAGCCACACCCTACAGAAATAAGGTTGCATCATCTATAATACACTATTGTAACCCTTCTATCATTAGGGGTAATGCTTCAGAAATAATGTCACTGGCAAACGAAAATACAAAAACTAAAGGAGTTGACAGTACTGCCTCATCCAATATGGCTTTACAGGCAGCACAGAGATTAGCCAGAGAAACAGGAGCAGTAATAATAATAAGCGGAGCTGAAGATTTTATTACTGATGGCAAAACAACACATTCGGTCAGAAACGGATCTCCTTTAATGCCTAAGGTTACCGGAATGGGCTGCACGGCTACTGCAATTGTGGGAGCTTATGCAGCTGTAAATAACAACTTATTGGATGCCTCGGTACATGCAATGGCTGTAATGGGTGTAACAGGGGAACTGGCTGCTATTAAGGCTGATGGCCCAGGCACAATGCAACTGTTTTTTCTGGACGCTTTGTATAAACTTTCACCTGATACACTGGCAGAACGGGCTGTCATAGTACATGGCAATTAGTGCTTACCTAACAATTTTTTGCAATTAATGAGCAAATTACAATTCGATTTAAGTCTGTACCTTGTCACTGACAGGTCGCTTTCCCTGGAACGCGACATCATGTGGATTATTGAAGAGGCAGTAAAAGGCGGGGTAAGCATGGTTCAGCTACGTGAAAAAGATTGTTCAACCAGAAAATTTATTGACATTGCGACAAGCGTGAAAAAATTACTTTCAAAACATAATGTACCTCTGATTATTAACGACAGGGTTGATATAGCTATTGAAGTAAATGCAGATGGAGTGCATATAGGTCAGAGCGATATGCCTTACAAAATTGCACGAAAATTGTTGGGCAGGGATAAAATAATAGGGCTGTCTGTGGAAAATATGGAACAGGCTCAACAAGCCAATTTGCTGGATGTGGATTATATTGGTATTTCTCCTGTTTTCAATACCCCGACAAAACCTGATACTGCTGCAGCTTTTGGACTTGAAGGACTCCGGAATGTGACGTCCTTTACCAACCATCCTTCGGTAGCTATTGGAGGCATTAATTTAATAAATGCCCGTGATGTAATACTTACAGGGATCAAGGGAATTGCAGTTGTATCGGCAATATGCTCTGCACCTGATCCACGTGAGGCAGCACACCTTTTAAAGAAATTAATATCCTGCTGACTACCCGTCACTAATTACTAAAATTATAAACATGAAATGGAGCGAACAAACCTGGATTACATGTGAACCTGTATATGACAGAATTCTTGAATTACCCTTTTTAAAAGAATTAATGAATGGTAAACTACAGTCCGGAAAATTTTACCATTATATACAACAGGATGCCATATATCTGGCTGAATTTGGAAAAGTTATGGCAGGCATAGCCTCAAAATTAAATCATGCAAAGCATAGGGATACCTTTCTGTTATTTGCAAAAGATTCAATAGCTGTTGAATTATCTCTGCATGAAAATTTTTTGAAGGATGCTCCTCCGTCTTCTTTTACGAAAGCCTCCCCGGCTTGTCTATTATATACTGGTTATTTGGCATCACTTCTGCATTTTAGTCCTGTTGAACTGGTACTTGCAGGTATATTACCATGCTTCTGGATTTATCAGAAAGTTGGAGAATATATACTGGAACATCAGCATAAACCTAATCCATACCAGCAATGGATAGATACATACGCCGGAGAAGAATTTGCCGGAATGGTTATACTGGCAATTGACATATGTGATGAATTTGCTGAAATGTCACCTTTCAAATCTGAAATGACTGAAACATTCCTTCAGGCATCAAAAATGGAATGGATTTTTTGGAATAGTGCCTATCATATGGAAACCTGGCCGATTTAACTTTTGTTGTTTCTGACTTACAGGTTGTTGGATGCAACATTATTAGCATAAATAAATATTGTAATATAATGGATCTTAAAGAAATTGGTGAGTTTGGGTTTATTGAACGTTTTAGCCCTCAATTTAGTAAGCTGGTAAAAAATAATCAGTTGGGAATAGGTGACGATTGCGCAATAATTTCAGCAAATAATAAGGAAGATTTTTTAATATCTACAGATTTATTAATTGAAAATATTCATTTTCTAAGGAACAGTATCACACCACAGCAACTGGGGTATAAGTCTCTGGCAGTCAATCTTAGTGACATTGCTGCTATGGGAGGATATCCTGTTGGATCATTTCTATCCATAGCTATTCCGTCTTCTGTAAATGTAGAATATCTGGATATGTTCATGAAAGGCTATTTTGAACTGTCAGAAAAGTATGACACTCCTCTTTTGGGAGGCGATACAACCAAGTCTGAAAATCATTTGGCCATTAATGTTTGTATTTTAGGAAAATGCCTTAAAGGTATGGCCCGAAAAAGAAATATGGCCCGTGCCGGTGACGCTGTTTGTGTTACTGGTAGTCTGGGTGATTCAGCAGGAGGTTTGCAAATTATTCTGAATAACATCCCGTATCAGGAAGTAAACAGTTATTTATTAAGCAGGCATTTAACGCCGGAACCCCGGTTATATGAAGGTCAGTTTCTTGCAGGTAATCCGTATGTACACGCAATGATAGATATATCAGATGGCATAGCCTCGGATCTGAATCATATACTGAAAGCTTCGAGTGTGGGAGCACGGATTCATCTGGACTGGTTACCATTATCTGATCAGCTGGTTAGTTTAGCAGGCAGGCAGGGATGGGAAATTTTTGACCTGGCAGCAGGAGGAGGAGAAGATTATGAGCTGTTATTTACTGTTGCAGAAGGTAAATTAAAAAATATACAGAAAGAATTCCAGTTAAAATTTAACGCTCCCGTTATTCATATTGGAGATATAATTGATGATAGCAGGAAAATACACTGGTTTAAAAACAATAATGAAGTTGAATTTCAAGCCGGGGGGTTTAATCATTTCAAGTAGAAATATATATGTTTTACAAACGCGTTCTGACAATAGCAGGTAGTGATTCAGGAGGAGGAGCTGGTATCCAGGCAGATATAAAAACAATTTCGGCTTGTGGCTGTTTTGCAACTTCAGCTATTACAGCTGTGACAGTTCAAAATACATTGGGAGTGACAGATGTACATCCTGTTCCGGTAAAAATAATTGAGGGTCAGATTAATTCTGTGCTTAGTGATATGGGAACTGATTCAATTAAAATAGGAATGCTCCATTCCCGCAAAGTTATAATGACAGTTAAATCAACATTACGGCAATACAAAATACAAAACATAGTTTTAGACCCGGTAATGGTTTCTACCTCAGGACATAGGTTAATAAAAGATGAGGCAATAGCCACTCTGCAGGATGAATTATTTTGTGAGGCCAGGGTGGTGACACCTAATATACCTGAAGCCGAAATATTATCAGGTAAGAAAATAACCCGTCAGCAACAATTGCCTGCTTTAGCTGTAGAACTGTCTATGAAAGGTAAAGTTTCGGTATTGCTAAAGGCAGGTCATCTTGAAGAAGATGAATTGACAGATATTTTCTATAACGCCGAGACTGATGAAATATTGGAACTTAAGTCTAAAAGAATATATACCAAAAACACACATGGTACCGGATGCACGATTTCATCCGCTATAGCTTCTTTTCTGGCACTGGGACTATCTTTGAACCAATCTGTTCAAAGCGCAAAAGATTATATTAACCAGGCAATTATTGGTGGTTCGGAATATGAAATCGGCCACGGGCATGGCCCGGTTATGCATTTTTATAAATATTGGAAGGGGAAGTAATTTTTTATTTTATTTTGAAATTTTCCGGATATAAAGTAACTCTTCCAAATTTATTAACATCTAAATATTGCTTTGCTACCCTTTGTAAATTTTCAGGGGTTATAAGTTTTATAAGTGAATAAGGATTTTCAAGTACTGAAATGTTTTCGCCTTCCTTGTATACCTCCTGTATCATAGATAACCATGAACCATTTTCTTTCAGGGCTTTCTCAATGGCACGCGTTTGTGTCTCTACTTCCTTTTGTATTTCACCTGATGAAAATCCATTGGTTTTTATCCTGTTTATTTCGGAAAGAGCAGCCTTAACGAGAGTATCAGCATTATCGGGTGAACATGGTATTATAATGTCACAATGATAATGAGGGTATGGCGTCTGATCCATTCCTGAACCAACATTAAAGGCATACACCTGACCCATTTCTTCTCTTAACTTATCTGTATAGATCCTGTCGAGAATACTACCCACAGAGGACAAAAGGTGATCGTCCTCTCTGTTCCATTTTTTGAGCTTTCCATCTAAAAACAAGTATACATAACTTTTAGGATCGGTGCCAAGATATATGTTTTTTTGAGCCGGACCTTCCACAGGACGTATTCCCAAATCATTATACCTGTATTTAATGCTATTTCCCGGTAAGCTTGCCAAATATATTTCAATCAATGGCCTTATCTTACTGATATCAAAAGACCCTACAAAAACAAATGTAAATCCACCGGCATCCGAAAAACGATCGTGAAATACCTTGCATATTTTATCGAAACCGACAGAATTAAAGTCACTATCGTCAGGAATCAAACCCGGAGTTCTGGGGTTGTTATTATACCTGAATTTTCTTACCTGGTTGAAAAAATTAGATTCGGGCCTTAAAGTTACATTTTTATAATACTGCTTTTGTTTGAGCATATATGAGTCATATGCCTTTTCATCAAAACGGGGCGAGGTAAAATACATATTTATAATCTGGAACATCGTCTCCAGGTCTGTAACTGAACTGGTGCCTGTAAACCCCTCGTAATAAGTACTGATATAAGGGCTTACACTAACATTTTTACCTGCCAGTACCTTATCAAGGTCAGGTTTGGAATAATTTCCAAGTCCGCAATCCGATATGCATCGTGAAGAAAAAACAGCTGACCAGTTGTAATCTGCAGGGAAAACAGATTGCCCTCCCTGTCTGAAGGCCGACATTTTTATTTCATCGTTTTTGAAATCCGTAGGTTTTAATATTATTCTTGCTCCGTTGGAGAGTTCGATTTCAGTTATCTTAACTTTTTCAAAATCCCTGGAATGCTCTATTTTGCCTGGAGCCGGTATCTTTGACATTAAGGGCTGGTTAAATTCTTTTTCTTTTAGGGGTTCAATCTTTTCATTATTAATACTGGCTGCAACAGCAGCTATATCTTTTTCTTCCGGAATTTTAACTCCTTCTTTATCTATTGATTCAATAACTATAACCCGGTTATTATCTTTAATCCATTTTTTTGCCAGTTGGTTAACCTGATCAAGAGAAATCGAATTTAAATTTGCTTTAATATAATTATATTCGAATTCAATACCAGGAACAGGTTCATTACTAAGAAAATTATCTATATACTCCTCAACAATATTACCTGATTCAGTTTTATCCCTTTCATTATATTGTTGTTCAAGATATTTTAAGAGTATTTTCTTGTAACGATCATATTCGGCATTGGTAAATCCAAATTGCCTGACCCTTTCGTTTTCTGTCAGCAAGGTCTTTAAACCTCTTTCGAAACCGCCTTCTCCAACACTTGCACTTAAATAATAAGCATTTTTACTTCTCACCAGGTTTCCAAAACTTGTACCTGCATTAATAAAAGGAGGGTTTGCATCTTTGGTGAGGTCTTTTAACCTCTGATTCATCATACCTGTAAAAAGGTCATAAGTAATTGATCTTTTATAACCATCTAAGGTAGTAATTGTTTCCGTATCAGTTTTATATGTAATAAATATCTGATTTACCGGGTTTTCTTTATCTGAAACCACGCTGATTTGTGTCTTGTCGTTGTCAGGTACAGGATAAAATTCCTTTTTCCTGGTATTTACAGGAATCTTTGAATAGGCATAATCCTGGTTGAGTTTTTGTTCTATTTTAACAGGATCAATATCCCCTACTATAATAAAGGCCATTAAGTTGGGTCTGTACCAATCGTGATAAAAATCAGTGATGTTTTTATATGTTGAATTTTCTATTGATTCTTTTGTGCCGATAGGTATTCTCTTTGAATACTTTGAATTACCAAAAATAACAGGTAAAAATTTATCTCTCATCCGTTGGCCTGCCCCTCGTCCTAACCTCCATTCTTCGAGAACCACACCACGTTCCTTCCTCAGTTCGGAAGTATCGAATGTTACGTCCTGTGACCAGTCTTCAAGTATTTGAATACCATTATTCAGGATTTTTTCTGTATCAGTAGGAACACTAAGCTCAAACACAGTCTCATCAAATGATGTAAAAGCGTTGATATCAGCTCCGAATTCAGAACCTACTGATTGCAGATAATGTATCAAATCTTTTTTCGGGAAATGTTTAGTACCGTCAAAACACATATGTTCTATAAGATGCGCCATTCCGAGCTGATCCTCATTTTCCTCAACTGATCCGGCATTGACTGCTAAACGTAATTCAACCCTTTTTTCGGGTTTCAGGTTTTTTCGAATGTAATACTTTATACCATTAGGCAGAAATCCAATTTTCACATTCGGATCAACCGGAATTGTATTAGTTTGGGAATATAGACAACCGAAAAATAAAAGTGAAAATACTGCAATGGATATCAGAACTTTATAAGATTTCAACTGACCCGGTTTTAAATTATTAGATATTTGACTGGTGTTAAAAGCTATATTCATAATTTACGTTTTTACAAATAAAATTAAAGATCGCAAGTTTTATTCAAAAATTGTGTCAAAAATATAATTTAAAATCAATTATAATGAAAACTATACAACTATTAGCGATTTTGTTTTTATTAGGGCTCACGCGCCTGGGTTTATCCGCTAATGCTGCAGATGGGAATTTATTGCAGAAAGATACCTCTAAAGTGGCCGGTGGAAAAGTTAATTTCCGTACTCCCGAAGAAATTGCAAACCGTGATAATGAGTGGATGAATAAGGATCTTAAATTATCGCCTGCACAACTAATTAAAATTGAAGAAATTAATTTAAAATATGCCAATAAGATGCAAGCGTTACGTGAACAATATCAGGGTAACAGACAGGAGATGCGCAGCCGGAGAGCAGAGCTGGACGGTCAGAAACGAACTGAATTAGCTTCTGCATTATCTGCCGAACAAATTAAAAAATACGATGAAATTTTAGCCGAGCGCAAACAACAAATGCTAAACAGGCAAGGAAACAGATAATAGGAATTAGGTTAATTGTTAGTAGTTTTAGGTGTGTTGGTAAACAGGGCCAGACTTCCCTGTTTACCTTTTACACTAATGCATTAAGCTACTGCTATTTGTTTAGGCGCTTTAGGTTTAGCTTCCTCTTTTTTAGGTATAACCAAATTAAGAATACCATTTTCATATTTTGCACCAATATTTTCACCGTCAACTGAATGGGGAAGAGTGAATGATCTAGTGAATGATTGATAACTAAATTCTTTTCTTGTAAATTGTTCACCATTGCGAACTTCCTTTTCATCTTTTTTTTCTGAAGATATAGTCAGCAAATCGTTATTTAATTCTATTTTAAAATCAGATTTTGTCAAGCCGGGAGCTGCAATATTTACTTCAAATTCTTCTGCACCTTCTTTAATATTTACGGCTGGTATTGTCACATTATTAGCAGAATAAATATGTTTAGGCCAATTTAATACATCATTATCAACGAAATGTTCGAACAATGATGGGTAATGATTTGATAATTTTAAAAGTGTCATGATTAATTCCTCCATTTATTTAAATTATACTATTTATTTAATTGTAATATAGTATAGCATTCAAACCAGGTACCAAACTAAACTTAAATTTTATAATATTGCCTATTAAGCTGTATCAATGGCATTTTAAAAAATATGTCTCATTATATAGTGTGCCATTATGGCATTATACATCTCCATTTATATGCCATTATGGCAATTAAATTAATTCATAAATATTAA
Source organism: uncultured Bacteroidota bacterium (assembly GCA_963766305.1). Lineage (GTDB taxonomy): Bacteria > Bacteroidota > Bacteroidia > Bacteroidales > JAAUTT01 > JAAUTT01. The sequence continues at coordinate 148,192 of CAVYAE010000034.1, forward strand.
AATATTTTATTTAGTTAACCGTCTAACCAAATAGAAGGGTTAAAATAAATGATTTATAACAAAGAAATATTAAAATGGAAATTGCTATTTTAAAAACAAATTTAATTAACGAAAACAGTGAGGTGGCGAAAATCAATATAACTGATATTGTTAAAAATTATAGCAGCCGTTTGCAGTCATTTATTCGTAAAAGGGTAAACAGCGAAGAAGATGCAGAAGATATTCTGCAGGATGTTTTTTATAATCTGGTTGAATCGGACACTCTGATGAAACCCATTGATCATATGCTGGCCTGGTTATATACTGTGGCTCGTAACAGAATAATAGATCTGTATAGAAAGAAAAAACCCGAACCACTGGCATATTTTTCTGACGAAGATGAGGACGATTCAAACATTTTTGAAGAAATCGGGGAATTTATTTTCGATAATGCCAATACTCCTGATACTGAATATTTAAAAAACCTTATCTGGACTCAGCTGGATAAGGCATTGTCTGAACTACCCGAAGAACAGAAAAATGTATTTGAACTTACAGAAATAAAAGGATTATCATTCAAGGAAATAAGTGATCAAACCGGCTTGCCTGTTAATACATTGCTTTCAAGAAAACGATATGCAGTTCTCCACCTTCGCCAGCGTCTGAAGGTATTATATGATGAATTGATAAATTATTGAATTTAAGTAACATAAATAAACATTAATTTAATTTTGAATATTATGAAAAAAGATTTTAAAAAAAGATGGTATCTGTTCGCTCCTTTATTTTTGGCAGGAGCAGCTTTATTTGGCTTTATAACCATGTGGTTGTGGAATTCCCTTTTACCTTTATTGTTTCATTTTCCTGAAATAAGCTTTTGGCAGGCTATAGGTCTTTTAATCCTTACCAGGCTCCTATTTGGAAGCTTCGGAGGTGGTCATCACAGACATTATAATAACGGGTGGAGGGGAAATATGCGTGAAAAATGGCATAATATGTCACAGGAAGAAAGAGAAAATTTTATGAAAAATCATAATATTTCCCGCGACTGGTGCCGGAACAAAGATAAAAGTGAAAATAAAGAATAATGTAAAAATGAGCATCACCTATAAAATAAACTATAAATGCGAATTCGACCTTACAAATTAATATAAATTAAAGAGGATCTAATGTGCAGATGTGCAAATTGCTGATTACTATTGACTGATTACTTTTGACTGATTACTTTTGACTGATTAATAAATTTTATATTGAAAATATTTGTTATGTCATTAGTAATCAGTTTTTTGTTATTACATAACATTTAATTCAAGGTCAGGCTGTCAAAAGCATTCCACAGGTTATTGATAAAATAGCCTTCTTTTAAGATATATGAATTAGCTCCTTTTTCTATATATTCCGAAATTAAATTATCATCAGTATTATTTGATAAAATAATTACCGGTACTGTTTTATTTATATTTCTTATTTTTATCAGGGCTTCTAAGCCTGTCATTAATGATTCATCCTGTCCCAGATAAAAATGATCAAGTATTATACAATCCGGATTTTTATCCATATTATTAATGCAATCTTCCGCCCTGGAAAATACCTCTGTTGAAAAGCCCTCTTTCCCTATAATGGAATATTCAATAAAATTCTGAATTATTCTGTCATCGTCGACTACAAATATTAATTTTTCTTTCATAACTCATTTCTTATTACAGATAAGGTAAAAAATAAAATATTATACCTATTCAGTTTTAACTGATTGTACGGTACAGGTTATATAAATGTTTTTTAAATAATATTTTTACGTCAGTAAAAATATGAATTTAGTCAAATAATTGATGCTTATAATACAATATTTCTGACATTATCTTCATTGTAAATAACTTTATAAAAAATGGCATATATCCCTTATTATCCTGCAAAACTACGTATTATACTTCAAAACTACACACTATATTTAAGAAAATGCTTTAAATGAAAGTTAAATATACTTTATACTTCCTTTAAAGATAATTGTCTCAGCAGGGGTGCTTTTTTAGAAGCAACGCTTACCACAAGCAATGTCATTATTCCTCCAAATATAACTGAAGGTACAAGTCCCATAAACCTTGCAGTAACCCCAGATTCAAAAGCCCCCAGTTCGTTTGATGATCCTATAAATATGCTGTTCACAGCAGCCACCCTGCCACGCATCTCGCCCGGTGTAAAAAGCTGAAGTATGCTCCCCCTGATCACTACACTAACATTATCAAATGCCCCGCTTAAAATAAGTACTAAAACTGACAGGTAGTAATTTCTTGAGATTGCAAATATTATCATGCACAATCCAAATGCTGCGGTACAGTACATCAGATATTTCCCTGTATTTTTCAGTGGCGGATGAAAAGTAAGATAAACCGACATCATTATTGCTCCCAGGGCTGGTGAGGCTCTGAGTAATCCAAGCCCCTCGGGTCCAACCATCAGAATTTCACTTGCAAACACAGGTAGCATTGCCACGGCACCACCAAAAAGTACAGCAAACATATCCAGAGAAAAGGCCCCTAACAAAACCTGATTCTTAAATACAAACCGGATACCTTCCTGAATACTTAAAAGTATATTTTCCCTTGAATTTACTAATTTACTATCATGCTTACTTTTAACATTTAAAATTAAAATAACGGAGGATAAAAAAAGGAAAAATACTATTGAATAAGCAGGAATAATTCCCGCAAAACCATATACAAGACCCCCTATGGCAGGACCTGTAACCGCTGCAACCTGCCAGTTTGTGCTGTTCCATGTAGCAGCACTTGTCAACAATTCCCTAGGTACCAGTTGCCCCAGAAAAGCAGTATGTGCAGGAGCAAGTATGCCTCTGACAAACCCTGTAAGAAAAATAGTTATAAAAATGGGAAAAACACCAAATAACTGATAGCAATGCAAGGATGGTAAACTATAAATAAATAAAATAACTGAACCCAGTAAAAGAAGGGATGTGGTATAAAAAATTATTTTCTTTCTGTCCCAAATATCTATATAATGTCCAGCCAGCAAGGCTATTCCTACCTGAGGTATAACTTCGGTAAGACCAATGAGTCCCAGTGACAAAACATTTTTTGTAATACTGTATAGTTGCCAGCTCACTACAACGGATTGCATAAGAGTGGCAGTAGTCATTACAAACCTGTAAAATAAAAAATACCTTACATTTTTTATTCTTACCACAGTAAATGCATCACCAGATAAAAAGTTTCTTAACTGCATATTTTATAATTTTTTCAAAATAAAGGAACAAAAATAATAAACTAATAAATACTGAATGTTGCCGTTTTGGCAAACGAATTTTCAAATTCCAATCGAATTGCTTATTTTTACTCCCCAAAATTGGAATAGATCAATTATTTACATACTAATATATTATGTCTGGACATAACAAATGGTCGACCATTAAACGTAAAAAAGGGGCAATAGATGCCAAACGGTCAAAAATTTTTTCAAGGATAATAAAGGAAATTAATATTGCCGTTAAGGAAGGAGGAACCGACCCGGAAGGAAACGCCCGTCTCAGACTGGCCCTTAATAATGCCAGAGGTGCAAATATGCCAAAGGATAACATTCAGAGGGCACTATCAAAAGCTAAAGATACAGAAGCCATTAATGAGATTACCTATGAAGGTTATGCTCCATCTGGAATTGCAGTATTTATAGAATGCCTGAGTGACAACCCACTGCGAACGGTTAGTAACATTCGTTCCCTTTTCAACAAGAGGGGAGGCAACCTTGGAACTAATGGTTCAGTAACGTTTATGTTCGATCGTAAAGGTGTCATAACTATTCCAAAAGGTAATATAAAACTTGATGATATTGAACTGGATATAATTGATGCAGGAGCCGAAGATATTGATGTTCAGGACGAAAGTATAGTTATTACAACTGCTATGGAAGACTTTGGTGCCGTACAGAAAAAATTGGAACAGCTGGGAATAGAAGCTGAAAACGCAGAACTTCAGCGCATCCCTCAGGAAACCAAAAAACTGGATGTGCCCTCAGCAATAAAGGTACTACGGTTGATTGAAGAATTCGAAGATGATGATGATGTTCAAAATGTATATCATAATCTGGAAGTAACAGATGAAATTATGGAAGCAATGGAGGAGGCTTAAAGAAGAAGTTTAATATACATTGGTCTATTAATTCGATAAAATATATTAAATTAGCTAATAATTGTTAGTTCATAATAACTGACACAAAATCTTAAATTAAAAATCTCCTGTGATTAAATACAGCACTTATCGAATAATACAAGAGATAAACATAAATCTGGAATATTATTCGGGAATTACAAATGTGAATGATCTTGTGGAATTGAGGGGTCAATTAAGTCATGAAAAACAATTAAATAACCAATTTAATTTTATTGTCGATTTAAGGGATGCAATTTTTGACCTTCATTCTAATGTGGTAGAAGATTTCATATCATATGTAAAGTCCACTAAAGATTTACTCTGGAAAAGAAAAACAGCTATATTATCCAGCACCCCGGGGCAAACTGCCTTTTCTGATCTATATATATCAGAATCCTATAATATGCCAATGAAAGTTCGCTCCTTTTCATATCTGGAATCTGTAATAAACTGGCTGGAATTATCTTCTGCCGATAAAACATTAATTGAAAATGTTATTATAGATATTAAAAGTAACATAAAATAATCCTTAGTATCATCCGCCCGGAGGTGGATTAAATCCACCACCGCCTCCGCCCGGAGGTGGTCCGTAACCACCGCCCGGGGGAGGTCCGAATCCGCCAGGACGGTCGCCCGGGAAAAAGTCTCTTCTGTTTCTATATTCCTGGGGTGGATTTTTAAAGTTACGCATTGTATATGTAAATGTTAACATAAAATAACGTGGTAATGTATTATACCGGATATCCTGGGTGCTATATGCGGTGGTATTCCATGAAATATTTTTCCCGTTCTGTAAAAGGTCATAAACACTTACCTTAAGTTCGGCACTTTGATTCTTCAAAAACTTTTTGCCCAAACTACCATTCCATACTACATACTTTTGATTGTATCCATTAGATAATCCTGTGTTTATCTGGGCTAATGCATCAGTTTCAATTAAAATACCTTTCCAGACTAATAGATTTACCTTACCGCTGATAGTCTGATACATATATGAAGAATTACCCTGAGGCTGACTGCTGTTTATGGTTTTGTTGAGAGTGTTGGTATATGAAAATGTAAAATCGACATTCTCACTGACATTACTTGCAAGTACTGCTCCATTTGTCCAGGAGCTGGAATGATTTACATTCTCAACTATTCCTTTCTGAGGAATAGCAGGGCTTACAGCCAGTTTCTCAATTTCACCGGGAATTAATGAATAATTTAATCCGGTTAATAAATTGAGTTTACTCATTATAATTTTAAGAGGGAAGCTAAAATTAATCATAGACCTTAATGACCATGAATAGTTTAAATTTTCAGGCATGGATAGTGATCCGCCAGGTTTCAACAAATATTGGTTATTATTTATTCCAATAAGTGTATCCCTGACCGGTAAACCTGATATTGTAAGATTCTCAACAGGATTAAGGGTATACGTACCACCTAAAAATCCTGAAAATGTAAGATTTTTGTCCGGATTGGAAACCATATAACGTGCCATCAGGTTATGGGTATATTGCTGTTGAAGAGTAGCATTGCCCAATGACAGGTTAGGACTGTTTGTTACGTTAAGGATGTCCTGAAGTTGGGTAACAGAAGGTGCACCGGTGGATGGCCTGTAAAAAATTCTTATATTGCTTTGAACTCCGGAACGGTATAGTAAGAGGAAATTCGGAAGAATATTATAATATGTTCTTGTCAATGTGCCTTGGTTAGGGTATACCAAATCACCTACCAGTGCTGCCTTTTGAAAATCCACTCCAAAGGATAAATTTAATTTATTATATCTGTAACGGTAGGATATACCGGGACGGTTGGTAATATATGTACTTTTGTATACGCTGCTTAATGAATCGATCCTCACCACATTTCCATTGGCAACTGTATCAAATTTGAAGTGTGCATTATTTAAAGTATAGGAATAATTGTATGAAATCTGAATAATTCCGTTTTTCCCGGCAGGTTCAGTATATGCCAGATTAGCTGTTACACCTGTAGATGGATAACCTGTAACTGAATAATTGTTTCTTTCGGTCGAATCCTCTGAAACAGAATACCTGTTGTACAAAAACTGGTTAGTAGTTGAATATCGGCCTGAAGAAGAAGGTGTAAGGCTAATAGAAACAGTTCTTCTGGGTTTTAAAAATTTTCTCCGGTAAACCAATTCATCACTTAAACTGTTTCCATTTGAGAGAATATAATTGTTATTGTACACCGAGTTAATAAATGTTCCCAAATCAGAAGCTGAAAGAATATATAAGGCATTAAGGTTTATATTGTTCTGATAACTTATTTTTGGTGTCATCACAAATATATCCATAGTGTCAGGATCCCATTCAAAACGCATATTAAACCGGTTATTGTAATTTTTTACATTTGAATTTGTCGGAGAATTTTGAATAAGATCCTGGCTGAAATTGTTTGTTGTTTGATATTCCAGATAATCGTTTTTGGAATAATTAAAAAAGTAACTGGCAGTAACATTAGCTTTTTTACCCCATGAATTAGTGTAATTCAGTCCAAATGATTCTGTTGTTGTTATCCCGGGGAGGGTTGGTATGACAAAATTTCGTCCTCCTCCTCCGGTGGCACTTATTAAATCTTGTGCTGCAAAGTTCTGCTGGTTTATATTATTTGCCAATCCCAGATAGGATAATCTCTGCAGATTTTTAAAATAATTGGCATTTTCTCCAATCAGATATCTGTCGCTAAAATCATCTTCCAAATCACTGCCGGCGAAAAATTTTCCAAATACCCCATTTCTCCTTGCAGGTTTTGTAACCAGGTTAATTGTCTTTTGAGAATTACCGTCGTCAAACCCTGTAAGTTCTGCTTGCTCGCTGAGTTTGTTAAAAATCTGTACCTTATCAATAACTTCTGCAGGAAAATTTTTTAAAGTTACTGCAGGGTCGTCTCCAAAAAACGGCTTACCATCCACAAGCACTTTAGTAACCTGCTCACCATGAGCTACATATGTTCCATTTTGCATGGTTACTCCTGGCATTTTAGTTATAAGATCTTCGGCAGTAGCATCTTTATTAACTTTAAAAGCTCCGGAGTTCAATTCAGTGGTATCTCCTTTTTGAGTGGAGGCCGGAGGATCCCCTTTGACTACAACTTCATTTATACGCTGAGATTTGGCAAACAATGCAAGAGTTCCAAGGTCCCTGGTCCCTGCCTGGGTAAAAACATTCATTTTCAGATCAGCATATCCCAGAAAGGAAACATCCAAAATGTATTTTTTGCCTGGTTGAAGACCTTTAAAATTAAAAGAACCATCCTTTTCAGTAACAACCATGTCTATAGTACTTGAGTCGGATGTATTGATGACTTTAACATAAACTCCTGGCATACTTTGTTTTGAATCGTTGTCAATAATTTTTCCGGTAAGTTTACCGGATTGGGCATGGATGGTTTGTAGCAATAATCCTGATAAAATAAGTATAGCAATATGAAGTTTCACTTTTTATGTAATTTTAATATTGATAAATTATATGCCTGTATTAATACTTTTATAAGTTTTTATCCTTCTTTTTCATTCGACACAGAATTTAAAAAATACTTGCTTTTTATTAACAGTTAAATAGAAGAAAAATTATAAAATCAATAAATCAAAGAAATTTCTTAATAAAAGAAACATTTTACCTAAAAATTTTGATAAAATAAATTATTCATATAATTTTGCAATAGATGTAAAAATTTCATCAATGGCTATTGCAAAACATAGTATGATAAATAAATATTTAAATAAACTTTCTAAAAAGGTAACCTGAGGATGGTATATTTGTATATATAAGCGCTATATATAAGAGCCATTCTCAAAATACGGGAATGGCTCTTTACTTTTAATGACACTACTTAACCTTAAATAATATTGATTTTATGCAAGATGGCTATCCAGGTGCTGACGGACTATATGACCCGGCACATGAACATGACAGTTGTGGAGTTGGTTTGATAGTTCAGATTAAGGGAATAAGATCCCATGATATTGTCGAACGTGGACTTCAGGTACTTGAAAATCTTAACCATCGTGGAGCAGAAAGTGCGGATGGAGTTACAGGTGATGGTGCCGGAATATTGATTCAGATACCTCATGAGTTTTTTTGTTCCCTTGGAATATCATTACCTGAAAAAGGTAAATACGGAGCTGGTCTTATTTTTCTTCCTGAAAATAAAATTGAAGCAGACATCTGTATACAAAAATTATATGACATAATTGACCTCGAAGGATTAAACGTTATAGACCTGCGTGATGTACCAGTAAACAGCGGTATTCTGGGAGTAATATCAAAAACATCAGAGCCGGCAATTAAACAGATTTTTGTAACAGGTAACCACAATCAGGAAACTCTGGAACGTAAATTGTATATTGTAAGAAAGAAAATTGAAAAACAAATCGGTGACAGCAACCTTAAACATAAGAATGATTTTTACATTCCAAGTTTGTCCACAAAAAAAATTATCTACAAGGGAATGCTGACTTCACTGCAGTTAAGAAATTATTTCCCTGATCTTACAAATGAAAACGTTATCAGTGCAATATCATTAGTACATTCCAGGTTTAGTACCAATACTTTACCAACCTGGTCACTTGCTCAACCTTTTCGTTTGATAGGACATAATGGAGAAATCAATACCATTAAGGGTAACCGGTTTTGGATGCAGGCCAGAGAGTCCATACTTAAATGTGACGATCTTGGGGACCTTAATGAAATTTATCCCATAATTGAAGCTGGTAAAAGCGATTCAGCGTCGCTGGATAATGTCTTTGAGTTTCTTAATATGGCGGGTAAATCATTACCACACGCCTTATCAATGCTGGTGCCGGAGTCATGGAACAGAAAAAATCCCATTTCTGATAGTGTAAGGGCATATTATGAATATAATGCCACTATGATGGAACCGTGGGACGGACCGGCTGCGCTTTTCTTTTCTGACGGCCGTTATGCGGGAGGAACCCTTGACAGAAACGGGTTACGTCCCTCCAGATATTTAATTACAAACGACGATTTACTTGTTATTGCTTCCGAAACAGGAGTGCAGACTTTTCATTCTGCAAACATCAAAGAAAAAGGAAGGTTACGGCCTGGTAAAATGTTGCTGGTCGATACTTATGAAGGAAAGTTATATTATGATTATGAACTGAAAGAAAGCCTCGCCAACGAAAATCCTTATGGTGCCTGGTTAAAACAAAACCGTGTGAACCTTGAGGATATTGCTTATGCCAAGGAAATTTCCCCTGCAATAAGGGATTATGATAAACTAACACATGCTTTCGGCTATTCAAAAGAAGATATAGAGGAAATAATAATTCCCATGGCTGTTGCAGGACAGGAACCAACTTCCTCCATGGGCAATGACACTCCTATAGCTTTACTTTCTGACAAACCTCAGAGATTGTTCAGTTACTTCAGGCAGCTGTTTGCCCAGGTTACTAATCCTCCTATTGATCCTATACGTGAAGAGCTTGTTATGTCTCTTACCGGTTTTATAGGTTCCACACAACAGAATATGCTTGATGCTCAGCCAGATAATTGTAAGGTCATAAAAATTAAAAGCCCTGTAATAAACAATACCCAGTTTGATATTATTAAGAACCTTAGATACAAAGGTTTTTCAACTACAATAATACCAGTGTTATTCCCCGTTAATGGAGGTGGAAAAGGACTGGAAACAGCACTTTACGAGCTGTGCACAAAGGCAGAGCAAGCTGTGGATGAAGGTAAAAACTACATTATTTTATCAGACAGAGGTGTAAATGAAAACCTTGCTCCAATTCCTTCCTTACTTGCTGTTTCTGCAGTACATCATTACCTCATTGAAAAACGAAAGAGAATGCAGATCGACATTGTAGTTGAGTCAGCTGAACCACGTGAAATAATGCATTTTGCACTTTTATTCGGTTATGGGGCAAGTGCCATTAATCCATACCTTGCGTTTGGAGTACTGGACAACCTGGTAAAGGAACATTCCATACAATCCGATTATCACACTGCGGAGCAGCATTACATTAAAGCAATAAATAAAGGTATACTCAAGGTTCTCTCCAAGATGGGAATATCTACCCTGCGCAGTTACCGTGCTGCTCAGATTTTTGAAATAATTGGAATACATGAAAATGTCGTCAATAAATACTTCGCAGGAACAGATTCCAGAATAGGTGGTATAGGTATGGAAGAAATTGCAACCGAAGCTCTGTTGCCACACAAGGAAGGTTTTATAGATAATAAGGAAAATGGCATGTTATCTAATTTTGGCTTTTACCATTTCCGCAAAACAGGAGAAAAACACTCCTGGAATCCTGAATCTATTGCAACCTTGCAATGGGCTGCAAGAACAAACGATTATAAAAAATTTAAAGAATATTCCACGATTGTAAATAATAAACCAGATTCAATATTTCTGCGAGATTTTCTTGATTATAAGCGCAATCCCATAGACATTTCCCTTGTTGAGCCTGTAGCCGCCATAACCAGGCGGTTCGTAACCGGGGCAATGTCGTATGGCTCTATAAGCAGGGAAGCCCATGAAGCTTTAGCTATGGCTATGAACAAACTGGGAGGCAGGAGTAATACAGGAGAAGGAGGTGAAGATCCGGAAAGGTATAAGCCACGTCCTGACGGACTCAGCACAAGAAGCGCCATTAAACAGGTGGCCTCAGGTCGTTTTGGCGTCACTGCGGAATATCTGGTCAATGCTGATGAACTTCAGATTAAGATAGCTCAGGGTGCAAAACCCGGTGAAGGTGGGCAGTTGCCAGGTCATAAGGTGGATAAAATCATAGCCAGGACAAGACACTCTATCCCTGGAATATCCCTGATATCACCCCCGCCTCACCATGACATATATTCTATAGAGGACCTGGCACAGTTAATATTCGACCTGAAAAATATTAATCCTAAAGCCGTTGTAAGTGTAAAACTGGTTTCTGAAGCAGGTGTAGGTACCATAGCTGCAGGTGTCGCCAAGGCTAAGGCTGATCTTATACTTATAAGTGGCTGTGAGGGAGGCACAGGTGCCAGCCCTGCCAGTTCAATTAAACATGCAGGATTGCCTTTTGAATTGGGTATAGCTGAAACACAGCAGACTCTTGTCATAAACAACCTTCGCGGTCAGGTCCGTCTTCAGGCTGATGGCCAGTTAAAAACAGGAAGGGATGCCGTTATAGCTGCCATACTGGGTGCTGAGGAATTTGGATTTTCAACATCTGCCCTGATAACGCTTGGTTGTATAATGATGCGGAAATGTCACCTCAATACCTGTCCTGTAGGAGTAGCCACTCAGGATGAAAAGCTTCGTGCCCATTTTACGGGGAGGTATGAATATTTAATCAACTTTTTCACTTTTATAGCCATGGAAATCAGGGAAATTCTGGCTGAAATGGGTTATACCAATATGAATGATATTATAGGACGAAGTGATTTGCTGGTTATAAAAGAAACTAACCACTGGAAAGCAAAACATCTTGACCTCTCCAGGCTCCTTAACAGACCAGCTGAAACTGCTGCCAATGCCCTCCATAACATTAAGCCACAGGTTCACAAAATTACTGATGTACTTGATCATAAAATCATTCTTGGGAGTACCCTGGCTTTGGAACATAAGGAGAAAGTATTCTTGACATTAGACATAAACAATACAAACAGAACAACAGGAGCAATGCTCTCGGGAGAAATAACAAAACGTTTTGGCAGTGCAGGATTACCTGACAATACTATTAATGTAACTTTCAAAGGTTCGGCAGGCCAGAGTTTCGGAGCTTTTCTCTGCAAAGGTGTTACTTTCCGTCTTGAAGGCGACACAAACGACTATATGGGTAAAGGCCTCTCAGGTGGCCGTATTATTGTGGTTCCTCCCGAGGGTTCAAATCTTGTTCCTGAAGACAATATTATAGTTGGAAACACATTGCTGTATGGAGCCACAAGTGGTGAAGTGTTTATAAACGGAAAGGCGGGTGAACGTTTTTGTGTCCGAAACTCCGGAGCTGTAGCTGTTATTGAGGGGGCAGGTGATCATTGCTGTGAATATATGACAGGAGGTAGGGTAGTTATTCTTGGATGTGTGGGCAGGAACTTTGCTGCCGGCATGAGCGGAGGCATGGCTTATGTCATGAATGAAGACTGTAACTTCGACTTTTTCTGTAATATGGAAATGGTTGAGCTTTCTCTTTTGGAGGATTCACATGATGAACGTGAACTTAAAGGATTAATAACGCGTCACTTTGAATATACGGGCAGTCCAAGGGCAAAGCATATAATTTCCAACTGGGGTATCTATAGTAAAAAATTTCTCAAAGTGCTGCCTATTGAATACAAAAGGGTACTTGATGAAGAGAAACTGGAAGCACTTAGAAGGAAAGTGGAACAGGTGGAACACGACTACTAGACTTTAGTTTGATTTGCCGGTAATATATAGTTGTCAATGGAACTTAGAGCATGCTAAAGATCAAAGTGTCCGATGCAAACCTGAAAATAAAAAACTGGAATTGGAAAATATTAAATAGAAAATTATAAGGATGGGAAACCCAAAAGGATTTTTACTATATGACCGTAAGGAGGCTGGAAACAGACCTATAAGTGAGCGTCTGTGCGATTTTGGTGAAGTGGAGCAAACCCTGAATGCAGAAGACCGTAAATTGCAGGCAGAACGTTGTATGGATTGCGGTGTGCCATACTGTAACTGGGGCTGCCCTGTGGAAAGTGTTATTCCCGAATGGCAGGATTTGTTGAGTAAGGGTGAATGGAAACATGCCAGTGACCTGCTGCATTCCACAAACGATTTTCCGGAGTTTACCGGCAGGGTATGTCCTGCTCCCTGTGAAAAGTCATGCACGCTTAACCTGCACGGAGCCCCGGTGACCATCCGTGAAAATGAATGTGCAATAGTAGAAAGGGCCTTTGAGGATGGGTTTATAAAACCAAAACCTCCTAAATCAAGAACGGGGAAAAAAGTGGCAGTTATCGGTTCAGGTCCCGCCGGTATGTCGGCAGCAAATATCCTTAACAGGGAAGGTCATACAGTTACCCTGTTTGAAAGAGATGAAGCCATAGGGGGATTATTACGTTTCGGGATACCTGATTTCAAACTCAATAAATACATAATCGACAGGCGTCTTAAGGTGATGGAAGCCGAAGGGTTGATTTTTAAAACAAACTGTGAAGTAGGTAAGGATATTTCTGCTGCAGAGTTACTGGACCAATTTGATGCAGTTATCCTTACTGTAGGGGCCATGCAGCCCCGGGACCTTCCGGTTGAAGGCAGGTCGCTCAATGGTATTCACTTTGCCATGGATTTCCTGACTCAGCAAAACCGCTCCATAGCCAGGCAGCACTTCGAACCTGAACTAAAGATAAAGGCTACAGGCAAAAATGTTATTGTTATTGGTGGTGGTGACACAGGTTCGGACTGTGTAGGCACATCCAACAGACAGGGAGCATTGAGTGTTACCCAGATAGAAATTCTGCCTAAGCCGCCGGATAAGAAAAATCCGGAAACACCCTGGCCTTTCTGGCCTACAATATTAAAAACTTCCACATCACATGAGGAAGGTTGTAACCGCCACTGGAATCTTGCTACCAAGCGTTTTATAGGTGAGAATGGTAATCTCAGGGGCGTTGAAGTAGTGGAGGTGAGATGGGAAAAAGATGAAAACGGACGTATGAAGATGTCAGAAATAAATGGTACTCTCAGAGTGATTCCTTGTGAAATGGCTCTTTTATCTATGGGTTTTACCCAGCCTATTCATGAAGGACTGCTTAACGATTTAGGTTTAAATTACGACTCCCGTGGAAATGTAGTAGTAGACAAAAAATTCAAAACAAATACCACTAAGGTATTTGCCGCAGGAGACACGGTGAGCGGTGCCAGTTTGGTTGTAAGAGCCATTTATTCCGGCAGGCAGGCTGCATTTAATGTTGCTGAGTATTTAAGATGAGGAAAATAAACATTTAAACATATAAACTTCACTACTTATGACTAAAACAAGAAAAATTCTGCTTAACGAAAAGGAAATGCCTACCCAGTGGTATAACATATTGGCGGATATGCCAAATAAACCATTACCTCCTCTGCATCCCGGTACAAAACAACCAATAGGTCCTGAAGCCTTGGCTCCTCTGTTTCCTATGGAACTTATCAAACAGGAGGTATCTCCGGAAAGGTGGATAGATATTCCTGAAGAAGTACAGGATTTATACAGGATATGGCGTCCAACACCGCTTCACAGGGCATACAGCCTTGAAAAAGCACTGGATACGCCTGCCAGGATATACTATAAAAACGAGAGTGTAAGTCCTGCAGGTTCACATAAACCTAATACTGCCATACCACAGGCATATTATAATCACAAGGAAGGCATTAAACGCATCACCACGGAAACAGGTGCTGGCCAATGGGGCAGTGCTCTTAGTTTTGCCTGTCAGCATTTTAATATTGACCTTAAAGTATTCATGGTAAAGGTTAGCTATCAGCAAAAACCTTACAGGAAAATTCTTATGAATTTATGGGGTGCTGATGTTATACCTTCTCCAAGTAATCTGACTGAATCGGGAAGAAAGATACTGGCCTTACACCCCGATTCTCCAGGCAGTTTGGGAATAGCTATTTCGGAAGCTGTAGAATTGGCAGTGCAGGATGATAATACACATTATTCCTTAGGCAGTGTTTTGAATCATGTTCTGCTGCATCAGACCATTATTGGGCTTGAATCGCTCAAGCAACTGGAAATAGCTGGTGATTACCCTGATATAGTTATAGGTTGTTTTGGCGGAGGCTCAAATTTTGGGGGGATCTCCTTTCCATTCCTGAGACATAATTTTACGGATGGGAAAAAAACAAGAATTATAGCATCAGAACCGGCCTCATGCCCAAAACTAACGCGTGGCCAGTTCCAGTATGATTTTGGAGATACGGCAGGTTTTACTCCTTTAATTCCTATGTATACCCTGGGACATAACTTTGTTCCGGATAATATTCATGCCGGGGGTTTACGTTATCACGGAGCAGGGGCTATTATAAGCCAATTATTGAAAGATAAGCTGATTGAAGCTCAATCTGTAAAACAGCTCGAAACCTTTGAAGCAGCTGTCTTATTTGCGAGGACTGAGGGTGTGGTTCCTGCTCCTGAATCAGCGCATGCAATAGCTGTTGCCATTCGTGAGGCAAAGAAAGCCAAATTAACAGGTGAAAACAAAACAATCCTCTTTAATCTGTCGGGACACGGATTCATAGATATGTATGCCTACGACCAGTATTTCGCCGGTAACCTGCATGATCATGAAGTTACCGATAAAGAAATAAAGGAAAGCCTGGCTCAGCTGGAAAAGGTATTATAATTTTTACAATTGTTCATTGGTTCGACTGCTAATTAATTTTGCTGCCCTTGCTTTGAATTATTGCGCGCTTAAGGATTACGCAGCTTCACCTTTTGAAAAAGTCATTGCCTTTGTCATCTACAAGGATGAAAGCAGGAAAGTCTTTTACCTGTATCTTCCAGATAGCTTCCATGCCTAACTCGGGATACTCCAGTACTTCCACTTTTTTAATATTTTCCTGGGCCAGTATTGCAGCAGGACCTCCAATACTGCCCAGGTAAAATCCTCCGTGCTTCCTGCAGGCATCAGTAACCTGCTGGCTTCTGTTACCTTTTGCAATCATTATAAGACTGCCTCCTTCGGATTGGAACCTGTCCACGTAAGAATCCATCCTGCCGGCTGTTGTAGGTCCAAATGACCCGGAAGCAAATCCATGCGGGGTCTTTGCAGGTCCGGCATAATAAATAGGATGATCTTTAAGGTATTGAGGGAGTCCTTCCCCCCTGTCAAGTCTTTCATTTAGTTTTGCATGTGCAATATCGCGCCCTACCACAATGGTACCTGTGAGGGACAGTCGTGTGGCTACAGGGTATTTGCTAAGTTCAGCAAGAATTTCTTTCATTGGCTTGTCGAGGTTAATCTTTACAGCCTCCCCTTCTCCCTGGTTTCTGTATTCCATAGGAATATATTTCCCGGGGTTATCTTCCAGCTTTTCAATCCATATGCCGTCTTTATTAATTTTAGCCTTAATATTTCTGTCTGCGGAACATGATACACCCATACCTACAGGACATGAAGCGCCATGACGCGGTAATCTTATTATCCGCACGTCATATGCAAAATATTTTCCTCCGAACTGTGCACCTATACCACTTTCCTGTGCCGCTTTCAGAACTTTTTTTTCAAGCTCTGTATCCCTGAAGGCTTGTCCACCCTCATTGCCATGTGTTGGCAAATTGTCCAGGTACTTTGTAGATGCAAGTTTAACTGTTTTAAGGTTGGCCTCGGCAGAAGTACCGCCTATCACAAAAACAAGGTGATAAGGCGGGCAGGCTGCAGTACCCAGAGTTTTCAATTTTTCGGACAGATATGACTCAAGACTTTTAGGATTGAGCAAGGCTTTGGTTTCCTGGAACAGATATGTCTTATTAGCCGATCCTCCCCCTTTGGCTATAAAAAGAAATTTGTATTCATTACCTTCAGTTGCGTACAAATCAATCTGCGCAGGGAGGTTAGTGCCTGAATTTTTTTCATCATACATATCCAGGGCCACCGTTTGGGAATATCTGAGGTTTTCCTCTGTATAGGTAAAATAAATACCTTTTGACAGAGCTTCTTCATCATTTCCCTGGGTAAAAACATGCTGGCCTTTTTTTCCTATTACTATGGCTGTGCCGGTATCCTGGCAAAAAGGTAAAATACCCTTGGCAGAAATCTCAGCATTCCTAAGCATTGTCAATGCCACATACCTGTCATTTTCACTGGCTTCTGGATCACTTAATACGGCAGACACCTGTCTTTGATGTTCCGGTCGTAAAAGAAAAGAACAATCACGCATGGCCGTCCTGGCAACCATAGTAAGTCCTTCGGCATCAACTTTTAAAATTTCCTTATTCTCAAAGGTACTTACTGAAACATGATCTTTAGTTAACAAATAATATTCTGTATTGTCGTTCCCAAGTGGAAACAATTCCATGTATTTAAAAGGTGGGGTCATCTAATTGATTATTGATTATTGACAATGAATTAATTTATTTATAAGGTATTGCCGATTTCCCATGATGAATTTATTAATTTTATTGGTATCATGGAAAATTGACAATGGCATAATTGATTTTATTTGTATTGTCGATTTCCCATGATAAGTCTTTTGATTTTAATGGTATCATGGAAAATTGATTATTGAATATTAAATATTGAATATTTTCCAATTTAAAATTATTGATTTTAATTATCCTGTACAACTCAATTGTCAATAATCAATTATCAATATTCAATTATTATATTCCTCCATATTCCATTAAATATGATTTTATAAAGTCACTTAAGTCGCCATCAAGAACCCCCTGAGCGTTGGAAGTTTCATAATTGGTCCTGACATCTTTGACCAGTTTGTAAGGGTGAAGCACATAATTACGGATCTGTGATCCCCACTCAATTTTCTTTTTATTGCCTTCAATTTCAGATTGTTTCTCCCTGCGTTTCTGAAGCTCCATTTCATATAACATAGATTTTAACAACCTCATCGCATTTTCCTTATTTTTAAGCTGCGACCTGTCCTCCTGGTTTTCAACTACCAGTCCGGTAGGATGATGTCTTAACCTTACGGCTGTTTCAACCTTGTTGACATTTTGTCCTCCCGCACCGCTGGATCTGTATGTTTCGAAACTTATATCAGCGGGATTTATTTCTATTGTAATTGTGTCATCTATGGCAGGAGATACATATACTGAGGCAAAACTGGTCTGTCGCTTGCCCTGGGCATTAAACGGGGATATTCTCACAAGGCGGTGCACACCTGATTCACCTTTTAGGAAGCCATAAGCATACTTACCTGTAAATTCTATGGTTACTGATTTTATGCCTGCCTCATCGCCCTTAAGAATATCTACAATTCTTGAAGTAAAATTATTACGTTCTCCATAACGAATATACATCCTCATAAGCATTTCACTCCAGTCCTGGCTTTCGGTCCCACCTGCACCGGAATTTATTTTAAGAAAAGCTCCGAGTTCATCTTCCTCCTTACGGAGCATATTTTTAAATTCAAGTGCTTCAATATTTGAAAGAGCAGCTTTATATTGAATGTCCACATCTTCTTCTGAAGCAACACCTTCAGAAAAAAAATCGGCCATTATTTTAATGTCTTCCACGCTGCTTTTTACTTTGTTAAATGAGGAGGTCCAATCCTTAAGTGAAGATAATAATTTAAGCTGCTTCTCTGCTTCTTTGGGATCGTCCCAGAAACCGGGTGCATGCGTCTTCTGTTCTTCTTCCTCAATCTGCATTAATCGCTGATCGATGTCAAAGATGCCTCCTGAGCGCTTCTTCGCGTTCTACCAAATCCTTAATTTGTTCGGTGGTAATCATTTATTATTGATTATTGATTATTTTAAAATCCAATTCAAAAATCTAAAATTCCGATTTACAAATCTAATACCCAGAATCCAAATAGAAAATTGAAAATCGAAAATTAAAAATCAAATTCAGGCTTCACTTGCAATTAACGCATTATTTAAAAGGGAAATGTCGTCTTTAAGTTCATTTTTACGGAAAATATAAACAAGACCATATTCCTTTGCCTTTTCGCGGCGCAAATCGTCCGGAAGTTCCTTGTAAGTGGCTTCAACCTCATCCCAGATTTTAGAAATAAGATTATCTGCATCGCACCTTAACTTTGAAAGTTCAAGCAAGGTTCTTGTATTATTTTTCTGTAATGTTTTCTGATAATTATATGTTTCTATAAAATCTTCAAATCTTACCTTTACCAAAGCGATAGTTGGATTGGTAATCGGAGCAAGACCTTTGCGGGTGCGTTCAGTTTCACCTTTAATTATGGTTTCACCCCATTTAATGACATCGGCTTCAGTATTTAACAAAGGCACCTTATTATCATATTCATCAAGGTTATAATATGTTCGCACATTTACAGGCAAATCCCCACGCAGAATAGCCATATTTATTACCTGAATAAAATGGGAGATATATAATTTTGCTTTCCTTAAGGCATTAATATAATCTTTACTTTTAACTACCTGATTGTTAAAAGCGGTTCTGTGCACAAGCAGTGCATTTTCAAACTGAGGCAGAAATGTTGTTACCTTGTTAAAAGTTGCCTGTGTATATGCCAGTTTAAAAGGAGGAAGATCCCTTCCTTTGACAAAAGCTATTTTAAGAGACCGCAGTCTTGCTACATCTGTGTTAGGTAAACGACGGTATGGCATGTTAATAAGTTTATATAATTGTTAATAAAACTTGTGCGAATATATGAAATTATACAAAAAAGTCAAACCTATTCGTAATTATTTACACTTATTTACGTTTGTGTATATTAAATAGTTATGTGTTAGACAAAATTTGATTATCATACATAATGCAATCTATAATAAATGACTAATTTTTAGTACATTTAATTTATAGTTTTTATAATCTAATATACTAATTTACAATGTTTAATTCTGATATTTACTCAGTAAGAAGAAAAAAATTATGTAAAGCAGTTAAGCAAGGTATAATTCTTCTTCCCGGTAACTGCGAAGTTGGATATAATTATAAAGGTAATACATACCGGTTCAGGCAGGACAGTACCTTTTCATATTTTTTCGGGGCTGATGTACCTGATTTGACTGGCATAATAGATGCTGAATCCGGAGAAGATTACCTTTTTGGAGATAATATAGAAATTGAAGATATTATTTGGATGGGTAATCTTCCCGGGATACATGATATGGCAGCTAATGCAGGGGTTAAAACATCCCTGCCTAAAAGTGCGGTTCATTCCTTTCTTTTAAAAGCAAGATCATTAAACAGAACCATTCATTATCTTCCCCCATACAGAGGTGAAACTATTTTACAATTGCAGGAATGGCTTGGAATGAGCAAGTCAGAATTATTAAACAACAGCTCCGTGGAATTAACCAGGGCCGTTATAGATATTCGCTCGGTAAAAGAAAAAATTGAAATTGAAGAGATTGAAAAAATGATTGAAGTGGCCTACGATATGCACACTTCTGTTATGAAATTAGCCAGGGCAGGTATTAAGGAACTTGAATTAGCAGGCATAATAGAAGGGATAGCCTTATCCAGGGGGAATGGTGTTTCATTCCCTGTGATACTAAGTATGCATGGAGAAATATTACATAACCATAGCCATAATGCTTTCCTGGAGAATGGCCGCTTACTTGTTACCGATGCAGGTGCCGAATCAGAGCTGCTTTATGCAAGCGATATAACACGTACAGTACCTGTAGGTGGAAGATTCTCAAATATTCAGAAAGAAATCTATCAAATTGTACTTGATGCCAATATAGAAACTATAAAACTCACCCATCCTGATAAAACATATTTGGATATTCATCTTGCCGCAGCTAAAGTAATAGCCTCCGGTTTGAAAGATGCTGGTTTGATGAAGGGAAATACAGATGATGCGGTATCTGCCGGTGCTCATGCCTTGTTTTTCCCACATGGGCTGGGTCATTTGATGGGCATGGACGTTCATGATCTGGAAGGACTGGGAGAAGACAACGCAGGTTATGACAATTTTATAAAAAGGAGCAATCAATTTGGCCTAGCTTATCTCCGTTTTGGTAAAAAACCACTGCCTGGATATGTATTAACAGATGAACCAGGAATATACTTTATTCCTCCTCTGATAGATTTATGGCACAAGGAAAATAAATTCAATGAATTTATAAATTATGATAAATTGGAAAAGTTCAGGAATTTCGGAGGTATCAGGATAGAAGATGACATTCTAGTTACAGACAATGGATGCCGTGTACTTGGAAAACCCATACCAAAAACTATAGATGAAATTGAAAATATAATGAATTTCCAATGATACCATTAAAAACAATTATTAATCATTGGAAATCGACAATACCTTAAAAATCGATTATGACATTGTCAATTTTCAATAATCAATTATTTTATTCCATTTTCAATAAAAAATGCAACATATTTTTTATCGGTCTTTAATATGTGATTTATAAGCCAATCCTTAAGAAAGTCGACAAGATCAAGAGATATGGACGCATCTCCTCTTTTAAATTCTGCCACAACTTTCATGATCTTTTCAACAAACATTTTATGTTGTGACACATGGTTTTCAGTATCTTGATAACCAAACTGGGTAAAATATTTCTCTTCGTTTCCAAAATGAAAAACAGTATAATCCACTAATTTGTCCAGCACTTTGGATGTGGATTGTTTACTGCTTTTCTTTCCATAGTTTGAATATAATTCATTAATAAGGTCGACCAGTACTTTATGCTGATTATCTATTTCCTTTATTCCAATATAATATTTTGGCCCCCATTGGATAAGTACATTGCTTTGACCACTTTTCTCCTTTGCAGTTTTAAAAAATGATATTGTTTCTTTAAGTTGCTCTGCCTGACTTGCAAATTCTTCGGCGCTGGTAGCTAATTCTTCCGATGAAGCTGCATTCGTTTGGGTTATGCTGTTCATTTGCTGCACCGCTGAGTTTATCTGGTTTGCACCAGTACTTAGTTCACTTATTGAAGCATTTATCTCATCAACCAATTTGGCAGTATTATCAAGGGATTTAGCTAATTCCATAGTGTGATTCCTTGTTGATTCGGTTGCCGTAAGGGTTTTACCTGACAATCCCATTATTTCATCCGCTGCCGTCTTACTTCTCTCTGCTAATTTCCTTACTTCAGCTGCCACAACGGCAAAACCTCTCCCATGTTCACCGGCTCTGGCTGCTTCAACAGCTGCATTTAATGCCAGAATATTTGTCTGAAAAGCTATATCGTTAATAATATTTATCTTATCTGTAATGGTACGTATAGCTAAAAGACTCTCTTCACTGGCTTTAGCCATAATTTGCATTTTCTTCTCCGAAGCCTTGAAATACATTACTGTGTTCCTGGTGTTCTCATTACTCTGTTCAATATTACCTGTCATTACTTCTATTGAACCGGATATTTTATCCGCGGCGTCGGCCTGTTCGGAGGCACCCCTTGCCATAATCTGAGCAGCAGCACTTATTTGCTCACTGCCATAGACTATACTATCGGCTCCCAAGTTTATTTCTGATACTATAGACTTTAACTTACTGCTTATTTTATTGAACGAAGATGTTAAAATGCCAATCTCATCGTTATTGGCAACCAGGAGATTTTCACTCATAAACCCATTGGACATATCCATAAACCCCGGTAATAGTTTTTTTATCGGGTCAGAAATACTATTTGCAAACAAAATAGAAATAACAATACCAATAAATAAAGCTATCAAAGTAATTATTACAAGTTGCCAGAGGTTTGATTTTAGCTGGTTGTTAATTAATTCATCAGATTTTGCCAAATCGTTGATCCGTGTTTCAATTTCTTTAAAAATTTCATTTAACTCATTAGCTTTAACTTCAGTGACTGAATGGTATATTTGTTTAATTTTATCCAGTTTATCAGGATTATTTTCAGCCAGTAAACTATTTATGTTTACTACAGACTCATGTAACAACCTGTGAGGTTCTTCAATTTTGTCGAAATAAGTTTTAAGCTCGGGAATTTCAACTTGTATTTTTTTAATATCTTCGCTATCAAGCCATTCTCCAAGTTTACACTTGTGATAATCTGTCTGAACATCAATTTGTTTTAATTCCGGGTCAATAAAAACCTGGTTCACTTTGTTAAGCCAAATGAGATGGTCTATAAATGCCTGCTGGGTTTGCTTCTGTAATTCATTGCCGGTTTGGTTATTATGAACAGCTTTGACCAGGGTACCCTGGTTAAAGAAAGATATGGATGTAGCAATTACAAATATTGCAATTACAGAAATAAATAAAAGCAATACTTTTTGATTGATTTGTAGATTCTTAATTGTCATAATTAAATAAGATTTGAATGTCTCTTTATTAAATTTATGACTTTTTATTCTACTTTAAAAGTATTTCGCCTATAATTTTAAAATCAATTACTGAATACAAATTACAGGTGATTGATAATGAAGGTCCGTTACCATAAACAAGAATTTAACGTACTAGCTAAAGGATGATGAATAGTATTCCCTGTTAAGACGGGCTATATTGGTAAGCTTGATTTCTTTAGGACATTCAACTTCGCAGGCTCCTGTATTTGTGCAATTACCAAAACCCAGCTCATCCATTTTATTTACCATTTTTAATACACGCTCCTTTGCTTCCACACGGCCCTGAGGTAATAAAGCCAAATGTGAAACTTTAGCTGACACAAAAAGCATGGCAGATGCATTCTTGCAGGCTGCAACACAAGCGCCGCAACCTATGCAGGCAGCAGCATCCATGGAAAGATCCGCGTTTATCTTAGGTATGGGAATGGCGTTTCCATCAGGTACTCCACCGGTATTAACAGAGATATAACCACCTTCCTGAATAATTTTATCAAATGCACTCCTGTCGACCACCAGGTCTTTAATAATTGGAAAAGCCCTGGCCCTCCAGGGTTCAATAACTATCACATCACCATCCTTAAACTTTCGCATGTGAAGCTGACAGGTGGTAACTCCGCGGTCGTTGCCGTGAGGACGGCCATTTATATATAAACTGCACATCCCGCAGATTCCCTCCCGGCAGTCATGATCGAAACATACAGGTTTGTCAAACTTGTCGACAAGCTGCTCGTTCAACTGGTCGAGCATTTCCAGAAAAGAACATTCATCAGATATATTTGATATTTTGTAGGTAACAAACCTGCCTCTTGAGGCGGCGTTTTCCTGTCTCCATATTTTTAGTGTAAAATCCATGTTAATTGATTATTGATTATTGATTATTGACTATTGTAGAATGATTTAGATTATTTTTAGCTGTTTTTCTGGAAGCTACAAATATAGCAGTCAATTCCTTAGCCTCCAAATTTATAGAATGAACCAAATCCTCTGAACCAATATGTTCTTCCACTATAAAATCAAGCCAAAAACATACTTCATCAATTTCTTCAACTACTATACTTATTTTAGATATAAAAGTCCTTTTTGATTGTGATAAACAAGTTGCATGATAATTTGCAGCAACTGATGTAGAACATCGAATTAATTGATTTTGAACATGTTTCCCCAAAAATTTGTCTGGAAGATCAAAAGCAATTTTAACACAATTATGTGCAAAATTTTTTGTCCTTATTTTTAAGTCTTCAGGTTTCATTTTCAATAATCAATATTCAATTAGCAATTGTCAATTACTTATAGTTTCTAGCCGCCACCTGAATATTTTCATAAACCAACGATTCTTTATTCAGGACTGGCTCCTGGTTTTCCCCTGCATATTCCCAGGCTGCAACATACATAAAATCACTATCATTACGTTTAGCTTCACCCTCTTCGGTCTGATATTCTTCCCGGAAATGACCACCACAGGATTCTTCCCGTGTAAGGGCATCTTTAGCTATAAGTTCTCCCAATTCAAGGAAGTCAGACACCCGAAGAGCTTTTTCAAGTTCCGGGTTCATTTCATTTTCTGTACCCGTAACCCGAACTTCCTTCCAGAATTCTTCTCGCAAAGCCTTAATGTCTGCTATGGCTTCGATACAGCTATCTTTTGTACGGGCCATTCCGACCTTTTCCCACATTATTTTGCCCAGTTGTTTGTGAAAACTATCTACAGAATGTTTGCCTTTAATACTCATTAATTTTGCTATTCTGTTACGCACCTGCTTTTCTGCATCACTAAATTGTGGTAAATCAGTACTCAGCCTGGGGGTACGAATATCGGCCGACAAATAGTTCTGGATAGTATAAGGAAGAATAAAATATCCGTCGCCCAGACCCTGCATAAGGGCAGAGGCGCCGAGGCGATTGGCACCATGATCGGAAAAGTTGCATTCCCCTATGGCGAACAACCCGGGTATAGATGTCTGTAATTCGTAATCAACCCAAATTCCTCCCATGGTGTAGTGTACTGCAGGATAGATCATCATTGGAGTCTCATAGGGATTTTCATCCACTATTTTTTCATACATCTGGAAAAGGTTCCCATAACGTTCTTCTATAACGTGTTTCCCAAGTCGTTTAATCGATTCTGCAAAATCGAGGTATACCGCTAAACCTGTACTGCCTATTCCATATCCGGCATCACAGCGTTCCTTGGCTGCACGGGATGCTACATCTCTTGGGACCAGATTACCGAAGGCAGGGTACCTGCGCTCCAGGTAGTAATCACGATCACTTTCTGCTATGTCAGTAGGTTTTAATTTCATTTTACGTATAGATTCCGCATCTTCTTTTTTCTTTGGCACCCATATTCTTCCGTCGTTCCTCAATGATTCGGACATAAGAGTAAGTTTTGACTGGTAATCCCCATGTACAGGTATGCATGTAGGGTGAATCTGTGTATAGCACGGATTTGCAATTAATGCACCACGTTTATATACCTGCATGCCTGCACTGAAATTTGATCCCATGGCATTGGTGGAAAGATAAAATACATTTCCATAACCTCCGGTACCCAAAACAACAGCATGTGCGAAATGCCTGTCTATTTTTCCTGTAACCAGGTCGCGTGTGATAATTCCCCTTGCCTTTCCGTCAATAATTACAACATCGAGCATTTCAGTTCTTGTATAGAGCGTAACACTGCCTTCCTTAACCTGACGGCTTAATGCGCTGTAAGCTCCCAGCAATAACTGCTGTCCTGTCTGTCCGCGGGCATAGAAGGTACGGGATACCTGGGCCCCGCCGAAGGACCGGTTATCAAGTAAACCGCCATATTCCCTGGCAAACGGGACACCCTGGGCTACACACTGATCAATTATATTATTACTTACCTCTGCAAGCCTGTATACATTGCTTTCTCTTGATCTGTAGTCTCCACCCTTAATAGTATCATAAAATAACCTGTATACAGAATCACCGTCATTCTGATAATTCTTGGCTGCATTTATACCGCCCTGGGCGGCTATGCTATGTGCCCTCCTGGGACTGTCCTGGTAACAAAAAGCCTTTACATTAAACCCTAATTCTCCAAGGCTGGCGGCAGCAGATGCCCCGGCCAGACCTGTCCCCACAACTATAATATCCAGCTTCCTTTTGTTTGCAGGGTTAACAAGATTCTGATGAGCTTTGTAATGTGTCCATTTTTCTGCCAAAGGACCTTGTGGTATTTTTGAATTTAATTCTTTCATCGTTTTTATAATTAGTATTTTATTTTACGCCACCAAAAATTAAAAAATACAGAGGTATTAAAGCAAAACCTGCCGGAACTGCAATTCCATAAATTATACCTATTACTTTTATTACAGGCGTGTATTTTTTATGATTGACACCAATGGTTTGAAAGGCACTTTGAAAAGCATGTATCAAATGGAATGAGAGAAAAACCATAAATATTATATAAATAATTGAATAGGATGGCTGTGAAAATAAGTTTATTGCCATATCATAGAAATCGTGCGGACTTTCGACTTTATTTATACCCTGTGGAGCAGCGGAAAGACCCAGTTTTACAAAATAAAAATTAACAAAATGCAAGCCCAGAAACACAAAAATCACAGCCCCGGTATGTATCATGTATTTTGAAAAAAAGGAGGACTGGGAATAATTTATTACTGCGTATTTGGCTGGCCGCGCAATCCAATTTTGTATCTGGAGAAATATTGCCCAGGCTATATGAATAAAAAATCCTCCAAACAACACTATTTCCATTACTTTTATTAATATATTAGTAGTCATAAAACCTACCGCTATTTTAAACATTTCCCCTCCATCGTGCCGCAACAACAATAAATTAATGCCTAAATGTACAAGCAGAAAAACGCATAAAAAAAGCCCTGCCAGAGACATTAAAAACTTTTTACCAATTGATGAACTAAAAAAGTTGCTCATATAATCTATTTTAAAGTAAGTTAACTAAATTGCAAACAAAATTAAAGTAACTAAAAAAATAAATGCAAATGTATTTCCTTGAAAGTCTATTTGCAATTTTATTAGCATTTTAAACGGTTATTTAAATTCATTCTGCGCTAAAATGAACCATGTTATTCCACAAAGTTTCTTTGAACATAACAGGAATAAATTAAGTAAGTTATTGAATAAAAATTCAGTAGCCATAATACATTCCAATGATGAAATGCCAAGAAACGGAGATCAGTTTTTCCCTTTTCGTCAAAACTCTGATTTGTATTATTTAACTGGTATAGATCAGGCGAAAACTATTCTTTTGCTTTACCCGGACAACCCAAACTCCAAATGCCGGGAAATATTATTCATATTAAAAGCTGACCCGACCCTTGAACTCTGGAATGGTAAAAAACTATCCCAGACGGACGCTACCCAAATATCAGGAGTTCAGCAAATAAGTTGGTCAGACGAGTTTTTTCAAATTATTCGTGAAATTTGTTATCAGGCAGATTATATTTATTTGAACCAGTATGAAAATCCAAGATTCTCCACAGAAGTTATCAGCCGGGACTCTCGCTATGGGGAAAAGCTGAAAACATTGTTTCCGTTTCATCATTTTGAACGTCTTGCACCATTACTTACAAGCCTTAGAATGATAAAAGAACACCAGGAAATTAATCTTATAAGACATGCCTGTTCAATTACAGAACTAGGATTTGATCATATTTTAAAATTCGTGAAACCGGGAGTATTTGAGTATGAAGTTGAAGCTGAATTAAGTATGACATTCCGGAGCAATGACATCAAAAGTCATGCTTTTCATCCTATTATCGCTTCAGGATCAAATGCCTGTTACCTTCATTATACTGACAACCATTCTGTTTGTAAAGATGGTGAGCTGCTTCTGCTGGATTTTGGAGCAGAATTTTCCAATTATGCAGCCGATTGCTCCAGGACAATACCAGTTAATGGTATTTTTACCCAGCGGCAAAAACTATTATATAATTCAACACTTTCAGTATATAAAAAAGTAATTGCACTGATGAAAAAGGGTGCAACTATTTCTATAATTAATAAGCAGGCCGGCAAATTATGGGAGGATGAACATATAAAACTTGGCCTTTACTCATTGGAGGATGTGAAAAGGCAAAACAATGACAGTCCATTATATACTAAATATTTTATGCACGGCGTTTCACATTTTTTAGGACTGGATGTACATGATACCGGTAACACCTCCGTGATTCTCGAGCCAGGTATGGTATTAACATGCGAACCAGGTATTTATATCCGGGAAGAAGGGTTGGGTATCAGGCTTGAGACCAATATAGTTATTACTGATGATGAGCCATTGGATTTATTGGAACATATGCCTGTTGAAACCGAAGAAATAGAGGAGAGAATGAGGAGATGAAAAACCTTTGCCTGCTTTCCTGCTGATCTGCTATCAAATAAAGATATAAACGCTTAAACTAATAAACAAAATGATACCTTTTAAATCAGGTAATATTAATTTCACAGATAACGGCACGGGCCATGCTGTAGTGTTGCTGCATGGGTACCTTGAAACTCTTGAAATATGGAGTGATTTCGCTAAAGATCTTTCGAAAAATTTAAGGGTTATTTCAATAGATATCCCCGGACATGGGAAATCAGGCAGGATAGCGGATATACATACCATGGATCTAATGGCTGAGGCGGTGGATGCTGTGCTTAAAAACCTTGGTATTGACAAGGCCGTTCTTGCCGGTCATTCCATGGGCGGATATATTGCAATGTCGTACCTTGCCAATTATCCGGATAAAATTGCAGGATTAGTCATGTTTCATTCAAATCCCTTTCAGGATAATGACGAAAAAAAAGCAAACAGGGACAGGGAAATTGAAATAATAAAGCAGGGAAAACAGGAAATATTGTTCAATACAAACGTACCAAAGGGATTTGCAAACGTAAATCTTGATAAATTTAAGGATAAGGTTGAATGGGCTAAAGCTGTTGCTGCAAAATGCAGACCGGAAGGCATCATTTCTTTGCTTGAAGGTTTAAAAATAAGACCGGATCGTCAGGACCTGTTAAAATATACAAATACTCCCGTGCTTTTTATCCTGGGTAAAAAGGATAATTATACAGACTTTGATACAATGTACACAGTTGCTTGTAATGCACCCAGAGGTGAGATCCTGGTCCTGGAACATTCCGGTCATATGGGTTTTATTGAAGAACCACAAAAATGTCTGGATAGTTTGACATCCTTTGTGCAGAACTGTTTTGCGTAAATATTAATATTAATTTTCAAAACTGTATCCCTATGCCCGGGCTGAGCATTATAAAAGGTGTAGCGTCCTGCAGTTTATATCCGAATCCAAAATGTATTGGTAAACTAAACACTCTGCCCGGACGGATGGGATAAAAGCTTCCAAGTGCAACCAGGGCGAGGTCACGTTCAGCGCCCTGGCTGAAATTAAAAGCATTAATAGCCAGAAAACCAACACCTAAACGGTAAGGTTTTATTGCTCCAACTTTCTCCTGATCGGGAAAACTAACCTGTATTATCAGTGCCAGGCTAACACCTCCGAGGTTGTCTGTAAATGCAGGTTTCTGCGGTTTAACCGGTTCAGTAACCCCTAAAACAGGAAACGGACCACTGCTTTGATTCCAATTTTGGAGGGCCGTTACATATGCTGAATATGCAGTATTATATGAGGCCAGATCTGTATTATATTGAGCAAGTTCAGATTTATATGTTTGAGATTGACCTAAATTTTGAATGAGTAATCCGGCTGGAAATGAAACATCAAAATCAAATGAAGCTTTTCGTTGCAGCACAATTTCAACTTGCTTATCGTTTGCAGGATCGGTATATTTATCACTTTGATTCCTGAATTCAAGTTGAACTTTTGAAAAGTCATCCATGTTATAAGTTTTATTCCCAAGTAAAGTGTTAAGGGAGATACTGCCATTTGTTGCTGTTTTATCTTTATAAAAGGCCGAACGGGGTGAATTATCACCAGGGCATAATAAAATATTTTTGATTGTTTTAACCTCGGTTTGTTCCCCACGTTTATTAATAAGCCTTACATCAACATCAATATACTGTTTCCCAAAAAGTTTATTTTCAGAATCAATCTTAAAATTATCAAAAGAAATTATAATATCTTTAATTGTAGTACGTTGAATTACAGTAGGAGCCAAAGTCGATAATATTCTATTTCCACTTCCAAAATTCAAAGATATATAATCAAAATTGCGGGGTACCTGAAATTCTTTAACGTTTAGACCTATACCTGTATTTGTACCCTGGTTATATAAAGATATATGCTTATTATTTATGGATATAGGTATTTTTAATGTAAAATTGTAAGTGTGTTCGTTCCGAATCAGTGTGTCAGAGGTAATATCAGTAACATCTTCCCAATGAAATTTCGCCTTATCAAGACTTTCTCCTTCCAGTTTTACGTCTACTGTTTCTCCCGGATTAACAGTTAATGCCGTACTCCAGTCTTGTCCCTGATGCAATACAGTAACTGTATTGACAGTTGGGCGAAGTGTTATACTTAAGTTTGTAATAAATTTGGGAACGTCACATTCCTTTAAATAAAGAAACCCTTCAATTTGCCGGTGAAGATTGTATGGCCTGAAAACACATAATACCTTATCGGATGACAAGCTGTTTTTAGTAAAAAGTTCAGCAATCAGGGTTCCTCCGGCCTGTTCCTGATTTTCTATCCTATAGGTCTTTCCAATAATTAACTGCCGGTTATTTTCTATCTGTACTTCAACCCCCTTATTTCTTGTTTCATCATCAAAAGTTATATCCTTTTTATCTATGGTTAAAAAAGCCAACCTGCTGGCTTTTATTTTAAATACCTGTGATATATTAGGATAATCATAAATTATTTCCTTTTTTTCATTAATGTAAGGAATAACAGTTTGCAAATGAATGGAAAATGTTTTTACCCCCAAACTATTGGGAAGCAAATGCAGGTATAAATGCCCGTTTGTCTGGTTAATTCTGTAACTAAAATCTTCCTGTGTTATCCATTCACCTGATATTTTAATATTTTCAACATTATTTGAAAGCAATTCAAACACTCTTTCCTCTCCAATATATAACTCGTCAGTCAAAGAATTAATAGTTACCGATGTTTTAAAATTTGGCATTAGTTTGATTTCCTGAACTTTTCCCGTTTCAGAACCTTCAGTGGCAATTGACAACAAGAGGCTGACAAATTGATTAGTATTTAAATTAAGAAATTTTATTTTAGTCCTGTAAAATTCCTGATTAATAAATACTAAACTGTCAACCTGAACAAAATCGGACGATTTAAGTAATGTAATTTTATTAATTTTAATTTCTGGATTTGGTATAAAAATCAATTCGCAGGTTGGTTCAGCTTGGGTGAATTGAAAAGAAAAATATGTATGGCCCTGGAAGATAATTGAATTTTTAGAGGTACTAAAAGAAAGGGTATCCACTTTAAGAATTATATCTTTAAACAGGGGATTTGGTATTATATGTTGTGCCTCAATATGGTTGTCAATGAAAATCAAAATAATAAATAATACCAGTTTTACAGATCGTTTCACCTGCAGATTGTTTACTTTAAAATGATAGTGTGGAATTCGCATCTGACAAATTAATTAAAATTATGCAACATATCAAATATACGGAAAATATCGGCGTTTTAAAAGGAATATCATAAGCAGAACCGGACAAAACTCTTTAGCCGATGTTTAAGCTTTAATAAAATAATATATTCAAAAACAAGAGATGAAATACCGGAAATTAAATTTTTAATTATTATTTAACCTTAAATTTATAATTACACCAGTATTGTTTTATAGCTTTACTTTATATACATTATATTTTGAACAACTACCTCAGGTAAAATACATATTATAAATGAAAAAAATATATTTCATATGCATACTGGTTATACCCTTTTTAATTGTAAAGGGTCAATTTAAACCAAATGAAGATATTTTCAAAAACATAATTATACAGACAGATTCAGGTAATTATTCAAAACAGACAAATACCATTACAGTTAATAATGAGAACTTTATATGGTTTAATTACTATAAGGAGGATGAAGTTTGTCACGTTATGTTATTTCCCGACACTTCATTACGCTTTAAGACTTTAAATATTCAGGAAACTTCTGATTTTGAAATTATTGACTCTATTCGTTTCTATAATAAAAAATATTACGATTTTAAAATTCGATTTAATAATCTTACAAAATCAGACTTTCTGAAGTTCTCATTCGGATACAGTAAGGATACGAATATGTATTTTGATGATGTAAAATTGCTCCCTGTTTTTAATACAACTGCTCATCTTAATATTACCTCAAACGAACTTACTGTAGGTGAAGAGAAAGCCATAGAACTTATTTCAAATAATTCTGCAAATATAAGGTTAACACCGGAATGGGACAATACTCAGGATATAAGTTACAGAATTGAAGAAAACAACGGACATCTGTTTATGCATCTTATAGCAAATTCAACGGGTAATAAAACTTTTACTGCTAATTTAAAGACCTTTAAGCCATATTTGTCGGGTAATAATACTATCTATGAACTTCCTCCCTTAAAATACTCATTTAATGTTAAATCGGCTGGTTTGGTCTATCTTCAACCTGATAAACCGGATATAATTTTTGATGATAAGTCTTCAAAGGATGGAATAATCATTCAATTTGACAATAGTAACCAGTTACAGCTCCACAAAACATACATAGTTGATGAAAAGGAAACTGCAGGAACACCTTTAATTGCAACGCTTTTCCTTAATGAAAAGCTGGCCAACAACAGAGTTACCGGAATACTGAGAGTATATAACCTTCATAAACAGTCTGAAGGTTACCTGTATATCAAAGACGGTGATGAACCTAAGTTTATTACCAATATAAATATTATTCCTAAAACTACTGTGGACAGGATAAAAGTAATGAGAAACGGTAAAGACTGGATTGATGACGTTAATGTATACCCGGGTGAAACAGTTAATGTACGGGTAGAAGGTCAAAGCCTGTCGAAAGCCAGTTTCCGTTTCGATCCGATGGTAGAGTTATCAAATGACTCAGCAATAAAAAATGATAATTACATTGAATACAAGGTAAAAATACCCAATAACATTATTAAAAAGAATATTGCCCTCTACAATTACAATCAAAATACAGGGATGGGATTAACCGTAAAAGAATATCAGTTGGCCCGTCCTTTTGATTATATTAACCTGCGAATCGGGAATAAATTAAAAACCCTTACAGACTTCAGGGGACCTGAATTTACAGATACACATTTAAAAGATGTCATAATTTCATTCAGGCCCGATAAGATAGACAGTGAGAACAAACTCTTCGGCAAACAAAGCCTTACAGTAGATGTAAAGGTCTTTGACAAGCAGGGAGAGCTAAAGGACCTTACTACTATAGATGATGTAACTATTTGTCCGGCAGACAATTCTCCGAGGTATCAATATTACGACAAATCTGATTGTTCAAGCAATGATATTAGTTTGAACAACAAATTGAGCAGCGGCATTTACGATCTTAAGGAATGGTCGAAAATAAGGTTGACTTTCAAAGACCAAAAAGATAAATACTCGAAGGATTTACAGACAAAATCGGTTGATATAGTGTTGCAAAAATTGTACAGCTTTGATATTGATGTCTCCTTCCCGGCAGGATTACTTATTAAAAAGATGAATACACCGGGCTTTGGTGATTTCAGTGGTGTAAGTATGGCTATTATGGAACAATGCAGTTTTTATGCCAAAGATAAAATTGCCCAGCTGGAACCTTATAAACTGGGTGTAGGGTTTATCGCTCTCAATGCTTTTGACTTCAGTTCTTCATCGGGCTCCGACAGGGATATGGGTTTAGTGGTACTTGGTACAATAAATCCGGTGAATACAAATAAAAAACTTACCTTTCCTATTTACCTTGGTGGCGGATACCTTTTGTCAGAACATACATGGTTTTGGTTGCTGGGACCGGGTATAAGTGTACAATTCTAATTCTGTTTTTATTATAAAATTTATTACTATCTCATAAGATACTTATTACTTAAATTTCAAGTTAATGTTCTGTATGTGAAAAGATATCCGTATTGGAGGATATTTTTAAGCAAACCAACCTGCTTTCGCTTAATGCTTCTGATCGATTAACCTTTAATCAAATACAGGCAAAAAGGCTAAAAACTGGCAGCTAATCCGAGTGCAGAACCTTGAGGCTTTTAAGAACAGTTTTGTCAATTGTATTATATACAGGATAAAATCCATCAGTATCAAAAAAATTCCTTACTATATAAGATTCCAGCTCGGTTTGAATATTTTTTTCAGATATCTGTATTTCATAGGGAGTTGGGTAAATACCGTATTTAGCAATAAAAACGTTGAACTTTTTCATTAACTGCTGTTTATTGAGAAAACTTAATAATTGCCGGTATGTCCTGAACTTTGCTAATTCGCCCCTGTATAAATCGGAATAAACAAAGCCATAGCGGTATATTAATCCTTTTTCCTTGACCTTATAGTAGTAATCAGATATGCTAATGGAGTCGAGCGGAACGAAAAAATCGGGCATAATTCCTCCCCCTCCATATACCACCCTTCCCTTAGGTGTGATAAATTTAAGAGAATCGTTAAATTTTATACTGTCGGCACGGGCCATTTCACCATGCAGATAACGTTTGTGTATATCCTCATAATAATTTTCAACGCCATCCTTATAGGGTTTCTGTATACACCGCCCTGTAGGAGTGTAGTACCTTGCAACGGTAAGTCTAATCAGTGCCCCACCCGGAAGAGGTGATTGTTCCTGTACCAGCCCTTTTCCAAAGCTACGCCTGCCTACTATCCACCCCCTGTCGTTATCCTGTATGGCACCGGCAAGTATTTCACTGGCTGAAGCAGAATACTCGTCAATAAGTATGGCTACAGAATCATTCAGACATACACCTCCCGGCGTTGAATACGATTTAACCGGATGGCTGGAACGTCCTTTCTGGTAAACTATCAATTGATGGTCGTCGAGAAACTCATCAGCTATTTTAACTACTGTTTCAAGGTATCCACCTCCATTGCCACGCAAATCGATTATAATTTTCTTCATACCCTGCCTATGGAGATCCTTGACAGAGGTCATGAATTCTTCATAAGTGTTTTTAGAAAATTTATTAATTTTTATATACCCTGTTTCCCTGTTAACCATATAGGATGCATCTACACTGCGAATTGCCACAATATCCCTTATAATATCAAAATCCAATAAATCCGTGATTCCTCCACGGCGTATAGCCAGCTTGACGTCTGTGCCCTTAGGGCCTTTAAGTTTTTTAATAATCTTATCATTGGTTATTTTTACTCCTGCAACAAGGGTATCATTTACTTTAATAATACGGTCTCCTCCTTTAATGCCTGCTTTTTCGGATGGACCATCGGTAATAACACTGATAACAACAATCGTGTCGGACTGTATATTGTACTGAATACCTATACCTGTAAAATTGCCTTCAAGGGATTCATTGGATGCCAGCGCCAAATCTGCGGGTATATATACTGAATGAGGATCGAGTTTTTGAAGTATTGCATCTATGGCTACTTTCTCCAGCTTATCGCGGGAGACAGAATCCACATAGGAGTCCTCAATAAGGTTAAGGACGCTGTTTACCTTATCGATCCTGGGGAAAATCAATAATTGTTCGCTGGTTTTGCTGCTTCCGAGTTTTATACCTATGTATATACCCGTAGCCAGCACAATAGCCAGAACAAGAGGTAATATAACTACAGATTTTTTATTGTGAAATGACATCGGGTAATGGTGGTTAATGCTTTAATTCATCCAGTTCTACATATACAATCTCAATATTCGCCTTTTCGAGTAATCGTAATCCGTCTTCATTATGATATTTGTCGCAAAAAACCACCCTGATTATTCCTGATTGGATTATAAGTTTGGAACATTCCATGCAAGGAGAGGTTGTTATATATAAGGTTGCATTTTCACTACTATTGTTTGACTTGGCAACCTTTGTAATAGCATTGGCTTCGGCATGCAAAACATATGGTTTTGTCAACCCATTCTCATCTTCACAAATATTCTCAAAACCAGAAGGTGTGCCATTATATCCATCACTAATTATCATTTTCTCCTTCACTATAAGAGCTCCCACCTGACGGCGTATGCAATAAGAATTTTTTGCCCATATAAGGGCCATTTCCAGGTAACGCTTATCGAACTGTAATTGTTTATCTATGTTTTCGTAAATATGTAGATTTGCCATTCTGCAATATGTTAATCTGCTATAAAATTAATAACCTAACTCTAATAGCTAACTCTAATAGAACAATAACTTATTAACATTTGAAAAATTGCAGAAATACCATTATTTATAAATGCTTTTTAAAATCAAATGATTAACAGGATGTTCTTCCTGGTATATTTTTATTTTGGATAAGCCTGCAGCTTTAGTATTATTAAAGTTTCCATTTGTTATAAAATATAATGCCTGGCTCAGGCATGCTTCGTTGCGGTCACCGAAATTATGTGTAAGGTCATCCGGTGCAGTCTGATTAACAGCTAATCCGCCAAAATACCCTCCATAATTGTCAGCATTGGTCAGTGCAAAAGTTATAGGGTAAAAATAGTAATAATAAGGTAACAAAAACTGTACCTCTCCCACAGGTTTTCCATTTGTTGCTGACCCTATAAGGTAAACATTCATATAAGGCCGTAAGCAATTAATAATAACTTCACTGGCCGATGCAGTATTGCTGGTGGTAATAACAAAGAGCCTGTTTAAGGTAAGAGAAACAGGTACAGAAGAAAACTTATATGTTACATTTGAGCCTGTGTTTTTGCTGTTAAATGCCAGGTTTACAAACGTTTTCCCATTTGCTATATTCCCGGCGAGCATATTGGCAAGATTCTGGGCTATATCCAGGCTGCCGCCCCCGTTATATCTTAAATCCAGTACCAGGTCAGAAACATTGTTTTGCAGGAAATATGCTATTGCCGACTTTAAAGCAGAATCGGCATCGAGTTCAAATTCAAGAAATGAAATATATCCGACAACTTCATTATCAACATGTAAGGTATCATAGGCAAGCACTGTATTCTGAACTACATTTTTTTTGGCAAAAGCCAGGGTAGTATCGTTGCCGCCAGGTTTGACAAAAACAAAGGTATCTTTTAAACCATCTATGTTTCCACCAAAAAGAGTACCTGCAGTTGATGTATCGGCATTTACCCCGTTTACGCTTTTTATTATCCAGCCTCTTTTAACCCCTGCTGTATATAAATCAGAAGAGCTGAATACATATGCAATCCTCATATTATATTGCGGATCAAAACCATAACTAAACCCATAGCCATAATAAACTCCTGTTACAAAATCGGACTGGTACTGCTCCCGGGTAAGGATAAAACTCCACCTGTCTCTTTTATTGACTATTGAATTTATAAATGTTTGGGGATTTATATCCACATCCGGATTAACAACAGGAATGCTGTCGTACCAGAAATAATTCTGCTGCATGGTGGAATAAATGGCCTCATTTACTGCTTTTACAGTATCGGAGTAGCTTTTTGCCTGGGAGGAAGTAACATCTTTTTTGCAGTATGTTACAGTTAGAGATGCTGCAATTAAGGTAATTATGGAGATTTGGAGTTTCTTAATTTTAATCATAATTTAAATCCTACCTTCCTGCTCTTCTACTTTACAACTTATTTCTGTAAATACTTTCAGCAATATAATCAACAATATTGTCGGCAAAATACAGATTTTGCATCGATGAAACTAGGTTTTGCAAAACAGTCAATGATGGGCCAAGGAGCGTTGAAAGTTTTGTAGTTGTACCATCGTCAAACGTAACTTCCAGGTCACGGTTACGGCCAACAATAAGGGAGTTAAAACCAAATGACCCTCCTGCTGAACTATTGTCAATTATCTGTACCTTGGCTGTTGTTTGCAGTACGCCTCCGACATAAACTGTTATGCTATCCGATCCGGCAGTTCTTGTAAATTCAACATCCCCTACCTGCAGTATATACTGACGTTCAAAATATCTGGAACCTGTGGTCATAATATCCAGTACAGTTTCTTTAAGCAATGCAGATGTACTGTTCGACAAGGTAACACTTGAAGTTGTGGTGTCTCCTGATGTAACACTAACGCTTATATTATCACCATTTGAAAAGTTATATCCTGATGAATAGCTGTAAGTTGAGTATGAGCTGCTTACAGATTGTATACTCATGCTGCCAGCAGCGGTATCGCTGATTGCCAGGCTGGCTGCTAAATCGTAATTGTACACATATGGGTTGGTGTAGTAATAATTATAAGCAGTAGCGGTAATTACAAAATTATTTTTCAAAGAAGTATCTGCCGGAGTTACCATTTGAAATCTCCGTGGATAAAAAACTTTAGAAGAAGGTAACTGAACAATAAGATCGTTGCTGGTACCTGTTTTTGTAAACAGCTTGTTATAGCATGAAAAACACCAGTTATTGTATGATACCGGCTGATAGCTATAAATACCGGCTATGGCTGCAAGAGTAATGCTATCAGTATAACCTGCGTATGCTTCCCTGGCCGACTGAACATTGCCTGAAGCTCCTAAATTTATAAGCTGATAACCTTTTGTGGATTCAATCTGATTTACTGTGTTGTTTAAAGTTGTTGAAGCAGCAGTAAGGGAATTTTTAAGATTTTGACTTGAATTTCCTGACGAACCTGCGTTACTATTTGAGAGATCCTGCTTAGTACATTGCCATGTTAATAAACTAACAAGAAGAACAGGTGCTAATATTGCTATCCTTTTCATATTATTAAAAATTTAAGGTTAATACTAAATTCTACGCAATAATTAATTTTTAGGTTGCCTGTTAGGGAATAAACAATTCAAAAATGTTCAGGTATTTGTGATATGCAAGAAATATGCCAAAGTCTGTGAGAGAGCTTATACTTATTTCGAAGTGTGGAATTTATACACTGTAACCTGGTTGTATGTTTCGCCAGGATATAAAGATGTGGAAGGAAATTGGGGATGATTGGGAGAATCGGGAAAATGCTGTGCTTCAAGACAAAAGGCAAAATGTCTCCCGTTGGTAATATCCACGTGGCCAGGTATCCTTCCGGCTTGAAAACTTGCTGTATAAAACTGCAGGGATGGCTCAGTTGTATAAACCTTTATTTCTCTTCCTGAAACATTTTCCTGAACTTCAGCAGCCAATGCCAGTTCATTATGTCTCCTCCGAATTTTATAGCCTATATCGTAACCACCATTGTTTTCATTAATCCGGCTTATCCTTTCACCTATTGTATGAAAAGTAGTAAAATCATCATCAGATCCCTTCACTGATTTAAATTGACCTGTAGGAATAAGGTATTCATCAACAATATCAGCCGTATCAGCATAAACCATAACTTTATGGTTTAAAATGTTGTCTTTAAAACCTGTCAGGTTGAAATAACTGTGATTTGTAAGGTTTAGCACTGTTGGTTTATCGGTAACAGCTGTGTACCTTATTTTTAATTCATTATTATCAGTTAAACAATAATTTACCTTTACGTTAAGATTGCCGGGATAACCTTCCTCCAGATCCTTACTTAAATAAGAAAGGGTAACACTGACCGAATCGGTGAAAGTTAAAACCTCATCAACATTCCAGACCTGAAAGTCGAAACCTTTTCTGCCTCCGTGAAGCTGGTTGTGACCCATGTTGGCTGTTAAAATATACTCCTTACCATCCAGTGTGAACCGTGCATTAGTTATACGGTTAGCATAACGTCCTATGAGGGATCCAAAATGAGCCCTGTTATTTAGATATGGGGCAAGACTATCGTAACCAATAACAATGTTTTCAATTTTACCTTTATTATCAGGCACTTCAATAGCATTTATTATTGCCCCAAAATTTGAAATTTTGGCTTTCATGCCATTTTTATTTATCATGGTAAAAAGCCACACATCTTTATCATATGCTTTGCCCCAAAACACTTTTGATACGGAAGTCCTGTCATCACTTTTTGAGTAACAAAAATCGTCAGATATCAGAACAAGCAGCAGAACAGTCAGGGCAATCTTCATGAATAAAAATGATAATCAGCTAAAAATATTTATTTTGTACCCGGAGCCGGGGTCGAACCGGCACGAGGGTGAGCTCACTGGTGTTTGAGACCAGCGCGTCTACCAATTCCGCCATCCGGGCAATTTAATATCGGTCGTTGTATTGAAAATATTTCTTTTAATTCCTGCAACTATTGAGCATTTAGTACAATAATACAAACTTGGGACGCGAAGGTAGTAAAATTATTTTACAGATAAAACTTATAAATTGAACTGAAAATTGTAAATTTCTGAAAACAAATTAATAAACCAAAATCTCAAACATATTATATAATTATTTGATATTGATGTTATTATAGTGATAATTAAAACCTATATCAATGCAAAAATCAATAATTGCTATATTATCTGTGGTAATTTGTTTTTCCTGTTCGAGGAGTTATAAAATAGTAACAAGGGTTTTACCTGAAGGAACCGGTTACCGTGAATATATAATTACTTCTGACTCTGCCCTTTTAAAAGGTGATACAAGTAAAAATAAAATCCCGGTTTTAATAGATTCTTCATATAATGTTAAATTTTATTCCACCTCGCCTTCCGGGAAACAAATCTTTTCAGCTCACTGGCCTGTTACAGTCAATAATCAAGCATTCTCAGGGTCAAAAGATATATTAATATCATTCAGGAAAGATTATAAATCATTAAATGATTTATCCAAATCAAATTTTTATAATAATACATCCTGGAAAAGAATCGCCGCAGAAACTAAGATATCAAAAAAATTCAGGTGGTTTTACACAGAATATATTTATATGGAAACTTTCCCTGGATATAATCCTTTCCATAAAATTCCGGTTTCAAAGTACCTTACTGATGAAGAAATTGCAATTTATACCGGAACAAAAAATCAGCGTTTTGCAAAAAAGGACAGTGTTCTAATTGAAGCCCAAAAGAAACAGATAGAAAGCAAAGTGATGGACTGGCTGGCTCACAGTATTTATGAGGAATTTTTTACAATTGCCCTGTCAAATCTTCATTCTGTCAATATAAGCAGTTCTGATTCAATTAAATTCGTTACTTCTAAAGACAGTATTTATAGCTTGTTAAATAAATCTGAAGATTTGAACCCTCAACATTTCACTGAAGCATGCACCAGCTACCTGAAAAATGATGCTTTTATGAAATTGCTGGACCCTGAAAACAAAGCATCTGAAGATTTTAAAAAATTTGACAAGGTACTTGATATTTTTAATGATGACTTTAATTTTTCACTGTTAATGCCGGGTAAAATATATTATACCAATGCAAATAAGGTAAACTCCGACACTAT
Source organism: uncultured Bacteroidota bacterium (assembly GCA_963766305.1). Lineage (GTDB taxonomy): Bacteria > Bacteroidota > Bacteroidia > Bacteroidales > JAAUTT01 > JAAUTT01. The sequence goes on from CAVYAE010000034.1 coordinate 189,598, forward strand.
GCAGTGGAAGTTAACTGCCTATAAATATTTTTTCAACGATTATACGATCACGGCAGGGACCAGGGTAAAAAATTACTGGGCCTGGTGTGTGACAGGTATTATAGTTGTTTTAGGATTGGCCTGGTTTTTGGTAAGCATAAGAAAGAAGAATATATGATTAAAGACCAATATACCTCCAAAGCCTGTCCGAAATGCGGTAAAAAATTTGAATGCCGGGGCGACGACTGCTGGTGCCATGAATATAACCTTTTAAATAAAGATATTAATTTCATCCGTGCCAACTGGGATGATTGTTTGTGTCCTTCGTGCCTAAAGGAGTTTGCGGAAAATAAGTGATATTTCACATTCCTAAAGCAATAATTTATGAATTTTCAGAGTGAATACTTTAAATTAAAAAAAAAAGTAATTTTGCAGCCTTAATAATTATTGCTAACCTGAAATTTTTTGCTGTAATTAATTGAAAACTTTGGTCGGTTGGCCGAGTGGCTAGGCAGCGGTCTGCAAAACCGTTTACGGCGGTTCGAATCCGCCATCGACCTCAATGTTAAAGCCCTAAATATCTTTAAAACAGATGTTTGGGGCTTTTGCATTTCTGTTATTACATATGATTATTAAACTGGTTTTTGTCACAAAATTTCAATATACCAACTAAACATTAGAGGAAATACCTAATGAAGTTTTTATCTTGTGATTAATTACTTTAAAAAATAATTCTATCTTTTAATCCGATTATCGGCAATTATATTGTGAAATAACAACAGTATAAATCTCAAAAAATACTGGCTGATGATTATAATAATCGGCAGATTAGTTTATAAATCGTTTTGATTATCATTATTCATTTTAATAATATAAATTATATTTATCATAAACAAAACCACAAAATTTAATTATTTTTCGGTAAGGTTTGTAATTAAAATATTATTAACCTGGAATAATTATACGAAAATGGTCTACCAAATCCTTGCTGTAATATTATGCATTTCTTTATTCCAATTCAATAAAATTGAAGCCAATTCTAAATCAAACAGTTTATAAATGTAAAATTTCTTCATTTACATTATAATGACTTATAACAACATACAAACTAAAAGATTAATTTATATGAAACAGGCAAGTTTAATTAAAATTAAAACATTAATCTATTCTTTCATTATTACCGGTATAGTATTTTTTTTTAATTCCGGTTACATAAAAGGTAATTCCGGTAGTTTTTCCAATACAACTACAGTTAAGGACACAGATGGTAATGTTTATAATACAGTTACAATAGGTAACCAAACATGGATGGTTGAAAACCTTAGAACTACCCATTACAACGATGGGCAACCTATATCCCTGTTAAGAGATTCTGCAACATGGGCAAATTATACCTCTGAGGCTTATTGCTGGTATAATAATGATTCTACCGGGAAGGGTGTTGTATATGGTGCGCTTTATAACTCATATGCTGTAAATAACACTGCACATCCGCTTGCACCTAAAGGGTGGCACATTCCTTCATATGCTGAGTGGGATACCCTGATTAATTATTTGGGAGGTAGCGAAGTAGCTGCAACCGCACTTAAAGAAAGTAACAATACTCATTGGGAAAGCCCAAACACAGGAACCAACTCCTCCGGATTTACAGCTCTTCCGGGAGGAGTGCGTCATGGCATTAAAAGTACTGAAATTGGTTCTTCTCCCGGACAGTTTCAGTTTATTAATCAATATGGCGGGTGGTGGACCTCAACTTCTACTTCGGCTGACCTTCAGTACAGTTTTTGGATGTTTTATGACTATGCTGTTGTAGACACGATTAGTGAATCCCTAAATTGCGGATCTTCAGTCCGATGCATAAAAAATACAGGTAGTTCTACCGGAATATTAAATATTTCATTGGGTCGCGTAAATATTTATCCCAATCCGGTGAGGGAAAATCTTGTTATCTCTATTCCTAATTTAAAGAATCAAACAACTGTTGAAATATTCAATTTAAATGGGATAAAATTATATTCAGTTATGGCTGATGATGTTATTACCAATGTAAACATGACTGAATATGTGGCGGGAATTTATTTTGTTAAAATTATTTCATCTGATTTAGGTGTAATTACCAAAACGATTGTAGTTAATAAATAAATTTCTAAAAGTAAATATTGCCCATATAATTATTTTAATTAGTTGACTTTAATAAATCAATAAAGCAAATTAGCATGATTTAATAAAGATAAAATGGAAAATAACGAATCTAACGCCAGCAAATGCCCTTTTACAGGAACAACCCAAAAGAACAATGCCGGCACCAGCGGTACAAAAAACCGTGACTGGTGGCCTAATCAGTTAAAATTGAACATACTGAGACAACATTCTTCGTTGTCGAACCCAATGGGAGAAGAATTTAACTATGCCGAAGAATTTAAAAGTCTGGATTTGGAGGCCTTAAAAAGTGACCTTCACAAACTGATGACCGACTCACAGGATTGGTGGCCGGCGGATTTCGGACATTATGGACCATTATTCATCCGCATGGCATGGCACAGTGCAGGCACTTACCGTACAGGTGATGGCCGTGGTGGTGCAGGAGCCGGACAACAACGCTTTGCACCGCTTAACAGCTGGCCCGATAATGTCAACCTCGACAAGGCACGCAGGCTGCTTTGGCCGATCAAACAAAAATATGGAAGAAAAATATCATGGGCGGACCTCATGATACTGACCGGAAATGTTGCCCTGGAATCAATGGGATTCAAAACCTTTGGATTTGCAGGTGGACGTGAAGATGTCTGGGAGTCGGAAGAGGACATATACTGGGGTTCAGAAACCAGGTGGCTGGAAGGAGACAAACGGTATTCTGGTGACCGTAACCTCGACAATCCTCTGGCAGCAGTGCAAATGGGGTTAATTTATGTTAATCCGGAAGGACCGGAGGGTAATCCTGACCCCATAGCTGCAGCTAAAGATATTCGGGAAACATTTGCCCGGATGGCTATGAATGACGAAGAAACGGTGGCACTCATTGCAGGAGGGCATACCTTTGGAAAAACACATGGAACGGGTGATTCTTCACTTGTTGGGCCTGAACCGGAAGCTGCCGGTATAGAAGAACAGGGCTTGGGCTGGAAAAGCAGGTTTGGCTCAGGAAAAGGAGGAGATACTATAACCAGTGGTTTGGAAGTTACCTGGACACAGACTCCTGTCAAATGGAGTAATCACTTTTTCCAAAACCTGTTTAATAATGAATGGGAATTAACAAAAAGCCCGGCAGGTGCTCATCAATGGGTAGCAAAAAAGGCAGGAGATATCATTCCCGATGCACACGACCCGTCGAAAAAACATGCACCCACCATGCTGACTACAGATCTTTCTTTACGTTTTGATCCTATTTATGAAAAAATATCAAGACGTTTTTTTGAACATCCGGGTGAATTCGCGGATGCCTTTGCCCGTGCCTGGTTTAAACTTACTCACAGGGATATGGGACCAAGGTCAAGATACCTGGGTAAGGAAGCCCCTGCAGAAGAACTGATCTGGCAGGACCCTATACCTGCCATGAATCATACATTAATCGATGATAGAGATATCGCACAATTAAAAGTCAGGATATTAAATTCCGGATTATCAGTATCTCAATTGGTATTTACTGCCTGGGCTTCAGCTTCAACTTTTCGGGGATCTGATAAACGCGGTGGTGCCAATGGTGCCCGCATACGTTTATCTCCTCAAAAAGACTGGGCTGTCAACAACCCTGTTCAGCTAAAGAAAGTTTTGGAAACCCTCGAAGGAATTAACCTAGAATTCAACAAAGCGCTTACGCAGGGGAAAAAGGTTTCATTTGCTGACATAATAGTACTGGCAGGTTGTGCAGCTGTTGAAAAAGCAGCAAAGGACGGTGGTTTTGATGTATCAGTTCCTTTCACTCCGGGGCGTATGGATGCTTCGCAAAATCAAACCGACGTGGACTCAATGTCGGTATTGGAACCTGCAGCTGATGGATTTCGTAATTACTTAAAGGCCAAATATACCATAACAACAGAAGAGTTGTTAATTGATAAAGCCCGGTTGCTAACCCTTTCTGTTCCTGAAATGACAGTATTAATAGGAGGCATGCGGGTTTTGAATACAAACTTTGACAACACGGAGCATGGTGTCTTTACAAAACATAAGGGAGTGCTTTCCAACGATTTCTTTGTAAACTTGCTGGACATGAGTACTGTATGGAAGCCGGCATCAGAATTAAATGAAATCTTTGAAGGATGTGACAGGAATACAGGGAAATTAAAATGGACAGCAACTAGGGTTGATCTTATTTTTGGATCGAACTCAGAGCTCAGAGCAATTTCAGAAGTTTATGGCAGCTCAGATGCCAGGGAAAAGTTTGTCAGGGATTTTGTGGCAGCCTGGAACAAAGTGATGAACCTTGACCGTTTTGACATAGCCTGAGTTTTTTGTCAATACTTCATTCACAATTCAGGGAACTATTAATCATATTACAAAAAGTAGTTTTTCTAACCCCAAATAGCTAAATATAAGCTATTTGGGGTTTAATTTTAATTTAATAAAAACATTTGTACATAACCTCGCAGAGAAGGTATTTATTTAAATAAAAATCCTATCCTGAATCCGGTTGTATATGCAATAGGGAAATTGCTTGATCCTATACCGTATCCATAATATTGAGGCGATCCATCACCGCTTGAATTATATCCGTAGCCGACACCTCCAAAAATATCCACAGCAATTTTATTATTAAATATCCACTGATATCCAAGATTAAATAAAATGGCCCCACTGAAAAAACTATTTGTACTGTTTCCTATGGTATAAGTATTTACATATGAAGGTACATTAAAATATGATATTAATAATTCCGGCTTAAAATATAAGCCTTTTAAAACATGTGCATACTGAATTCCCTTTAGATAAAAATCGGGCGTTTTTATAAACTTAAGTCCAAACCTAAATGCAGCGCCTGCATTATTACCTATACCTGTATTTACATAATCCAGTGAATTAACATTCCTCCCCAAACCAATAATCCCCAGGGTGCACTCAAAACTTAAGCCTGGTTTTATACTATGTTCATAAGTAATTCCTGTATATCCCCATAAGGGAGAAAGAAGGGTAAATTTAAGGCTGTTTTTATTGTTATCCTTGTAGTTTTCAGCATCGTCGAGTGAATTGTTAAATTTCATTGTCAACCCCGATGCAAGGACTACTTCAGCTACTTTATTTTTATCTACACCAAAAATAAGGGTTTCACCACTTATTTGATATTTAATTTCGTCAGTACCTATTTCCTTAATTTTACAGATAATCTTTTCCCTATTTGTTTTTACAATAGTGTCCTGGGAATATAAATTATTGACAGTAAAAATGCAGATAATCAGGAAAAAAATAGTTGGCTTCATGTTGTTTTTATTTTATTACTATTTAACGATAGTATAAAATTAATATTATTTTTTTTAAGTTTAAATTTAGGCATACTAATATTTACCCATTTTATGTTTCATGTTTCCTTTTGCTCATTTTCAAGTATGTTTATAGGTTTGTATCCGCCAATTCTCCGGAAGTAAACTAAAAGTACCAGGTAGCATAAAAGCATTATGCCGGGAAGAATGGCAATTGATGAAAGCGCTTTGCGTTTTGCGACTGAAAGGGTGTTATCAAATTTCTTTTTATCATCCGATGTAAGCATTTGAGTTTTTCCCAGGTCAACAGAAGTGTAAGTACCAACAATACTATGTTTTTGTACTCCGACAATTTTCTGGTAGATGGCAGGCTGTTCCTTTACCAGGTGGCCGGCCAGGGTTTTGTCCTGAATATTACCTATAAGTGCTGTTCCTAATACCCCAACAGTCATCATTCCGATTGCAGGTACAAGATTAAGGGATAAGGCGCCTCCTTTTGGGAAACGCTCTGAAACAACTCCAAGCATAGTAGGCCAGAAAAAAGATTTTCCTCCTGCATATATACTGGCTGCTGCAAAAATCCAAATACCACTCGAATTTGAAAGAAAGAGCAACCCGATGCCAACTACAGCACTGCATAAGGCAAGTAATCCTATTGGCTGTAATTTATGTACAATCGGCCCTGCAGAAAATCTCAATACCATCATTAACGCAGAGGTGTATATAATAACCCAGCCTGACTGAACACCAATTTTGGCAGTAACAGATTGCATTAAGTCAGTGATCCAGCTGTCGGTTCCCAGCTCCGTAATGGCAAGTGGCATCATTATAATCGTCAGGAATATATAAAGTAACGGACCTAACTTCTTTACAATGATGGAATAAACTGTAACAACCGCTGCAATAATTATTGCCTGTGCCAGATAGGATAATCCAAAAGCCCTGCCCATTTCCCCAGTAAGTAAAGTAACAAGAATGAAGATTCCTGCTATACCTGCTTCCTGAAGCATGGATTTGTATGGTATTTTGGCTTTAACACGCTCATGAACAGGAAATTTTCGTGTAAACAACATTACACCATATAATAAAGTAGGCAACAGCGTCAGAGATATTTTCCAGCGCCATCCTATACCTGGCCCCAGTACCAGCATGGTAAGCAATCCCCCGGCTATCATCCCGAAGGGCCATCCTGCGTGTAACCAGTTTAGGTATTTAGTTTTACTGTTTGAATAAATGGTTGTAATAATAGGGTTTATTACTGCTTCAACAGTACCATTGCCAAAAGCAACCAAAAAAGTAGCGAAATACAACATCCAGTAATTTTTAGCAAATATTGTAAATATTACAGACGCTACATGGCAGGTAAAAGCAAATACCATAGCTGTTTTATAGCCTATCCTGTCACAGATGAAACTAAACAACAAAATACTCAAGGCAAATGGCCACAGACCAACCCCAAGCAGCTCACCCTTTTGGGTTTGACTAAGATTAAATTCCGTCCCCCAGTCGCCAATTATCATATTACGGATAACAAATGCAAAAGCAGTAGCTGCTATTGCCATAAAACAACCCCAAAAAAGTATGATATTATTCTTACCTGAATTAATCATCTCATTTAATTTTTAGTATTTATGAAATATTCTGATTGGCAAGTTTAGAAAAACGGTTGGCTATAGCCAGAGCAGGATCAACAGGTGTATGTACCGGCTTTGTACCAGCAGGAATATAAATATCCGGAAGCTGCCGTGGAATCCTGCCTTGAAAATGCGAAAGGTATTTATGCTCAGATTTAAATAATTCTATTACCATATTACGTATTTCCTTCAAGCCCAGCACAGAGGAGGTAAGAGGATCCAGTTGTACGGCGTTGACTGCCAGTTCAGGGTCTGATTTTAACACAGCCTGCACTGTAAGCTGCTGAACTAATATATTTGTCATATTCAGAGCAGCCAGTTGAGGAGGTAAATTACCGGTTGATACCGGATGTAATCCATTCCTATCAGCATATACAGGTACCTCGGCACAGCAGTCGGAAGGCAGGTTGGAAATATACCCTTTATTTAATTGGTTTCCACTGAATTTAAAAGGTTTGCCGGTTTCTATAGCTTCTATTATATAAGAGCAATATTCCTTACTACGTGGTTCCAATAGCCCGGATTCAAGAGAGAGAAAGTCGACCGTTTTAAATTTTTCAGCTATAGCGCTCATTGCTTTATATGCTGCGCCTGATTCACCACCAAATTCCGGCTGATCGCAATATTTCTCAAGCATTTGTTTATTATTGCGAAACCATGGCAGGTAATCGGACAAATGTCCTGAACTTTCCGTCATAAAATAACCAAAGTTACGCATAACCTCTATACGTACTTTCTCTGTAATATAATATTCCGGTAAATCTGCACGCTGCTTAAATAAGGGGTATATATCCTTACCTTGGTGCTCAAGTTTCAGGAACCATCCCATATGGTTTATTCCTGCATTAAGAAAATCAATCTCTTCTTTTGGAATTCCTACAAATCCTGAAATCAGGTCCAAGGTAGTTTGTACCCCGTGGCATAACCCTACATAATTAATCCCGGAAGAGATACCTATAGCAATTGAGACGATAGACAATGGGTTGACATAATTCAGCAGGTATGCATCAGGGCAAACCTGTTCCATTTCTTCAACAAGGCCAAGCATAACCGGGATGGTTCGTAAAGCCCTGAATATGCCTCCCGGGTTGAGACAATCACCTATACATTGGTCCACTCCATATTTTAAAGGAATTTCATAGTCACTTTTCCAGGCTTCCAATCCTCCAACCTGAATGGAGGTAATCACATAATCAGCCCCTTTTAGTGCTTCACGCCTGTTGGTAGTGTATGAAACATCTGCTTGTATACCATTGGCAATAACCATTTTATTCGCATATGACGCCATCCTTTGAAGCTTTTCTTCAGAAAGGTCCATCAGCATGTATTCTGAACCTGCCAGTGAAGGAACCGAAAACATATCGTTAAGTAGAGTGGCGCTGAAGACAATGCTGCCTGCGCCTATAATCGTTATTTTTGCCATATTTTTAAAAAGATTTATGGTTAATTACTTCACCCCTTCAATATCAGCAGTCACTGCTTTTATATCATCCAGATAATACACCCCGACTCCTGTAAGAATCCCTTCCGATCTTACAATAAATATCAGCTGAAGCACTTTGGTTTTATTCAGATTAAAGCTTTTCATTGAAAGATCATTAGTATTTGATCTTACAAAATCATCTGTTAATAAAGTATTATGTTTCAAAAAACTTTATTTCTCAGGAAGATAAGATAGCTTCCAGTATTCATGGACAGGATCGCCATTGTGGTCTGTATTGCCTGTCAACCATAACAGGCTTCTTGCCAATAAAAGAATATAATCATGATCCTGAACTGATTCTACAGGATGGCCAACCGTGATACCAATTACTTTTGCTTTACCATATGTGTTTGCCCAGATACAGGTATATTCATGACCATCGTCTCCTTTGGCCGTTGCCAAAGGTATGGTATTTGGAAATTCTTTTACAATTTTGTATAACTCATCGTCTACGGGTGTCTTCCAGTTAGCTGGAAAACTTTTCATAACAGGGTGTCCGGGATTGACATTTTTAACTGTAAACTTGCCTGCTGCAGCATGTTCATGAGTTTCTACCCCTAAAAATTTTCTCCACTCATCAGTTTTAGCGTCCCTGAATGTATGCATAGTGCAGTGTATTACTATGGCATTTATCCCATTGTCACGATGTATACGGCAGATATTATTTATATAGGCTGTATCTGTAACATAAGCCCAGCAAATATTATAAATAATAAGGTCATATCCTTTGCCCCATTCTTTGGATGCCATCAAAGGCACTATTTCATCACAAGACGCATTGAGGTTAAGAGTTTGCCAATCAATATTATAAATATACCTGTTTAGGCTATCTTCAATTATCCGGGTTTGAGTTGCATAATCGTGAAAACATCCTCCGGAAACAAGGAGTACTTTAATCGGCTTAGCAGCATTACTATAATGCAGTATCATAAATAATGCCATGACTGAAGTGATAATTCGCAGTAGTTTCATAGTTGTAATTTTTTTTACTTTTTTATAAATAACTTATTTATATTATTGCTGTCATAAACTATATGTACAATATATGTTCCGGCTGACAAACCGGAAACATCTATCAAATTCTGATTAGTAAGGGATAAAATATCCCTTCCCATTATATCGATTACGTTGACAGTGCTACAGGAGGGTATATTTGTTATTAAAACCTCATTTGTAGCCGGGTTTGGATAAAGGTCAATTCCAGGGTAACTAATTTCATCTACTTTTTCAGAAGGATTTGCAATAACATCAACTATACAAATGGCATTATATCCCCCGTCTTCTGTAGTAACTTTAACAGTGTCTGTGCCTACTGCTATTCCAGTAACCAATCCTTTTGTATTAACTTTTGCAAAATCGGTATTGTCCGAACTCCATATTACTGTTTGGTTGCTGGCATTCAGAGGATAAACTGTATCTGCAAGCTGACATGAATTCCCAACCATCACAGTGGCTGAAACAGAATCCAGTTTAACACCATTAACATTAACAACAGGGCCTTGGCCATACGCAAAGCCGCTTCCGGAGAAACCTATATATACTCTGCCATAAATGTCTGCGTCACCTTCAATTGCTGTGATCTGATCAGTGCTTCCCAATGGAAAATCTACCAGTTTATTCCATGTTGTAGCGCTGTCCGTAGATTGATATACTCCCCAATTACCACCTATAAGACCATAGATATATAATGTAGGATAGCCGGAACCAGGGGCGGGAGCTCCGAAACCCAGTGCCCAGCACACTGTAACTCCTGGTATCTGCTTATATGTGGTTGATCCGTCATAACTAAAATACAACCCATTTTGTGCAGGGTCAGCAGTTCGTTGGTCAAATCCGGCACAGAACCAAACATGTCCGGCTTTACCCGGAGCATGTTTCATCTGGCAATGGAAGCAGTTTTTGGCGACAGCTCCTCCAATGGACCAGTTAGCACCATTATCAACAGAATAGTATGTATTGCCCCCGTTCAGTGATGAATAGGTATAGAATTTCCCGGTAGTTAATGCGTCTGCAGTTAATATTTTACGGGTACTGAGGTATGTTTCATTTGGGCCGCTCCAGTTGGGACTAATGTTTGACCTGGTCCATGTGGTTCCCAGATTATTGCTGTAATATATCAGATTCTGATTGCTGCGTACCACCCATACCATATTGCTGCTATCATTGGCTGAACTAACAATTTCCCCTGCATATAATTTGTAAGGATAGGACAACTTTGCATTGTAACTTGTATTACCATTTTTATCAATACAACCAAATCTTGTCCAGGTTTTACCTCTATTTGATGAATAACAGCTCCAGCTGTTTTCACCGCAACACCCCCAACGACCGAAATCAGAAACACAAAAAGTTAAAAAGTTGGGATTGGTTGGATTTGCATCTATGCTCATACTTGAGGAAAAGGTGCCGCTGCAACCGGTTTCAGATGCAGGAAAATTGTCGGGATCAGCAATTGTAAACCCCTGCCGGTCCCAAACTGATACTGTAAATATCCCATTATGAGAGGAGGCAATATCTGAAGCACAAAACTCTTCAATACCGTTTGAAATATCTATAAACTGAGGGCTGTTATTATTGTCAGAAATAGTTGCATGCCACATACCCATGCCTTCATCAAACCAAAGGTTAGAATGGTTTGCCGGATCAATTGTAATGTTACCTACGGAGAGGTATTCGGCTGCCAGGTTAAATCTTAAATTTTTCCAGCCAATTGAAGAATATACATTTCTGCTTAATGTCGTCCAGGTATTACCTCCATCAGTAAGTCGGTAAAAATTATATCCGCTTTCTATGGCATAGACGCTGTTATTGACCGAATCCACAGCTATGGCATCTATGCTCGCTGATGGACAATTTGTATTGATCCATGTGCCATTGTATTTGAAAACTCCGCCTTTACTTCCATTGTTGACGGCTACCCAGAGTATTCCGTTAATATATACTCCATGAGGTGACACATCAGGACTGGGAATTGAATGAATTAGTGACCAGCTCAGGCCCCCATTGACTGTCTGATATATACCATTATATTTTACTGATGCGTAAGCTTTTCCCGGAGCATAATATTTTATCCATTCAACTCCTCCTGTATTCTGTACAGGAATTTGAGCAGTGTCTACCTGACTCCAGCTTATCCCTGCATCTGAACTTATATACATTCCACTATACTGAGAGCCAAATAACATGTTATCAGAATTGCCGGGGTCAATCTGCAGGCGTTCGCCAGAAGTACGATCTCCACTTTGATCATTTCCATTGACAGAGATAAGTTTTCCAAATTCCGGAAGGAAGGTAAAACTGTTACCTCTATCAGTACTTTTTACAAGTCCAATATTTGATACTAAATATACTACCTGAAGATTGTTGGGATCCAGTCCAATGGCAAGGGTAGAAAGAGCACTGGTCCTGCCAACTCCTGTTCCCACTCCGGAGTCAGAAACTGAGGTTAAAAATGGCATTCTCTGCATAGTGTAAAGTTGCTCCCATATACTGTCAGTACTGTTCCACCTGTAAGCCCCTCCAACATCGGTACGGCAGTATAATATTTCTTCTCCTTTCGGGTGAGCGGCGAACCCTGTCACAAAACCTCCTCCACCTAATCTGACTGGTTTGAATGTGTATGATCCACTTATGTCAGAAACAGTTTGAGTGTAGACAAGCCCGAAATTTACAGTGACAAATATTATAATAATAAATAAGTTCTTTAAATACAATATTTTACCTGCAATAATAGTGTTAACTTTTCTAAGGCATTGATCAATTGATTGATGTAGATTTGTTGTCATATTTAAATATAATAATTGTAAATTATTTCTGATTTAAATCTTCCAGGTACATAATGAATAATTGTGCACAGGCCCGGGCATCGGAAAGTGCATCATGGTGATTTAATTTAATAACATATTTCCTGCAGAGCTTTGCCAGGCCTTCCCTATAAATTCTGTAAGTGCAGTGTTTATGGTAGTCTGGTACTTCAATATTATAATACTCAAGTGTTTGGTTCAGACAAGGGAAATCGAAAGATAATCCATTATGTGCAACAACATGATTTTCTTTAATATATAATTCAATTTCCGGCCAAACCAGATTAAACGTTGGGGCTTTTATTGTATCATTAGGACTTATTCCATGGATGCCAATAAATTTATTCCAATAATAATTATCAGGTGGTTGAACCAATAAGTTAATCTGTTTGGTTATTTTCATATCCTCAACCCTTACCAAACCAACCTGGCAGATACTCCAGGGCTTTGGATGCGCTGTTTCAAAATCAATAGCGGTGAAGGATTGTATCATTTTTACCGTGAATTTTACGGATTAAATTTAATTAATTCAATATTATAAAGTAGGAGATAATTTTTTAATTATTTTAGACTTGTTTAAATTTTTCAATTAACTGTAAATAAATTTAAAACAAAAAAGAATATATATATAATTATGAACCCTAAATTAAAGACTCTGGACATTATGTTTTACATATCCATGATCATAGCAATACTTTCTGTGGTTTGCTACCACATATTGCAAAAAAATATATCCGCTTCGGTCAATCCAATAGTATCATTATTGATTACATATTCTGTTGCTATTGTATTTACTGTTATTTTATATTTTGTAATGCCTCAGAAACAAGGAATTATAGAATCTATTAAAAATGCCAATTATTCAAGCTATCTGTTGGGGATATCATGTGTACTCATTGAACTGGCCTATTTACTGATTTACCGTGATGGTTGGAAATTAGGACTGGCTTCAATATTTTCTTCATCTTTTGTTAATATCATATTAATATTTACGGGTATCGCAATATTCAGGGAACATATTTCAGGGATTAAAATTATAGGTGTTATATTTTGTATAATCGGAATTATTTTAATCAATCTGAAGCAATAGGAATTTCCTCTTTGCTACGGTACTGGAATAATTTAAGTGTTTGGATCATTGAGAAATTCTTTTTATTTAGGTATTGTAAAGAAAAACCTTGAACCTTCATCCTGCCTGTTCTCCACACAAATTGTACCTCCATGAAGCTCAACAAATTCCTTACATAATTTAAGCCCAAAACCGGAACCCCTTTCTTCCATTAACCCGGGGTGGGAAACATACTCACTGACATTAAACAGTTTATCGACAAGGATGGCGGGAATACCTATTCCATTATCACTTACAATAATTTTATGAAATTTCTCAAACTCTTCATTTGTTATGTTTATTTTACCATTAACAGGTGTATATTTTATTGCATTTGATACCAAATTACGGATAACACAACTAAACAAATCTACATCAGCGCTTATAAAGGCATCAGGGTTAATATCCAGTTCCAGTGATATATTTTTGTATTGCATTATAGTTTCGTACATGCTTATTGTTTCGATAATTGATTGACGCAATTCTATCCTGGTCTTTTTAGGGGAAATCCTGTTAAGTTTAGAACGCGACCAGTGCAGTAGATTATCCATCAGGTGATAAGCATTTTTGGAAGATTCATCTAAAGCGGCAAGGGTTTTTTGAACATTTTCGGGAGTCATGATACTGTATTTTTTAGACAGCACTTCGGCAAGGTTCTGAAACCAGTATAGCGGATTCCTTAATTCATGAGATATGATTGACAACAGTTTATCTTTTTCATCATTAGCATCATTTAATTCCTTATTGAGCTTTTCCAGGGCCAGGTTCTGACTTACTATTTTCTGGTTTAAGATTTCAAGCCCTTTGTTCGCTTTAGTTTTGCTATAAAAACGATTATATAAATACAGACAGAACAGAATACTTGACAATAATAAGGCTGCAATCAACCACAGAAAGGTAGATTTCCTCTTTATTGTCATCTCATTAAGATCATTTTCCTTTCGTAATACCTGGTTATCCTTTTCTTTTCTTTCATTATTATATGTTATCTGTAATAGTGCCAACTGACGGTTGTTTTCAACATTCAACAGTTTCTTTTCTGTAGCAAGCAATAACTCATGATATTTAAGTGCTGTTTTATAATCATTTAAATTTAAAAAACATTCATAAAGGCCCTTATAATTGTCGCGCAGTAATTCATCATAATTTAGCTGTTCTATGCTTTGTAAGCTTAATTTATAATTAGAAATTGCCTTATCTGTTAATAAATTATCCTTGTATAAGTCGCCCAAAGCCTGGCACGATTCAGCAATTCCAAGTTTATACCCGGCTTGTTTTGCCAGTTCAAAAGATTGAACAAGCAATTGTTCCGATTTTATTTTGTCTTTTTTAAGTAAATAAACTTTACCTAAATTGGCCAGTGCTTTTACAAGACCTTTCTTATAACCGGTTAGCCTGGAGTAGTCTGCCGATTTATTAAAATATATAAATGCACTGTCAGTTTTGTTTAATTCCAGATATGCTTTGCCAATATTGTTATACGATTTAGCCATCCCTTCAGTATTGTCCATGAAGTTCCTCAAAATCAGAGCTTTTTTATGGAATTCGAGCGATTTCTCATATTGATAGGTTTGAAGATACAATCCTCCAAGGTAATTACAAACCTCAGCAGCCATAAGATTATCCTTGATTTTTTCACTTATGGCATATGCCTCCTGGTAACACTGAAATGCTGCTATTACATTACCTTCTCCTATATAGTATTTCCCTTCAGTATTTAAAATATATGCTGTTTGGTTAAAATCGCCGGCAGCTCTGGATATTTTAAGAGCCTGGTGCAAGTAATTCAAAGCCTTGTCAAAATGACCGTTAACCATATAATATTTACCAATATAGGTTAGAGCAACCGAAGTATGTTCATTGGCATTACTATTATCTGTATACTTTAAAACTTTATTAAAATAATTAAATGAAGTATCGTACTGACCCCAGTTATAAAACAGCTTGCCTATTTCTAGATTTGCATTTGATACCTGTGGAAAGTAATTATTTATTTGTGCTGTATGTAACGCTTCTTTATATAATTTATACGCCTGCTGTGTCTCGCCTTTTATATTTTTTATATCTCCCGATATTAACAAGCTTTGAACAATATACAGCTTATTATCACACAGTCTGGCAAGTTTCAGCGCTTTATCAGCATAAAGAAATGCCGTATCAGGTGCATGGGTCAGAAGAGATGAAGCATTGTCAATTAGATTTTTAATACTTTGTGATTTTGATATAACGGAATTTTCCCTTTTAGTATTTCTGGTTAAGGGCATTAAAAGAATAAACAGAATAAAAAACCCGGTAAATAATAGATAAAAATATGATTCCTTAATTTTCATTTAGTGAATAATGCCGGATTGGATTGCATATCTTGTAAGTTCGGTATTGGCCGACATCTTCATTTTCTTTAAAATATTGTTTCTGTGATTACTTAAAGTATTTATGCTGATATCAAGTTTTTCGGCAATTTCTGTTTTACGCATACCGTCAGCCAGAAGGCAGAAAATCTGAAATTCCCTGTCGGTGAGTAATTCATGTACAGCAACTTCTTTGTTTTGTGAAAGAGATATATATTCGGCCATAATCTCCGCCTGCTGAGGAGATATATATTTCCTCCCGGAAGCTACAATATGTAATATTTCAATAATCTGGGTCAAATTTGTTTCCTTGTTTATAAAGGCTGCAGCTCCATTACTCAGCATTCTTACTGCATAAACTTCATTGAAATTCATGGAATAAATAACTACCTGAACTGATGGCCAGGTCGATTTTATTTCTTTTAATACATCCATTGCATCCTTACCGGGCATAGATATATCAAGAATGACCATATCAAAAGTATTTTCCCTGAGTTTGTCCAGGAGCTCCTGTCCATTTCTGGCTTCCTCCACAATTCTTAAATCGTGGGTTTCTTCAAGTATCAATTGTAGCCCGGTTCTTACAACTGCATGATCATCAGCAATAATAATTTTAATTTTTCCCTCTTTCACAGTAAATAATTTTTCTTAAAAAGATGGGTGGAACTCACATTTGGTTTTTGCATTGTCTTTTGTGTTTTTTAATATAAATGCTCGTTCAATCCGTAAATAATTTTTCTTAAAAAGGTAGCGTGGAACTCACAGAAATTTACAATAGTTTTTGTGTTCATTCTTACAGTTGTTCGTTTCATACTTCTTCAGGATAGAAGATAAAGATATTTTAACCATTTTATCTTAAAATTATGTAAGTGTTAATTTAATCTTAAATTAAGCTTATGTACAAAGCTAAATATTAATTAATAGTTATGTTTTTACTCTCTAATACTAAATTCATATTTATAATATTTATGCTGTCAACTAATTAGAATCATATAGTAATAATTACTATCCGCTTAATGTTATTTTGACTATTGATGTCTGGCAATTGGCTACCTAATTTCACCTCCTGTTTATTACCTGATTCCAATTAACACCATTTTAAAGTTTAAACAATTAGCAATTCTTTAATTACCTCAACCATTATTTCATGAATAGCCTTTCTCAATTTTTTACTTGCAAGGTTAAAGATTTTAAAATTATTGAAAACAGGAACACATTAACTGTAACTTATTCATATTTTGTAAATTATAATGTATTTAAAGTTGTTTTACTCTTATCGGTATTTTTATTTTGTTCACTGCAATTAACTGTATTATATGCAGCTACAATAAAAGGACATGTAATAGACTCTGATACCCGCGAGCCACTGGTTGGTACTACTGTTTACATTGAAAAAGGTAATTACTATTCAGTTGCCGATGGTTATGGCAATTACTTTATTACAGGCCTTTCTCCGGGAACCTATGAATTGCAAACCAGGGGCCTGGGATATGACAACTCCCTGGTAAAATCTATTACCATTTCTAAGGATAATGATAAGGTTGAATTCGATTTTTACCTTAAAGCAACTTCCACTTCTATAAACGAAGTTGTAATAACCAGTACCCGGAACAAAGCTACTGAGCAAAGTGCCAGGTATACCGAACAGGTGGCACCAAATATTATGAATGTTATTTCAGCACGAACCATAGAATTGTCACCCGATTTGAATGTTGCCAACGTGGTGCAGAGGCTTTCAGGTATAACCCTTGACAAAAGTACTACAGGAATTGGGCAGTATGCAATATTAAGAGGGATGGACAAAAGATACAGTTACACTTTGGTAAACGGGATAAAAATACCAAGCACCAGTGATCAGCACAGGTATGTCCCTCTTGACATATTTCCTTCCGACCTGGTAGACAGGATTGAAGTAACCAAAGCCCTTACACCTGACATGGAAGGCGATGCCATAGGAGGAGTTATAAACTTAATAATGAAAAATGCTCCGGATAAATTTTTGTTTAATGCAAACTTTTCTGTTGGCTATAACCAGTTCTGGTATGACAAGAGCACCTACAGCTACGGTTATAACAATGCCTGGGGCGATCATACCTTTGAAACTTTTTTTGTTTCTCCTATAAATTTTCAATCTCCCTGGGAAATTCATGGCCCTACCTATGTAGCTAAGTTATCCGATTTCCCAACTGAAAATTTAACCCCAAAGATAGTCCTGAACCCATATAATAAAGATGCCAGCATGGCCATTGGCAACCGCTTTTTCAAACACAGGCTTGGTTTAATTGTTGCCGGCAGTTATCAAAGCTCCTACAAAGGCACTGAAAGCTTATTTTTTGACATTGGCATAGATAATAATGTCGACAAGGGTAAACCATTGGTTTCAGGCCTTAATAACCGTACTTATTCATCAAAGGTTGAAAATTACGGATTACACAGTAAAATTGACTACCAGATAAACAATAACCATAATATAAAATTATATGCGGCTTACATGAATTTTGTGCTCACCAGGGTAAGACAGACTACCGATCTTGATTTAAGCCTGAATTACAGTCCGGTTGACAGTACATTTAGTAAAACTTTCGAAACACAGCTGCAATATAACCTTCAAACTTTGTTTAACACTACCTTACAGGGTGAACATAAGTGTTTTAACAGGCTGATCTTAGAATGGTCAGCTGTATATTCACTGGCAACAAACCGCACTCCCGACCAGGCTACAATAACCTCAGGCCAGGTAAAAGAACAGGTAGGCAAGGTTAATGTTTTGCAACCATTATATATTGATCCTCAAGCAGGGGTTCAGGACCTGTGGAGAAGAAATTCCGACCAGGATAAATCGGGCTATATCGATTTAAAGTATGACGCAAACCTTTTTGGGCATTCAATAGAGTTTTCCACTGGAGGATTATACAGGGAAAAAACCAGGACCAGCTTTTACAACGCGTATACTATAATACCTTATTTTGGTAAGTTTGCATATTACCCTACCAGCTGGACAACATTTACAAACGTGCCATGGAATAAAGTGACACAGCCAACAGGTACTGTAGCTTCAGCCGAAACTTTTGATGCACGTGAAAATACAGGGGCCTGGTATGGAATGTTTTCCTACAGTTCCAAACATCTGCAGATAAAGGGAGGGTTGCGCATAGAAAACACCTTGCAGGGTTATCATACATTTTATGTCATTGCCAGGGATTCACAAAACGTAAATTTTTTAACCGAGGACTTTTTACCAAGCATCCATTTTAAGTATACTCCATTTACAAATCAGAACTTCAGGTTATCCTATTACAGGGCTATTAATAAACCAGGGTTTCTTGAGATAGTTCCCTGCCCTATTGTAGGGGATGACTTTACAACTATTGGTAATTCAAATCTCCGCAGGGCCATAGCAGACAATTTTGATTTTCGCTGGGAATTTTTCCCAAAAGGACTGGATCAGATCATGATAGGCATCTTTTATAAAAATATAAAAGGAGCTATAGAAAATGAATTTGAACCTATCAACTCCAATCAGAATGCATTTGACCTAACCCCTGAAAATATTCCACATGCAGTCAATTATGGTCTGGAAATTGACCTGGTCAAATACCTTGGCAACTTTGGAGTAAAGGCCAATTATACCTATACAAGTTCCAACATTACAACTAATGTTGAAACACACTTTAACAGTGTTCTGAAACACGATTCGATTGGTTATATAACGGAAAAAAGACCTTTGTACGGTCAGGCAGCCAATTGCGGGAACCTGTCGCTCATGTACAGAAATGAGAAATTAGGAGCCTATGCGCAATTGGCACTTACATATACAGGAGACAGGATATATGCTGTATCGCCATATGCTTATAACGATCAATGGGAGAAAGGCTTTTGGCAGATGGATGCTTCAGCTGAAAAAAAAATAAATAAAAACTTCACAATTTTTGCCAAGGCACATAATTTATTAAATACCAGGACGATAGTCTATATCAAAGCCACAGATACCCTGAATAATAATAAACCATTTCAATCAGCTACCGAAAGTACCACAACGGTGCGTAACGAATTTTCCGAACCCTCATATTTAATAGGATTCAGGTGTAAATTCAATTAAGATTAATAATAATGCTTTATAACAATAAATTAATAATTAAAAACGTAATTCTATGAAAAAAACAACTTTACTTTTTTTAGGCATCTTAATGTCAGCAATGAGTGCAATGTACGCAGGCACGTACACGCCACCCCAATACGAGGATACTGTATCCGGCGTTTGGAAAACAGGTTCGACCATCAGGCTCTTTAACAGTATACTTATTCCTCCGGGAAAATCCTTGACAATTGAGCCGGGTGTCACTGTTCTTATTTGTGATACTGGAACTGTAACAAGCAGAAATCAGTCGGGTAACAAAATTGAAATCGATGTACTGGGCGATTTTTATTGCCTTGGAACCGCTGCTCAGCCTAACTTAATAAAGGTTAACGACAGTTTGTTAAATCCTAATTCCTATGGTCCATACGGACAATACTGGGGTTCAATATTTACCGATACCAGCTGCCACGAATTTGTGTTCCTGTACACAGATATGAGCAATACCGGCTATGTAACTACCAGTACTTCTTACTCAGTACAACTTGGACTTTTTAAGGCTGCAGCCGGTGAAACCACACCTGAAATCTGCTACAGAGGCGGTATGGGAGTAAATGGCGGGACAACACCTCATGGTAAACTGGTTGTTGAACACAATACATTTCACAACACATCTGATGACTGTGTTTATGTACAGGGTGGAAACATCTTAATAGCATACAATACAGTTTATACAGAAGGTGAAACCGGTGGTGACTGCTTTGATATAAAATCAGGTTCATGGGGTGATATATGCTACAACCTTATTTACAACCCTAATACAAATGGCGTTAAACTGGCCAACACCGGGGGTTTCAACCCGACAATCGATATAAATGCATACAATAATACCATAGTTAAAGCCGGCTGGAGAAGACCATCAGTTAAAGGTGGCAGTATGTGGATAGAATCAGCTGCTATCGGGTTCTTTTATGATAACCTTATTTTAGATTGCCGATATGGTTTAAAGAACAACGCATCCAGTGGTGGTGCTGATACTTCTTCCCGCTGGGATTACCAGTATTATTTCAACCATTCACAGCTTGGTATAGACCAGGAACAGCCACTTGCAGATGGTGGACCAACTGATGTGGTTGCAGGTCCCCATGATGTAAGAGATTCTTCTTTAAAAGCAAATAGCAGGATTGACCCTTTGTTTGTTAACTACACCCCTGGTGATAGTTCAGTAGCTGTTGGAACTCAGGGTTTCTGGCTCGATTCAACGTATAATACCAAATACGATTTTCATCTTAGAAAAGGTTCTCCTGCAATTGGCAAAGGCACAACCAAAGTACCAAGTTTCTGGAATGTAACTCCTA
This sequence comes from uncultured Bacteroidota bacterium, assembly GCA_963766305.1. GTDB lineage: Bacteria > Bacteroidota > Bacteroidia > Bacteroidales > JAAUTT01 > JAAUTT01. The sequence continues at coordinate 210,797 of CAVYAE010000034.1, forward strand.
TAACTTTTACCGAGCATAACCCTGCATCGTATAATTCTCCTGCAGCCAATGCAACACCTGGTGCATTTGGAGTATTAGGAATTCAGATTTCTCCGAAACCAGTAACTTTAGCTAACGGAAAAACTGTAACACTTACTGCAACAACTACCCCGGACACACTATCTTATACCTGGAGTACTTCAAACTCTGCAGTTGCCACTGTAAACGCAAGCGGATTAGTTACAGCATTAAAAACCGGAACAACTAAAATATATGCAATTTCTAAAAGCCAGAATCTGGTTTACGACTCCTGTATGGTTTCAGTTTTCACCCCGGTAACCGCTATCAATCTTAATCCTTTGACCTTAACTTTGAAGGTAGACAGCATTAAACCATTAAATGCAACTGTAACGCCAACTTATGCAGATACCATTTCTGTTACATGGAATTCATCAAAAACTTCCGTTGCTACAGTAGATGCTAATGGAAATGTAAAAGGAGTTAGTCCCGGTACAGCTTATATCAGAGTAATTTCTAACAGCAATAATTCAATTAAGGATAGCAGTATGGTAACAGTTATTAACTCTACCGCTATTCTTACTGCTGAAGGAAATGTATCGAACCTGTCTGTTTATCCAAACCCTGCCAATACTGATTTGAACATTAAGTTTAACGCTACTGAAGAAAGATCAACTATTTCAGTTTATTCACTTGTTGGTCAGGCTATTATAAGTACTTCCGTTTCGAATAGTACAGGAGAGGTGACCCACACCTTATCTGTTGATGGACTTGCAAAAGGTTTATATATAATCAGAGTCCAAAACGGGGATCAGACCTTAACACAGAAGTTTATTAAACAATAAGCTTATAAATATTTATTAAAACCGGAATACAAATAAAGTATTCCGGTTTTTTAATGTGTTTTTTCACCGTCTTATATAAATTAATAAAATGAAACAAGCATGTAAATATTTAAACACAAACACGAATAAGAATAATGCGAGTTCCGTCCGACCAATTAAATCTATTTATTTCCGGATGATATACAACAAAATATTAATTGCTTGCCTGGTACTGTGCTTCCTGCAATTTTCTTTTAAATCTGACCTTGCCAATATTACCTGGGGTACCAAAACCGTTTACAAACCTTTACAAACAAAATATTCAACCCCGCCCGCAGGGTATAAGCCTGTTTTTATAAATTACACAGGACGACATGGTGCCCGGTTTCAGACTGGCATAACATCCGATTCAATATTATATTCGACACTTAAAAAAGCTGACAAGGAAAATGGCTTGTCCCGGGCAGGGCGAAAATTAATGCGCATGGATTCCCTGCTGATGAACATCGAAAAATCGGATATATCGTATATTTCAGACAGAGGAAAAGAGGAACAGGAAGCATTGGGAAAACGTATGGCTGCAAACTTTAGTAATGTATTTTCTGTTAAAAACTGTTCTATAAAAATTTCCACAACCAGGAAAGAAAGAACACGACAAAGTGCAAAGGCTTTTCTGAAAGGCCTCAATGCAGATACCACATTGCTCATGGTTAAAAATTTTAATGATAACGATGAACTTGCATTTTATGATATTTCACCAACTTACAAAACGTTCAAGGATAATGGCAACTGGAAAAGAATATTTTCAGCCATTAGCAATTCAACCAAAGCAAAAGCAACTTATAAAAACATTACTCAAACATTTTTCACTGCTTCATATTATTTAAAATTAAAGCAGCAAAAATTATCTGGGAATGAAGCAAATGATGATACTTCCTGGTACGATGATAAAAACATTGCAACGGAATTTTTTGAAGCAGCTTCAATAGTAGCTTCCCTCGACCTGGAAATTTCAAACAAGGGCTATAAACCTGAAGAAATGGATTTTACTTCTCTTGTTTCGGGGGATGACCTTCAATATATGAGTTATATCAACAGTGCGGAAGATTTCCTTGTAAAAGGTCCCGGAACCGATGCTGAAGGAATACAGGTGCGGATTGCTGTCCCTCTGCTGATAAGTTTTATAAAAGCAACTGAGGATTATATTTCAAAAGGCAAGGTAATTGCAAACTTAAATTTTGGTCATGCCGAAACCATTGCTCCTTTTGCTGCTTTGCTGGGCATCCGGGGAGCCAGTGAAGCCATAAGCGCCTATAATATTGTGGATTACAACAAAACCTGGAAATGTGAGGAAATAATACCGCTAAGCGCAAATATTCAATGGGTGGTATATCACAATGAATCGTCCCACGATTATATTGTAAAATTTCTGTTAAACGAAAAGGAAGTAAGAATAAATCAGCTTAATGATTGCGGAACTCCGTTTTACTATAAATGGAATGATTTAAGGGATTATTATCTCCACAAAATCAATAAAATGAACGTTAATCTGAACGACGATATACATGAATTTCTTTTAAATGTTAAATAAAGTACTATTTGTTAAAAAGTATTAAAAAACAGATTTTGGCCTGAGATTTGCCTGTTAAGACTTAAACCTATGGTTAAATAACAAGTCCAAGGTGAAAATTTAATTAATAGTAAGGATTTAAAAATTCATGCATATGAAGACTTATTTTTTGAACATTAAATCAGATCATTTTGCCAGGAAATTCCAAACATTATTAATGTTTTTGGCAGTATCAGTTTTATTGATGTCAGCATCAATATCCAACACGGATGCTCAATGGAGACGTGGAGGAGGATACAGAAGTCCGGCATGGCATTACTCACATGTGCCTGCACGGGGTGCATTTTTCAGAGGTTATCCCCGTGGGGCAGCTCCGATTTTTTGGGGAGGACATAATTATTATTTTCACAGAGGATTATTTTATCATCCCTGGCGTGGCGGATATATAATTGCCCCTCCTCCTTTCGGACTAAGGGTTGGATTTCTGCCGGCAGGATTTTTCTCCTTATATGTTGGTGGTTTACCATATTATTATTATTGCGGAACCTTCTATGCCCCCCGGGACGGTCAGTACGAAGTTGTTGCACCTCCCGTTGGTGCTGTGATAGAAAGTCTCCCGCAGGGTTATAAGCAGGTTGAAATTGAAGGCCAGACATACTTTATGTGTGATGGAGTGCAGTATAAACCAATTATGAAAGATGGTGAAATTTGGTACCAGGTAATTAAAAGCCCTAATGCCGCACCCGGACCTGAAACTTATGATAAACCGCAAAATTAATGTGAGGATGTGCAGATGTGCAAATGATTAAGTTTCTAATAATCAATAATCCTTAATAACCTGCACATCTGCACAACTTCTCATTAAACTTACGACTTAACACATCTTACAGATAAACCATGTGTTTTGAGTGAATAAGTTGAAGTAACGATTGCTGATTTTGGTGTTATGTAAATAAACCAGGCATTATCTTTATCCTGTTCAGAAGCAGACCAGTATGCTCCATAACTTTCCAGAAGGTTATAATTCCCTACAGAAGATACCCCTCCTAATTTAGCGTTAAAACCTCCCTCTGAAGTATTTTTAAGCATTTTCGGTGCGGCTTTATCTTCTCCGCCCATGAACAGCAATAAATCACTCCAGTCTTTAATTGTTGGCAGGCGCCATCCGGCAGGACACGCCTTCGTGGCAGCTTCATAAGTGTATAGCTTGCCATATTTTTTAGCAAATTGCGGGTTTTCGTTATAATAATAACTACCCTTCACTTCGGTATCAATGTTTGAAATAGTCCAAACCTGATTGCCGATTTTAATTCCATTGATTTGTTGAGATTTTCCTGTGATTAAAAAACCAGTTAAAATAAATGTCAAAAATACTACTCGTTTCATAAAATTATTAATTATGGTTACTTTTCGCATTTAAATACGCGATGAACCTCTATAAGTTTAAATTGAACAGTTAAATCTATATGAAATTTATGTTAACCTTAATCCCTTAATTTTATTTAGACTGAATAAATTTATTTCAGTGTATCACCAGCATTTTTGTGACAAATGTTTTACTGCCGTCCTCTGTAGTCAGAAATACAAGATATACGCCTGAAGCTACTCTCCTGCCCGTATTAACAAGGTTACCATCCCACACCGCCTGCCCGCCTTCAGAAATAGTTTCATAAACCAAATCACCTGAAATATCTGTAATTTTTACTATAGTATTTGTCATTAGCCCTGTTATAATAATATTCCCGTGATAATTATCCCTTACAGGATCAGGGTAAACGTAAACATGGCTGAAGTCTTCATTGCCCTGGGTAGCTACAGCCCTGTAAGAAATAATACCTTTATCGGTACCGAAAAAAACTTCACCCGACGATGCGTCAATAGCTATGGCAAGTACATTATTGGAAAATATAGGGCTGTTAGTTGTGTTGAAATTATATATCTGTTTTGTTCCGTCTGCTGATACCAGATAAGCTCCCCCAGACTGTGTGCCTATCCATTTCTGATTAGCTCCGTCAACAACTATGCAATTTATCGATTGCCCTCCTAATAAAGGATATACAATATTAGTCCCGTTATTTGCAGGTATTGCCGGTTGAATCCCCACTGTATTCGGGTTACTTGTACTGAATACCTGTGTCGGGTCAGTATAAACCACTACCCCCTGCTCAGTTCCGGCCCATACTTCACCATTATTGTCAAGTGTGGCACAAAAAACGTTATAAATCTGCTGACTATATATATTCAAAGGTTTAATAAGTACCCATGCATCATCGGCTGTATTATCTATGGTGCCATTATAATTAAAGGCCAGCAGTCCTGAACCCCAACCTTCTGTCCAGTTACGCGGTAAAACTATCCAAATGTAATGGTATGAAAGTAATGGGTTTGGGTCGGTATGATCTATTGGAAGGATATCAGCTGCCTCAACATTCTGAAGTAAGTTGTTAAAACTAAAGGATTTCCAGGTGCCATCAGTTTTTAGTACCTTTAATGGGGCAGATGCCAAACTGTTAGTCACCCACAGATTGTTTGCAGCATCGTAAGATGTTCCGTTAACGTAAACATAACTTTTACCCGGAATTAAGGTTTGGAGGGGACTGTTTGTATATGTGTAATTATTTATTAACTGTCCGTTGTTGTAAACAATTACACCGTCGGCCCATGAACCAACATAAACTTTATTTGGATTTACAGGATCTACAGCAATGCTTGAGTAGTCAAAGCCACCTGATGTGTTTATAATACTTGTCCAGGTCTGATTGGAAAATTTATAAAGCTTTCCTTGTGTAAAGGTAGGAGTCCACGACTGATCAGCACCTCCTGCCGTAACATAAATACTCCCGCTGTAATATTGCATTCTCCACACGTCTGCAGTTGCCGGTCCATTCGGACATATACTTGTGAAATTTTGTGAATTGGGAGGACAATATACCAGTCCCAGGTTACTATCTGCAAACCAGGCTATTCCAAAATTATCGACTAATGAACTTACAGGATTGGAATAAAAAAAACTATTTACAAGTTTAAGGTTCTGTCCTAACTGAAATACTGCATAATCTCCTGTTATCATTAACCAGTTACCCCATGGGCGTACCTCATATTTATGCATGTTTGCCTGAGGCAGAAAACTTGTCCAGACATTATTCTTTAAATAAAACAGCTGGTCAGAATTTGTATTTGCGCCAACAGAATTGGCAATAATCATCCCGTTAAAATAACATAGTTTGTCAAATTTACTCGTATAATTGGGAATATTGGTCACAAGATGCCACTGGGTATAATCTACAAGAAAAGGATTATTCACCGACGCGCTGAATATACCGTTTCCCGTTGCTGCATATATATTACTGTCATCTGCAGCAACTGAATATACCGGATAACCCGACCCGCCTGAACCAATAATATAATTGTCCTTTATTTCAAATTTGACTAAGTCTATAACCAATATGCCAAAAGAATAGGAAATGTAGGCATAATTATTTCTGAAAAATATATGATTTGCAACCTTTGAACCACTAATAGAATTGTTTTTAAGGTCCGGAATATTGGTAATTTTGTTATTCTCTAAAATATCTATATTTCCGTCATTATATGCTATTAACAGTATTTTATTGTTTCTGATAATATTCCATTGTACTAATACCAATATCTGAAAGTCCTGTAATTTTTGATAATTTTTCAATGCTGTTATCAATAGTATTATGTGTAAATATATTATAATTAGTTGCACAATATATTTTACCTCCCGCTTCTACCACTTTAATGCATTGGCTATAAGGTAGATGATCTCTCCATGCTCCGGTAGGAATTTGTGCAGGAACTGATAGAACAGAAAATATATACAGTATAACTGAGGTAATAAGGTAGTGAGGTGATAATGTTATGAAGTTGAGGTGTAATAAGGTGGCAGTTTTACAGAAAGTTAACCGGATCATATTGATGCTTTAAATAGTAGTATTACAATTTAACGTACTAAAAGTATAAAAATTATAATTGGTTGCTGGATGAAAAAATGCCACTACTTAAAAATTCGGCGAATTTCTTAAATGCTATGGCTCTGTGACTGATCTTATTTTTTTCATCCATAGTCATTTCTGCAAAGGTACTTTCATATCCATCCGGAACAAATACAGGATCGTAACCGAAACCAGTGTTACCTCTCATTTGATCAGTAATTTGTCCATTGACTATGCCCTCAAATGCATACTCCTTCTTACCTGTTATAAAGGCAATAACCGTTCTGAATCTTGCAGTGCGTGTTTGTACACCATTAAGCAGATGCAGTAATTTATCAATATTCGCTTTACTCCTGTTTTCTTCCGATCCAAAATCCGACAGAAATCCTGAATAACGGGCTGAAAACACTCCGGGAGCACCATTCAAATATTCTACCTCCAGGCCAGTGTCATCGGCAAAGCAGGGCATATTAAACCTTTCGTAGACAGTACGTGCCTTTTGCAGTGCATTTTCTTCAAGAGTAAAATGGGGTTCAGGTATATCTTCATTAAACCCCAGATCCTTTAAGCTGATAAGTTTGTAATTTACCCCTATTAAAGCTTGAATTTCAATTAATTTATTTTGATTATTTGTAGCGAATACTATCTGGTACATTGGTAACTGTCAATTAGTTCAGCCTCCTGTGGTACTGAAACTGCCAACAATAGTAGGCCTTGGATTTACACACATTACAGGTACTTTAAATTCGTTGGCTATTATATATTGCTCGGAAGCTCCAAAAATATAATCTGCATAATTAATAGCCTTGGTAGTCATTATCAGGATTAAGTCGGCATCTAATTTATTTGCAAATGCTACTGTTTGTTCTGCAAAATTACTTTTTGCCTCTGAAACAGAAATTTCATATTCTATACCCTTATTTTTGAAATATTTTTCTGTAAAGAACATATTGGAAAATAATGATTTAAGGAATCCTTTGTCTTTTAGATTTTTCTTAAAAATATAAATCCTGGCATTATAATTTTTAGCAAGGAAACAAGCCCATCCTATCTTTTCTTTATTTTCCTTTTTAAAATCCACCGGGAAAACAAGCCGCTTAACACTTTCATGTTTTGGCGCCTCCTGAATAATAATAACGGGGGCTTTGGATGTTACAGTAACTTTAAGGGCCCAGCTTCCTGTAATTTTTTGCAATCCATGCATACCATGAGTTCCCATTATCACAAGCTCTGCCTCGAGTTCGTTTGATACCTCTCCTATGGTTGAAAAGATGGAACCTTCCCGGATTAAAGAATTAACATTGATTTGATAATCACTGTTAATTTTACTGGCAATTGAATGGATTTGATATTCAGCTTCCTTGTATTCAGTATCCCTCTTGATAATATGTAATAAAGTAATATTTTTATTAAGAATCCTGGAATACATAACTGCATGTTCAACCGCATATCCTGCAACAGTTGAAAAGTCAGTAGGTACTAGTATGGTTTGCATTTGCGAATCCATAGGAAAAATTTAAATTAAATTATTTAATTAATTATTGGGAATTTACAAATCACTATTGTGTAAATATACTTTTTTGGGTATATTAATATTTTTATCTTTGAATACTTTGTAAAAGTAAAATGAATAATGTTCCTAAATATAAGAATTTTACTCAAAAATTGCTTAAATATTCCTTTTTATTTTTAGGATGTTTATTTTCAATTTCCATAAATTCTGCTGAAAATTATGCAATTCAAAAAACTACTCCCGGTACCGGAGAAAAATATACCTTACAGCAATTAGTAAGTTACAGACTTACTACAAACAATCAAAACATTATATTAGCCTTTTCAGGTGATACCCTTCTTGTTTATAATGGTAAAAACTGGAATAAATTCGCATTAACCGGAAAATGTTTATTGGCAATTGACAATAGTAACATCATACATATAGCTTCTGAAACCTTTATTGGCATTTTAAGCTTTAATGAATCCGGTCAGCCTGTTATTTTAAGGCAGATTATCAATAAAGATTTAAAGAAATGGGATAAGCCTGAGAAATTCTATACCCATGATAATAATTTATATCTCGAATCTTACAATAAATTATTCATAATTAAAGGTAACAAATTGGAGAAAGTAGACTTTACTCCGATATATAACCGCTGGTGGACCTGGATTCTATATTCTGTTATAATGGCCACTTTTGTTATTCTATATTTTATTAAAAGAAGAAACGATTTTAAAAAGGAAAAATCAAATCTTGAACATATAATTCAGGAACGTACAGCTGAATTAATGAGAGAAAAAGAAAGAGCCGATGACCTTTTAGCTAACCTGCTTCCCAAAGAAACTGTAGACGAACTTAAGAAAACAGGCAAAGCCACTTCTCAGAAATATGACCTGGTGACAGTTTTATTCTCCGACATCCAGGGTTTTACAAAGATTGCTGAAGAAATGAATCCCGAGAGATTAATAGATGAACTGGATAATTTCTTTTTTCAGTTCGATTCTGTTGTAGAGAAATATAATATAGAAAAAATAAAAACCATTGGTGATGCCTATATGTGTGCCGGTGGTATTCCTTATAAAAACAGAACCAATCCTGTGGAGGTTGTGCTTGCTGCTTTGGAAATGCAGGAATATATGCGCCAGCTGAAACAAAAAAACGTAGAAATATGGGATTTACGTATAGGCATTCACACTGGGGCTATAATTGCCGGTGTTGTTGGTCACAAAAGAGTTTCTTACGACATATGGGGAGATACTGTCAACACTGCCAGCCGCATGGAATCTTCAGGTGAACCGGGTAAGGTCAATATTTCAGGTCAGACTTTTGAACTGGTCAAAGATTTTTTTATATGTGAATATCGCGGTAAAATGCCTGTAAAATATAAAGGCGATGTGGATATGTATTTTGTAAAAGGTATCAGACCTGAACTTTCCACCGACCTGAAACTTATTCCTAATAAAAAGTTCTTTATTCAGCTGCAGTTACTTCGTATTCATGATATTGAAGAATTTATGGGAGAAAAATTGGCTAAAGAGTTACCTGCTACACTGTATTTTCACAATGCCAAGCGTACAAAAGAAATTTATAATATAGTTGAACTAATCGGAAGGGCTGAAGATATTTCACAGGAAGATATGCTTATTCTGCGAACAGCAGCTTTATTCATATATTCCGGTTTTACAAAAACCTATAATGACTTTATTGGTAGCAGTATAAAAATTACAAAGGAAATATTGTTTAAATTCAAGTATTCTGAAGAACAGATAGAAAATATATCAAAGTTAATTCAGTCTTCCCGGGCACATGACAACATTAATTCACAACTTCAGGCAATTCTCATAGACGCTGTATACAATTATTTAGGCAGGCTGGATTATTTTTCATTGACGATGGATCTTTACAATGAAGTTAAAGTTAATGTTGGGGTAATTAATGAAAAAGAATGGTTCATTTCACAGATAAGATTTCTTGAAAAATTTACATTTAATACACAAACGGCTAAAATGTTAAGGGAAATTCCTGCTGAAGAACAAATTCGGGTAATAAAAGAATATGCAAATTTAGATTAAATTATCAGTGTGATGGTAGGCTGAATTGATTAAATTTGCCATATTGTATTTTACAATTATAATTTTATTAAAATGATCGATTTGGATTGGAAAAATTTACCATTTGGTTATGTAAAAACTAACTATAATGTCCGTTGTTATTTTCGTGACGGTAAATGGGGTGAACTTGAAATAAGCTCATCCGAACAAATCAATCTTCATATTGCTGCTACTGCCCTGCATTATGGCCAGGAAGCATTTGAAGGATCAAAAGCCTACCGTGGGAAAGATGGAAAAATCCGTTTATTCAGAATAATTGAAAATGCCAGACGTATGGCTGATACTGCTTCATATATACGTATGGAAATGCCTCCGGCGGATTTGTTCATTAACGCTGTTAAAACTGCCGTAAAGTTAAATATGGAGTTTATTCCACCCTACGAATCAGGCGCTACTTTATATATAAGACCCTTGCTAATTGGTACAGGCCCTCAGGTAGGGGTAAAACCTGCCGGTGAATACCTTTTCATGGTATTTGTAACCCCTGTTGGACCTTATTATAAGAATGGCTTCACACCTATTGATATTGTTATTGAAAGGGGAAGTGACAGATCAGCCCCTTTAGGGACAGGTCATGTAAAGGTTGGAGGGAATTACGCTGGTGGATTAATTTCCCAGGATAAGTCTCATAAACTAGGATATGCGGCATCACTGTACCTTGATCCCAAAGAAAAAAAATACATTGACGAAGCCGGCCCTGCAAATTTTTTTGGAATCAAAAATAACACCTATATAACTCCTGATTCACATAGTATTTTGCCATCCATAACAAATAAAAGCCTGATGCAATTAGCTGAACATCTCGGGATGAAAGTAGAACAAAGAAAAATTCCCTTTGAGGAACTTGCGACCTTTGAAGAAGCCGGAGCGTGTGGTACAGCAGCTGTTATAAGTCCTATCAATAAAATTGATGATCTGGAAAACAATGTCTCTTATGTAATAGCCAAGGATTGCAAACCAGGTAAACAAACTGTTTTACTTTATGAAAATCTGGTTGGCATTCAATACGGCCTTAAACCTGACCCATTCGGATGGATAACGGTATTGTAAAATTGGGAAAGTAAAATATTTGCCGGGTAATATTTGCCCTTTGCCGGGATTTGAAGATGAAACGAGCATGGTTAAAAAAACACAAATACTTGTAGAAATTTTTTCAGCGAGTTCCATCCGGACATATAAAATAATGATTATCGGATGAAACAAAACGAAAATAAAATAATTCAGCGACGTTTAAGAAGTTCCTATTTTACTTCACTTATTTCAATTTCCCTTGTATTGTTTATGATTGGGCTGATTGGAATATTATTACTGAACGCTCATAGAATTTCTGTTAACGTTAAAGAAAACATTGGATTTTCAATAATTCTTAAGGAAAATATTAAAGAAGCCGATATCTTTAAATTACAAAAAACACTGGATGCAACACGTTATATAAAATCTACCGAATATATCCCTAAAGAAAAAGCCGCTAAGGAATTTCAACAGGAATTGGGTGAAGATTTTGTTGGTTTCCTTGGTTTTAATCCCTTATTATCATCTATTGAAGTAAGGCTCTTTGCTAATTATGCTAATCCTGACAGCATTGCAATGATTGAAAAGGAGATGAGACAATATGAACCTGTAAAAGAAATTTATTATCAAAAATCCCTCGTGCACCTGATAAATGATAATATTCAAAAAATCAGCCTGATAATTTTATTATTTTGTGGATTATTGTGTATAGTTGCGGTATCTCTTATTAATAATACCATAAGATTGTCAATTTATTCAAAACGTTTTATTATTAATACCATGCAACTTGTTGGGGCAACCAGTTCCTTTATACGTAAACCTTTCCTTTACAAAAGCGCCATGCACGGTATATTCGGAGCCTCAATTGCAATTGCACTTATACTAACTACGTTATACTGGGCAGAAAAACAGTTGCAGGATATTGTTCAATTAACAGATTTAAATATCATATTTGTACTTTGTCTGGGTATATTATTTATTGGCATATTTATAAACTTACTATCTACCTTTTTTGCTGTAAATAAATACCTTAAAATGAGCACTAACGATTTGTATTATTAAATTTATTTTTTTATGGCTGCAGAAAAAAAGAAAACACAGGCTAAAGTTTCCGGATTTGCCATTCCTGGCGAAAATTATAAATTTTTAATTTTGGGTTTTATAATAGTTATTATTGGTTTTCTGCTTATGGTGGGAGGAGGTTCGAATGATCCGAAAATATTTAATAAGGATATGTTCAGTACAAGAAGAATTATAATAGCTCCTATCGTCGTTATTTTCGGATTTGCCTTCGAGATATGGGCAATTATGAGGAAACCAAAGAGTAATGTGCAATTGTAACGATGTGCAGATTTGCAGATGTATAAATACTTATGGTCACATGTTGATTATTAATTACTTAAGAAAGGTGAGGGATAGTAATTAGTCATTGGTCAACTGACATTCTTAACATTATATCAAAACCCTGACAATTTTATGGATACATTACAAACTATAATTTTAGCAATAGTAGAAGGCATCACAGAGTTTCTGCCAATTTCAAGTACAGCTCATATGAAAATTACAAACCATTTTATAGGAGTTTCTGATGTTTCTCCCTTTGTAAACATGTTTGAAGTTGTAATTCAGCTGGCTGCCATTTTATCTGTTGTAGTAATTTACTGGAAAAAATTCTTTGATTTCTCCAGGGCAGGTTTATATATCAAACTTCTGATAGCATTAATCCCGGCACTTATAATAGGTTTCTTTTGTAAGAAATATATTGAAACAGTGTTGGAAAACCTTACATTTATTTCTTGTGTAATGATAGGAGGTGGAATAATTTTATTATTTGTGGATAATGTTTTTAAAAATCCTGTAATTGAAGAAGAAAAAAATATCACTAATAAACAATCCTTTATAATAGGGTGTTTTCAAACTTTGTCAATTTTATTGCCCGGATTCAGCCGCAGTGCAGCTACCATTATTGGAGGTATGAGTCAAAAATTAACAAGGAGCCTGGCAGCTGAATTTTCTTTTCTTCTTGCTGTGCCAACTATGTTTGCTGCTTCAGTCAAAAGTTTTTACGATTTATATAAAGAACATCCCGAGACTATAAATTCATCAAATATGAGTACGCTGGCCATTGGCAGCATAGTTTCATTTATAGTAGCTTTAATTGCAGTAAAGTTTTTGATTGGGTACCTGCAAAAACATGGATTCAAACTTTTTGGTTATTACAGGATCATTGTCGGGGTATCTCTAGTTATTATGTTGATTGCTAAAGTAATTTAATTAGTGATAAATTTGAATTTGCCTGGAGATACAGCATTTTTACTGAGAAATATAAAAAATGGGCTATAATTTCATAGAAGGAGAAGTCCTGCTGATAAACAAACCACTTAAATGGACCTCATTTTATGTAGTTAAAAAAATTGAAATTGCCCTTCGTAAACATTTAAATATAAAAAAAATAAAGGTGGGTCATGCCGGAACTCTTGATCCTCTGGCTACAGGCCTTCTAATTGTATGCACCGGCAAAGCCACCAAGCAGATACATTTAATACAGGGTGAGGAAAAAGAATATATGGCTGGAATGCTGATTGGTAAAACAACTCCTTCATTTGATCTGGAAACCGATTATGACAATATATATCCCACGGAACATATTACTAAAGAATTGGTTGAAGAAGTTGTCGGTTCATTTATCGGTAACTCGGACCAGGTTCCTCCTGTTTTTTCTGCAAAATTTTTTGAAGGTAAAAGGGCTTATGAATATGCACGTAAAGGTCAGTCAATAGAATTAAAGGCTAGTCCGATTAATATTTCTGATATAGAACTTGTATCTTATGACTTTCCGGTGTTCACTATAAGGGTGAAATGCAGCAAAGGCACTTATATACGTTCCCTGTCGAGGGATATAGGTACACGTCTCAAGAGTGGTGCCTGTATGATATCTCTTGAAAGAATTGCCATTGGACCGTACAAATTAAATAATGCCTTAACATTGGAAGAATTTGAAAATAAATTAGCACTTTTGTAACCATTTTTTAAAATGGCTGTATAAAGTAACCCATAACATTTCAACGAATATGAAGTTATCGCAATATAAATTTAATCTTCCATCCGATTTAATAGCAAAATTTCCTGCTCCTAATAGGGATGAATCCAGATTAATGATATTAAATAAAGAAACAGGAAAGATTGAACATCGTATTTTCAAGGATATCATAGATTATTTCGAGGAAGGCGATGTGATGGTATTTAACAACACTAAGGTTTTCCCTGCACGTTTATATGGTAATAAGGAGAAAACGGGTGCGGAAATAGAGGTGTTCCTTTTAAGGGAATTAAACCGGGAACAGCGTCTTTGGGACGTATTGGTCGATCCGGCCCGAAAAATAAGGATAGGTAATAAATTATATTTTGGAGAAAACGATATCCTTGTTGCGGAAGTAATAGATAACACCACATCCAGGGGACGTACCTTACGTTTTCTATATGACGGCGATTACGACGATTTTAAATCTACATTATATAAGCTTGGAGAAACACCTCTTCCTAAATTTATTAAAAGGGAAGTGGTACCTGAAGACAGGGAACGTTACCAGACTGTATTTGCCAAGCATGAAGGTGCAGTTGCAGCACCTACTGCCGGAATGCATTTTAGTCGTGAATTATTAAAACGACTTGAAATTAAAGGTATTCATTTCGGTGAGATTACTTTACACGTAGGTTTGGGTAATTTCAGAACAGTTGATGTTGAGGATCTTACCAAGCATAAAATGGACTCCGAACGTATTATTATTACTGATGAGGCCACAAAAATAGTTAATGAAGGTATAGACAGACGATCACATATTTGTGCAGTTGGGACAACCGTATTAAGAACTCTTGAAAGTTCCGTTTCTACTACACATCATCTTAAATCGTTCGACGGATGGACAAATAAATTCATTTTCCCTCCTTATGAATTCAGTATACCTGACCGGATGGTATCAAATTTCCATCTTCCCTTGTCAACCCTTTTAATGATGGTGTCTGCTTTTGCTGGCTATGATGTTCTCTTTGAGGCTTATAAAGTAGCAATAAAAGAAAAATATCATTTTGGTACTTACGGGGATGCTATGCTTATAAGATAATGAACGATGACTTAAACCTATGCAACTCCTCAACTCCATTGTAGGATGGTTTAATATTAAAAGGCTCCACCAGATAGGGCTGTTTAAGCAGTACCCTTCTAATGTACAGCAGGATCAGCTTACAAAATTAATTTGTAAGGCAAAAGACACCGAGTGGGGACAAAAATTCAAATTCGATAAAATACAATCAGTAGAAGATTTTCAGAATAATATTCCTTTACAGTCCTATGAGGATATTAAACCATATGTCAACCGGCTGCGTGAGGGCGAACAAAACCTTCTCTGGCCCGGTGAAATAAAATGGTTCGCTAAATCTTCCGGTACAACAAATGATAAAAGTAAGTTCATACCTGTGAGCAGGGAGGCCATGGAAGATTGTCATTTCCGTGGTGGCAAGGATATCATGGCCATCTATACAAACCTGCATCCAAACACCAAAATTTACACCGGCAAAGGATTGACCCTTGGTGGAAGTCATCAAATCAATAACTTTAGCAATCAATCCCTATATGGGGATTTATCAGCTATTCTGATAGAAAATTTACCCTGGTGGGTTGATTTTATCCGCACTCCCAAAGTAGAAATTGCCCTGCTTGAAAGATGGGAAGAAAAACTTGCTAAAATAACAGAGACAACCATACATGAAAATGTGACAAATATCGCTGGTGTACCTTCCTGGAACCTTGTGCTTATTAAACATATTCTGAAAATTACCGGGAAAAGTGAATTACATGAAGTATGGCCTAATCTGGAGCTGTTTACCCACGGTGGAGTAAGTTTCATTCCATATAAGGATCAGTTTAAAAATATAATACCTTCCTGTAAAATGAATTATATGGAAGCTTACAATGCCTCAGAAGGATTTTTTGCCATACAGGACGATCCTTCAAAAGACGATATGCTTCTTATGCTCGATTATGGAATTTTTTATGAGTTCATTCCAATGGATCAGTTTGACAAAACATCGCCCGACGTGCTTACACTGGATCAAATTGAGACAGGCAAAAATTATGCTATTGTCATATCAACCAATGCAGGATTGTGGCGTTATGTAATAGGCGACACCGTTGTTTTTACTTCTAAATTTCCACATAAGATAAAAATTTCAGGCAGAACAAAACATTATATAAATGCCTTCGGTGAGGAGGTAATTATAGATAATGCTGAAAAGGCCCTGCAGATAGCGTGTGAAAAAACAAATTCCACAATAAAGGAATATACTGCCGGTCCGATATTTATGGGCGACACATCCAATGGTGCCCATGAATGGCTCATAGAATTTGAAACAGAACCCGCGGAACTGGATTATTTTACTACCCTGCTCGACAACGCCCTGTGCTCCGTGAACTCTGATTATGAAGCAAAGCGTTATAAAAATATTACTTTAAGGCTTCCGGTAGTACGCAAAATAAAACCCAATGTATTTTATAAATGGATGAAAGAAAAAGGTAAACTTGGAGGACAGAACAAAGTGCCCCGCCTGTCCAATAATCGTAAATACATAGAAGAAGTTATGGCAATAAATGAAATGATGTAATAAAAGGACAGCTGTTCCCATTACAAAATTTCCGCAAAAATCTTCCTATATTTATAAAAAATTACAAAAATGCACATCGCGATAGCAGGTAATATAGGATCAGGAAAAACAACACTCACAGGGTTATTGTCCAAACATTACAATTGGCAGCCCCACTACGAGGACGTGGATGACAATCCATATCTGCATGATTTTTATGACGATATGCAACGCTGGTCGTTCAATCTCCAGATATATTTCCTTAATTCCAGGATAAATCAGATTATTCAGATAAGAAATTCAGGCAATACAGTTATTCAGGACCGCACAATCTATGAGGATGCATACATCTTTGCAGCAAATCTTCATTCTATGGCTCTAATGTCAACAAGGGATTATGACTCTTACGTTGCTCTCTTTGAATTAATATCCTCCTTGATTCAACCTCCTGACCTGGTAATTTATTTGCGTGCTTCTGTGCCGCGACTTGTAAACCAGATTCAGAAAAGAGGACGCAAATATGAAAATGCAATTCGTCTTGATTACCTTCTTAGGCTTAATGAAAGGTATGAAGCGTGGGTAAGTGCCTACAAACTTGGCAAATTACTTATAGTGGACGTGGATTCGAACAACTTCTCGGAAAACCCCGAAGATCTGGGAAATATTATTACAAAAATTGATGCGCAGCTGCATGGACTGTTCTAATAAAATCCCGAAGCACAAATCTTGAATCTTTTAGGTTTAGGTTAATTATTTATTATATCATTAATCTTTTCCCTTAATTCCACCCACGATTCTGCAGGAATCTTAGCTCCTATTACCTCGATAACTTTACCTGAGAGCAGCGATCCGGCTTCACCGCATTTATATAATGGCAAACCCTTTGATAACCCATATAAAAATCCTGCCGCATAAAGGTCGCCGGCTCCTGTGGTATCAATTACTTTTGCCTTGACAGGGCTTATTTTTGTCAATGTTCCTCCGTGTTGAATTAAAGAGCCGTGTTTTCCAATTTTAACGACTGCTATTTCGCAAATTTTGGCGATTTCTTCCACTGCTTCTTCTGCATCTTTTCCTGTAAAGGCTTTTGCTTCTTCTTCATTGGCAAAAACGACATCAATATATTTCGTAATTATTTCCTTAAGAAAATCAATATTGGCCTCTACCAGATTATAACTGGCAAGATCAAGTGAAACTATCATTTCATTGTCTTTGGCAAGTTTTAGAGATTTAAGGACCAAGTCTTTATTAAATATCAAATAGCCTTCCAAATGAAGTATCTTATAATTTCTGAATATATTTTCATCAACATCTTTATCACTGATTTCAACCGATGCCCCCAGATATGTGCCAAAAGTCCGCTCAGAATCAGGAGTAATTAAAACTGTGGATATTCCTGTTCCGGTGTCGGACCGTTTTACAAATGTTTCTACTTTATTTTTATTCATGTCATCCAAAAAGAAATCCCCGGTACTGTCGTTACCTACCTTCCCGATATATCCGGCTTTGACTCCAAGGGAAGCTACACCGTTGATAGCATTAGCCGCAGAGCCCCCTGAGGCTTTGGTATTTTTCAAATTGCCGGTTTTTGAAAGCATCATATTTTTAAACTCACTATCAACAAGTTGCATACTACCCTTGCCCAGTTTTAATTCCCTGATTATATCTTCATTTTCAACCATTATTAATAAATCTACCAGGGCATTGCCTATTCCTAAAATTCCAGCCATTTTTAATTTTTAATTTTATATTTTTGATTTAAAGTAGTAAAGTAGGTAAGTAAGATAGTAGGAAAGGAAAAAGACAACTCAACAACATTCACAAACAATCTGAAATACGTTATCCGACATCCGTTATCACTAATTAGTCATTTTTCATCTGCACATTATTTCCTCATTCCCTGCTCCTCAAAGCCAGACCATATGCCTGATCATATGCCCTACCCAGCTTTTCCCAGTCAAATAACATTGAAGTAGCTTCTACATTATTTCTTTGTTTTATTCTTTCCCGTCTGGACAACTTTACAAAACCAAATAATAGCTCTGAGAGGTCCTCGGCAATTTCATTTATGCTTTTGTGTTTTCTTTCAAGTACATATATTCCAAGATTATCATGATCAGGAACAGAAGATTTTACAAAAGAGCCAAAGCCTGACATATCACTTGTAACAGATGGTATACCGCTTACAATGCATTCCAGTGGTGTGTAGCCCCAGGGTTCGTAATAACTCGGGAAAATACCCATATGGCAGCCTCTTATAAACTGGAGGTACTCCATTCTGAACAAAGGATTTGAAGTTGTAATAAAATCAGGATGATAAACTACCTTGACCTTATCATGAACATAGTTCATCATATTATAGTTTTTCAAAAAGTTTACAATAGGATCACTCCACTCATTAATAAGGTTGTGGGTAACTACAGGAGGCAGTCTTTTAGTGCGCCACGACTGCAAATTTGTACGAAGGCGCAGCACCATGTAATCATCTATCATAGTATTCAAATCAGGCATAACAAACCCTTTTTCATTAGCTGCTATTTTGTAAAATATTTTATTTGCAAGCTGGTTCTGAAGCTGATCACAGTTACGCTGTATTTCTTCCAGCATGGCCTTTGACTGCAGCACATCGGGATTTATATTTGAATATGGGGCACGGGTAATAAAAAAGAACACCACAGTAACGTCGGTACCCGATTTTTTCATTTTTTGGTTTAAACGTGCCAGGGCATCCAACGTTACATCATATCCCTTGTTGTTGTATTCATACCTTCCGGAAGTAAAAAAATAAAGTGTTTTATCAAGATTAAAGGAATAACTCTGAAAAAAATGACCCATGACAAATTCATCTATTTTGGCCTTATATAACCTGTGTAAGTTCTGAAACTCATGCATAGCTTCAAACCTGTCAATATTAATTCCGTTTGGCAGAATGACATCAGGAGTTTTTCCAAGAAAGACCTTGCATTCTTCAGCCGTTATTTCACTAACGGTAGAGAACACATGTGCTCCATGAGCAGCGGCCCTTTCAATTCCTACCACATGTTCAACCATGAAATGCCTTGCCTCATATTCCCAGTCATAATTAGGCAAATGATCATAAAACCCATTGTCGTTCATGGCAAGATAACGACCCAGGAGAGTAGCATGTGTTGTAAATACTATTTTTACAGGGAGCTTTTCGCGTCTTATATCTGGTATGGGTGATCCCGACATCCATTCATGAAAATGTGCAATAACACGTTTCCCTCTGCCCTGTTTAGATGTAAATAATTTTAAAAACAGATACACAAGATTACCAAAGGAGATAACCTGGTTGGTTAAATCATCGTTGGGAGTTGGTATTCTATGGTTTTCCCACAAAAAGTATTTTATATCATTAAGGTTATGCATATTGGAAGCAGGGTCAAAAAGCACTACCATTGGACGTCCGGATATAAGCCAGTATCCGTAATATACTTTAAACCCGAGATTTTTCATTTCATTGACAGTTTGCACCACGGGGTCGTTTCTATCCTGCACTTCTTCGAAAATTGACTGTGCCTGGCTCTCAATATATGGCCCCAGTAAGAAATAATGCTCTTTTGGCCACTTTTTCATTATAGAAGGTACTTTGGATTGAAGTACGGTATATATACCTCCTATTTGATTACACACTTCCCAGGCAGTTTCAAACAGATAAGTCTTCGACATATCATCAGCCGAGATTCTTCTTATAGTTGCAGTTTTTGATGGATGGATGGTTTCGGTAGTATTGGTAGTTGCCATAGCTGTAGTTACTTTACTGTAAAATTAATTGATTTATACGAACAAACAATAAAAAATGACTGATGACTGATGACTGATTATTTATTAAAGATTAATATAATACCTCATTTGTAATTCGTAATTCGTAATTTGTCATTTGTAATTATATTTGAATAAATAACAGAGCTTATTAAATGTCACAAAAACCTTCAGGATTTAAATCAACGTTCCGGTCATTAAAATACAGGAATTTCAGGTTATTTTTCGGAGGTCAGGGTATCTCGCTTATTGGAACATGGATACAGAGGATAGCCATGCCATGGTTGGTTTATGATATTACAAAATCTGTATTGTTACTGGGAGTAGTTGGTTTTATCGGTCAGGTCCCCACCTTTCTCCTGGCACCTTTTGCAGGAGTAATTACGGACAGGTTGAACCGTTTCCATATACTTGTCATGACCCAGGTACTGGCAATGCTTCAGGCAGGTATTCTGACCTGGCTGGTTTTAACCGGTTCTGTTCAGATTTGGCATATATTGGTTTTGAGTGGATTTCTCGGATGTATAAATGCATTTGATATCCCTTCCCGCCAGTCATTTATAATTCAATTAGTTGATAAAAAGGAAGATTTAAGCAACGCCATAGCCCTTAATTCCTCAATGGTGAATATTGCCAGGCTTATAGGGCCATCTGTGGCGGGAATACTGATTTCTATAGCAGGAGAAGGTATATGTTTCCTTATAAATTCTCTTAGTTATATTTTTGTTTTAATGTCACTTTTCCTAATGAGAGTGACTCCAAAAGAAATCAAAAAATCGGGCAACCCAATATTAAAGGAATTCCGGGAAGGCTTTTCATATACCTTTGGGTTTGCACCTATACGTTACATAATATTATTGCTGGCATTGGTAAGTTTAATGGGTATGCCATATACAGTGCTGATGCCTGTCTTTGCTAAGGAAATTCTTCATGGCGGTTCCCATACTTTTGGCTTTTTAATGGGGGCTACAGGCGTGGGTGCATTGACTGGCGCACTCTACCTGGCTTCAAGGAGAAGCACTGCCGGTCTGGAAAAGATCATCCCTTTAGCAGCAGGTATATTTGGTATCGGGCTTATTTGCTTTTCCTTTTCCAGGTTATTATTTCTTTCATTAATTTTACTGGTTATAACCGGTTTAGGTTTTATGCTACAGGGAGCTTCCAGCAACACTATGCTTCAGACTATAACAGATGACAACAAACGTGGACGTGTGATGAGCTTTTATACCATGGCCTTCATGGGTACTGCACCCTTTGGCAGTCTTATAGCAGGCAGTGTTGCCAAAGTATTCGGAGCTCCTTACACTTTGCTCATTGGAGGAATTTTCTGTGTGGCCGGGGCTATTATATTTAGTTATAAACTGCCTGCCATAACATTAGCAATAAATAAAAAGAGGGTCGAAAAAGAAACCCTGGTTGTATAACAATTTATTTCACAACAGATCCATTGTCAGTTTTACTTTTAGGCACCACGAAAATTAATTTCCCTGTAAGGTCCTCAGCAAGAAGTATCATGCCCTGAGATTCAATACCTTTAATCTTGCGTGGCTCAAGATTAACGAGGACACATACCTGCATACCAGGTAGTTCCTCAGGAGTAAAATATTCGGATATGCCCGAAACAATGGTTCTTGTATCTATTCCGGTGTCAACTGTAAGTTTCATTAGTTTAGTAGTTTTGGCTACCTTTTCAGCTTCAAGGATTGTACCCGTGCGTATATCCATTGCTGAAAAATCATCAAAACTGACATTAGATTTTTGTGGAAGTGCTTTGGAATTTTTAATCCCGTTCTCTGTCTTTATCCTTGCCAGCCTTTGCAGTTGGATGTTTATTTCTTCATCTTCAATTTTCTCAAATAATAACCCCGGAACGCCCAGTTTATGCGTAGCCTGCAATAAGTTTAGAGGATTACACCCGTTGTTCGTTGAATTGTCATGAATTTCTTCTGTTTTTATTTTCTCATCTGATCCGAATGAATTCCAATTTTGCTTTTCAGAATCCAGATTAATCATATGGCAAAGTTTTTTAGATGTAAAAGGCAAAAAAGGTTCACAAAGAATAGTTATGGCAGTGGTAATTTGCAGACTTATGTTTATGACTGTTTTCACCCTTTCAGGGTTCGTTTTAATAAGCTTCCATGGCTCCTGGTCAGCTAAATATTTGTTACCCAGTCTGGACAGGTTCATGAATTCTTTAAGTGCTTCTCTGAATTTAAATTCTTCCAAATTGTCTTCAATATTTCTTTTTATAATAATGATCTGTGATAAAATATCTTTATCAGCATCGGTCAATGGTCCTCTTTCGGGAACAAATCCCTCATAATAACTGGAAGTGAGAACAAGGGTTCTGTTCACAAAATTGCCTAAAATAGCTACCAGCTCATTATTATTCCTTGCCTGAAAATCCTTCCAGGTGAAATCATTATCTTTTGTTTCCGGTGCGTTGGCACAAAGAGAATATCGCAGTACATCTTCTTTTCCGGGAAAATCCTCAAGGTATTCATGCAGCCAGATAGCCCAGTTACGGGATGTGGAAATTTTATCTCCTTCAAGGTTAAGAAATTCATTGGCAGGTACATTGGCAGGAAGTATGTAGGTACCTTCGGCGTGCAGCATGGCGGGAAAAATTATACAATGAAATACAATGTTGTCCTTTCCAATAAAATGCACCAGGCAGGTTTCCTTATCCTTCCAGTATTTCTCCCAGTCGCTTGTTAATTCCTTTGTTGCTGAAATATATCCTATTGGTGCGTCGAACCATACATATAGTACTTTTCCGCTGGCGCCTTCTACCGGAACAGGTATGCCCCAGTCCAGGTCGCGGCTCACCGCACGGGCCTGCAGTCCCTGGTCGAGCCATGATTTGCACTGACCATAAACATTTGTCTTCCAGTTTTTATTATCAACAAGTATCCAGTTGCGGAGAAATGTCTCGTATTTATCCAAAGGAAGATACCAATGACTGGTACTTTTCAAAACAGGTTTATTACCACTTAACATCGAACGCGGGTTAATCAGATCAGTAGCATTGAGTGATGTCCCGCATTTTTCACACTGGTCCCCATATGCATTTTCATTGCCACAAATGGGACAGGTGCCTGTAATGTAGCGGTCTGCAAGGAACATCTGTTCCTGCTGGTCATAATACTGGTCATTGGACTTTTCTATAAATTCACCCTTTTCGTATAAAGTCCTGAAAAAACCTGAAGCAGTCTCATAATGAACCGGTGAGGTTGTTCTTGAATATATATCGAAGGATATTCCAAACTTTTCAAATGAAGTTTTTATAAGTTCATGGTATTTATCTACAATTTCCTGTGGCTTTACTCCTTCCTGCCTGGCTTTGATCGTTATAGGCACTCCGTGTTCATCTGATCCTCCGATGAAAATAACATCCCTTTTTCTGAGACGAAGATAACGTACATAAATATCAGCAGGTACATATACTCCGGCCAGATGTCCTATATGAACGGGGCCATTGGCATATGGAAGTGCAGATGTAATTAAATATCGTTTGTAAGCCATTTGTAATAATTATAAATAATGGTATGTTTGTTATATAAAAACCAAATACCACAAATATAAGAGAAAATACAATGACTTCACCCTTGCCTCTAAAAGAGGGGGATAAAATAGGCATCATTGCTCCATCCCGTAAAATTAAACCGGAAGATTTATCTGAATTTACCAAATTTATTACCTCATGGGGTTATCAGGTTGTGTTTGGCAGAAATTTATTCAGTCAACACAACCAGTTTGGAGGAACAGATGAAGAAAGAGCTGACGATTTCAAACAAATGATTTCAAATAAGGAGATAAAGGCAGTTATTTGCGGACGGGGGGGCTATGGCACTATTCGTATCCTGGATAAACTCGATGGATTAGCTATAAAGGACAATCCGAAATGGATTATCGGATTTAGTGATTTCACAGTAATGCATTCCTATTATAACAAAATTTCAGAATGTGAGTCCATACATTCTGATATGCCTGTAAACTTTACCAAAGAGAGTATGCTGAACCCTTCATGGCTAAAATTAAGAAGCCTGCTCCAGGGAAATTTAGTTAAGTATGATATACCTGCACACCCGCTAAACCGTTCCGGAAATGCTCAAGGCATGCTTGTAGGAGGTAATTTATCCGTATTGTATAGTTTACGTGGCACTGATTTTGATTTGGATACGGAAGGCAGAATTTTATTTATTGAGGATCTTGATGAATATTTGTATCATATTGACCGTATGATGATGAATTTTAAAATAGGTGGATTGTTAAAAAATCTGAGAGGACTTGTCGTAGGTTATTTTACAAACATGAAAGATAATAAAATACCTTTTGGGAAAGAGGCTTATGAGATTATATATGATGCCATTAAGGATTATTCATACCCTGTTGTTTTTAACTTCCCCGCAGGTCATGATAATCCAAATATGCCACTGGTATTGGGAAGAAATATTACTCTGGAGGTAAATGAAAACTCAGGTAAAATTATTTTTCTATAAATAAATTTTCAACTACTTCCAGGTATTATAGTTTTCAAATGACCCTTTACAAAACTTCTTCTACCCTGCTATCATGTAATCCTGCATATCTGCTACCCTGCTTTCCCGGTGTCCTGCCTGTCTGCTAACCTGCTTTCCCGGTGTCCTGCCTGTCTGCTGTCCTGCTTTCCCATTATACTGCCTGTCTGCTTTCCCGGTGTCCTGCCTGTCTGCTAACCTGCTTTCCTGATAAATTCCTTTAATACTTTAATTTAAAAGACATTTATAGTCCCCGGGAATTTTATATACATTAAGGTTTACGTGCATATATTGAATATTTATTACTGATGTCCGCGATTTTTCATCCCCGGACATTGTGCGTTCAATAATTAAAATAGGTATATAACCCGAATTACCCGGGAATAGATTAAAGTAACCGCATAATTGGGAATAATCCTCAGTTTTACTCAGTAATTCCATTACCCGGCTATAAAATGTAAAATTGGAATTACTGACCCATAAGGCAACTTCAGTATTAAAGTTGTTATTTTTGGCCTTCCATTGCTGGCACTTATAACCATTAATTATTTTAATCACTCCTGTTTTAGTTATTATCACATCCTTATAAGGATATACGTGATTTTTAAAAATACTGGTGTATAATTTATGGGAAGGACTCATGGCAATGATACTTCTTGCTGAAATATCAATAATTAAACTTTGAATTATTTGTTTGGATGTATTTTTTTCATCTATTCTTACAAGGTTGCTTTTAACTGTGTATGAGTAAAAAAAAGTGTCGTAAACTGTTTGTTTTACAAAGTTTATTGTGCCTTCGAAATTACCGGAAGAATTTTTTTGTGCCATTCCTGTATAATGCAACAGAACCAGGAAGAAGCTGATTATCCATATTATTTTTACCGTTGAATTGTAGTATTTTGGCTTTATATTATATGTCATCAGACTGTAAACAATTTTAACTATATAATCATTTTTTATAAATTTACATTATAATAACATACCACTTATAAATAAAGTTTTTATAAATAAAGCCTGTAATGTTAAATTTTGTCTGTAACATTCTATGATTAAATCCACTTTTAATATCAAAAGAACATGTTTAAGTTTAAACACAAACACGAATGAACCGCAATTATGATCATACCAAATATTAAGGGATGAAATCTCCAAAGGAAAAAGGTGACCTGGCAGAAGATATTGCTGTTAAGTATTTGGAAAATAAAGGGTATATAATTATTGCACGAAACTGGTATCATCACCACCACGAACTGGATGTAATTGCCAGAAAAGAAAATATGCTTGTGGTAATTGAAATTAAAAGCCTTATAAACAACTATTTTAGAGAACCTTATAATGGCGTGACCGTTAAAAAACAACAAATGATTATATCAGCAGCTAATGCGTTTATTCTTAAAAATAATATAATTGAAGAAGTAAGATTTGATGTTATTTCAATAACCTACAATTCGAATAAACCTGAAGTTTATCATCTGGAAAATGCATTTTATCCGCATGTAAAGTAAATAATTCAATTCAAATATGATATCTTTTAATTTATAAACCCTATTAAATATTTTTAAAATGAAGGAACAAACCGGATTTAACCTATTTATCAAAAAACTTGTCAATTACTTTTTACAGGGGTTGCTTTATGTATCTCCCCTAGGAATTACAATATATGTTATTATATATGTATTTAACCAGGTGGATGGCATTCTCCTGCCATTGATCAGAGATTACACCCACATTAAAATTCCAGGGCTGGGTGCAATTCTTATGGTTCTGTTGATTACCATTCTTGGTTATTTTGGACAATCAGTGTTAGGCCGTCCGTTTAAACTTGTTGTAGAACGAATCCTTCAAAGAGCTCCCATATTAAATATGGTTTATACTTCCATCAGGGATTTTATGGAAGCTTTCGTTGGCAAGGAGAAAAAGTTTAATCAGCCGGTTTTAATAAAGATAGGGGCTACTTCCGAGGTTGAACGTATGGGATTCATAACCCAAAATGATCTTACAGAACTGTCCATAAAAGAAAAAGTAGCTGTTTACATACCGTTTGCATATGCTTTTTCCGGGGAATTATATATAGTTCCGTCCTCTTATGTGACCTTCGTTAATGTTTCTGCAGGTGAGTGGATGAAATTTATAATTTCAGGAGGAATTACAAAAGTATAACACCCCAAGATTAGTGGTCGTTGGAAATGTTTGTGGACAAAATACCGATGTTGGTGTAATAATATTAGATATTTTAATTTTATCAGACAAATTTGAATCTATTACTCAGAATTTACGTATTTACATTAAATTCTAATATATAATAAAATGGAAACTTGTGAATATATAAATTTTGATTTCAAGTGTATCGGAGAAACAAGTATAATGAAACCTTTACTTAGAAGCCAGCAATATATTACCATTGAATTCGAACAGGCAAATTCAAGAGATATTTGTTTATATTGCCATGGTACTATAGACGATATGGCATTATTGATTCTTGCAATGCCAAATTAATACCTGCTACTTAGGATTTTCATAAGCTGAACAGGTTTTAGATGTTTTCTATGCCCTTTCCTGCTTTCATGAATCCTTCTATCCTAACATTATATAACAAAATTGATAGGCTCTATGAATTGTTTTGAATCACGAATAACAATAGATGGTTTGTGATAAACTACTGAAAATGGCATGACACTTTCTGTAATCCATGAATTTCCTCCAACAACAGTATCGTGTCCGATAGTTGTTTGACCACCTAATATGGTGCTTCCCGCATAAATTATTACATTATCCTCAATAGTAGGGTGCCTTTTAACGTTCGCAAGTTCCTTACCTACATATAAAGCACCTAAAGTAACACCCTGGTAAATTTTGACATTATTTCCAATAATACAGGTTTCCCCAATAACAATACCTGTTCCGTGATCTATAAAAAAATTGTCTCCAATTTCAGCACCGGGATGAATATCTATGCCTGTTTTAGTGTGTGCAAATTCGGAAATAACCCTTGGTAAAACAGGTATATTCATCTTATAAAGGATATGCGACAGCCGGTAGATTGATAAAGCATAGTAACCAGGATAACATAATATTATCTCTTCGGGGCATTTTGCTGCCGGATCGAATTTAAGATATGCCTCCGCATCTTGTAATAGATTGTCATATAGTATGGAAACGGAAGTAAAAAATTCTTCGGCCAATACTTCAACCTGCTTGTCCAAAGCAGGCCGAAGTGGCACAACCAATGCTTTAAACTGACTTTGTATATCTTCCCACTTTGCTTCAATATGTACTATGCTTGTACTTTTTTCTGCACGTATAGGAAAAAGAAAATTTATTATTTCATTTATAAAATGATGCGTTTTTGCAAGTGAAGGCACCTCATTACAGTATGAAATAGTACGTGAGTGTATTTTTTTGGGGAAACCCTCTATTGAATCCATATAATAATCAATTAACTCAGCCTCTTATTGCTTTTATCCCCGGCAACTCCTTGCCTTCCATGTATTCCAGCATTGCTCCTCCTCCTGTTGATACATAGCTGACTTTGTCTGCCAGTTTGTTTTTATTTATAGCTGCTACAGAATCTCCACCGCCAATAAGGCTGAAAGCACCTTTGGTTGTGGCTCTGGCTATAGCCTGAGCAATTGCAGATGTCCCTGCAGCAAATTTATCCATTTCAAAAACTCCCATTGGACCGTTCCAAAGTATGGTTTTTGAATTTTCAATTACCTGGCTCATTATTTTTATGGATTCTTCTCCTATATCCAGGCCCATCCACCCATCAGGAGTTTCATCTATTTTGGATAGCCTCACATTGGCATCTGCTTTAAATTCATCCGCATTAACGGCATCTACAGGCAGTACAACCCTGATTCCTTTTGATTTTGCCTTTTTGAGTATTTCAAGTGCAAGACCAAGCTGATCCTCTTCACACAAGGATTTACCAATTTTACCACCCTGTGCCTTTATAAAGGTGTATGTCATTCCACCTCCGATAATGAGGTTATCCACCCTGTCCAGAAGATTTTCAATGATCAGTATCTTATCTGAAACTTTGGCACCTCCCATTATTGCGGTAAATGGTTTTTCCGCATTGAGAAGAATTTTATCCATAGCTTTTAATTCACTTTCAATGAGATAACCAAACATTCTGTCATTTGGAAAGTATGCAGCGATCAATGCTGTTGATGCATGTGCACGGTGAGCGGTTCCAAATGCATCGTTGACATAACAGTCTGCATAACTTGCAAGCTGTTTGACAAAATTTTTCTGGCGATCTTTTACAAGGGCCTTTCCTGCTTTTTTTTCTTCATCAGTAGCATTTTCTGCCAGGTGGTATGGTTTTCCTTCCTCTTCTTCATAAAACCTGAGGTTTTCCAATAAAACAACATCCCCGGGTTTCATCGCAGAAGTTATCTTTTTTGCTTCTTCCCCGGCACAGTCATTGACAAATATTACCTTTCTTCCTATAACTTTTTCAATTGCGGGTATAACATGTTTTAAAGAGTATTTGTCCTGAACCTTTCCATCCGGGCGGCCAAGATGTGACATAAGTATTACTGAACCACCGTCACTTAGTATTTTATTAATTGTTGGCAGAGCTCCCCTGATACGGGTATCGTCTGTTACTTCAAAAGTTTGTTTGTTGAGCGGTACATTAAAATCCACACGAACAATGGCTCTTTTGTTTTTAAAATTATAATTATCAATAGTTTGCATATATAAAATTTAAAGATTTATTTTGAATCCCAAAGTTAATCAATTTCCCCAAATTCAAATTTGGTTGATTTAAAATATAGTATTTTTGTTTGTTTATGTGTTTACTTTTATTCGAATGACATTCAAAGATATTGCCGGGCATAGTGATATTAAAAAAAGGCTTATAAAATCAGCAAGGGACGGCAGAATTGCTCATGCCCAGTTATTCTTTGGGCCCGAAGGATCTGGTAACCTGGCACTTGCTTTGGCATATGCCCAGTATATTAATTGTACACAGCCATCAGAAGACGATTCATGTGGAATTTGCCCGTCATGCATTAAAAATCAGAAACTTATACATCCCGATTTACATTTTGCCTTTCCTGTGGCAACCGCAAAAAATACAGTCAAGGAACCTGTTAGTAATGATTATATGCCGCAATGGAGAGAGTTACTTTTACATTCCCCTTATATTTCACCTCAACAATGGTATGAAAAAATTGAACTTGAAAATAAACAGGGGATAATAAGCAAGAATGAAAGTCTTGAAATTATTCGTAAACTTAACCTAAAGCCATATGAATCTGAATATAAGATTATGATAATATGGTTGCCTGAAAAAATGAATATCTCTGCTGGCAATAAGCTTTTAAAAATACTGGAAGAACCGCCCGAAAAAACCCTGTTTCTGCTTGTCCCGGAAAATACCGAACCTATTCTCCGGACTATAATATCCAGGGCACAGCTTGTTATAGTTCCCAAGCTGAATAATGACGATATTTCTTCTTTTCTTCAACAAAAATTTAACCTGTCGCCTCAGCAGATTTCGGATATAGTTCAAATGGCAAATGGCAACATTGGTAATGCCATATCAATTTATGAAAACAATAATGAAGATTCTTTTAATCTTGATAAATTCATTTCTTTAATGCGTTTAGCCTGGAGCAGGGATATTCCCGGTATTTTACAGTGGAGCGAGTCCCTGGCAGGAACAGGACGTGAACGTCAGAAAATTTTTTTACTTTATGCCTTGAGACTGGTCAGGTCGAATTATCTGATGAATTGCCAGGTGCCTGAACTTTCAAGGTTAACACAAAAGGAATCTGAATTTTCTTCAAAATTTTTTAACTTTATTAACTCTGAAAATATTTCCTTTATAAATGATGAGATCAATAAAGCATACACACATATTGAGTCAAATGCCAATAACAAGATTGTTTTTGTGGATATGGCTTTAAAATTTATCAGATTGTTAAGGATGTAATTTTGACTATTTTTGCAAACCAATTAAACATAAATGAAAATTCATGAACAACATAAATATAAGTTGCACCCGGGGGTGTTTTAACAAAACAGGCGAACTGCCTGATACGGAGCCCAATTCCATGCTGGGCTGCAACAAGCTGGATATATTTAACTGGCTGAAGGAAATTCCTCAAAGTGGTTTTGAATCTGATATAGTTGAAATTCGCTTTAAAAATACCCGTAAAGGTTACTATATAAACGTTAATAAATTGCAACTGCATAAAGGTGATATAGTTGCCGTTGAAGCATCTCCCGGTCATGATATAGGTATCGTTTCCCTTACAGGTGATTTGGTGCATTATCAAATGAAAAAAGCAGGGATAACTTTAACTGCACACGAAGAGGTAAAGAAAATATACCGGAAAGCAAAAGCCGTTGATCTGGAAAAATGGTATCAGGCAATTGAAGCCGAAAACGTAACCATGCTGAAAGCAAGAAATATAGCCATACGTCTGAACCTCGACATGAAAATAGGAGATGTTGAATATCAGGGCGATAAAACTAAAGCCATATTTTATTATATTGCCGATGACAGGGTCGATTTCAGGGAACTCATAAAAATCTATGCCGAAGAATTCAAGGTCCGGATAGAAATGAAACAGATTGGAGCCAGGCAGGAAGCGGGACGCATTGGCGGCATCGGCACTTGTGGCCGTGAATTGTGCTGTACAACATGGCTTACCAATTTTATATCCGTAACTACTAACAGCGCACGATATCAGGAGGTATCACTTAACCCTACCAAACTTGCCGGGCAGTGCGGAAAACTTAAATGTTGCCTTAATTTTGAATTAAAAACATACATAGATGCCCAGCAAGACTTCCCGGAAATATCTTTACCCCTGGAGATTATGGAAGGAACAGCATATCATCAGAAAACAGATATTTTCAGGAGGATAATGTGGTATGCCTTCAGCAAAGATGATGCTGTTAATCATATTCCTGTTGATGTTGACAGGGTTAAGGAGATCCAGGAACTTAATAAGAATGGTATAAAGGCAAAAAATCTTACTGAAGCAGTGTCAGTGCCCGTTACAAAAAATGTTCTGGATTTTGAGAATCCTGTTGGTTCAGACAGTATATCCAGGTTTGAAGAAAACAGAAAAAGTAATAGATACAAAAAAAGAAAAAACAAGAAACCAACAGAAAATGAAAAAAGTCAATAAACCGTTAATTAATGTCTGTTTTTGTTTGATTATCTCTGGTCTGTTATTAACCGGATGCAGGTTCAACAGCTTATATGAAAACTCGGAAAATATTCCGCAGTACAAATGGAGTAAAAATGCAAAGATAAATTTTGATGTCCCTGTAAACGACACCATTAACGGCTATAATATCCTGCTTTCACTTCGCAACGATAATGATTATCCATACAGTAACTGTTATTTAATTCTGAATACAATTTCACCAAAAGGGGTAAAAATAATCGACACACTGGATTTTACCCTTGCCGATGAACACGGTAAGTGGTTGGGTCATGGTTTTGGAGGAGTATGGAGTACCGAATATTATAAAAAAAATATAAGGTTTCCTGTAAAAGGTATTTACAAAATACAAATAGTACAAGCCATGAGGGACGAACCTTTGATTGGAATTATGGATGTGAGCCTGCGTGTCACAAAAGGAAAATAATGTCAATAATAAAAACCAATTTGAAAATGCAAAAACAGATTTTAAAGGTATTGTCAAATTGGTATTTTCTTATTGCCACCGATTAAATATATTTAAGAAAAGTTGTGGTAAAAAGGAAACTGGAACGTTTTACAGAATTAGGAACTTTCAAAAACGTAATTCAACCGGATATTGAAGAAATATTTAATAAGGACCATTTCATTAAAGGGAACTGGAACGAAAAAATATTTTTTAATAATAACCCTATTGTTATTGAACTGGGATGCGGGAAAGGCGAATATACAACCGGTATGGCCGAAGCTTGTGCCAATAAAAATTATATAGGTATCGATATTAAAGGCGCCCGAATGTGGAAAGGAGCACATTATGCTCATCAGCTTAACCTTGGTAATGCTGCTTTTTTAAGAATACGTATCGACCATATTAATTCATTGTTTGCTGCTGATGAGGTATCTGAAATTTGGATAACCTTCCCTGATCCTTTTGAAAATCCGGGTAGGTCGAAGAAAAGGCTTACTTCACCTGTTTTTCTTTCTTTATATCAGAGGTTCCTGATGAATAATGGTTTAATTCATTTAAAAACTGACAACAGGATTCTTTACGATTATACCCTTAACCTTTGCAGACAGAATAAAATTGAAATTTTATTTAACACTGACGACTTGTACAATTCTGAAATAAATAATGACTGGTTAAAAATTAAAACCTTCTATGAAACCAGGTTCTTAAATAGCGGAATCCCTATAAAATATTTGTGTTTCAGGTTAAATAAGAATTCAGGAATACATTATTAGCAAGCTGAACAATGTTATTCAAAGCAGGTTTATAACATTACTGATACATAATCTTTAAAAACATGGAAATAAATATAGAGCAAGTTACAACAGCCCTGGCAAAGGTCACACATCCGGCTGCAGGAAACGATATAGTTTCACTCAATATGGTAAGTGATATAATCATAAAAGGACATCAGGTATCTTTTACCCTCACCTTTCAAAAGTCAACCGACCCCTTAATTACTTCAATAATAAAAGCATGCAAAATTGCCTTACAGACTCATATAAGTCCTCATATTGAAGTTGGTGAAATTAAAATTAACAGCGTTCAAACAGTTGAACCTAAGGAAAATTCTCTGTCAAAAGTGAAAAACATCATTGCCGTTGCCTCCGGCAAAGGCGGTGTCGGGAAATCGACGGTTACTGTTAATTTAGCAGTGGCTCTTCAAAAGCTTGGATATAAAATCGGACTTATAGATGCCGATATATACGGACCATCCATACCTAAAATGTTTCATGTTGAGGATAGTAAACCGGATGTTATTGATAAAAATAATATGGACTATATTATTCCTATAGTTAAAAACGGCATCAAGATCTTATCAGTTGGTTTTTTTGTTAAACCAACTGATGCACTGGTATGGAGGGGCCCAATGGCAACTAATGCATTACGTCAGCTTATACATAATGGCGAATGGGGTGAACTCGATTTTTTAATGATCGATGTACCTCCTGGCACAGGTGATGTGCACCTTACCATAGTACAGGAAATGTCCGTTACAGGTGTGGTTATAGTCAGCACACCTCAGCAGGTAGCTCTGGCCGATGCCGTCAAAAGTATGAACATGTTCACAGGTGAAAAAATAAAAGTACCTGTACTCGGACTTGTCGAAAATATGGCCTGGTTTACTCCTGCTGAACTACCAAACAATAAGTATTTTATTTTCGGAAAAGATGGCTGTAAAAAACTGGCCGAATCATCCGGGGTGCCTTTCCTTGGTCAGATCCCTCTTATCCAGGGCATATGTGAGGATGCTGATAATGGAACACCATCTGCACTGGTTGAAGATACAGCCGCTGGAGAAGTATTCATTCAACTGGCTAAAAATCTTGTTGCAGAAGTCGACAGGAGAAATTCTACCCTTGATCCGACACGCAGGCTTGAGATAATAAGAGGAAAGAAATGAAAAACATATAAACAAATAAACATTTTCTATAATTGTAAAATATAAACTCTTATTTCAAGTTATCAATAAAATAACCTTAATAATTTGTGAACCGGTATTTTAAAATATTTTCGGGTTTTCTCTGGTTTATAGTACTATTTTTAGTTTCATGTTCAAATCAGAAGAATACTCCCACAACCAGGGCTTATCACAATCTCACTGCGCATTACAATGTCTTGTTCAATGGCAGCGAGAGTTTTAGGAAAGGCTTAAAAAGAATTGATGCTACATTTAAAGATGATTATTCTAAGATTTTACCTGTTTTTACATATGAAGATGATGCCATAGCCAAATCTATTTCTCCCGAAATGACTGTTGCTATAAATAAAGGAGGCAAACTTATTTTCCTGCACTCCATAAAAGCTAAGCCTAAAATGAAAAAAGGCCATCTCACCCCCAAAGAAAAAGCATTTTACGATAAAAACGAATATAACAAGTGGGTGGATGTTGCTTATATGATGATGGCAAAGGCTAATTTTTACAAACATTTTTACAAGCCTTCTGCTGAAATATTAAATTTTGTAGAAAGGGAATTTGAAAAAATGCCCGCCCAGTATGAGGCCATGATATGGAGGGCCCGCATAAGTACTGAATATAAGGATTATGGTGATGCTTCGCGCATTTTAACCTTGCTGGAAAGTGAAAAGGAATTTCCGGAAAATTTAAAATTCGATTTATACATTACAAAAGCAGACGTTGCTCTTAAACAAAACCAGTACGATGCAGCTATCACACCTTTAAAAAAGGCATTGCAGCTCGTCAGATCAAGAAATTTAAAACTGCGGTACTCATATATTTTAGCACAGGTTTATCAGAAAACAGGCGACTTCAAAAATGCTTCTGCCTTGTACAAATATATAATTAAAAAGAATCCTCCCTATGAAATGAGTTTTAATGCCAGGATTAACCTTGCTGCTACTATTGATTACAGTGAAAAGAATATAGCATATATTAAAGCTCAGCTTAAGAAAATGCTCAGGGATAAAAAAAATACCGATTTTGAGGATCAGATTTATTTTGCCATGGGTAATATGGAAATGAAGGAAAATAATGAAGCCATGGCAATAGTTTATTACCGTAAATCAGTATCTGTGAGTAAAACAAATATAAATCAAAAAGGGTTATCGTGTCTTACTCTTGCTGATCTTTACTATGCAAAGAAAAATTATATACCTTCCCAGGCATATTATGATACCGCACTGCATTGCATAAATGAAAAATACCCCGATTATAAAAGTATCAAGTCCAGGGCCGATTGCCTGGTACATCTTGTATTAAATCTGAATACCATTGCTCTTCAGGATAGCCTTCAGCATTTAGCATCGCTGAGTGAAGATGAGCGACTTAGAATCATTGACGGTATTATAAGCGACCTTAAGAAAAAGGAAGCTGAAGAACAACTGGCAGAAAGCCTGCGATTGCAGGAATATTATAATAGCCAAAATTCAAACAATGGTAACCCCGACCAAAACGCGCAGGCTAAATGGTATTTTTATAATCCGGTATCTATAGCACAGGGAGTGAAAGATTTTCAGCTAAGATGGGGTAAAAGGCAGCTTGAAGACGACTGGAGACGTAAAAACAAGGGATTTGTTGATGTAGCAGCGGATACATCAAACACCGAAGCAGAAGGCGGAAACCAGGCTACGGATAAGAAAAAAGTTGAGGACAATAAAACCAGAAATTATTATACTCAAAACATACCTGTTAACGATTCAATGATGCAGGCATCTACAAAAAAAATAATTGATGCATATTTTAATGCCGGGCTGGTTTACCGTAATGAACTGAACGATAATACGCAGGGAGTGCTGATTTATGAAAAAATGCTTGACAGGTTTCCTGATTGTACATACAAACTCGCAGTTTATTATCAGCAATACATAATGTATACCGATTTGAATAATGGTGAAAAAGCTGCTTATTATAAAAACCTGTTGCTGACAAAGTACCCTGACTGCGTGTTCAGCAGAATTCTTACCGACCCTGAATACTATAAACAAATCATGGAAAACGATCATTCGTGCGACAATTACTATGAATTAACATATAATCTGTATAACAGTGGTAACTATTCCAAGGTAATAGAAAATGCAGACAGCGCATTTATTAAATTTAAAAACAATCCTATTCTTCCAAAATTTGCATTTCTAAAAACGCTGGCTATTGGCAAGTCAGCTGATATAATGACTTTCCGGGAGGAACTGAATAAACTTGCAGCACAATATCCTAAGGATGATGTTGGTACCAGAGCCAAAGACATAATCACATATCTCGATAACTATAAACCGGAAACCAAGCAAAAAGAAGATATTAAAATTGCAGAGGCAACATTTACCGTTACAGACAAATCAACTTATTATTTTGCTTTGGTTGTAGAAAAAAATGAAGATATAAACCAAATTGCCTTTGACGTAATAAATTTTAACCTGGATAATTTTACAAATGATCATCTGGAAGTTACAAACGAAGTACAGGGTAAAAAATATAAAATCATCCTTGTAAAATCATTTCCTGATCAATCCAAAGGCCTTACATATTACAATACCTTCATCTCTACCCCGGCTGTTCTTACAAATGTTAAAAGTCAGAACCGTACCATGTTTATTATATCACCCGACAATATGGAATTGTTACGGAAGCAGGATGCTTCCGATGGTTATTATGAATTCTTTACAAGGCATATTTTGAAGTCTGCAGACGACAGCGTTGATTCTGCAGCGATAAGTAACCATAAATGAACCCCGGCTGTCCTGGTTCGTGAGTTTAATTATTAATAATTATAATCATGAAAAGTATTTCAGTATTATGGGTTGATGATGAGATTGATCTTCTAAAACCTCATATTTTATTGCTACAGGAAAGGGGATACCAGGTTACTACCTGCAATAACGGTACTGATGCGTTAAAAGCCATAGCCAGGGATGACTTTGACATTATTCTTCTTGACGAACATATGGCTGGCTTAAGCGGACTTGAAACTCTTAACAAATTAAAAACCATTACGCCAAACACTCCGGTAGTAATGATAACAAAAAATGAAGAAGAGAACCTTATGGAAGACGCTATAGGCTCAAAAATAACCGATTACCTTATTAAGCCTGTAAACCCAAAACAGATACTCTCTTCTATAAAGAAAAATACCGAACAGAAAAAATTAATATCCTTAAAGACCTCCACTGTTTATCAATCTGAGTTTTTAAATATCAGTAATTTAATAAATTATGCCAGTTCGTATAATGATTGGGTTGATCTTTATAAGATATTGGTTTATTGGGAAATTGAACTTGAAAAATTAAACGATCCGGGTATGTTTTCCATCCTGCAGTCGCAGCACAGTGAAGCAAACCTTAAATTTTCAAAATTTATAAAACATTCCTACCTGAGCTGGGTTGATGGAAAAGCCGAAAAACCCTTAATGTCTCAGAATCTGATTAAAGAAAATGTTGTACCATACATAAAAACAGGAGAAAAAGTTTTTCTTATTATAATTGATAATCTTAGGTACGACCAGTGGAAAGTACTTAGCCCGGTGCTTAATGAATTCTTCAGAACAGAAAGGGAAGAATTGTATTGCTCTATCCTTCCGACAGTAACACAATATGCCCGTAATTCATTGTTTGCCGGTTTAATGCCTTTATCCATACGCAAGATTTACCCTAACCTGTGGGACGATAATGATGAAGATGAGATGAACAATCAGTATGAAGAAGACCTGCTAAGGCTGCAGCTTTCCCGTTTAGGTATGAAATGCCGTTTTGCCTATGAAAAAATAAGTAACCATAAAACGGGTAATAAAGTTCTTGAAAATATTAAGAATTACTTTAACTACGATTTTTCTGCCTTTGTATACAACTTTGTGGATATTTTATCCCATGCCCGCACCAGCACCGAGACCATACGTGAATTATCCACCGATGAAGCTGCATACAGAACCCTCACCCTGTCGTGGTTTCAGCATTCTTATCTTTTCGAGCTGTTAAAAGTACTTGCCCAGGAATCCTGTAAGGTTATTATCACCACTGATCATGGATCCACAAAAGTAAGCAACCCGATTAAGGTAGTGGGCGACAGGGATACATCAGTAAACCTCAGGTATAAACAAGGGAAAAATCTTAAGTATAACCCAAAAGAGGTATTTGAAATAAAAAATCCCGAAACCGGACAGCTTCCCCGTTTTAATATAAGTACAACGTATATATTTTCAACAGGGGATGACTTTATGGCTTATCCCAATAATTACAACCATTATGCCAGTTATTACAAGAACACCTTCCAGCATGGAGGCATTTCTCTCGAAGAAATGCTTATTCCTTTTATAGTTCTCAATCCTTTAAACTAACTCCTGCCTTCCTAATATGTTTATCCTTAGATAGGTTAATTTGTTTATTCTGAATTCATTAAAGACTATAATTGAATTCTTAAATTCAAAGAATATTAAAGTTTCAGAATTTTTCTTATCACCATACCTTTATCCGGGGTATATATTTTAATGAAATAAATACCCGCAGAAAAATTGCCCATATCAATTGCGGTTACACCATCAGTTAAATCTGACGAGTAAACTTCTTCTCCGTCAGCTTTATATATCAATATTTCAGTATTATCGGGAGTAAATGGAAGATACACATTCAATAATTTAGTAACCGGTACCGGATATAATTTAACATCCTGATTATCTATAGTTAAGACATTTGTTTTTGGATTGGCCTCCTGTATTACAATTATTGTTTGCGGATCTGCACCGGTGGCTGAAACAACCAGGGTATCGGTTCTTGGCTGTCCAAGAGGATTGGATGATGCTGTTAAAATAATATCAGCAGTATCGGAACCATAATTTACATCAGGGGTGACCCAGTTTTGCTTTTCATTTATGGTCCAGCTGACATTTGACCATATAGTAAATGTTGCCTTACTATTTGAAATATCAGGTACATTTAATGTATTAGCTGACACAGATAAAGTGGCAGCTAATACTTTCATAACAATGGAATTGCTTATAACAGTATCGTTGTCAAAAATTGCCCTGCATGAAATACTATCTCCGTTTAGAGGAACATAACTTAAAATTGTGCTGTCTAAACCAACTTTTTTACCATTCACCAACCATTGCAATATTACAGGCTGACCTGGTGAAACTTTTTCTGCTTTAATAGTAATTGATGATCCCGGATAAACAGTGTCAGAATTTGCAGTAATCTGAACAATAGGTAAAATATTAAATTTGTTCCATGGAGGAGTTGCTTTATATAGGCTTATCGAATTATATGGCACATATAAGTTTTTAATAGCATCCTCGTAGAAAGCAGAACTATCAATATTTCCTGTCAAGGGCGTAGGGTTTAGATCAACAATTGAATTAAATTCTGAACTAAAAAAAGCATAATCTCCAATATAAGTAATCGAAGAAGGAATTGTTAATGATCCTGTAAATTCACAACCATAAAAAGCATCTTGGTCTATACTTGTAACCGAAGAGGGAATAATTAATGGCCCTGTTAAACCTGGACAATCAAAAAATGCCCCACCCCCAATATGAGTAACTGAAGAAGGAATGGTTAAGGTACCTGTAAATCCAGAATTTGCAAAAGTCTCAGGTTCAATATAAGTAATCGAAGAAGGAATGGTTAAGGAACCTGTAAATCCCCAACAATCTGTAAACGCCCCATCTCCAATATAAGTAACTGAAGAAGGGATAATTAATGATCCTGTTAAT
Organism: uncultured Bacteroidota bacterium; assembly: GCA_963766305.1. Taxonomy (GTDB): domain Bacteria; phylum Bacteroidota; class Bacteroidia; order Bacteroidales; family JAAUTT01; genus JAAUTT01. The sequence goes on from CAVYAE010000034.1 coordinate 251,039, forward strand.
CCGGAACAATTTGAAAAAGCATAATCTCCAATTGAATTAACATTTGTTGGGTAGGTTATGGATGTCAAGGATGTTTTGGGTATTTCTGTATGTTGATTGTAAAACGCATATTGAGGAATTGCATTTGCAGGATAAGTATCCATATTTGCATCCTGAGTCCCATATTTCCCTGTATATGCAGTAATTGTAGCACCTTTTAAATTAATAACAGTTAAAGATGGCATACTGTCGCGCATTGTTTTAAAGTCGCGTGCATCAATAGTTCCCGTAACCGTCAGATTGCTGGTTGTACTTAAACAGGAGTGTATTAATGTATTCAATGTTCCAGGAGTAGCAACCGTAATACTCATGTTATTACTACATGTAAAACCAGAAAAATTTATCACAATTGCATTGCTAGGAACAACATATCCGTTAATAGTCACATTACAAGTAATTATATCGCCATTTTCAGGCTTATAACCGATTAAGGAGTCTCCTGTACCTGTAGGGTTACCGTTTACCTGCCATTGTAATGGCAAAGATTTACCAATTAAACCTGTATCAGCTGAAAAAGTAACGAAATTGCCCGTATGCAGCGTATCTGTACTACAGTAAATTTGAATAACAGGTAAAATATTAATACTACTCCACCAGGGTAATGCTTTATATGCCATGACCGAGCCATATGGCACATATAAGTTTGGGATATTACCAGCGAATAAAAAGACACTTTCGCCCATAGCACTTTCACTCAGGGGCACCGGATTTAATGCAATAATTGATCTTAAGTTATTACAAAAAGAAAAAGCTCTGCTCCCTATAGACGTAACTGAAGGAGGTATGGTTAAAGTACCTGTGAATCCGTAACATCCATTAAAGGCATAATCCCCTATAGAAGTAACAGAAGAAGGAATGGATAATGGTCCTGTAAATCGACCACAAGCCATAAAAGCATAATTTCCAATATTAGTAACTGAAGATGGTATGTTTAATAATCCTGTAAAACTACAACCATTAAAAGCCCAACTTCCAATAATAGAAACCGAAGAACCAATTGTCAAGGTACCTGTAAAACCACAACCGCCAAAAGCATCATTGCCAATATAAGTAACTGAAGAACCAATGTATAGGGAATCTTTAAATCCGGAACATCCAATAAAACTATAATCTCCAAGATAAGTGATAGTAGAAGGAATAGTTAATGAACCTGTTAATCCCGAGCAACCGGAAAATGCATAATCTCCAACAGATTCAACATTGGAAGGAATAGAATATGTCCCTGTCTTTCCTTGAGGACATTCAATAATTGTTGTTTTATTTTTATTAAATATCACTCCATTGATACTACTATAAAAAGGATTAGACTCTTCAACAATAAAATCAGTTAATCCTGGTGATGTAAAAGCTTCATTTCCAATGTATGTAACCGAAGACGGGATGGTTAAAGAGCCTGTAAATCCACAACCACGAAAAGCTTCGTCTCCAATATAAGTAACTGAAGTACCTATAGTTAAAGAATCTTTACATCCGGAACATCCATTAAAACTATAACCTCCAATATGAGTAACAGAAGAAGGAATGGTTAATGAACCTGTTAATCCCGAGCAACCGGAAAATGCAAACTCACCAATAGAATCAATCGAAGAAGAAAGGTTTAAGGAACCGGTTAAACCATTCAAACCAGCAAAAGCATAATTTCCAATGAATGAAATATTAACAGGGAAGGTTATGGATGTAAGTGATGTTTTGCCTATATATGTCAGTTGATTGAAAAAAGCATATTGAGGTATTGCGTTTGCAGGATAGATGTCATTATTTGCATCCTCTGTTCCATATGTTCCTGTATATGAAATTATTGTAGTGCCAATTAAATTAATAACAGCCAAAGATGGCATACTGTCCCTCATGGTTTTAAAGTCACGCGCATCAATGTTCCCTGTGACTGTAAGATTGGTTACCGTGGTCAAATATGCTTTTGCTACTGAATCTAAAGTACCCGGGATAGTAACATGTGCTGTATCATAAACCTGCGCATTTAATGCAGCAGTTAAAAAAGAAAAAATTATGGGTATGGCATTCTTTATTAACATGTTGGATTTGTTTAGGAATTAATAAATTTAGATTTGCTTTTTTATTGGTATTATAAATCGGGAGGCTTGCCAATAAAACTTTAAACAAACATAAATCATATAATTAATCCATACAAGTACTTATTGATCAGCAATTATATAATGTTGATCAACCCTGTTATTCACAGGACAGAAAAATATAATATTAATTCCCAAATACTTTCTTAAGTAAATCTGAGGTCTGGGCTAAAGGATCCTTGCGTATTTTATATTCTTCTTTAGCTATCATAATAAATAAACCATCTATGGCCTTGCCGGTTACGTAAGCAGTAAGGTCGGGATTTAGTTTTTTTACAAAAGGAATCCTGTTATAGGCTTTTATAAGTTCTTCCCAATGCTTTGTGGCTTCAACCTTATCGAGCGATGATTTTATATTTGGGCGGAATTTTTCGTTTAGCTGCGGAGAAGTGGTTTTTTGAAGGTATTTTGTGGCTGCGTCATTATCCCCCTTTACAATATTAATTGCGTCGGTAAGACTCATATTTTTAATTGCATCTATAAAAATATCTTTGGCATCTTTGGAAGCATCCTCCGCAGCCCTGTTGATAGATAAAACAGTTTCGTCGACCTGTTTCCCCATTCCTATTGACCTTAACTTTGATTCCATGTCTTTTTCCTCCGGAGGAAAAGGTATTTTTATTTCAACATTTCCAAAGTAGCCATTTTGCTGAGAAACCAAATTGACGCTGTTACCAGTACCTTTTACCAGGGCTTCCTTTATACCGTCCGCTGCTTCACTTTCGCTGAACCCGGTGCCATTTTGCCCCATCAGTTTTTTTGCATCATTTAATAACTGGGCATTTAAATTATAAACTGTAAACGACAGCAATACAATAAATAATGACATTAAGTTTTTCATAACCACATTTTTAAGTTTTTAGATGTTGTAATACTAATTAACGTTATAAAATGTATTTGGCATAAATCATGCCATTATAAAATTGAATTTAAAGCTTTTGAAAAATTATTTTCAATACTGAAGTTAATTAAATATTTCTGATAATTTTTTTCTTAAAAATTTTGAATTATTTAAAAATTTATTTTCCTTTGCTGAAGTATATACTATACTTTATACAATTACGCTTTATATAAATAAGTTTTGATTCGGCTTTTTAATTTCAATAGAGGTTAATCAAGGGTACAATAATAAAATTAAAAGAATACGATTATGACACAGTTTGCAGTTTTACATATCGACAAAAACAAGGGAGGCCAGATTGGTTTGAGCAAACACATCAGCCGGGAAACAATACCCGCCAACGCTGATCCTTCCAGGTTGCACCTCAATGAAACACCCGTTGGAACACGTAACCAGATGCAGGATATTAAAAACCGTATAAACGAAGGTGTCAGTCAAAAAACATCCATAAGGAAAGATGCTGTAAAAGCCATGCAAATAATTTTGACAGGCAGTCATGAACAGATGAAGGTTATTGAAAACAACGGCCAGTTAAATGACTGGATGAATCAGAACATTTCCTGGTTAAATGAAACCTTTGGCAAGGCCAACGTGGTAAATGTAACTCTCCATATGGATGAACTGACCCCGCATGTTCATGCCACCGTAGTGCCTATTACCAAAGACGGAAGATTATGCGCCAAAGATTTTATGTCAAGGGATCAGTTGCGGAGTTACCAGACTGGCTATGCCAAAGTAATGGAACCTTTTGGACTTTCCCGCGGGCTGGAAGGCAGCAGGGCCAAACATCAGGATGTAAAGCAATATTATGCAAAACTTAACCATGAACTACCTAAAATAAACAAGGAACTTGAAGAAAAACAGGAAACTGTAAAAGTGCTTAAAAATGAGATCAGGGTTGACTCTGCATGGAAGACAGTAACAGGTTTGGTAGATGGGTTTGCAAAAAGAAAAGAAATAAAAGACAAGGAGGAAGAAATTTTATTATTGAAGAAAACAGTTGAACAACTTTCTGTCAATCTTGAAAATTTGAAGAAGGAACATGAAAAGTCGGGCATTGAATTAATTAACACTAAAAAAGAATTTTCATCCTTGCATTCTGAGATAGATAAAGCATTTAAAGAAGGTATAAAGAAAGCAGTAAGTACAGTTAATAATTTAATATTCAGTCAAATTGAAAAGCCAAATTTTCAGTTTGAACTTACCTTCAAAAACGAAAAGCCTGTAATAGAATTGAAACATATCAAACCAACAAATCATGTGCCTACAGTGGAAGAGATTATGGGTAAAAAGATAAGGAAAAACAATTTGGAGCTGTAAATCTTATAATCAACATACTTATATATATGCAAACAACTAAAACTATAACTTATATTACTCTGTTAATGTTATTTTTTATGAACAGTGTTATCGCACAAAAAATAACTATACAGGGCACCAAGTTTTACAGGGACGGACAAGAGATTTGGTTTAACGGAGCCAATACTCCCTGGGACAACTGGAACGATTTTGGAGGAAACTACAACCACCAGTGGTGGGACACTGCTTTTAAATACCTGCAAAGAGCCCACATCAACATGACCAGGATATGGATAAGCTGTTCAGGTGAAGTTGCCCCAACTATAGACAGTTCTGGAACGGTGACAGGTGTGATACCTGCATTTTGGTCCGATGTAGATGATCTTGAAAGAATTGCAAATAAATATCAAATATATGTGCTTTCGACCATGATGTCTTTCGACAATTTTGAAAATAACCATCCTGATTCATCCAGTTGGAGGAAAATGATTAGCGATTCATCCAAAGTGAGGACTTATATAAATAATTATCTGGTACCATATGTTCAACGCTATGATAGCAGTAATTACTTTTATGCAATAGATCTCTGCAATGAGCCGGAATGGATAAACCAAAACGCTGCCGAAGGTAAGTTACCTGTTTCATATCTGCAAAGATTTGCAGCTATGTGCGCCTCTGCAGTGCATAAAAACAGTTCAAAGCTTGTCACAATTGGCAGTGCAAGTGTAAAATGGAACAGCAGCAGCAAAGGTTCACAATTTGTTGCAAACTGGTGGTCAGACGCAAACCTTAAAGATGCCAATAATAACGACAGCACTTCACGTTTCGACTTTTGGCAAACTCACTATTATGACTGGATGTATCCTTATTATGGAGCCCCATTTACTAAAACCTTGGTCAGTTTTGGGATGACAACCGACAGACCAACCCTTGTTGGTGAGGGTCCGGGCAAAAATGATGAAGGATATTCCATCATCCAAATGTACCAGTATACCTGGACTAATGGTTTTGCAGGTTACTGCTCCTGGACTTCCAATGGTGTTGATGGCAATGGCATACTTTCCGACTTCGAACCTGGCACTGATACTTTTTTTACAAAACATATGCTGTTGGTTTACCCTTCAAATGTACCAGCATCCGGAATAAAAGTAAGTCCGGTTCAGGCAACTATTGCAAAAGGGCAAACACTACAACTTACCGGCACAGTTATACCACAAGGTGCAAGCCAGGCTGTAGCCTGGTCATCAAGCGATACATCCATTGCAAGGGTAAATATCTGGGGTATGGTCACTGCTCTCGAACCGGGTAGTGTTATTATAACGGCAACATCAGCAGAAGGGGGTTTTACAACTACATCAGATATAACCGTTTATTCGGGCACTGCCATTGAAACAAAAGAAAATGATGCTGCAAGCATAATTATTTATCCAAACCCATTAAATATTACCTGTTCACCTCTCCTGTTTTCCGCTTTGGGACACCCTAAAAATTTTTATTAATAATTTGATATAGTTCCGATTGTTCCTCATCCATATTCAGTAATCTGGATTTTGTTTGTTTGGATTCAGGTAAAGTGTATGTTATCTGATACATGTTATGAGTTATTTCAGCTGCTTTCTTAAGGGATAAAGTTGATTTCTCCAGGTAAAGTACCCTTTCTAACTCTTTGTAGACACAATATGCAGTAAATGCGATACATATGTGAGCTTCAATGCGTCTTTCCAGTCTATGATAAATTGGCCTTATCCGAAGATCAGTTTTAGACATGCGAAATGCCCTTTCAATATGCCAAAGATTTTTATAGTTTTCAACTATTTCATTTTCTGATAGTTTTGTATTGGTTATATATCCTTTCAATCCATCCCATTTCTGATCATCATTGAATTTATCATAATCGATTTCAATTGTCACATCTCCAATTAGTTTTAAATATTTATTATAACCTTTGTTATTGATATTAGCTTTGGTTAGCCTGCCTCTATTTACCTGTTTTTCCAGTCTGGTTAAGCCACGTTTTCGGTTGTAGGCATCCTTTACTGCCCGGGTATTGGCATAACTTACGATCAGTCTTGTTCCTTTGGATTTTGAATAACTTTTTGTACCTCCATCTTCAAATACAGTGGATAATATCTGTGTTTTTAGAGTTTGAGTTTCATTTTTTATCCTGGCACCCAGAATATATTCATAATCATTAGCTTCTAATGCTTTAATATTCTCAGTAGACAAAAGTCCTGAGTCTGCAATTACAACCGGCTTGTTCAAATTAAATTTGGCACTTATCTTTTCAAGGAACGGTATCAGTGTGTGTCCTTCGTAAGTATTGCCCTGGAAAATTTCATATCCAATGGCATATCCTCCAAGCCCGACCAGTAACCCGATAAATATTTGTGGACACTGATGTTTTCCATCTTTGCTAAATCCTGTTTTCCTGAGATCATCTTCATCACTGGCTTCAAAATACAAGGTAGTCATATCGTAAAAAACAACACTGATCTCCCCGTTCAAAAGCTTTTTGGTGTGGGCAAATGCAATTTGTTCCACTTCAGGTTGTAGTTTGCTATTGAGCTTATCTAAGAAACGATAAATGACATCACTATCAAGGCTTACTCCTTGATATCTATATAAATAATCGATGGTTTTAAGTTTACTCAAAGGATAAGCTAAACGGGCAATAACCAAATGCCGGAATAAATCTTCCTTGATTGATGAAAAACCGATATAATCATAAATTTTCCCAAAGGTGATTTCTGGTCCAAGGGTTCGGATATTGGAATTATTTAAAACTTCAAATGCATGATCTATTGCAGAGTCACTAGGACCTAAAAACAATTTTGGTTGAGCAGTTAGCTTTTCTATCTCTTCGCGAGCCTTACATTCTAATTGTTCAATTTCCTGCTGTGTGGTGGCAGAACCTATTGTTTTTAATACTTTATAATTACCTCTAACTTTCTGTATCACTTGAATTGAGAGGCTTCCTGAGTGATTTGGTTTCCTACGGATGTACATAAAATAAAATTTCGGGACACCCAAATTAAAAAAACTTTCCTTATTTTACAAGGGTTTTAGAGGGTGTCCCGAAAAAGTGCGGAAAACAGGAAATACCTTCCTGTTTTGTGCAATGCATGACCCAAATCAAAATTTCATTTTTATTAGTTGGTTCTGAATGGAGTTTAATCGGAGTAATTTTTTCTTGACCTGCTTTGATTTAGGAAGTATATAGTTTATTTGTCTCATGTTGTTAATTTCCTTTAAGGCCTTTTCGGCTGATAATGAGATGTTATTTAATTTTAGTAACCGCTCCAACTCTTTGTATATTTTATATGCACAAAAACAAATGCACAGATGAGCTTCAATTCTCTCTCTAATTCTATGATATATTGGCCTTATTCTCAGATCACTTTTAGAAATTCTAAACGCTTTTTCTATTTGCCATAACTGTCCATAATTAACTACTACATTCTTTGGAGACAAGGTAGTATTTGTAATATACCCTTTCAATCCATCCCAGAGACTATCCTCATTAAATTTTTGGTAATCAATGGCTATAGTTGCATTGCCAGTTAACGCTAAGTATTTATTATACCCTCTGTTATTTATATGTTCTTTTGTTAGTTTTCCGGTTTTAACTTTTTTTTCCAGGCGTATTAACCCTTTCACCCTGTTTGCCTTATCATTATGTGAGCGGGATGAAGAATATGTGACAACCAGTCTGCCATTGGAATGTCTCAATTCCTGTGGTTGACCTTCAATAAGTTTCATTTCCAAAACTCGATTCTTAATCACCTCACTTTCATTCTTTAACCTGCCGCCTAAAATATATTGATAATCTTCTGCAACCAATGCATCTATGTTTTTCTGAGAAAGTAAGGCTGCATCAGCAATAATTATGGGCTTATCTATTAAAAATCTCTTCTGGAATGCTTCCAGAACAGGAATCAGCGTTTTTGTTTCTGAGGTATTTCCTTCAAATACTTCATATCCTATCGGGTACCCGTTTATTCCAACCAATAAACCGATTACTATTTGTGGTTGTTGAAATTTACCGTCTTTTGAATAGCCGATTACTCGAAAATCATCTTCTTCTGAAGCCTCAAAATACAAGGTGGTCATATCATAAAACACAACGCTTATTTTACCTTGCAATAGAGCCTTGGTGTGAGAAAAGGTAATATTTTCTATTTCCTGTTTGTATTTCCTGTGTAGTTCATCCAGATATCGATAAACTGTATAAACACTGATATCAATGTTTAAATGTTCTTTAAAATATTCTATTGTCTTTAACTTGCTGCCTGGATAAACTAATCGACATAGCACTAAATTTCTAAACAAATTATAATTATCATCCTGTGGATAGCCAATTTGTTGATATATTTTGCCTAATATCAAATCTGCCCCCACAATTTTTAAATTTTCAACTGACAAACTATCAACAAAAGAATCTATTACAGCATCATCATGCTCATAAAACAAACTCTGATAACCTTGCATTTGTTCCATCTCATTTTGTGCTTGCAAAAGCAACAATGATTCTTCCTGCTTGGTTTTGGCACATCCAATAGTCTTCAATACTCGGTTCTGTCTTCCGATTTTTGTTACAATCTGAATACTGATTGAGCCACTACGATTCCTATTTTTCCTGATAAACATTCTGCAAATATAGCTTGCAGCACCCAAAATGACCCATTTTATTTCTATTATTATCTGATAACTTGACATTTATATTTTGAGCGCTCATGTGGCGCACAAAACAGGAGAATATATTCATAATCATTAGCTTCTAATGCTTTAATATTCTCAGTAGACAAAAGTCCTGAGTCTGCAATTACAACCGGCTTGTTCAAATTAAATTTGGCACTTATCTTTTCAAGGAACGGTATCAGTGTGTGTCCTTCGTAAGTATTGCCCTGGAAAATTTCATATCCAATGGCATATCCTCCAAGCCCGACCAGTAACCCGATAAATATTTGTGGACACTGATGTTTTCCATCTTTGCTAAATCCTGTTTTCCTGAGATCATCTTCATCACTGGCTTCAAAATACAAGGTAGTCATATCGTAAAAAACAACACTGATCTCCCCGTTCAAAAGCTTTTTGGTGTGGGCAAATGCAATTTGTTCCACTTCAGGTTGTAGTTTGCTATTGAGCTTATCTAAGAAACGATAAATGACATCACTATCAAGGCTTACTCCTTGATATCTATATAAATAATCGATGGTTTTAAGTTTACTCAAAGGATAAGCTAAACGGGCAATAACCAAATGCCGGAATAAATCTTCCTTGATTGATGAAAAACCGATATAATCATAAATTTTCCCAAAGGTGATTTCTGGTCCAAGGGTTCGGATATTGGAATTATTTAAAACTTCAAATGCATGATCTATTGCAGAGTCACTAGGACCTAAAAACAATTTTGGTTGAGCAGTTAGCTTTTCTATCTCTTCGCGAGCCTTACATTCTAATTGTTCAATTTCCTGCTGTGTGGTGGCAGAACCTATTGTTTTTAATACTTTATAATTACCTCTAACTTTCTGTATCACTTGAATTGAGAGGCTTCCTGAGTGATTTGGTTTCCTACGGATGTACATAAAATAAAATTTCGGGACACCCAAATTAAAAAAACTTTCCTTATTTTACAAGGGTTTTAGAGGGTGTCCCGAAAAAGTGCGGAAAACAGGAAAATGATGCTGCAAGCATAATTATTTATCCAAACCCATTAAATATTACCTGTTCACCTCTTTATATCAAAGGTTTGACAAAAGGCAGCCTGGAACTAACATTAAGTGATATTGAAGGCAGAATTATTTACACGGATAAATCTTTTATTTCAGAATCGGTTTATTCATTATCTCTTGGGAATATTACCAACGGATATTATAATTTAAGGATTATAAATAACGGCTTGGTTTTCACTAAAAAACTTATTATTTAGAATTACTCCCTTCCAATGTCCGGAAATAAAGCCGGATGCAAGGCTTGCGCAGTCAGAAAAAGCGGAGTTTACTGAGGTAAATGAGCATTTTTATGACAAGCATAACACAGCAGCTGGTGTTTATATGATAATGTCCGGAAATAAAGCCGGATGCAAGGCTTGCGCAGTCAGAAAAAGCGGAGTTTACTGAGGTAAATGAGCATTTTTATGACAAGCATAACACAGCAGCTGGTGTTTATATGATAATGTCCGGAAATAAAGCCGGATGCAAGGCTTGCGCAGTCAGAAAAAGCGGAGTTTACTGAGGTAAATGAGCATTTTTATGACAAGCATAACACAGCAGCTGGCTTTATTTCCGGACATTATTTGGAAAGAAGCCATACATCCTGCATCCCCCTGTTAGCCTTTAACCTTTCACATTCAGCCATTGCTTTGTCTTTTTCTCCGAATTCACCAAGTGACACCCTGTAAAGATCTTCACCAAACTTTAATACCTCGGCTTTTAGTCCGTTTTTTTCATATTGGCTTGCCTGAATGGTTGCCCTTTGAAATGTTTTAAAACTACCTCCAATAATAAAATAACTCCTGTCTCCCGAAGGTTGTACTTCTTCTTTTACAGAGTCCATGGCTAAAGCAGTTTTCTTATCAGTTTTGTTATTGAAAAATTTTTCAAGATCGCTTTTTTTGGCAGTATCTTTCTTTTCTATTATAGCAGGTGCTGGAGCAGGTGCCGGAGAATTATTTTCATGAGCTACTGTGATTTTAGTAACAGGTTTGGCAGGTAAAAACCTGGCTTTGATATCATTAAAATTAATATAAACAGTTATTGCCCCTCCAACCAGTATAATTGCAGCGATTACCATTATAATTGCTGAGGTACTTAATCTGGCATATTTAAATGATCTTGAAGAATTTAGTTGAGGCGGAAGAGTTATATCCAGAGGTTTATAATCAATTTTTGATAAGCCGTATGAATCAGTTAAAAAATTTGTTTCATTTTCACGATCGAACCGCAATTGTTCCTGATCCTTGGAAAAATATCCAATGCCTTCCAAAAGAACGGTTTCTCCTTTATTTAGTTTTTTATTAAAAGCATCCACCTGGTGTCTGACAAATTTTTCTGCATTTTTTTTTGTCGTCTTCCTTAGCAGAGCTACCTGCTGAACGAAGAAATCGTCTTCAGCATTCAGGGTTTTGTCAAAATTGAGAATTTTATTTGGAGGAGTAATAGTATGGTCCTCAGAATTAATTTCGGCTGCCCTGTAAATTGTATTAAATCCTCCAATTCCTGGAATTATTATAATATCATTTACATATAATAATTCTTTGATATAAAATGCTAATTCCACTTATTTAGATTTTTACGCAAATGTATAAAAAATAAATTTTAAGAAGTGATCTAATAGAAATGCTTTTGCTTATGTAAATCAAAATAGTTGTACCAACATTTTTATTATCTTCGCATTTTCGGTTTTAAACCAAAATAGTAATGGCTTAAATAATTCAATAAAAAGTGGAACAAAAAGGAAATTCTAAAAATTTTGCATTAATAGGTGCGGCCGGATTTGTAGCGCCACGACATCTCAAAGCAATAAAAGAAACAAATAACAATCTTGTAGCGGCACTTGATAAATTTGATTGTGTTGGTATAATGGACAGCTTTTTCCCCAATGCCGATTTTTTCGTTGAATTTGAAAGGTTCGACCGTCATATAGATAAAATTAAAAGATTGGGTACTAAAGTGGATTATGTCAGCATTTGTTCCCCCAATTACCTTCACGATTCGCATATACGTTTTGCACTGCGTAGCCAGGCTGATGCTATTTGCGAAAAACCTCTGGTTCTTAATCCCTGGAATATAGACGGCCTTGTTGAAATTGAAAAGGAAACGGGAAGAAAGGTATTTAACGTGCTGCAGCTGCGATTACACCAATCAATAATAGGATTGAAGGAACAAATAAAAAGCGGCCCTGCTGATAAGATCTATGACATTGACCTGACGTACATAACCAGCCGGGGAAACTGGTACCATACCTCGTGGAAAGGAGAATCTGCCAAATCAGGAGGGGTAGCCACCAATATAGGTGTCCATTTTTTTGATATGTTAACATGGATTTTCGGTGAGATGAAAGAAAATATTGTGCATATTATGTTGCCAGATAAAGCCTCAGGTTTCATGTTCCTTAAAAATGCAAGGGTAAGATGGTTTCTCAGCATTGATAGTAATGATCTGCCTGCTCACATACAATCCAAAGGTCAGCGCACCTTCCGTTCTATTAAGGTTGAAGGTAATGAATTTGAATTCAGTGAAGGCTTTACAGACCTGCACACAAAAACTTACGAAGAAATCCTTGCTGGTAAAGGCTTTGGACTGGCAGAAGCCAAATCGTCCATAGAAACAGTATATGAAATACGGAAATCAACTCCTACAGGGCTTACTGGTGATTATCATCCGTTCTGCAAGAATTTAAATCTTTAACCTTAATTCTCATAGTGAAAATATAGAATTTTAACATATAATTATATTTGTATGTACAACGATCTTATTACAAAAAAAGAAAAATTAGCCGTCATTGGCCTTGGTTATGTCGGTTTGCCAATAGCTCTGGAATTTGCGCGTAAGGTTTCGGTGGTAGGATTTGATATCCGCCCGGACCGTATTGAAAAAATGAAAAATAAAATTGACCCCAGTAACGAACTGGGCAAGTCGGCTTTTGATGGTTGTGATATTGATTTTACTTCAAATATTGAAGATTTAAGAAGGGCTAAATTCTTTATTGTTGCTGTACCTACCCCTATCGACAAACGTAACCTTCCTGACCTCACCCCTTTGTTAAGTGCAACAAATACGGTAGGGAAAGTATTAAAAAAAGGAGATTATGTAGTGTATGAATCTACAGTGTACCCATCCTGCACTGAAGAAGATTGTATTCCCTTACTTGAAAATCTTTCCGGATTAAAATTTAAAAAGGATTTTAAAGTAGGATTTTCTCCTGAGCGCATTAATCCGGGAGATAAGAATCATACTCTTAAATCTATTGTCAAGGTAGTGTCAGGATGTGATGAGGAATCCCTTGATCAGATTGCAAAAACCTACGAACTGGTTGTTGAAGCCGGAGTGCACAGAGCCAGTTCAATAAAGGTTGCAGAAGCTGCTAAAATTATTGAAAACACACAACGCGATATTAACATTGCGTTTATGAATGAGCTTTCACTTATATTTAACAAATTAAATATTAACACATTCGAAGTGCTTGAAGCAGCCGGTACAAAATGGAACTTCCTTAAATTTTATCCCGGTTTGGTGGGAGGTCATTGTATAGGTGTTGATCCGTATTATCTGTCCTATAAAGCCAAGGAATTAGGAATACATGCCCAGATTATAAATTCAGGCAGGTCAATAAATGACTCCATGGCAGAATATATAGCCGTACAATGTGTTAAAAAGATGATAGCTGCCGGCAAAACCATAAATCAATCCAGGGTATTGGTAATGGGTGCTACTTTTAAAGAAAATGTGAGTGACATAAGAAATTCAAAAGTTGCTGACATAGTATATGAATTACAATCCTTTGGAGTTACTGTTGATGTTACCGATCCTTATGCTGACTCTGACGATTTAAAACATGAATACGGGTTCGGGTTATGCAAGGAATTAAACAAATATGATGCTGTTATTCTTGCTGTTAACCACCATCAGTATTTAAATTTTGATGAAAATTATTTCCTTGGTTTATGCAGGGAAAAAGGAATATTCTTTGATGTAAAAGGAGTTTATAAGAATAAGATTAAACAGTTAACATACTGGAGTTTATAGTTTTATTAAAATTAAATTTTAAGGCAATACCTTTCCCCAATAATAAAAATAATTGATATGGGTAAGATTAAGATACTAGTTACAGGCGGAACAGGATACATTGGCTCTCACACAGTTGTGGAACTTATTAATGAAGGGTTTGAAGTAATTATAGTTGATAACCTTTCCAACTCAACAACTTATGCCCTTGATGGTGTGGAAAAGATTACAGGTATCCGCCCTGTATTTGAACAATTTGATCTTAAAGACAATATCAGGGTCACCGAATTGTTTGAAAAATATCCTGATATTAAGGCAATTATTCATTTTGCCGCGTCCAAGGCTGTAAATGAATCAGTGGTAAAACCATTGCTTTACTACCGCAACAATTTAGTTTCACTTATCAATTTACTTGAAATAGTTAACAGTAAACCTCAAATTAACTTTGTTTTTTCATCGTCATGCACTGTTTACGGACAACCTGATACATTGCCGGTTACCGAATCATCTCCTGTAAAAAAGGCTACCTCCCCATATGGTAATACAAAACAAATTGCTGAAGAAATTATACAGGACAGCTGTTCTGCAAACGGTCTTATCAGTGCTATTTCACTCAGGTATTTTAATCCCATTGGAGCACACAAGTCTGCCCTTATAGGCGAACTTCCCCTGGGCATTCCCCAAAACCTGGTACCTTTTATTACACAGACTGCCATTGGCATTCGTGAAGAGCTAAAAGTTTTCGGGAATGATTATGATACTCCTGATGGCTCGTGTATAAGGGATTATATTGATGTTACAGATCTTGCCAAGGCTCATGTTATTGCTATAAAGAGGCTCATAAACAAAATTAATAAAACAACCTATGAGGTTTTTAATTTAGGTACGGGCAGAGGATTAACCGTTCTTGAACTTATTGATATTTTCCAAAAGGTTACAGGCAAAAAACTGAATTATAAAATAGTTGGCCGCCGGAGTGGTGATATAGAAAAAGTATGGGCCGACACCAGCTATGCTAATGAAGTACTTGGCTGGAAGGCTCTGACTACTATTGAAGAAACTATCCTGTCTGCCTGGAACTGGGAGAAATATTACCGAAATGTTGTAACAAAGAATTAAAGAAAATAAAGATTGGTCATCGGCGACAGGCAATTTAAAATTTTAGAATCCGGATTTGAGACTTAATTAAATAAACCTTATAAACTTTAAATACAAATAAACAGAATAAGGAAATAATATTAGTAATACATGAACAAGACATTAATAATTACCGGAGGGGCCGGATTTATTGGTTCACATGTTGTAAGGCTGTTTGTAAACAAATACCCCGGGTACAATATTATAAATCTGGATAAACTTACCTATGCCGGCAACCTTGAAAATCTTAAGGATGTGGATCATCTTCCAAACTACAGTTTTGTGAAAGCAGATATTACTGACGCGGATGCTATAAATCAGATATTTAAAGATCATAACCCCGACGGCGTAATACATCTTGCCGCTGAATCTCATGTAGACCGCTCCATAGCTAATCCCATGGAATTTATAAATACAAATGTTACCGGCACCGTAGTATTATTAAATGCAGCACGGGAAAGCTGGAAAGATAAATTCGACAATAAGCGGTTTTATCATATTTCAACAGACGAGGTATACGGATCGCTGGGTAAAACCGGTTTTTTTACGGAACACACAGCCTATGACCCCCGAAGTCCATACTCATCCTCAAAAGCAAGTTCGGATCATATGGTGAGGGCATACTTTCATACATATAAATTGCCTGTTGTGGTTTCCAATTGTTCCAATAATTATGGAGCCCACCAGTTTCCTGAAAAATTAATTCCCTTGTCAATCAACAATATAAAAAACAACAAACCTATTCCTGTTTATGGAAAAGGCGAAAATATCCGTGACTGGCTTTTTGTAAATGACCATGCCAGTGCAATCGACCTTATTTTTCATAAAGGCATAAATGGACAAACTTACAATATAGGCGGTAATAACGAATGGACAAACATAGACCTTATTAATCTCCTGTGTAAAATAATGGACAGGAAATTAAACCGTGCTCCCGGCACCTCGGCAGAGCTTATAACTTTTGTTAAGGACCGCGCCGGACACGATCTCAGGTATGCTATTGACTCTACAAAGCTTCAGCATGAACTGGGCTGGACTCCGTCATTGCAATTTGAAGAAGGACTGGAGAAAACCGTTGACTGGTATCTCGACAATCAACAGTGGCTCGATCATGTTCTATCAGGTGAATATGAGAAGTATTACAGGCAGCAGTATGTGGTGAGATAATGAAGGATTACTTTTTAGGTACACTCCTTAAGATCACATAGTTTTCTTGTTTTTAATAATGCAAAGATCAGAGGCTGTACCTATAAGTTCACAATCATTTCTGGAGTAATCGTCTTTTGTATATTTATTTATACCAAAACTTCTCATAGCTCCCGGAGTAAGAATAATATAATCAATATTGAACTTTTTGGTGAGTTTCAGAAAACCATCTTTATAAATACTTTTATCTGTTTTCTGCATTTCACTATAGCATACATCGCCCTGAATAGACTTAAAATACAGAATTTCATCGAAAATAAAAGTCATGGGTGCCACAATTCTGCAGGTATCAACTTTACCTTTAATATATTTTTGTACAATCAACTTATTGGTATTACTATTATTTTTTTTATTAAAAACTCTAAGATCGAATACTATATTTACAAGTACATAAATAACCAGTATACAATTCATAGATATTAATACTCCCCTTTTAAAGTTTCCGGTATTTAATTCCCTCAATCCAAGTACAATCAATATAAGCATGTATGGCATGTAAATAATCATATAATAGGAGGTTTTATGAACTGAAAAAAGAGCCAGCAGGAATATAAGTAAAAAAGAATACCGGATAAGGTTTCTGTGTTCTTTTAACGATTTATATGTAAAAATAAATACTCCTATGAATAAAAATGATAATAAAACTTCAGGTGGACTATGAAAAAACCGCAGATGTTCATTTATTAAATTTAACAGGTATGATCCGCCATAAGGTAAATTGTTGATCCTGTCATGTGAGGGAGTCATGTTCAACTGATATAACCAGTAATTAAAATTAAAGACAGGGCTAAAATCATAAAAATATATTGCAATTGTGGGAAGGGTTGAAATCCCAAAAATAATACCAGGTAAAAATTTTCTGTTCCATAACAGTAATATGAATCCTGCAATAGGAAATATTACTCCGTTTAAATGAGTAGATACACAAAGCCCGGCCACCAGGCCACTGATTATTGCGCTGAAAATTTGATTCCTGCCGTTTTTTAAAATGCTGTTTATGAAAAGGTATGATATAAACCCTAAGGTCATTAAAGAAATTTCAGGTCTGAAAACAAAGGAATTTTCAAATATCAAAACATTTGAAATTAATAACAGGGAGAATAAATAAAATTCAAAAGCTGAAAAAATCTTTTTATAAAAATTCAGATAAAATATTAGAAAAAATACAGCTAAATATAATAAAGAAAATAGTTTAAGGCTATATACAGAAAATCCAAACAGCTTTAAAAATAAAGCTCCCTGGAGAGTTAATAATTTATGATGACATAAAAAACGGATTTCCTGATGGGTTATACCCCGCATTAATTCTGATTTTGCGTATCCGAGCTTTAACATCCAGTAGGCATGTTCACCAAGCCAGGCATCATCAATGTCGGGAACCCTGTTTATAAGGCTGTAAAAGAAAATTGCAACTACCAGTAGTAACGCAACCTTAATTAAAGTTTCTTTATTCACTCCAGATC